>NZ_QNVJ01000061.1 GCF_003350345.1 Alkalilacustris brevis
GACCCCGCGCAACACCCCGGCGCCGTCACCTCGCCGATGGTCGGCACCGCCTATCTTTCCCCCGAGCCGGGCGCCGACCCGTTCGTGACGGTGGGCGCGCAGGTCAGCGAGGGCCAGACCGTGCTGATCATCGAAGCCATGAAGACCATGAACCACATCCCCGCCCCCCGCGCGGGTACCGTGAAACGCATTCTTGTCAGCGACGCCTCGGCCGTGGAATACGGCGCGCCGCTGATGATCATCGAATAAATCGGGGCGGCGATGCTTCTGAAAAAGATCCTGATCGCCAACCGCGGCGAGATCGCGCTTCGCGTCATCCGCGCCTGCCGCGAGATGGGCATCGAGTCGGTCGCGGTGCATTCCACGGCTGATGCCGATGCGATGCATGTGCGCATGGCGGACGAGGCCTTGTGCATCGGCCCGCCCTCGGCCAGCGAGAGCTATCTTTCGATCCCTGCGATCATCTCGGCCTGCGAGATCACCGGCGCCGAAGCCATCCATCCCGGCTATGGATTCCTGTCGGAGAATGCGAAATTCGTGCAGATCGTCGAGGATCACGGCCTGACCTTCATCGGCCCCTCGGCCGAACATATCCGCATGATGGGCGACAAGATCACCGCCAAGGAAACCATGCGCGCGCTCGGCGTGCCCTGCGTGCCCGGCTCCGAGGGTGGCGTGCCCGACCTGGAGGCGGCGCGCAAGGTTGCCAGTGAAATCGGCTATCCGGTGATCGTCAAGGCCACCGCGGGCGGCGGCGGGCGTGGCATGAAACTGGCGCGCGACGCCGCCGGGATCGACGCCGCCTTCCAGACCGCGCGCAGCGAGGCCAAGGCCGCCTTCGGCAACGCGGACGTCTATATCGAGAAATACCTCACCCGGCCGCGCCATATCGAGATCCAGGTCTTCGGCGACGGCAAGGGAAATGCCGTGCATCTTGGAGAGCGTGACTGCTCGCTCCAGCGCCGCCACCAGAAAGTGCTCGAAGAGGCCCCCGGCCCGGCCATCGACGCCGAAACCCGCGCGCGGATCGGCAAGGTCTGCGCCGATGCCGTGGCGCGTATCGGCTATTCCGGCGCCGGAACGATCGAGTTTCTCTATGAGGACGGCGAATTCTATTTCATCGAGATGAACACCCGCCTGCAGGTCGAACACCCCGTCACCGAGGCGATCTTCGGCGTCGACCTGGTGCGCGAGCAGATCCGCGTGGCCTCGGGGCTGCCGATGTCCTTCGGGCAGGACGATCTGGTCCTCAACGGCCACGCCATCGAAGTGCGCATCAATGCCGAACGACTACCCAATTTCGCCCCCTGCCCCGGAATGGTGAAGACCTTTCACGCGCCGGGCGGGCTTGGCGTGCGCATGGATTCGGCGCTCTATGGCGGCTACACGATCCCGCCTTATTACGACAGCCTGATCGCCAAGCTGATCGTGCATGGCCGCGACCGGCCCGAAGCACTGGCGCGTCTGCAGCGCGCGCTGGGCGAGCTGATCGTCGACGGCGTGGAGACCACCGTGCCGCTTTTCCACGCGCTTCTGGCCGAACCGGACATCCAGCGCGGCGATTACTCGATCCACTGGCTCGAGAAATTCCTAGCCGAGAAGCTGAATCAGGGCTGAAAACCAGATCCGGGAGCTCTTGCAAGGTGCTTCCGCGCCAGCGCAGGGCTCGAGCACATGCAAAAGCCCCCGCGCGCCCTTTTGCCGGCGGGGGCCTCCGGCGGGGATATTTTTTTCACAGTGAAGGGGAGGAGCGCGCCCTTGATGGCAGGCGCGCACCAGTATACGTGGCGCCGCGCCGGAGCCACGTAACGCCTGTGTCCGGCGGGATCAGACGATCTCGATCATCTCGACATCGAAGGTCAGATCCTTGCCTGCCAGCGGGTGGTTGGCATCAAGCAGGACGGTGTTTTCCGTCACCTCGGCCACCGTTACCGGCATGGCGCGGCCGTCGGGAAGCTGCATCTGCAGGGCCGTGCCCGGATCGAGCGGGATGTTTTCCGGGATCTGGTCGCGCGGGATTTCCTGCCGGCCGTTCGGGTCGTGCTCGCCATAGGCCTCGGCGCAGGGCACCTGCACGGTTTTCTCGTCGCCGGCCTTCATGCCCGGAAGGGCTGCGTCGAGACCGGGGATGATCTGCCCCGAACCGACGGTGAATTCCAGCGGATCGCGCTCGCGCGAGCTGTCGAAGACCGTGCCGTCGTCGAGACGCCCGGTATAATGAATGCGGACGGTGTCGCCCGTCTTGACCTCGGTCATGGATATCTCTCATGTCGGGGATGGGTTTGGGGAGGCCGCGCGTGCGGGTGGCTCCCGGATGAGGCAAGAAGGGTCTGCGATTCTGCCGGGGATGTAAACCCCGCCCCTTTTCGCCCCGCGCGGGCTGTGCCAATCTCGCGCGGTGCCTGACCGTCCAGTCACACCGAACCTGCGCGGCAAACCGAAAAGGGGGGCCCATGCAAACCGAAACCTGCGTGTTCGATGCCTATGGCACGCTGTTCGATGTCGATGCCGCCGCCCGCGCCGTCGCCGGCGCGCCGGGGGGCGAGGCCCTTGCCGCCTGCTGGGAGCGGGTCGCCGCCAACTGGCGGCTCAAGCAGCTTTCCTATACCTGGCTGCGCGGGCTGGCGCGGGCGCATGTCGATTTCTGGACGGTAACGCGCGATGCGCTCGACTGGACGCTCGAGGCCGAGGGCCTTGCCGATCCGGAACTGCGCGACCGGCTGCTTGCGCTTTACTGGGAGTTGCCGGCCTATCCCGAAGTGCCCGCCACGCTCGAGGCGCTGGCCGCGCAGGGCTGCCGCCTGGCGATCCTGTCCAACGGCAGCCCCGACATGCTGCGCGGCGCGATCGAGGCGGCAGGGCTGCAAGGCGCTTTCGCGGCGGTCATCTCGGTCGAGGAGGTGGGCGTGTTCAAGCCTGATCCGCGCGTCTATCGGCTGATCGGGGCGCAACTGGACACCGCGCCCGAGAAGGTGCTCTATGCCTCGGCCAACGGCTGGGACGCGGCCTGCGCCACCGGCTTCGGGCTGCGCACGGCCTGGATCAACCGCACCGGAGCGCCGGCCGAGCGGCTACCCTGGCGCCCGGCGCATGAGTTGCCCGACCTCGGCAAGCTGCCGGGCCTGACCGGGCGGAAGGGGGGCTGATGCCGTATTTCACGGCGGCGGACGGCGCGCGGCTTCATTATGACGACAACGGCCACGGGCTGGCGCTGCTGTGCCTGGCGGGGCTGACGCGGACGGGGCGCGATTTCGACTATCTCGCGCCGCATCTGCCGCCCTTGCGGATGCTCCGCATGGATTATCGCGGGCGCGGGCGCTCGGACTGGACCGGGGCCGAGACCTACACAATCGCGCAGGAGGCCGCCGATGCGCTGGCGCTGCTCGATCACCTCGGGCTGGACGAGGCGGCGGTGCTGGGCACCTCGCGCGGGGGGCTGATCGGCATGTATCTGGCCGCCACCGCAAGGGAGCGGCTGCGCGGGCTGTGCCTCAATGACATCGGCCCGGTGATCGAGCCCGAGGGGCTGGAGCATATCCGCGCCACGCTGGGCCGCAACCCGGAGGCGCGCAGCCATGCGGCGGCGGCGGTCGCGCTGGAACACGCGGCGCAGGGCTTTGCCAACCTGCCCGCCGGGCGATGGCTGGAGGAGGCACGGCGGCGTTATGCCCCGACAGAACAGGGCCTGACCATCAGATATGACCCGGCGCTGCGGCAGGCCTTTCTGGCCGGCATGGCGACAGAGCCTGCGCCGGATCTCTGGCCGATGTTCGACGCCTGCGCGGGGCTGCCGCTGGCGCTGATCCGGGGCGAGAACTCGGCGTTGCTGTCGGCCGAGACAGCCGAGGAAATGTGCCGCCGCCGCCCCGACATGATCTACGAGGAAGTGCCGGATCGCGGGCATGTGCCCTTCCTCGACGAAGCCGAGAGCCTGCGCGCCATTCATCAATTCCTGGGGTTATGCCTGTGAGTGACATTTCCATGATCGAGGCCGCCGCCGGCCGGCTGTCGGGGCATGTGCGGCACACGCCGCTGCTGACTTCGCCCTTTCTCGACGAAATCGCCGGGCGGCGGGTTCTGGTCAAGCCCGAGTGCCTGCAGCATACGGGCTCGTTCAAGTTTCGCGGGGCGTGGTCGGCCGTCTCGGCCCTGCCCGAGGCTGTGCGGGCGCGCGGGGTGATCGCCTATTCCTCGGGCAACCATGCGCAGGGCGTGGCCTGGGCTGCGCGCCAGCACGGGGTGCCGGCGGTGATCATCATGCCCAAGGACGCACCCCGGCTAAAAATCGCCAACACCCGCGCGCTGGGGGCCGAGGTGGTGCTGTATGATCGCGGCACCGAGAGCCGCGAGGAGATCGGCGAGGCGCTGGCCAGCGCGCGCGGCCTCAGCCTGATCCGCCCTTATGACGAGTCGCTGGTGATCGCCGGGCAAGGCACCTGCGGGCTTGAGATCGCTGCGCAGGCCGATGACGCGGGCGTGCATGAGGCCGATGTGCTGGTCTGCTGCGGCGGCGGCGGGCTGACATCGGGCATTGCGCTGGCGCTGGAGGCGCGCGCGCCGGGGCTGCGGGCGCGCCCGGTGGAGCCCGAGGGCTTCGACGACACCGCGCGTTCGCTTGCGGGGGGGCAGATCCTGCGCAACACGGGCCCGGAAAGCGGGCTGTGCGACGCGATCGTGACGCCGCAGCCCGGCGCGCTGACATTTCCGGTGATGGCGCGGCTGTGCGGGCCGGGGCTGGTGGTGAGTGACGACCAGGTGCTGCACGCCATGGCGCTGGCGTTTGCGCGCCTCAAGCTGGTGCTGGAGCCGGGCGGCGCGGTGGCGCTGGCGGCGGCGCTGTTTCAGCCCGAGGCGATGGAGGGCGCGGCGGTGATCGCCGTGGCCTCGGGCGGGAACGTGGATGCCGCGCTGTTTACCCGCGCGCTGGAGCGTTTCGCCCCCTGACGGGCTGCCTTGCGATTTGCCGCACACATATAATTGACACCGCAAACCATATTCTGCATGTTTCTTTTCGAAACAGGGAGGCGATATGCGTACTCAGGTCTGTATCATCGGCGGCGGCCCCTCGGGGGTGCTGCTTTCTCAACTGCTGCACCAGGCTGGCATCGACAGTGTTGTGCTGGAACGCCGCCCGCGCGAGCATGTGCTCGCACGTATCCGGGCGGGCGTGCTGGAATGGGGCACGGTCGAAATGCTGCGCAAGGCCGGCGCGGGCGCGCGGATGGATGCCGAAGGCTTCATCCACGCCGGCACCTATCTTTCGGCACAGAACCGCGGCTTCCGAATCGATTTCGAGGGGCTGACCGGCAAGCGCGTCATGGTCTATGGCCAGACCGAAGTGACACGCGACCTTTACGATGTGCGCGAAAAGTCGGGTGGCGCCATCATCGACCGCGCCGAGGGGGTGCAGCCGCACGGGCTGGATACCGAGGCGCCCTTCGTCACCTATGTGCGTGACGGCGAAACCCAACGGGTCGATTGCGATTTCGTCGCCGGGTGCGACGGGTTCCACGGCATCAGCCGGCAATCCATCCCCGATTCGGTGCTGCGCACCTATGAAAAGGTCTATCCCTTTGGCTGGCTGGGCGTTCTGTCTGAGACCCCGCCCGCGCACGAGGAACTGATCTACGCCAACCACGAACGCGGCTTTGCGCTGTGCTCGATGCGCAACAAGATGCTCAGCCGCTACTACATCCAGGTGCCTCTGGATCACAAGGTTGAAGACTGGCCGGACCAGGCCTTCTGGGACGAATTGCGCCGCCGCATCCCCGCCGACGCGGCCGAAACGCTTGTCACGGGCCCGAGTATCGAGAAATCCATCGCACCGCTGCGGTCCTTCGTGGCCGAGCCGATGCGCTGGGGGCGGCTGTTCCTGGTGGGCGATGCCGCGCATATCGTGCCGCCCACCGGCGCCAAGGGGCTGAACCTGGCGGTGTCGGATGTGCACTACCTCCACGAGGGGCTGCGCGCGCATTACCTCGACAAGGACGATGAGGGGATCGAGCGGTATTCGGAACGCGCGCTGGCCCGCGTCTGGCATTCCGAGCGTTTCTCCTGGCAGATGACGACGCTCCTGCACCGCTTCCCCGACCAGGGGGCCTTTGGCCAGAAGGTGCAGGAAAGCGAGCTGGCCTATCTGGAAATGTCGCGCGCGGCCCGCACCGCGCTGGCCGAAAACTATGTCGGCCTGCCCTTTTGATGAATGACATGAGGAACGCGATGCAAGTTACTGAATTAAATGGAATCCATGTAAATTACCGCGATGAGGGCGAAGGCCCCGCAGTGGTGTTTTGCAATTCGCTGGGCACCGACATGCGCCTGTGGGACAAGGTGCTGCCACTCTTGCGCCCTGGTCTGCGGCTGATCCGCTATGACAAGCGCGGCCACGGGCTGACCGACGCCACCCCCGCGCCATACGGCATGGGCACACTGGTGCGCGATGCCGAGGTGCTGCTCGACCATCTGGAGGTGCGCGATTGTGTCTTCATGGGTTGTTCCATTGGCGGGCTGATCGCGCAGGGGCTGGCGGCCAAGCGGCTGGACCAGGTGCGCGCGCTGGTGCTGTCGAACACCGGCGCCAAGATCGGCACCCGCGAGATGTGGCAGCAGCGGCTTGACCTGATGGCGCGCGAGGGGGTCGAGGCGCTGGCCGACACGATCATGGAGCGCTGGTTCTCGCCCCCCTTCCGCGAGGGGGCCGAGATGATCGCCTGGCGCAACCTGCTCACCCGCACGCCGCTTGCGGGGTATTCGGGCTGCTCGGCGGCCATCGCGGGCACCGATTTCTACACCACGACCGCCGCGCTGAGCCTGCCCGCGCTGGGCATCGCCGGCGGGCATGACGGCTCCACCCCGCCCGATCTGGTGCGCGAAACCATGGGCCTGATCAAGGGATCGCGCTTCGAGTTGATCCAGCAGGCCGGGCATCTGCCGATGATCGAACAGCCCGAAGCCTATGCACAACTGCTCAACACCTTCTTCGAGGAGATCGGCCATGGCTGACGAGATCACCAAACTGGGCGAGGCCACCCGCCGCCGCATCCTGGGCGACGCGCATGTCGAACGCACCCGCCCCAGCCCCGGCCGGATGGACGAGCCCTTCATCGCCATGATCACCGATGCCGCGTGGGGCCATGTCTGGGGCCGCGACACGATCAGCGACCGCGAGCGTTCGATGATGACCATCGCGCTGCTGGCGGGCTTGGGCAATTTCGAAGAACTGGCCATGCATATTCGCGCCACCGCGCGCACCGGCGCCAGCCAGGCCGACGTGACCGAGGCGCTGATGCATGTGGCAATTTACGCCGGCCTGCCGCGCGCCAATCACGGGTTCAAGATCGCCCGCGACATCTTTGCTGAATTGGAAACGGAGGAGAACCGCAAATGACCGACCTAGGCACGTTGATCCCGCGAAACCGGGAGATCCACCCCCCCGCCTATGACGTGGGTTACAAGACCAGTGTCGTGCGTTCGCCGACGCAGCCGCTCCTGTCGATGGAATCGACGCTGACCGAGGAAACCGGCCCGATGTTCGGCCACAGCCTGCTCGGCCCGCTCGATAACAACCTGATCCTCAACTACACCCAGGGCCGCGCCCCGGCGGTGGGCGAGCGCATCCTGGTGCATGGCCGCGTACTCGATGAAAACAACCGCCCGCAAAAGGGCGTTCTGGTCGAGGCCTGGCAGGCCAATGCCGGCGGTCGCTACCGCCACAAGAAGGATGGCTACCTCGCCCCGCTCGACCCCAATTTCGGCGGCTGCGGCCGGGCATTGACCGATGAGAACGGCTATTACGAGTTTCTCACCATCCGCCCCGGCGCCTACCCCTGGCCCAACCGCGGCAATGACTGGCGCCCGATGCACATCCATTTCTCGATCTTCGGCACCGGTTTCGGCCAGCGCCTGATCAGCCAGATGTATTTCGAGGGCGACCCGCTGATCCGCAACTGCCCGATCGCCGCCACGATCAAGAACCGCAGCCACCTCGACCGGCTGGTGGCCCCGCTCGACATGTCGAAGTCGCGCCCGCTCGACCACCTGGCCTACAAGTTCGACATCGTCCTGCGCGGCCGTCGCCAGACCATGTTCGAGAACAAGATGGAAGGGATGTGAAAGATGGTTCAGAAACTCGACACGCTTGAAGAAACCCCGTCGCAAACCGCTGGCCCCTACGTCCATATCGGCTGCATCCCCACGTTCGCCGGGGTCGAGGGCGTCTATCCCGAAGACCTGGGCAAACGTGCCATCGAAGACGGCGCCAAGGGTGAGGTCATCACCATCACCGGCTCGGTATTTGACGGCACCGGCTGGGCGCTGCGTGACGCGATGATGGAAAGCTGGCAGCCCGATGCCGCCGGCAAGTTCCCCGGCCAGAAGGGTGCCGACCCCAAGGTCAACGGATTCTGCCGCTTTGCCGCCGATGGCGAAACCGGCGAATTCACCCTGAAGACCGTCAAACCAGGCAAGGTCCCCTATCGCGAGGGCGGGCACCAGGCGCCCCATATCGCGCTGTGGATCACCGCGCGCGGCATCAATACGGGGCTGCAGACGCGCATCTACTTCGAGGACGAAGACAACGAGGGCGACCCGCTTCTGTCGCGCATCGAACAGCAGCATCGCCGCGACACCCTGATCGCGAAGAAAACCGGCGAGGGGCAGTACCGTTTCGACATCCGCCTTCAGGGCGAGGGCGAGACCGTCTTCCTCGACCTCTGAAAAGCCCGCGCGCGCCTTTCCCGGGCGCGTGCGGCGTGGTTCATTTCCTCCCCCGGCCCCCGCCATGTCTCTGCGTGGCGGGTTTTTTTCGGGGTTCGCGGGAAATCCGGCTTGCCCCTCGCGCTTTGCGCCCGTGGCGGATAAAGTGGCGCCAAATCCCGACTGAAACTGCGGAGTCCCCATGCCCAACCCCTGCATCCTCTGTGTCGCCATCACCGGCTCGGTGCCCACCAGGCAGGACAATCCCGCCGTGCCGATCACCGTGGCCGAACAGATCGAAAGCACCCACGAGGCCTATGAGGCCGGCGCCTCCATCGCCCATTGCCATGTGCGCAACGACGACGGCACCACCAGTTCCGACCCGGAAAAATTCGCCCGCCTCAAGGAAGGGCTGGAGAAGCACTGCCCCGGCATGATCATCCAGTTCTCCACCGGCGGGCGCTCGGGCGCGGGGGCGGCGCGCGGGGGCATGCTTCCGCTGCGGCCCGACATGGCCTCGCTCTCGGTGGGCTCGAACAACTTTCCCACCCGCGTCTACGAGAACCCGCCCGATCTGGTCGAGTGGCTCGCCGCCGAGATGCTGAAATACGACGTGAAGCCCGAGATAGAAGCCTTTGATCTCAGCCACATTTTCCAGGCAGCGAAACTGGCCGAGGCCGGCAAGATCAAGACGCCGCTCTATGTGCAGTTCGTCATGGGCGTGAAAAACGCCATGCCGGTGGATCGCGAGGTGTTCGATTTCTATGTGCGCACGCTCAACCGGCTGGCGCCCGATGCGCAATGGTGCGGCGCCGGGATCGGCGCGCATCAGGTCACGCTCAACGAATGGTCGATCGCCGCGGGCGGCCATACCCGCGCCGGGCTGGAAGACAACATCCGCCTCGACCGCAACACGCTGGCGCCCTCGAACGCGGCCCTGATCCGCCGCGCGGCCGAGCTGTGCGAGAAATACGCGCGCCCCGTCGCCACCCCCGCGCAGGCGCGCAAGATCCTCGGCCTGAGGCCCGCGTGATGGGAGCCTGCGCCTTCGATTCCGCGATTCTCGGCGGGCTCTACCACGACCCGGAAATCTCGCCGCTCTTCACCGACAGCGCCGAGATCCGCGCCATGATGCTGGTCGAGGCTGCCCTGGCCGAGGCCCAGGCCGAAGCCGGCCTGATCCCGCCCGAGGCCGCCGCCGCCATCGCCCGCGCCGCCCACGAGGTGCAGATCGACCCGGCCGCGCTGGCCGCCGAGACCGCCGCCAATGGCGTGCCGGTGCCCGCGCTGGTCGCGGCCTTCCGCAAGGCGATGCAGGCCCCCGAACACGCGCAATACCTGCACTGGGGCGCCACCACGCAGGATATCATGGATACCGGCCTGACCCTGCGCCTGCGCCGGATGCTCGAGATCATGGAAACCCGGCTGAACCGGCTGCTGGCCCGGCTCGCCGACCTGGCCGAGGCACATGCCGAGCAGCCACTGGCGGCGCGCAGCTATGGCCAGGCGGCCACGCCCACCAGCTTCGGCGCCGTGGTCGCAGGCTGGGGCGGGCCGCTCCTGCGCCACCGCGACCGGCTGGCCGAGATGCGCCCGCGCCTGCTGGCCGTCAGCCTGGGCGGGGCCTCGGGCAACCTCTCGGTGATGCAGGGCAAGGGGCCGGAGCTGCGCGCGAGGCTCGCCCGGCGGCTCGGGCTGCACGACCCCGGCGCCAACTGGCACACCTCGCGCGACCGCGTGGTCGAACTGGCCGCCTGGACCACCGCGCTTTCAGCCAGCATCGCCAAGATCGGCGAAGACCTGATCCTGCTCACCCAGACCGGCATCAGCGAGCTGCGCCTGGGCGGCACTGGCGGCTCCTCGACCATGCCGCAAAAGCAGAACCCGGTGGCGCCCTCGGTGCTGGTGGCGCTGGCACGCTTTACGGTAGCGCTCAACGCCGCCGTGCAAGGCGCGGCGCTGCACCGCCAGCAACGCGACGGCGCGGCCTGGTTCACCGAATGGCTCAGCCTGCCGCAGATCTGCCTCGCTTGCGCGCGCAGCCTCGCCATCGCCGGCGATACCGTGGCCGGGCTCACCCCCGACCCCGCGCGCATGGCGGCAGGCCTCGAGGGCGACGGGCTGGGCCTGATCCATGCCGAAGCGCTCAGCTTCGCCCTGGCCGCCCATATGCCCCGCCCCGAAGCCCAGGCCGCGGTCAAGGCACTCTGCGCCGAGGCCCGCCAATCCGCCACGCCGCTGCCGCGCCTCGCGGCCGAACGCTGGCCCGACCTCGGGCTCGACCACACGCTCACACCGCAGGCGCAACTGGGCACCGCCCCCGAAGAGGCCCGCGCCTTCGCCCGCGCCGCCCGCGGCTGAAACCCACCCTGGCGGTCATCTTCTTGGCAAAAATATCCTCGCCGAAGGCATTCGTCAGGCGCCCCGACGGGGGCGTCTGACGAAAACCGCGCGCCCAGCTTCAACGCGGCGCGATCCCCCCCTCGCGGCACAGGAACTCAACGATCTCGCCCACCCCAACGCCCGCGCGCAGCCGTGCCATCACATGGGGCCGGCCTTCGCGCGCGCGGGCCGTGTCGGCCTCCAGCTGCGTCAGATCGACCCCGACATGGGGCGCGAGATCGGTCTTGTTGACCACCAGCAGGTCCGAGCGCGTCACCCCCGGCCCCCGTTTGCGCGGAATGTCCTGCCCGGCGGCGGTGTCGATCACATAGATCGACAGATCGGCCAGTTCCGGGCTGAAGGTCGCGGCCAGATTGTCGCCCCCGGATTCGATCAGCACCAGGTCCAGATCGGGAAACTCGCGGCGCAGATCGGCCACTGCGGCCAGGTTGATCGAGGCATCCTCGCGGATCGCCGTGTGCGGGCAGCCGCCGGTCTCGACCCCGCGGATGCGCGCCTGGGGCAGCACCTGCGCGCGCATCAGGTATTCGGCATCCTCGCGGGTGTAGATGTCATTGGTGATCACCGCCATCGACAGGCGCGGCGCAAGGGCGCGCGCAAGCTGCTCGGTCAGCGTGGTCTTGCCCACACCCACGGGGCCGCCGATACCCACGCGCAAGGGGCCGTTGGGGCTGCTCATGTCCTGAATATCCTCACATCCATGGTTTCGTGGCGCATCGCGGCCAGGTCCGCGGCCAGAACCGCAGTGCCTATCTCCTCGGCTTCGGCACGGGCCGCAGCCTCGGCCAGCCGTTCGATCAGCCCGCCCAACCGCGCCAGCACCCCCTGCCCCTCGGTCTGGCCCAGCGGCA
Source organism: Alkalilacustris brevis (assembly GCF_003350345.1). Taxonomy (GTDB): domain Bacteria; phylum Pseudomonadota; class Alphaproteobacteria; order Rhodobacterales; family Rhodobacteraceae; genus Alkalilacustris; species Alkalilacustris brevis. The sequence continues at coordinate 11,949 of NZ_QNVJ01000061.1, forward strand.
CATGACGGATGGCGATGGTCACCAGATTGCCGGCGAATCCGTGCAGGTAAAGGGCGATCACATCGCCCGGCGGCAGGCCCAGCGGCGCAGCCGCCTCGCCCAGCGCGACGGGCAAGGGGCGCGCGGGCAACGCCCGGCCCGTCATCGCGGCCACCGTGCGCGCCAGCGCCACGCCCTGATCGCAACTTTCTGACAGGCGCTCGGCCGAGGGCTGCAGCGCGCGCGCCAGCGCATCCAGCGCGTCCATATCGGCGCCCGCGCGCAGCGCCTGCGCCAGCAGCACCGCATCCTGCCAGCCCGCGCCGTGCTCCAGCACCGCGCGCAGCCAGCGCTCAAGCGATGGCGCATCCGCCACCGCCCCGTCGGCGATCACCTGTTCGAGCCCGTGCGAATAGGCAAATGCTCCGGTGGGAAAGGCAGGCGAGAGCCATTGCACCAGAGAAAGCAGTGCCGCGCGGCTCACCGTTCCGGCCCCGCTGCGGCAACGCTGTGGTGGTGATGGTGGTGGGAAGGCCCGTGGTCGTGCCCCATGGTGCGGCCATGGCCATAGGCGCCGCCTTCGGGGGTGAAGGGCGCCTGCCCCGGCGCAACCTCGGCACCTAGCTGGCGCAGCATCGCCTCGATCACATGATCGGCGCGGATCACCAGCCGGTCAGGTCCGATCTGGCAAGGCGTGTGGCGGTTGCCGATATGCCAGGCCAGGCGGGGCAGATCGCCCCTCACCTGCAGCACCGGCTCAGGCGCGGCGCGCACCGCGATCAGCCGGCCATCGCCCAGCCGGAAGGCATCGCCATCGTCCAGACTGACGGTTTCGGCCAGATTGACCAGAAACCCGGCGCCCGACTTGCAGACCAGACGCTTGCGGCGCAGAAATCGCGCCTCGTAGTCAAGCAGAACCTCGTCCGTCGCCGGGCCTTTCCAGTCACCGGCGCGCGCAATCTCATGGGCTGCGGGCAGGTCGCTCATGCCGCCCCCCCTGTCCGAAGGGCCGGCCCGCCCGCGGCGGGGCAGGCGTTTCTCAGAACATCAGCTTGTCGCGGAAGACATGCTGCACGATCTGGTCGCGGGTCAGGCCGCGGCGCGTAAGCTCGGCATCCGAGAGACTGTTGAGATATTCGATTTCGTCGCGCCGGGCGAGGCATTCCAGATACGCGTTGAAGCCCTGCCCGATGCGGGTAAAGACGCGGTCGATCTGGGCGCGCAGCGCCGGTGCAAACTCGGTTTGCGAAAGATAAGCCATAGGAAACCCCTGGTTCATGTGGTTTCCTCCCCTGCAACCCAAGATAGGCCCGATGATGCGCGGGCACTACTGCCAATGCGGAATTGCTGCGTTGCGGCAAGGTCATGGCTGGTCTTTCCTTCGATGCGGTCAATACAGGAAGTAGCGCTGCGCCAGCGGCAGCTCGCACGCCGGTTCGCAGGTCAGCAGCACGCCGTCGGCGCGCACCTCATAGGTTTCGGGATCGACCTCGATTTGCGGCGTGGCGTCGTTGAGGCGCATGTCGGCCTTGGCCAGCCCCCGGCAGCCCTGCACTGCCAGCGTGCTTTTCGCCAGCCCGAGGGATGCGGCCACGCCGGCCTCCTGCGCGGCGGCGCTGACGAAGGTCACGGACGAAGCCTCGAGGCTGCGGCCCAGCGCACCGAACATCAGCCGCGAATAGACCGGCTGCGGAGTGGGGATCGAGGCATTGGAATCGCCCATCTGCGCCACCGCGATGGTGCCGCCCAGCAGCACCATTTCGGGCTTGGCGCCGAAAAAGGTCGGGTTCCACAACACCAGATCGGCGCGCTTGCCTTCCTCGATGCTGCCGATATGGGCCGCGATACCATGCACGATGGCCGGGTTAATGGTGTATTTCGCGATATAGCGGCGCACGCGGAAATTGTCGTTCTCGCCCTGCTCCTGGGGCAGGCGTCCGCGCTGCTGTTTCATCTTGTGGGCGGTCTGCCAGGTGCGGATGATGACCTCGCCCACCCGGCCCATGGCCTGGCTGTCCGAGGCCATGACCGAGAACGCGCCCAGATCGTGCAGGATATCTTCGGCCGCAATCGTTTCGCGCCGGATGCGGGATTCGGCAAAGGCCACGTCTTCGGGCACTTTGGCGTCCAGGTGGTGACACACCATCAGCATGTCGAGGTGTTCCTCGATGGTGTTGACGGTGTAAGGCATGGTCGGGTTGGTCGAGCTTGGCAGGATGTTCTGGCTGGCCACCACCTTGATGATGTCGGGGGCGTGGCCGCCGCCCGCGCCTTCGGTGTGGTAGGCGTGGATGGTGCGCCCGCCGATGGCCTTGATCGTGTTCTCCACAAAGCCTGACTCGTTGAGTGTATCGGTATGGACCATCACCTGCACATCGGTTTGCTCGGCCACCGACAGGCAGCAGTCGATCGCCGCCGGGGTGGTGCCCCAATCCTCGTGCAGTTTCAGCGCCGCGGCACCCGCGCGCACCTGCTCGTGCAGCGCATCGGGCAGGCTGGCGTTGCCCTTGCCGGCGAATGCGAGGTTCATCGGCAACGCATCGGCTGCCTGCAGCATCCGCCCGATATGCCAGGGCCCCGGCGTGCAGGTAGTGGCCAGCGTGCCATGCGCAGGGCCAGTGCCGCCGCCCAGCATGGTGGTCAGGCCCGAATGCAGCGCATCCTCGATCTGCTGCGGGCAGATGAAGTGGATATGCGCATCAAAGCCCCCGGCGGTGAGGATCTTTCCTTCGGCGGCGACGATCTCGGTGCCGGGGCCGATGATGACATCGACGCCCGCCTGCGTGTCGGGATTGCCCGCCTTGCCGATCTTCGCAATGCGCCCGTCGCGCAGGCCCACATCGGCCTTGTAGATGCCCGTGTGATCGACGATCAGCGCATTGGTGATGACCGTATCCATCGCGCCCTGCGCGCGGGTGATCTGGCTTTGCCCCATGCCGTCGCGGATGACCTTGCCGCCGCCGAACTTGACCTCGTCGCCATAGGTTGTCAGGTCGCGCTCGACCTCGATGATCAGGTCGGTATCGCCAAGGCGCAGCCGGTCGCCCGTGGTGGGGCCATACATGCCGGCGTAATCGGCGCGGGAAATCGTGTAGGGCATCAGATGTCCTTTCGGGAAAGGGCCGGATCAGTGGGCGGGCGACAGGCGTGGAAAATGGTTCTTGGCCACGTCAGCCAGAGGCTTGGCCCGGGTGTCAGCCCGGGCCGCGCCCGCCCCGCCCCCCGGGAGGGCGCTCTGGCGATGCCGCGCAAAGCAGTGACCCTATTCATGCTTTTGAGAAATGCGCTCTGAGTTATCGTCGCGATGCGCCCACCCAGGGTCCGGCGCGTCCCTCTGCGCCACGGGTCCGACGAAGCCACAAAGTAAGATAGCCCAGTGGCCTTGCATTGAAAATGACCCGCCAGCAGCCTGTCACTCCTGCCCGCCACAGCGCCACCCGCACATGGATCACGCCGCGCGGCCATCACAGATCCCCCATCACATGCCCGTTGAAGCCGAACACCCGGCGCGCGCCGCCATAGGGCACAAGCCGCACCTCGCGGCTCTGGCCGGGCTCGAAGCGCACCGCCGTGCCGGCGGGAATATCCAGCCGCTTGCCCCGCGCCGCCGCGCGGTCGAAATCGAGGCCGGGATTGGCCTCGGCGAAATGATAATGCGAGCCCACCTGCACGGGGCGGTCGCCGGTATTGGCCACCATCAGCACCGTAACCTCGGCGCCCTCGTTGAGGGTGATGTCGCCCTTGGCGGGCAGGATCTCTCCGGGGGTCATGGCGTGCCCTCCCCGCTCAGATCACGGCCAGCGCGGCGCCGCCCAGCGCCACGCCGCCGCCGATCATCCGCACCGCCACCGGCCCCAACCGCGCCAGCGCCAGCCCCGCACCGTGCAGCGCCGCCGTGGCCAGCATGAAACCGGTCGCATAGGCACCGCCGCCCGGCCCTTCGACCCCGTGCGCATAGCCATGCGCAAGCCCGAACACCGCCACCATCGTCAGCGCCGATGCAAGCGGCATCGCCAGCGCCACCGCCAGCCCGGTGATGATGACCGAGGCGACGATCACATGCTCGGCCATCGCGAATGCGGGCTGGCCCGCGCCCGCCAGCCCCGCCAGCAGCATCGCCCCCAGAAACACCAGCGGCCCGGCCCAGAGCGCCCGCCCCCCGGCCAGCGCAGCCCACAGCCCCACGGCCACCATCGCCAGCACATGGTCGAGCCCCAGCAGCGGATGCGCCAGCCCCGTGGCAAACCCGCCCCCGGCGTGGTCGTGATGCGGATGCGCCTGCGCGAATGCGGGCAGCAGTGCGGCACCCAGGGTCATTGGAAGGAGAAATCGCATATCCGGACCTTTCAGGTAGCGCCGACGCGTGACGCGTCAGCGGATGGGATGATGCACGGTCACCAGCTTGGTGCCGTCGGGAAAGGTGGCCTCGACCTGCACGGAATGGATCATCTCGGGGATGCCCTCCATGCAGTGCTCGGCGGTGATGACATGGGCGCCGGCCTCCATCAGGTCGGCCACCGAACGCCCGGCGCGCGCGCCCTCGACCACGAAATCGGTGATCAGCGCCACCGCCTCGGGGTGGTTGAGCTTGACGCCGCGCTCAAGCCGGCCGCGCGCGACCATGGCCGCCAGGCTGATCAGAAGCTTGTCTTTCTCGCGTGGGCTCAGGTTCATCTCGGTCCTCTATATCTGCCAGACGCGCGGCGCAGGGGCGCGGCGCAGGATCTGCAAAAGCCGCAGGATCTGCCGGCGCAGCGGCCAGCCATCGGCGGCGATCAGGCGCAGGGTCAGCTTGCCATCGAAGCCCGAGGCGCCGCCCGCGACACCCGGCTCATCAAGGGCGGCGCGCATCGGGGCTAGCGCGTCCTCGGCCCCCGGCGCCACCAGCGCGAGGCTGGCAAAGGCCCGCGCGCCCTCGGGCAACACCGCCGCGCCCGCTTGCAACGCCGCCGCATTCAGCATCAGCGGCTCGACCAGCACCGGGCGATCGCCGCGCCAGATCTCGCGCCGGTCGCGCAACAGCAGCTCGCGCACCGTCTCGCCCATTGCCGCGCGGCCCAGCACCACGGCCTCCAACATCAGGCAGCTTGCCTCCGGCCCGTCCAGGATGATCCGCGTGCGGCGGCTGAGCGCGCAGCCATCGAACAGGATCGTCTCCTGCGGCAGCCAGTCGAGATGCCCTCCCGCGCCGACATGATGCGTCACATCCACCCGCGCCACGCCGCCCGCACTGCGATAGGCGCGTTCGGCTGTCTGGGTGGTGGCTGTGGCGCGCAGCCCGACAGCCAGCTCAACGCCATAGCGCAGCCTGTCCCCGCCGGTGAGGCCGCCCGAGGTGTTGAGAAACACGACCTCCGGCGGGCCGGCAACGCGCGGCAGGATCGCCTTGGCCGAACCGGCTTGTCGCAGTCCCGCCAGCCGCGCACCGCCCGCACCTGCCGCCAGCGCGACATGCGCCTCGCCATGGCTGCGTTGGGCCGTGCCTTCCGGCATCATTGGGCGCACAATCAGCGGCACGGCCTGCGCCGCGTCGGGCTGGCCGCTTGCGGGCCGCAGCCCTGCGGACAGGGCCTGCCGCGTTCCGGTCAAGAGGGTGGGTGCCTGCATCGCTCGCCCTTCCAGTTGCCGCCAGATGAGCGGCCCGCCCCCCGCACGGCAATCGCCGCACCACCGCAAGCCGGGTGGCACGCGCCCCGCGCCTGCGGTTTTGCCCAATCGTTGGGCGCCCTGCCTGCTTTGCAGGCGACAGGCGAATCCCCCCCCGCGATCGCCGCCCTCGGCAAGAGCCCGCGCATTCCCCGGCTGCGCGGATGCACGCGCCGCCCCGTTCTGCTAGTCTTGCAGCATCACAAGATGCGGCGAACCCGCGCGGCAGGGCAGAACAGGCAGGACAGGTAACCATGCAGGCAATCGCGGCAAAGACACGTCTGATGGATGTGCCCGTCAAATGGCAGCGGCGCGCCCTTTTCCCTGATGACGAAGGCTGGCTCAGGCAGGAGGCCGATGGCCGCGTCACCGTACTGGTGCGCCACCGCCCGCGCCCCTTTGCATTCCTGCGTGCGCCCCGGCTGGAGCGGCTGGGCGATCTCGCCCCTGCCCTGGCAGACGAACTGGCGCCCTTGCTCGAGCGCGCGCAGCGCTTTCGCGTGCGGGTAGTCGATGTTGCCCCCGTCTACCAGCGGCCGCGCGGCCAGAGCCCCGAAATCTGGGTTTCGGTCTGGGCCAGGCGCGCGCCCGAGCCGATCGCCCCCGCGCGGCGCGGTCCGTCACCCGCACATAAAGCAGCCGCCTCTGCCCAGCGGGACGGCGAATGTCTGGCCACATCCCCCGACACCCCGCGTGAGCCCCGCGCAAGCTATCCGTTCGGCCCGAACCGCAAGGCAGGCACACTCCAGCCGCCGCAAGGCGACAAACGCCGCTGATACCCCGCACGACGCGCCAAGGCCAAGGCCTGCCCCGAGTGCATCTCCTGCCGCCGGGCAGGATACGGCGGCATACCGCCCTTATCAAACCCGTCCGGCTGCGCTATTCCTGTAGGGACAGCGGCACGGCATCTCATCCCGGGGCCGCGAGATCAGGGAAGGAAAGCCACATGGCAGCGGTAATCGGGATCCCCGCCTCGGGGGAAATGGGCGCGGGACTCGCCAAGGTCCTGACAAAACACGGCGCGCGCGTGCTGACCAACCTGGAGGGCCGGTCGGCGGCCAGTCGCGGGCGCGCCGCGGATGCAGGAATGGAACATGCCGGCTGGGAGGCCATCGCCAGGGCCGACATGATCCTTTCGATTGTGCCACCGGGCATCGCGCTGGATATCGCAAGGCGGCTGGCCGCGCATTTCCCGCCCGGCGCCGCGCCGTTCTATGCCGATCTCAACGCGATCCACCCGGCGCTGACCCGGGAAATCGGCGCCACCGTCACTGCCGCGGGGGCGCAATTTGCCGATGGCGCGATCATCGGCCCGCCCCCGTCAGATGGCAAACAGCCGCGCATCTATGTCTCGGGCGATGCGGCGGCGCAGCTCTTGCCGCTGTGTGATCTGGGCCTCGACATAAGGGCCGTTGACGGCGGCATCGGCGCGGCATCGGCGCTCAAGATGTGTTACGGCGGGATCACCAAGGGGCTGACCGGGCTGATGGCGGCAATGATGCTCGCGGCCGAGCGCGAAGGCGCCGGTGCGGCGCTGCACGCCGAGCTTTCCGGCAGCCAGGCCGCGCTGCTCAAACGCGCCGGGAACGCCACGCCCGAAATGTATTCCAAGGCCTATCGCTGGGTGGCCGAAATGGAATCGATTTCCGAATTCATCGGCAGCGACCGCCCCGAGCACATGATCTGGCAAGGCATCGCCGGGCTTTACCAGCGCATCGCCGCCGACAATGACGGCCCGCGCCGCGAGATCGCCGAGATGGACAGGTTCCTCGCCCGGAGCCAGGACGGCTGAACACCACGAGGCGCAGGGGCGCACTGGGCGCGCGGGCGGGTTACTCGTCAGGGCGTAGGGGCGTGTATTTCCAGGTCGCATCGCGCGGCAGCGGACCCTTGTTGCGCTCGCCGCGCTGCATCTGCTCCCAGGCGTGGGCCAGCACCCCGACCGAGCGCGACAGGACGAACAGCCCCCGGCAGAGCGGTGGCGCAAAACCCAGCTCTGCATAGATCGCGCCGGTCGCGCCGTCGATGTTCATCGGGATGCGCCGACCTTTGCGGTGGGCGATCTCGTCCTCGGTGGCGCGGGCAATGGCAGCAAACCGGCCGGAAACCGCGCCCTGCGCGGCGGCCTCGTCAATCAGCGCCAGCAGGCGTGGGCTGCGCGGATCGGTGGGGTGGAAACGATGGCCAAAGCCCGGCACGTATTTCACCCCGCGCGCCGCCATCACGTCCAGCTCATCGGCCACGGCCTGCGCGACATCGCCCCCCTCGCCCGCGCGTTCATCCACCGCGCTGTAGAACGCCACCGCCTGCTCACCCGCCCCGCCATGCACATCCCCCAGCGCATTGATGGCCGAGGCCATCGCGCTGTTGATGCCCACGCCGCAGGTCGCGGCCATGCGCGCAATCGCGATCGAGGGCGCCTGCGGCCCGTGATCCACCGCCGCCACCAGCGCGTGCCCCAGCAGTGCCGCCTGCCCGGCATTCGGACGGGTGCCGCGCAGCATGAACCAGATCATCTCGGGAAAGCTGACATTGCCGATCAATTCCTCGACCGGGGTGCCGTGATAGCGGATCACGCCCGGCGACATCTCGATGATCGAGGTCTCCCACCAGGCTTCTGCCTGCTCCTTCCAGCCGTTTTCGCCCTCATGATCCTGCATGCGTCACCCTCCCTGGCCCGTCCGAGGCAAGCCCCACGCGATGCTGGGCAGGGCGCCCCCGAATGTCACATACCGCAGCCCGTTGCCAGTATCGACTCCCGCACGTCGCAAGGCCATCCGCGCGCGTTTTGCCAATGGGGGCCTCCGGCGGGGATATTTTCTTCACAGTGAAGATCACGCCGCGCGCCCTACCCCTTCACTGTGAGAAAAATATCCCCGCCGGAGGCATCGGCGCGGCCCTGGCCGCGCCGAAAGGCACCGCTCAAGATCTTCACCGGCGGCGATCACTCAGGCGCAGGCGCGCAGGCGATGATGCCGGCCTCTTCGAGACAGGCCACGGCAGCCGTGTCATAGCCCAGCGCGGCGAGCAGGCCGCGGCTGTCCTGCCCCAGACCGGGCGGCGGGTTGCGCAGCCCCGGGCGGAAGGCCCCGATCTCCAGCGGCAGCCCCGGCAATCCGGCCTGCACCCCACCGGGCAGCGCTGTTTCCAGCAGCCGCCCGCCGGCGCGCAGATGCGGGTCATCGAACAGGTCCTCGGGGCGCGCGACGGGGGCAAAGGGCAGCCGGGCCGCTTCGCACAGGCGCGCGGCCTCGGGCAGGTCATGCTGTGCAAGAATATCGGCGATCAGCGGTTTGAGTCGCGGCTTGGCCTCGATCCGCCGGTTGTTGGTGGAAAGGCTCTCATCGGCCAGCAGGTCGGGCCGGGCGAAGGCGTCGCAAAAGGCCCGCCAATGCTTGTCGGAGGTGATGCCCAGAAAGAACTGCGTGTCGTCGGCCAGCGTGAAAAGGTCATAGATCGCCCAGGCCGAGACCCGCGCCGGCATTGGCGGTACCGGGTGATCCGCCAGCGCCGCATAGGCCAGGTGCTGCCCCATCAGGAACACCGCGCTTTCAAACAGCGCGCTGCGCACCAGGCTGCCCTTGCCGGTGGCGTCGCGGTCGCGCAGCGCGGCCAGAACGCCGATCACGCCGAACATCCCGCCCATCACATCGGTGACAGAGGCCCCCGCGCGCAATGGCTGGCCGGGCGGGCCGGTCATGTAGGCCAGCCCGCTTTGCATCTGCACGATCTCGTCCAGCGCGGCGCGCTGCTCATAGGGGCCGGGCAGATACCCCTTGAGCGAGAGATAGACGATATGCGGGTGGCGCGCGGCCACGCTGTCGTAATCCAGCCCGAGCCGGGCGATGGTCCCGGGGCCGAAATTTTCCAGCATCACATCGGCGGTGGCCAGCAGCCGCTCCACGATCTCGCGCCCCGCATCGGATTTCAGATCGACCGCGAGGCTCTGCTTGTTGCGGTTGTAGAACGGGAAATACCCTGTGCCGAACCCCTTGAGCCGCCGCGTCGGGTCGCCCGCGGGCGCGGGTTCGATGCGGATCACCTCTGCGCCCAGGTCGGCCAGCACGAGGCCCGTGGTCGGCCCCATCACCGTATGGCCAAAATCGAGCACCCTGAGCCCCGCAAGCGGCCCGGCGGGAGATTTCGGCCGAACAGAAGGTGCGGGATCGTCCTGGGTGTCGCTCATCGGAAAAAGGCCTTTCCTTGCATCAGGAGCCGCGCCGTGCGGCCGATTTCCGCCTTGCTTACACGCATTCGGCCCTGGGTATCCAGATCGGTTCGGGCGCGCACCGACAGGCAGCCGCCCGGATGGCCGATGCGCATCTCGTAATCGCGCCCAGGTGCGGGCGCATTCCGGCAATACTCCTGCGCCAGGGTGCCTTCGATCCCCACCGCCACGGCAGTTCCCGCCGAGCCGGAGCCAGGATAAGCCTTGGAAAAGGCCCGCCTCCCGAAGGAGCGGGCGTAAAGATCATGATCCACCGCGCGGATCGATGTGCCATCGGTCGCAGCGTAATCGCGCGGTGCGGCCACCGCAAAGACCAGCGGATTCAAGGATACCATCAGTTCCTGGTCGGCATCCGGGCCAGTGATGAAACCCAGCTCGTGCGAGACCACCTTGCGGATCGCCTCGAGCTGATTCACCAGCGCGGGGTCGGCCTGCATCTCGTTGACCGACAGGCCCGTATCCAGGCCGACATCCGCGGCGCGCACAAAGATCAGCAGATTGGCCATATCGATCACGCTGGCCTCGATCGGGCCAAGGCCGGGAATGTCGTAGATGTCGCGCGCATTGCCCGTGGGCAGCACATCGCCGCCCAGTGCCGAGCCTGCGAAACCGCCGAAATCCACATCCAGGCGCGCGGCGGTGCCGGGCACACCGCCAATCGCGAAATCGCCCTCGACCGCAGGCGCGTCGCCCAGCATCGGCACCGTCGTGCGCAGCACCCGCCCGGTGTTGACCTGATGCACATCGATGCGCATTGCGTCGCCTTCCAGCCGGCCCTTGCCCAAGAGCGCACCATAGAGCGCGGCGCCGGCGGACAGATTGCCGCAGTTGGGTCGCCAATCGATGCGCGGCAGGGCCTGGTTGACCTGGCCGAACAGGTAATCGATGTCGCAACCGTCACGCGTGGGGGGGCCCATCACCGCAACCTTGCTGGTCAGCTTGTCGGCACCGCCAAGGCCATCGATCTGCCGCTCGTCGGGCGAGCCGAATATGCGCAGCACTGCCTCGTCGCGCTCGGGCCCCGCGGGGGGAAGATCGGCGATGTCGAGATAGACACCCTTGGACGATCCGCCGCGGATGATCATCGCATCAATGGCGCGCATGTTGAGAAGGTGCTCTATGGGCACGGCGAAATCCTCCTGAATGCTGATCTGGCGGCGCGAGTTGGTTGGAAATGGCTGACGGATCGCGCGCTCGGGGGGGGACGGCCGCCGAGGCCCAACTCGTAGCCTTGCGATACCGCCCCGGTTCGCGCCCCCGCACAACGCGGGGACGCGCCTTGTCTACAAGGGTCCGGCGCCGGGGGGGCGCCCCCAGGTTACTGAAGCAGCGGCAGGTAGGTGCGGATGGTATCCCCCGCACGATCATAGGCCGCCTGCGCCGAGGCGCGATCCTGATAGATCACTTCCTCGCCCAGGGCACGGATCAGCGACTGGGTCGAGGGCGCTTCGAGAATGGCGCGGATGCCTTCATCGAGCTTGTCGATGATCTCGACCGGCGTGTCGGGATGCACCCCGATCCAGCGCGGCTGCGGCAGCCCGTCATACCCCATGTCGCCCACCCAGGGCACATCGCCGCCCAGCTGTGCGTTCATCTCATCGCTGTTGGGCCGGGCCCCCAGGTTGGCGACTGACACCGCCTGATCGCCAAGCCCAATCGCAGAGGCCGGGGTCACGACCGCCATGTCGATATGGCCGCCCAGCATATCGGTCACCGCTGCGGCGGTGCCGGGATAGGTGATCACATTACCTTCGAGCCCAGCCTGGTCGAACACCGCAGCCACCGCAAGCGCCTGGGCCACGGTGCCGCCGATGGTCAGCGCGCCGGGGTTGGCCTCGGCATAGGCGACCATGCTGTCCCAGTCGGCCCAGTCGGAACCCGGCAGCGACATCAGGATCACGTTGAAGTCGGACACGATATTGACGATCGCGATGTCGTCATGGGTTACGGGCAACTCTTCGGACAGCACCGAAAGCTGTGGGCTGAGGCTGCCGATCATCATCGTATAGCCGTCTGCCGGTTGGCTGAGCAGATGCGCCCAACCCACGGTGCTGCCCGCACCGGGGCGCACCTCGACATTGATCGACTGGCCCAGATGCTCGCTGCCGCCCGAGGCGATCACCCGCGCCCAGCGGTCCTGCCCGCCGCCTGCGCTGTAGGGCACGATGAACTGGATCGCCTGTGACGGGTAGTCATCGGCGGCGAAGGCCGCACCGCCGCCCAGGGTCATTCCGGTCGCGACCACGACCGAGACGGTTGCCATTTTCAGGGTCTTGAACATCTGCTTTTCCTCCCGTTTCACAGATAGTCGCCTTGCCCCGCCGGCCTCAGTGGCCGGGGCCGGGGCGCTCTCCTCCTTCGCCATCGTCAGATCTGACGCTGGCCAGGGTCTTCACACGCTGGTTCACCTGCAGGCGGGCCAGAACGATGGTCACCACCACGCAGAACACCGCCAGGGCGATCGCCAGGTTGCTGGTGAACAACGCCGCCATCCAGTCGCCGCGGTTGATCATCAGCGCACGGCGCAGGCTCTCCTCAGCCAGCGGAGCAAGGATGAAGGTGATGATCAGCGGCGCCACCGGCAGGTTGAACACCTTCATGAAATAGCCCAGCAGCCCGAAGCCCAGCACCAGATACACATCGTAATGGTTGTTCTGATAGGCATAGGCCCCGAACAGCGCCATGATCAGCACCACCGGCACCAGCAGCGGCGGCGGCACCACCGCAAGCCGCGCATAGATGCCCGCAAAAAAGCGTCCGATGAACAGGTTGAAGACGTTCGATACCAGCAGGATGATGAACAGCGCGTAGATCGCAACGGGGTAAAGCTCGAACATCCGCGGCCCGGCCTGAACGCCCTGAATAGCCAGCGCCCCGCCCAGAAGCGCGGCGATGGTGCTGCCGGGAATGCCGAAGGCCAGCAGCGGGATCAGCGTGGGCCCGCAGGTGGCGTTGTTGCCCGCCTCCGAGGCGGCCACGCCCTCGAGCCGCCCCGAGCCGATGTTCTTCTCGGGAGACATCTGCTTGGCCACCCCGTAGGACAGGAAAGCGCCCACCGTCGCCCCAAGCCCCGGCAAGATACCCACGAAACTGCCGATGCCGGTGCCAATCAGCATTTCCTTCCAGCAGCTCAGGTATTCGCGGAAGGTCAGCGGCTCTCCACTCTTGCCGAAGGCCGGAGGGACAATCTGTGGCGCGCCACTGCGCGCGGCCCGATCGCGGATCAGCTCGACCAGTTTTTCGAGCATGGTCGCCACCGCGAAAAGCCCGATGATAAGCGGCACCAGATGGATGCCGTCCATCAGCCACCACTGCCCGAAAGTGTTGCGCGGCACCATGGTCACGGGGTCCGAGCCGATGGTGGCCAGGAAAAGCCCGATCGCCGCCGCGAGCATCCCCTTGGCGAAATGATCGCCCGACAGCGCCCCCAGAAGCGTAACCGCCAGCACGATCAGCCATAGCCGTTCCGACGGCCCGAAGCTGAGCGCGATCAGCGCCAGCGTCGGTGCGAGGATGATTGTGATGATGTCACTCGTGACATCCGCCGTGACCGACGAATAGAGCGAGATGTGCAGCGCCTTCTTGCCCTGCCCGCGCTGCATCAGCTTGTGGCCATCGAACACGGTCGTGGCGGCATCGGCGGTACCCGGCGTGGCAAAACTGATCGCCGAGATCGCCCCGCCATAAACCCCGCCCTTGTAGACCCCGATCAGCAGGCCCAGCGCGGCGGGCAGGCTGAGCGTGAAGGTCAGCGGCAGCAGCAACGCAATGGCTGGCGCCGGGCTGAGCCCCGGCATCGCGCCCACACCGACGCCGACCACCACACCCAACAGGATCCAGGCCATCGTCTCGAAGGCGAAGACCAGGTGAAACGCCTCGATTACATGCGCCATATCGACCATTCGTTCACCCGTTCACAAGCGCCAGCAACGGGCCATGCGGCAGCGGCACACCCAGAAGATAGGCGATCAGGCTGAGGGCAAGCGCGGTGCCGGCCCCAGTGGCCAGCGCGATCCAGACCGGCCGGAACCCCAGCGCCAGTGCCATGCCGGCCACAAACAGCGTCACCGAAGGCGCAAAACCCAGAAGCCAGTAAAGCTGGAAGATGACGAGCAGCAACACCAGCCCGCCCAGCACCACCACCACCGAAAGCAGCGTGACAGAGGCGACCTCGGGCTCGATCAGGCGCGCGCGGCGGTCGAACATGAGCACCCCGATGCAAAGCACCATCAACCCCACGCCGATCATCGGGAAGCCGCCCAGGCGAAAGCCGTCGCGCAACACGCGATGCGCCCAGTCGCTCTGCCAGATCGAGAGGCCGATCGCCAGCACCAGCACCAGAAGCATCATGGCGATACCCCGGTTGCTGCGCCAGACCGATGACATGCCCCGGCGGCGCGACATGGCGCCACCCTTCCTGCTTGCCGACATTCTCCCCCCTTCACGCGACACGGGCTTGAGCTGGCGTCACATGCACAGCCGCCCACCCCACTTCCGCCTGTAACTGCGAAATCTTCTCTGATATTTGCGATTTAAGCCAGAGGCGGCAATAATAAAAACCTCAATGGGGATGTGAGGAAAACTCAACATGCAATACTTGCCCGCCTTTCGCGCGCTGCACGCATTCGAAGCAACGGTGCGGCTGGGGTCGATGTCGGCCGCCGCGCGCGAGCTGAACGTCACGCCAGGGGCCGTGAGCCGCCAGATCGCGGCGCTGGAGGAACAGGTCGGCACCGGCCTGCTGGAGCGCAACCGCCAGGGCATCGAGGTCAACCTACGGGGCCGCAAGCTACATGAGGGAATATCGAAAGCCTTCGAGATGCTGAATTCGGCGATGGACGAGGCCCGGAGCCGTCACGACACGCGGGCGGTGACGATCAACCTGTTTCCGACGTTCGCGATCCAATGGCTGATGCCCCGCCTGGAGTTGCTGCACGATCATGCCCCACAGACGAACCTGCGCATCCAGACCTGCCTTCGCGGCACCGATTTCGCCCGCGACGATATCGACATAGGAATCGAGATCGTCGAAGGCCCCCGGCCCGGTCTGCACATGCGGCTGCTGTTCGGACGCGCCTTCACCCCGATCTGCGCGCAGCATCTGCTCGAGCAATACGGCGGCGATCCGATGGTGGCGCTGATGCGCTCGCATATCCTCTATTCCGACCTGCACCGCGAGAAATGGGAAACCTGGGGGCATATGCTGGGAATCGGCTTCGATGAAAGCCGCATGATCCGGTTCGAGAATTCCACATTGGCCTATCAGGCCGCACGCGAGGGGGCGGGATTTGCCATCGGGCAGCCGGTTCTGCTGCAAAACGACCTCTCGGTCCGGCGGCTCGTCACGCCCTTTCCGCAGCGGTTGCAGGGACGACGGTGCTATTACGCGGCCTGCCGCGAAGACAGGAAGGACGAGCCGCTGATCCGCACGGTGATGGAATGGCTGGTGGAACAATCGGCCGAATCGCGATTGGCCCTGGCCGCCTGAGCGGCGCCCGTTGCGGTGCCTCCTTCGCGTTTCGGGCGCCGCCCCGGCGGCAGGGACTCGGCCGAAACTTCCTTGCCTTCGGCGAGGATATTTTTGCCAAGAAGAAGCCCGGCGCCTGTGGATCATGTGGCGTGCGCGGGCGGCGGTCACGGGGAATTGACCGGCTGTCATCGCGGCATCTGCTTCTTTTTGGCGCAGCCCTTGCGACAGGTCATGCATCCGCGCGTAACATGAGGCATATTCGCCGCGAAATATCTTGAAGCGCCCCTGGAAAGGGCTGATGGACTTTTTCGGTTCTCAGTGGCGCAGGATCAAGGAGCTACAGCGTTTGGGCTGTTTCAACGAAAAGTCGAAACGCGGTGAATACGGTAACAGGCGGCTGCAACGGCCGTGCGACGGGTGAGACGATGAAATCTCTGAAAAAGCAGCGGCGCATTCAGATCATTCTGCTGGCAAGCATTGCGCTTGCCGCTTCCACCGCGCTGATCGGCTATGCCATGCGCGATGGAATCAATCTGTTCAGGTCCCCATCCGAGATTCTGGCGGCGCCGCCCGAGGCCAGTGAGACCTTTCGCATCGGCGGGCTGGTCGCGCCCGGAACGATTGAGCGCGGCCAGGGCGCCGAGGTGCGCTTTCTGGTGACCGATGGTGGCGCCGATGTGCCGGTGGTGTTTGCCGGGGTTCTGCCCGACCTGTTTGCCGAGGGCGAGGGCATGGTCGGCACCGGGCGCTATGTGGACGGGGTCTTTCACGCCACCGAGATTCTTGCCAAACACGACGAGACCTATATGCCCAAGGAAGTGATGGAAGCGCTCAAGGCGCAGGGGCACTGGCAGGACGGCACCGGCGATTACGGATCGGGCGATTACGGGGTTACGGCAAGGCCAGGCGGAAGCTGACGGGCCGCCGCACAAGGCAGAGGTAGCATTCGGGAATGTTCATAGAGCTTGGTCATTTCGCGCTGATCCTGGCATTCATGATCGCCATCGCGCAGGCGTTGATACCGCTGGTCGGGGCACACAAGGGCTGGCGCAGCTGGATGGCCGTGGCGCAGCCCATGGCTTCGGCCCAGTTCTTTCTGGTGACGTTCAGCTTCGCGGCGCTGACCTGGGCCTTTGTCACCTCGGATTTCTCGGTCGATCTGGTGGTAAACAATTCGCATACCGACAAGCCGATGATCTACAAGATCTCGGGCGTGTGGGGCAATCACGAGGGCTCCATGCTGCTGTGGGTGCTGATCCTGACGCTGTTCGGGGCCAGCGCCGCCTGGTTCGGCAGCAATCTGCCCGACAGTCTGCGTGCACGGGTGCTTGCGGTGCAATCCTCGATCACCGTGGCCTTCATGGCGTTCACGCTGTTCACCTCCAATCCGTTCCTGCGCCTTGGCCTGCCGCCGTTCAACGGCACCGATCTGAATCCGCTCTTGCAGGATCCGGGCCTCGCGCTGCATCCGCCGTTTCTCTATCTGGGCTATGTCGGGCTGAGCATGGCGTTCTCCTTCGCCGTCGCCGCGCTGATCGAGGGGCGCGTGGATGCCGCCTGGGGGCGCTGGGTGCGGCCCTGGACGCTGGCGGCCTGGGTCTTTCTGACCATCGGCATCGCGCTGGGGTCGTGGTGGGCCTATTACGAGCTGGGCTGGGGCGGTTTCTGGTTCTGGGATCCGGTGGAGAACGCCTCGCTGATGCCCTGGCTTTTCGCAGCCGCACTGCTGCACTCGGCCATCGTGGTGGAGAAGCGCGAGGCGTTGAAAAGCTGGACCATCCTGCTGGCGATCCTGGCATTCGGCTTTTCGCTGATCGGCACCTTCATCGTGCGCTCGGGGCTGCTGACCAGCGTGCATGCCTTTGCCATGGACCCCGAACGCGGCATCTTCATCCTGATGATCCTCGGTGTTTTCATGGGCGGGGCGCTGACCCTTTTTGCCCTGCGCGCCCCGGCGATGGAGGCCAGGGGCGTCTTTGCCACCGTCAGCCGCGAATCGGCGCTGGTGATGAACAATGTGCTGCTGGCAGTGTCGTCCTTCGTGGTGTTCGTGGGCACGATGTGGCCGCTGGTGGCGGAAATGCTGTTCGACCGGGTGCTGTCGGTGGGGCCGCCGTTCTTCAACATGGCGTTCTCGCCTTTCTTCGTGGGGCTGGCGGCGATCCTGCCGATCGGGGCGATGCTGCCCTGGAAGCGCGGTGACCTGCGCCGCACCATGCAGCCGCTCTGGCCGATCCTGCTGCTGTCGATGGCGATGGGCGCGCTGGTCTGGGCGATGCAGACCGGGCGTTCGGCCTTGGGACCGGTGGGCGTGCTGCTGGGCCTTTGGGTGGTGCTGGGCGCGGGCGCGGACCTGTGGTCACGCACCGGGCGCGGGGCGCTTGCCGGTCGCCTGGGCCGCCTGCGGCGCGTGCCGCGCGCCGACTGGGGCAAGGCCACGGCGCACGCGGGCCTTGGCATCACTGTCTTTGCCGTCGCCGGGCTGATCGCCTGGGAGAGCGAGGATATCCGCGTGGCGCAGATCGGCGAGACCTTCAGCCATGACGGCTATGAGATCACCCTGGCGGATGTGCGCAACGTGGAAGGGCCGAACTATCACTCGACCATGGGCTTCATGGAAGTGCACCGCAATGGCCGCCACGTCGCCACGCTGACGCCCGAAAAGCGGATATATCCGGCGGCCGGGATGCCGACCACCGAAGCGGGCATCGACTATGGCCTGTTCCGCGACGTCTATCTTGTGCTGGGCGATCCGCAGGCTGGCGGGGGCTGGGCCGTGCGCACCTACATCAAGCCCTTCGCCAACTGGCTGTGGGCGGGCAGCGCGATCATGGCGTTGGGCGGGTTGCTCAGCCTGAGCGACCGGCGCTACCGGGTGGCGGCAGGTGCGGCCCGCCGCCGCCGCGAGGGCGCGGCCACGGTGGCGGCGCAATGAGGGCGCGGGCAATGGCGGCGATACGCGCGGGGCTTGTCGCGCTGGTGCTCGGGCTGCTGGTGCTGCCGCTCGGGCCGGGTCCTGGCGGCGTGGCACAGGCCGGGCCGCAACCCGACGAGATCCTCGACGATCCCGCGCTCGAGGCGCGCGCCCGCGCCCTGTCGAAGGATCTGCGCTGCCTGGTCTGCCGCAACGAATCGATCGACGACTCCAACGCCGAGCTTGCGCGCGACATGCGCCTTCTGGTGCGTGAACGCCTGCTGGATGGCGACAGCGACGACGAAGTGCTGGATTTCATCGTGGCCCGCTATGGCGAATTCGTGCTGCTGCGTCCGCGCACCTCGGGCACGAACATCATTCTCTGGACATCGGCGCCCGCGATGTTTCTGATCGCGCTGGGCGGGGCGCTGTTCTACCTGCGCCGCCGCTCGAACATGGCGGACGAGGTCACGCGCCTTTCCCCCGAGGAAGAGGAGCGGCTGCGCAAGCTCTTGCGTGACTGAGTGCGCAAAAGGGCTGCGCCGCAAGGGGCGGAAGAGGCTGACGAGGCGGGCGATGGAATACCAGACGCTAATCTACGAGCTGGCCGATGATCTTGCGGTGATCACGCTTGACCGGCCGGACGTGCTGAATGCGCTGAACGCGCAGATGCGGGCCGAGTTGCGCGACGCGCTGTCGCGTGCGGGCCAGTCGGCGCGGGCGGTGGTGCTGACCGGCGCGGGGCAGGCGTTTTGCTCGGGGCAGGATCTGGGGCAGGCCGGCGCAGGGGATGGCGCAAGCCTTGAGCAGGTGCTGCTGGATGAATACGCCCCGCTGGTGCGGGCCATGGTGGACTGCCCGGTGCCGGTGATGGCGGCCGTGAACGGCGCCGCCGCCGGGGCCGGCGCCAATCTTGCGCTCATGGCCGATGTGGTGATCGCCGCCGAACGGGCCAGTTTCCTGCAGGCTTTCACCCGCGTGGGGCTGGTCCCCGATGCGGCGAGCACCTGGATGCTGCCGCGCCTTGTCGGCCCGGCGCGCGCCATGGGGGCGGCCCTTTTTGCCGAGCGGATCGAAGCGCGCCAGGCGGCCGACTGGGGCATGATCTGGGAAGCGGTGCCGGATGATCTGTTCGACGCGCATTGGCGCGCCCGCGCGGCACATCTGGCCAAGGGGCCGACGCTGGCCTATGGCGCCCTGCGCCGGTTGATGCGCGAAAGCTGGGCCAATGATATTGAGGTCCAGTTTTCTCGCGAGGCGGCGGCGCAGGGCCAATGCGCCCGAAGCCGCGACTTCCGCGAGGGGCTGGTGGCATTCGCCGAAAAACGCCCGCCGCGATTCGAGGGGCGCTGACGCCCTGGCCCCGTTGCCGGGTCTTGCGGTGCGGGTGGGGTGAAGCCGGTCGAAGGGGGCACGCCGCAACGGGAATCTCCCCGGGGGCGAAGTTTCCCGAATGCCGGTGCCGGACATCCCTGGGGTGGAAGCTGCGGCGATAATCACATTCACACCTTGCAATATATCCTGAATCCGCTATGTGTCTTTCCAGAAACTTGGAACGGGCTGCGGCCCGGCATTCGGGAGCATGTGAAAGATGATCGAGACTGACTGGATATGGGGCTTTGCCGGCGGGCTTATGATCGGCGTCGCCGCGGCCGTCTACCTGCTTTTCAACGGGCGCATCATGGGCGCCAGCGGAATCATCGGCGGGCTGGTCGACCGTTCGGGCCTGGCAACCGGCTGGGAGCGCGCGGCCTTTCTTGCCGGGCTGGTTCTGGTGCCGGCGCTGATGGCGCTGACGTTTCTGCCCGGCGCAGACACCAACATCACCAACAATTACACCGCGATCATCGGCGCGGGGCTGCTGGTGGGCGTGGGCACGCGGCTGGCCAATGGCTGCACCTCGGGCCACGGCGTCTGCGGTATCTCGCGCTTTTCGTTGCGCGGGATGGTGGCGACCGTGTTCTACCTTCTGGCCGGGGGTGTTTCGGTGGTTCTGTTCAAACATCTTCTGGGGGTGGTGTGATGCTGCGCAATCTTTTCGCATTCCTTTCAGGCGGCCTGTTCGGCGCCGGGCTTCTGGTTTCGGGAATGACCGACACGACCAAGGTGCAGGGCTGGCTGGATGTCTTCGGCGACTGGGACCCGACGCTGGCCTTCGTGCTGGGCGGGGCGATCCTGCCGATGGCGATCACCTGGCACCTGAGCACCGGCCGCGCGCGCGCCATTCTCGGCAGCGAGTTTCCTGGCCGCCCTGCCCCGAAACTGGGGCATAACCTTGTGATCGGCTCGGTGCTGTTCGGCATGGGCTGGGGGCTCGTGGGGTTGTGCCCGGGGCCGGCGATAGCCTCGCTGAGCTGGGGCGGCACGGGTGGTCTTGTCTTCCTCGCCGCGATGGTGGCAGGTATGATGATCGCTCCCGGGGTCAGAACCCGGATCGACCGGATCGCCGCCGCAACCTGACAAGAGGATGAAATCGCATGGATATCCGCCCGCTTTCCGACAACTACGCGGTCAGCCCGCAGATCACCGTTGACGATGTCCCGGCGATCCGCGAGGCCGGCTTCAAGGTGGTGATCTGCAACCGGCCCGACGGCGAAAACTCGCCCGAGCAGTCGGCCAAGGCCCTGCGCACGGCGGTGGAAGCCGCCGGGATGCGCTTTGTCGAGAACGGCTTCACCGGCCAGACGCTGGGCATGGAGCATGTGGAAACCCAGGCAAAGGCACTGGACGAGGCCGAAGGGCCGGTGCTGGCCTATTGCGCCTCGGGCAACCGCAGCTCGATCGTCTGGGCGATGGCGCTGGCCGGCACCCGCCCGACCGACGAGCTGATCGCCGCCGGTGCGAAATACGGCTACCAGGCCGCAGCCTTCCGCGCACAGATCGAGGCGCTGGCCAAGGCGCGCGGCTGAACCGCACATTCCAACGATCCCGCAGGCCCCGGAGCACTGACGCTTCGGGGCCTGCTTGCGCTCAGAGCGCGATGTTGTGCAACCGGCATGAACCTGATTACCTGAAGATCACCTCAGGGCCGGATCGGTTCCGGGGGGGGGGCATTGATCAGATCTTTCGCGCTCGTGCCAAAGGCACGAGCAGCGCCCGACCGCCCCCCCCGGGCGGGCGCTTCGCTTCCGCCCGCGGTCGGGCACTGCCCGTGCGCGCATATGGATTCGCGTCTACCAGAATCGCTCGCACCCAAAATGACGCCTGCTGAGACACAAGACGCAAGGAGCACCGCATGACCGACCCTTTCATCGACGCCCGTGATCTGGGCCACCTCGGCCCGATCCAGCTTCTCGATGCCCGCGACAGCGATGCGCAGGATGTCGAGGGCGCGCCGGCCGGCAGCATTCGCGTACCGCTCGACGAATGGAACCGCGCGGTCAAGGAGGAGGCCACCGCACTGGATCAGGCCGCGCCCTGGACGGCGCGGCTGGACGCGCTCGGCCTTGACCGGGGCGCCACGGCAGTGGTGTTCGACGAGGGCGGCATGACCGCGGCGGCGCGGGTCTGGTTCATCCTGCAGTATTTCGGGCTGCCGGTGCGGTTGCTTAACGGCGGGCTGCCCGCGTTGAAGGCGGCAGAGGCTCTGCCCGCTCTGACGCGCCCCGCCACCGGCGGCGCGCTGGCAGAGCCGAAGGCACCCGGATCAGGCGCGGCGGGGCTGGTCGACCGACACGCGCTGCGCGCAGCCCTCGGACAGGTCAATGTCTTCGACACCCGTTCCGCCGCCGAGTTCAGCGGCGAGGACATGCGCAGCAACCCGCGCGGCGGGCATTTGCGGGGATCGCACCTGTTGCCGCATGGCGAGCTGATGGATGCGGCAGGCCAGGTTCACCCCGCCGCAACGCTGCGCCCGATGCTTGAAAAGGCGGGCTTTGCCGAGGGGGATGCCATCGTCACCATGTGCCAGGGCGGTGGGCGCGCGGCGCTTGGTGCGGCGGCGGCCCTGCGCGCGGGATATGGCGATGTGCGGGTCTATTACCTGAGCTTCGGCGACTGGGCCGCCGATGAAAGCTGCCCGCTGGAGCGGTAGAACAGCGGCGGACGCTCTGGCGGGGCCTGCCCCACGAGAACCGAAGGACAGCGCCGCGCCCGGGCGGAAAGGCGAAGCCCGGCGTCTCCGCCGGGCCGCAACCTCATCTCACTCGATGCCTCCAGAACCGCGGCGCATCGCTGAATGGCGCCAACAGCCGCGGCGCCACCTCAGCCGGGTGACATGCCGCGGATACGCTCGGACCGGCGGCGCAACAGCTCGACCGTGGTCAGCAGCGCGATGGAGATCAGCACCAGGATCGTGGCCACCGCCAGGATCGTCGGGCTGATCGATTCGCGGATACCCGACCACATCTCGCGCGGGATGGTGCGTTGCTCGACCCCGGCGACGAACAGGACGATAACGATCTCGTCGAACGAGGTGATGAAGGCAAACAGCGCGCCCGAGATCACACCCGGCAGGATCAGCGGCATGGTGATCTTGAAGAAGGTGCGCGTGGGCGAAGCCCCGAGATTGGCCGCAGCACGGGTGAGCGAATGGTCAAACCCCACCAGCGTGGCCGTCACCGTTATCACCACGAAGGGCGTGCCCAGCGCGGTGTGGGCGAGGATCACGCCCAGATAGGTCTGCGCCAGATTGACCGACGAGAAGAAGAAGAACATGCCGGCGGCCGAAATGATCAGCGGCACGATCATCGGCGAGATCAGGATGCCCATGATCAGCCCCTTGAAGGGCATCTGCGAACGGCTCAGCCCCAGAGCGGCCAGCGTGCCCAGCGTGGTGGCAAGGAAGGTCGCCGCGATCCCGATGATGAAAGAGTTGCGGATCGAGCGCATCCAGCTGTCGGATGAGAAGAGATCCTCGTACCAGCGCAGCGAATAGCCCTCAGGGTTCAGCGTCACCATCTCGCGGGTGAAGGTGAAATAGGGCTGCGCGTTGAAGCTGAGCGGGATCATGATGATGATCGGCGCGAGCAGGAAAAAGAAGATCAGCCCGCAGATCACACGGAAGCTGTAATACCAGACCCGTTCGGCCGGGGTCGCGTAGGAGGGAATGGCCATCGCGCGGATCTCCCAATCAGCCCAGTTTCAGATTGTCGGCGCCAACCAGCCGGTTGTAGGCCCAGTATAGGATCAGCACACCCACCAGCAGGATCGACCCCAGCGCGGCGGCAAGGCCCCAGTTCAGCGATTGCTGCATGTGGCGCGCGATCTCGTTCGAGATCATCCGCCCCGACTGCCCGCCAACAAGCGCCGGCGTGATGTAGTAGCCGATCGAGATGATGAAGACGAGCACCGCCCCCGCGCCGATCCCCGGCAATGTCTGCGGGAAATACACCCGGCGGAAGGCCGTGGTCG
Organism: Alkalilacustris brevis; assembly: GCF_003350345.1. Taxonomy (GTDB): domain Bacteria; phylum Pseudomonadota; class Alphaproteobacteria; order Rhodobacterales; family Rhodobacteraceae; genus Alkalilacustris; species Alkalilacustris brevis. The sequence goes on from NZ_QNVJ01000061.1 coordinate 35,538, forward strand.
GCGTGGCGCCCAGGCTCTTGGCGGCCCGCAGATAGGAGGGCGGAATGGTGCGCATCACCGAGTAGAGCGGCAGCACCATGAAGGGCAGCAGGATATGCGTCATCGCGATGATGGTGCCGTACATGTTGTACATGAGCGAGAATCGCCCGTCATCGCCGATCAACCCTATGTTAACCAACACCTCGTTTATCACGCCTTGCTGCTGCAACAGCACGATCCAGGCGGTGGTGCGCACCAGCAGCGATGTCCAGAACGGCAGCAGCACGCAGATCATCAGCAGGTTGGCATGGCGCATCGGCAGGATCGACATGTAATAGGCGATCGGAAAGCCCAGCGCGAAGGTCAGGAAGGTGATGCCCAGGCTCAGTGCCAGAGTACGCATGAACAGGCCCACATAGATCCGCCGGTTCTCGTCACGGCGGACGATATTGCCCTCGTCATCATACTCGCGGTCGAGTGCCGCTACATAATAGGAGGCCGTCAGCGGCCGCCCCTCGCGCTGAATCACGCGCCAAAACGCGGGATCACCCCAAAGCCGGTGCGAGTCGGTGAAGGCCTCCCTGTAGGGAGGTTCGAAATCTGGAACATTGCGAACCGTACGCGCCACGGCGCCGCGCGCCGCGCTGAGTTCATAGTTGAGGCGCACGCCTAGCGGGCCCCAGGTCTGATCCGCGCGCGGGCGCTGCAGATCTTCGCGGAAATCGGCGGCAAGAGCGGCGAACACTTCTTCGGACGGGACTTCGCTGCCATCCCAGCCCTCGAGCGCATTCAGCGTGCGGGGAAGCGCATTCACCACCTGCGGATTATCCACGCTGCGCCACATCATCTGTCCGATCGGGAACAGAAAGACGATCAGGAGAAAGGCCAGCAGCGGCGTGACCAGCAAGAGTGCCGCAATCTTTCTCCGGCGTTCAGCACGCTGAAGGCTGCGCTTGAGTGGAATGCCATCGGCTGTGACCATCCGCGTGACATTGCCATCACGGCCGTCAAGCGCCCCTGCATCAGCCTGTGCCATGTGCCTGTTCTCCGGCTGTTTCCTGTCGGTGCGGCAGGGGCGCGACCGCCCCTGCCCTTCGTCACGTCCTGATTACTGCATCATCCAGTTGGCGTAGATCTCGCGCAGTTCGTCGCCATAATCGGTCCAGAAATCGTTATCGAGGATGATCGGCGCGAAGTAGTTTTCCGGCGAAGTTGGCATATGAGGCGCCATGTCGAAGCCGTCGACATGCGTGTCCACCAGCACTGCAGAAGATGCGCGTGCGGGGCCATAGCTGATATAGCGGGCTTGGTCAGCAAGGCGCTGCGTGTCGGTAGCGAAATACAGATAGTCCAGCACCGTCTCCAGGTGCGGCCCGCCTTCCGGAATCACCCAGCCGTCCCATTCCACGACCTGCCCGTCCCAGATGATCTCGAAGGGTTGGCCCTCGTCGACCTGCGCCTCGAATATGCGTCCATTGTAGGCAGTCGTGAACGCAACCTCCTGATCGGCCAGAAGTTGCGGAGACTGCGCGCCTTCGGTCCAGAAGATCAGGTGATCCTTGATCGTGTCCAGCTTGGCAAGGGCCCGGTCCACCCCTTCGGGGGTCGCCAGCACGTCATAGATGTCGTCGGGGTTCACCCCATCGGCATAAAGCGCCCATTCAAGGCTTCCGCCGGGCCGATCCTGCAGCGCGCGACGGCCGGGGAAGTTCTCGACGTCAAAGAAATCGGCTACCGTCGAGGGCTGGGCGTCCTCCGGGAACATCTCGGTGTTGAATGCTATGATATTGGAGTAGACGATCTGAGGGATGAAGCATTCGCCAAGCGAGCCAGGCAGGAAATCCTCGCTTGCCGGGGTGCCGTCAGGCGCGGCAGCAAGCATTTCGTCATGGTCGATCGACATGATGATGCCTTCGTCGCAGGCAAGCTGCGCGTCCGACGGCAGCATGTCGACCAGCGCGAGCGTGACATTGCCCGCCTGCGACTGTGCGCGCAACGTGGCAAGGGCGTTGGCCGAACCGTCGTCGTTGATGATGTTCACATGGGGGTTCATCTCCATGTAAGGTTCGTGATAGGCTTGTTGCTGACTATTCGTGTAAGCACCTCCCCAAGACATGACGACAAGGTCGATACGGTCCTGCGCCTGCGCGGCGCTGAGCGCCATGAGGCTGACCGCCCCGCTGGCGCCGATCAGTTTAAGCATTTTCTGCTGCATGAGAGTCTCCTGTGCTTTTTCCATGAGACGCCAGAACCGGGTGCCCCGGCATCCCTGCTGTAACGGCCCCGACAGAGAGGCCGCAATCGTCACGCACGCGCCCTCACGACGGGTCGAGCGCGCGGCAATCCGCCTTCGACCAGCCCAGTTTGAGCGTTTCGCCCTTCTTGACCTGACGGCCGTTTGCGGAGTTCGGCACCTTGACGATGAAATCGTCGTTGCCGCCAACACTCACACGGACGCGGATGTGATCGCCAAGGTAGATCAGTTCCTGCACGACACCTTCAAAGACATTGTCAGCCGTCTCCGGTGCGATGCTCACACGCTCGGGGCGCAGCGAGAGCGTGGAGCGTGCCCCTTCGCCCTCGATATTGACCGCCAGCGCCTCGACCTTCGATCCATCGTCGAGTCGCACCGTGCAGTGATCGCCATCGACCCCGACGACCTTGCCGCGCAAGGTGTTGTTTTCGCCGATGAAGGCCGCGACGAAAGCGTTTTCAGGCCGTTCATACAGATCATCGGGCGTGGCAAGCTGCTGGATGCGCCCGTCATCAAACACCGCGATCCGGTCCGACATGGTCAGCGCCTCGGACTGGTCATGCGTGACATAAACCACCGTCACGCCCAGATTGTCATGGATGTGCTTGATCTCGAACTGCATCTGTTCGCGCAGGTTCTTGTCGAGCGCGCCCAGCGGCTCGTCCATCAGGACTAGCTCAGGCTCGAACACCAACGCGCGGGCCAGCGCGATGCGCTGCTGCTGCCCGCCCGAAAGCTGCGCGGGCCGGCGGCCGCCAAACTTGCCCATCTCGACCATGTCGAGGGCGCGCTTGACCTTCTTCTCGCGCTCGTCCTTGCCCATCCCGCGCACTTCCAGCGGAAACGAGAGGTTCTCGCCCACCGTCATGTGCGGAAACAGCGCATAGTTCTGAAACACCATCCCGATACCGCGCTTGTGCGGCGGGATGTTGTTGATCGGCTTGCCGTCAAGCAGGATGTCGCCGAATGTCGCTGTCTCGAAACCCGCCAGCATCATCAGGCAGGTTGTCTTGCCCGAGCCTGACGGCCCGAGCATGGTCATGAACTCACCCTTGCCGATGCCGAGGTTGAGATCCTTCACCACGAGGGTCTCGCCGTCGTAGCTTTTCTGCACACGGTCGAATTTCACGAATGCCGTGTCGTGGTCGTTTCCCACCACTCCAGTCTCCCTGTGTGTCCGGCAGATTTGTACTGCACTTTGTAACAATTAGTAAAAACCAAACACGCCCTGCAATGCAACAGCCTTGCCCGGCACAGCCTGCCGAAAGCGCGATTGCAGAGACTTCGGGCAGCTTTGACGAGGTTTGGCGGTCGATTTTCCCGCGAATTCCGGAAATTCAGAAAAATTGCCTACGCCCTTCACGGCGAAGCGCGCCGTGACGCGCCCCCACACGGGCCCCTCACAGCCCGAACGCACCCCGCCAACACCCCCGGGGCACAACGCGACAAAACCCGCGAATCGCGGGTTTGTGGCCGAAATTTTCCAAGGGTCTATGGTGCGGTCGAGAAGACTCGAACTTCCACGGGTGTTACCCCACAGCGACCTCAACGCTGCGCGTCTACCAATTCCGCCACGACCGCCCGTGACTTCACGGGCCGCGTCTTAGCGGCTCACGGCGCAGGAGCGCAAGGGGAAAAAGCGTGCAGGACCCGATTTTCAACCCGGCCGCGCAGCTTCCTGCTCGACCGGCTGGGCGCGCCACAGCCAAACCGAAAGACAGCCCAGTAGCAGCGCCGCCACCGCAAAGCCCGTCCAGCTGTCGCCACCGAACAAGACCGCATTCAGCCGCCGCCCCGGCAGCAGCGTGAAGCCCCCCGCAACCAGCATCGACATGATGTAGAGCTGCGTCATTGTCCGCGCGTGCTGCACCCTTCGCCCCGCGCGGATGGCGGCAACCGCCCGCCAGAGCATGACCGGCACCAGCAATGCCAGCAGATGTATCGGCGAGAACGGCCCGATCAGGCGAATCTCGAAGATGCCCAGCGCCGTCAGCGACGTCACCACCATTGCCGCCACCCAGACATGACCCGCGACCCGATGCCAGACGTCACGCCGGCGGCGCAGGATCGCGAAAGGGCCGATACCAAAGGCGACCAGCGCCGCCCAGATGTGAAGCTGGATCAACGGCGTCGAATAGATGATCGGATCAGGATTCATGACGTGCCCCCAATTTTCCGCACTGGTTTTCCCGGCTTGCTTTCCCCTGCCCGCTCGGGCTGTGATGGCCTCGCAAGCCGCACCGGCGCAGGCAATCGCGGCTTCATCACTGACGGAGGGGGTTCGTGACTGACGGCAAGACGTCACTGGCGCTGCGCGAGTTGCGGGCGCATCTGACCGATCCGGTCGTGCTGGCGGTGCAGGCGGGCGTGGCACTGGTGCTGGCGGTGTCGGGGCCGTTCGGCACCTTCGAATCGCTGTCCCTGGCCGCGCGGCTGCTCTACTGGCCCGCGATCGTCTTTGGCACCTACGCCATCGGGGCGGCGCTGACGCTGCTCGTCCTGTCGCCGGCGAACCGGCCCGCGCCGCCATCGCCCTGGCTGGTCTTGCGTGGCACGGTGGTGGTCGGCATCGCGGTCACGGCCTTCGTGTCGCTGCTCAACCTGGCGGCCTTCGGCTGGCGCGGGTATGCGGGGATGCTCGCGCCGCCAGCCCTGCTGGGCACGTTCCTTGTTACGGGCGTGGTCCTGGGCATCCGCGAGATCATCCTCGTGCAGCAAACGCCCGGCCGTCGGCCGCCGCCGATCCTCGCGCGGCTCCCCCTGGGCAAGCGCGGCGCGCTGCTCGCCCTCACGGCGCAGGATCACTATGTCGAGGTTGTCACCGAAAACGGCGCCGAACTCGTGCTGATGCCCCTGCGCGACGCGATTCGCCTTTCCGGGGGGCAGCCGGGGCTGCGGGTGCATCGCTCGCACTGGGTCGCCCTCGATGCGGTGACTGACGCGCGCAGGCGCGGCGACGGGGCTGTGCTGACCTTGACGAACGGGCTGGAAATCCCGGTAAGCCGCGGCCATATGGGGGCAGTCAGGCGCGCCGGGCTTATCGCCGCGCGGCAGGAGAGGTAAGATCGCGCATGGTGGAATGGCACCATATAGACGGGCTTGCGCCCTACGCCGCAACGCTCACCGCCATGGAAGAGCGCGTCGCCCGGATCGCCACCGGCGAGGCCGGCGAGGCCGTCTGGCTGCTCGAACACCCGCCGCTCTACACCGCGGGCACCTCGGCCCGCTCCGGCGATCTGACCGACCCCGGCCGCTTCGAAGTGCACCCGACCGGGCGCGGCGGGCAATACACCTATCATGGCCCCGGGCAGCGCGTGGCCTATGTGATGCTCGATCTGGGCCGCCGCGGCCGCGACGTGCGCCGCTTCGTGAACCTGCTGGAGGAATGGGTGATCGCCACCCTGGCCGAGTTCAACGTGACCGGCGAGCGCCGCGCCGGCCGTGTCGGCGTCTGGGTCGTGCGCCACGACAAACCGCCCCTGCCCGACGGCACCCCGCGCGAGGACAAGATCGCCGCCATCGGAGTGAAACTGCGCCGCTGGGTCAGCTTTCACGGAATCAGCATAAATGTCGAACCCGACCTGAGCCATTACACCGGGATCGTCCCCTGCGGCATCAGCGACCACGGCGTGACCAGTCTGGTCGATCTGGGCCTGCCCGTCACCATGCCCGATCTCGACCTCGCCCTGCGGCGCAGCTTCGAAAAGGTGTTCGGCGCCGCAGACTGACCGCCCCGGCCAACCTGCCCTACCCCGCGCCCCCCGACGCCACCTGCGCGCGCCCTGCCCTTCACTGTGAGGAAAATATCCTCGCCGAAGGCATCCCAAGCTGCCACATGCGCCTGGCCCCGGGCCTGCCGCGCAAGGCTGCCGCGCTTGCAACTGCCGCCGGCCGATGCCGGTGCCGCGGCCGCCAGGGTGTGACAACCCGCCGCAGGCAACACGCATCCGCCATTGCCGCGCCTTCGCGCGTGGCGACAAATCCGCATTTTTCTGCCCTTGCCGGCCATCCTTCACATTGCCCATCGGCGGTTTGCGCTCTAGAACACGCATGGAAACGATGCGGGGCGGACTCGGATTTTGCACCGCGGGGGACAAACGACAACGGGAGCTGAGCATGGCGGACGCAGCCACTCACGGACATGGGCACGAAGACAAGCGCGGCTTCTTCACGCGCTGGTTCATGTCCACCAACCACAAGGACATCGGGATCCTCTACCTGTTCACCTCGGGGATCGTCGGGTTCATCGCGGTGGCCTTCACGGTCTACATGCGCATGGAACTGATGGACCCCGGCGTGCAGTACATGTGCATGGAAGGCGCGCGCCTGACCGCCGCGCCTGAAGGCGAATGCACACCGAACGGTCATATCTGGAACGTCATCGTCACCGCACATGGCGTGCTGATGATGTTCTTCGTCGTGATTCCGGCATTGTTCGGCGGTTTCGGCAACTACTTCATGCCGCTGCATATCGGCGCGCCCGACATGGCGTTCCCGCGCCTGAACAACCTCAGCTACTGGCTCTATGTCGCGGGTTCGACGCTGGCGGTGCTCTCGGTCTTCTCGCCGGGGGGCAACAACCAGCTTGGCGCGGGGGTGGGCTGGGTGCTCTATCCGCCGCTCTCCACCGCCGAGGGCGGTTACGCGATGGATCTGGCGATCTTCGCTGTGCACGTCTCGGGCGCCTCGTCGATCCTCGGCGCGATCAACATGATCACCACTTTCCTGAACATGCGCGCGCCGGGCATGACGCTGCACAAGGTGCCGCTCTTTGCCTGGTCGATCTTCATCACCGCCTGGATGATCCTGCTGGCGCTGCCGGTTCTGGCCGGTGCCATCACGATGCTGCTCACCGACCGCAACTTCGGAACCACCTTCTTCGATCCGGCCGGCGGCGGCGACCCGGTGCTTTATCAGCACATCCTGTGGTTCTTCGGCCATCCGGAAGTGTATATCATCATCCTGCCCGGCTTCGGCATCATCAGCCATGTGATCGCGACCTTCTCGCGCAAGCCGGTCTTCGGGTATCTGCCGATGATCTACGCGATGGTGGCGATCGGCGTGCTGGGCTTCGTTGTCTGGGCGCACCACATGTACACGGTGGGCATGAGCCTGACGCAGCAGTCCTATTTCATGCTGGCGACGATGGTGATCGCGGTGCCCACGGGCATCAAGATCTTCTCCTGGATCGCGACCATGTGGGGCGGCTCGATCGAGTTCAAGACGCCGATGCTCTGGGCTTTCGGCTTCCTGTTCCTGTTCACCGTCGGCGGCGTGACCGGCGTGGTGCTCAGCCAGGCGGCTGTCGACAGGCTTTATCACGACACCTATTACGTCGTGGCGCATTTTCACTATGTGATGTCGCTCGGGGCGGTGTTCGCGCTCTTTGCCGGGATCTACTACTGGATCGGCAAGATGTCGGGCCGGCAATATCCGGAATGGGCGGGCAAGCTGCATTTCTGGGCGATGTTCATCGGCTCGAACATCACCTTCTTCCCGCAGCACTTCCTGGGCCGTCAGGGGATGCCGCGCCGCTACATCGACTACCCGGAGGCCTATGCCTACTGGAACTACATCAGCTCGATCGGCGCGTTCATCTCCTTCGCCTCGTTCGTCTTCTTCATCGGGGTGATTTTCTACACCCTGCGCTACGGCAAGCGCGTCGAAGAAAACAACTACTGGAACGAGCACGCCGACACGCTTGAGTGGACGCTGTCTTCGCCGCCGCCAGAGCATACGTTCGAGACGCTCCCCAAGCGCGAGGACTGGGACAAGTCCCCGGCGCACTGAAGGTAGCCAACAACCCATGCCTTACGAATGGGTAAAGGGAAACGCGAAGGCCCCGGCATTGTCCGGGGCCTTCTACAATGGCGGCCGCACCCCGCCTGCCGCCGTGTTGCACCTCTGGCCGCACCGTTCTCTGCCCGCGCGCGGCTTCGTGCTGTTCATCGCGCTCACCTGCGGGCTGGTCGCCGTTCCGCTGCTCGCGGTGCTTGGCACACCGGTGCTCTGGGGGCTTTTGCCCTTTGTCGTGCTGGTGATCGGCGGCGTGTGGTATGCGATCCAGCGCAACTATCGCGACGGGCAGGTGCTGGAAGAGTTGTCGCTGTGGAGCGACCATCTGCGGCTGCAGCGCCATGGCCCGCGCGGCCAGCGCCGCGAATGGGAGGCCAACCCCTACTGGACCCGCCTGCACCTGCACGAGAAGGACGGCCCGGTCGAAAACTACCTCACCATTGAGGGCGCGGGGCGCGAGGTGGAACTGGGCGCCTTTCTCAGCCCAAAGGAACGGCGCGAGCTTTTCGAGGCGCTGCGCGGCATCATGGGCGGCCGCGCCGGCTGACCTGCGCGGGCAGGGGCCACACTCCATAGTTGTCTGAGCCCAGAGCGGATGGTCGGGGCAATTCCCTGCGCGGAATCAAGGGGGTCAGCCCGCCGCGCGACTGGTCAACCTCTCCTTCGCCTCGCAAAGCGGGTCTCGCAATGTCATCCATGCGGG
>NZ_QNVJ01000068.1 GCF_003350345.1 Alkalilacustris brevis
GTGATATCCGGGCTCGGCGAGCATGAGGCCCATATCCAGGCCTCCGCCGCCTGCGCAGAGGGAGAGGCCGTGCCGGGGACGTGACACCATGCCATTCACCGCACCCCGCGCGCGTGCAGGCGCTCGACCGTTACCAGCCCGCGAGCCAGCATGGCGTCGCGCATGGTGTTGCTGATCGTGTTCGCGGGCAGGAAGCGGTCGGAGTTCACCAGATCGGCGTAGAAGGCCGCCAGCTCGTCATCGCTTGGCCTGGGGCCATCGTCGCGTTTCCGGCGACGGGTCTTTCCGTTGCCGGACGCTGGACCCTTCCTCGCTACCGGCGCGCCGGTCTGCTTAAGGCGCTGGGCGGCGCGCTGCATTGCGCGGTCGAGCGCCTTGGGGCCATCAGGTGGTTCGGGATGATCGCGCCGCGACGCCTCGGCGACCGCGAAGATCGCGTCCTCGTCGAGACCGAGATCGTCACGCCAGCGCCGGACATGTTCGCGGGGCGGCCAGCCCTGCCACCAGCCGGGCAGGGCGGTCGGGTCCAGGCCCAGCGCCCGGATCAGCTCTCCGAAAAACGCCTCGAAGATGGCCTCGCGCGCCTGCGCGTCCTCCTCCTCCTTTACTGGTTTACTTAAAGGTTCCCTTACAAGGTTAGTGTCCGGATTCCGGACACGGCTTTGGGCATTTTCCGGACACGGGTCGGCCGGAAAACCGGACACGGGTCGCGCATCCGAGCCGTGTCCGGAATTCAGACACGGCTCGGCCATATCCGGTGTTTCACCGTCGAATGGCCCAATATCTGCGACGCTTGCGGCATCGTTCGCATGTCCATGTCCGGATTCCGGACACGGGTCTGGCTCATGCGGTGTGAAGCCCGGTTCAAACCCCAGAATGTAGCGGGTGGGCATCTGGCGCCTGGTAACAGGATGCAGGCGCGGGACGCGGCGCAGGAGCCCTGCCGCCTCGAGTTGGCCGAGGTGCTCGTTCAGGGTCGATCGGCTGATCTCGCAATCCTCGGCCAGCCGATCCTGCGAGGGGAAGCAGCCGTAATCCGGGTTGAACCGATCGCACAGGTGCCAGAGCACGATCTTGGTGGTCGGCTTCAGCCCGCGCTGCTTGATCGCCCAGTTGGTGGCCTCATGGCTCATGGCGCGGCCCTCCGAACCGGGGCCGCCACGCGGGTTGTGAACCCATTGTCTGCCAGTGCGCCCAGCGCGTCGTCGAGCGCGCGCACGAGTGCCCAGCCATGGCCCTGCGCCTGCACCGCATCGCGAAACGCTTCCTGCGCCGGACTGAGCCGTCCCTTGACGGATTTCAGCTCGAGGAACAGGACGCGCCCGTCGCAGAGCACCATCAGATCGGCAAAGCCGGGATGGACGCCCATGCCGACCAGGATCGCCTGGCGTTTCGCGCCGCGTGGCCCGGGCTCGGTCACCTCGTTTGCGCAATGGTGTATGATGGCCGTGCGGGGCAGGGCGAAGCGCAGGGCCTGCACCACGGCGCGCTGCAGATCGGCTTCGGGTGTACCACGGCGCTTCATCGGCGCACCTCCGGGCCATCATCGTGATCGGCGCTCTGGGCGCGGCGATGCCGCGCCGGGCACCGGGCCTCGATCACGAACAGGAGGGCGCGGGCGTCGCGCCGCTCGGCCTCGGTCTCGCCATGCGCGGTCAGGACGTTGCAGGCGAGCCGGACGAGGTGATCGGAATGATGCGCGACATCGGCGAGGACGGCGCGGGCCTCCGCGATGCGCGCCGCGGGCCAGGCTCGCTGAGGGTCGATGGGGGCGGGCGTGCCGGAGATATGCGCGGTCATCGCCGGCCTCCCGCACGCGCGCGACGGGGGGCCACATCCTCCTGCCGCTCCAGCCAATCGAGGACGGTCGCGCGCCGATAGAGGATCTTCCTGCCAGCCTTCACGAATGGCGGGCCGTGCCTCGCGTCCGCCCAGCGCCGAAGCGTTTCCTCGCAGACACCGAGCTCGCGGGCGAGATCGGTGCGGCTGATCCAGCCTTGCAACAGCGCGGCGCCCGCGGCGCCCTGCGTGCCGGTACTGTCTTGCGGGTGTGTCATCTGCTTTCTCCCGATTGTCGCCCGGAGCGGGCGAACGTGGTCTCCCAGAAGAAGCACAGGCCTCGGGGTGGCAGGGTGGCACTGACCGGCAGTGACCGGCAGTGACCTGCCGGACCCCGTGCCACCCCTTGTTTTATTGGCTTCGGCGATTTTCACGCTGCGGCGCAGCGGAGCAGTCGCCTTCGGGAGAAGCCCCTTTGGCGGGTGCTCGGACCAGGCCCGGGGCCGAATCCATCGGTTTCGCGGACAATCGGCGATGCTGTCCCACATTCAGGCGCATTCAGGGGTGGCAAGGGCGGCAATGACCGGCAGTGACATGCCGCTTTCCGTGCCGGTCTCTGATTTCAAACGGGAATTTCCGCCAGAGGCCATATCGGGCGACACTGGCCCGCGTCAGGCCACGGCATCGATCCGTCCAGTCCGGAGGGCGCCGTCGCGAAACCCCAGTGAAACATGGGGTGGCACGGGATCGCAGGGTCATTGCCGGTCACTGCCACCCTGCCGGTCCGGCAGCAGGATTACCTTGCCTGTGCCGCGAATCTACGCGTCATGGACAGGGAAAGGAGGTGCCTCGATGCCGAAACGGGTTCGTCTGACCGAGAAGGTACTGCGCGAGGCCATCCCTGCCGAAGGGCGCGATTACCAGATCTTCGATGACGATATCCGGGGCTTCGCGGTCTGCGTCTATCGCGGCGGTGGGCGCGCCTTCACGTTCGATTATCGCTTTGCCGGACGGCAGCGGCGCATGACATTCGCGCGCTGGCCGGAATGGTCGGTGACGGCCGCGCGTGAGCGCGCGCGGGAATTGCGGCGCGAGGTCGACCTTGGCCACGATCCGCTGGCCGAGCGCGATCAGATCCGCACAGCACCCCGCGTGCAGGATCTGATCGACAGCTACATCCGGGAGCATGTCTCGCGGCTTTCGGAACTGAACGCCGCGGATCAGAAATCCATGATGGCAAAGCTGGTCGCGCCGCATTGGGGCAGGAAGCTGGTCACCGAGATCACCAAGGCCGATGTCGAGAAGCTGCTGGCCGGGATTGCCGAGGGCAGGGCGCGGCCGCACAAGGCGCGGCCCAACAACCGGGCCCGAAAGCTGCAGCCGCCCAAACCGACCCCGGTGCGCGCCAATCGCGTGGGCGAGGCCCTGCGCAAGATGTTCAACCTTGCCATCGAATGGGGCATGCGCGCGGATAATCCCGCCAACGGCTTCCATCGGCGCATCGAGAACCCGCGCGAGCGGTTTCTGAACAAGGACGAGATCGACCGGCTCGCCGCCGCGCTGGACCGCGACCCCGATCAGCGCGCCGCGGGCATCATCCGCATCTGCATGCTGACGGGCGCGCGTGTGGGCGAGGTGCGCCAGGCCCGCTTCGAGCAGTTCAATCTGGAGCTGGGCATCTGGTCGAAGCCTGCCTCAGCCACCAAGCAGCGCAGGATCCACCGCGTGCCGATCTCGGAGGATGTGGCCGCGATCGTCCGGCAGCGCCAGCTGCTCGTGCCGAAGGGCTCGCCCTGGCTCTTCCCCGGCGATGTGCCGGGTCAGCCCGTGAGGGAAATCCGCCGCTTCTGGATCCGGATCCGGAAGACGGCGCAGATCGAGGATGTCCGGATCCATGACCTGCGCCACACCTTCGCCTCGCTGCTGGTCAGTGGCGGCGCATCGCTCGAGATGATCGGCAAGCTGCTGGGGCACAGCCAGATGCAGACCACCCAGCGCTACGCGCATCTGCTCGACGCACCCTTGCGCGCTGGGCTCGACGCCGTGGCCAGCGCGGTGCGACCACGGCTGAAGGTCGTGCGCGATCAGGACCCTGATCGGAAATCAGCCTGAAGACAGCCGGGCGGTCATGCCCTTGCGTGTGTCCTGCTCAGCCCGCGCCAGACAGGGGTGATCCGCCGGCGGATCGAACGCTCGTCCGGCACTTCCCCGCCCTCGGACTGCGCCACGAACCATTCCTGCATTTCGGCGACAAGCTCACCCTGCGAGGCCGGGACGCCCTTGTCGTGAATCCGGAGCGCGAGGGCCTGCAGCATGCCTTCCCAATCGTAAGGCGAGACCGAACCGGTGCCGCCGCTGATCCGGGAGAACAGGAGGTTCCTGTCTTCGAATTGCTGGACCTGCTTGCCCGCGATCAGCAGATCGGCGACCGACACCTCCATGCCGTCGCCCGGATCGGTGATCAGCAGCCACTCGCTCTCGCCCCGCGTTCGCACGCGGCACAGGCGCGAGAATTGCGGCCCCGTGCCGCACCGCCGGAACATCGGCAGGATGTCGAAAGCCGAGACGATGACCTCGCCGGCAACGATCCGGTCCGCGCATTTCACGGGCGGAATGCCGGTCAGGATCTCGAAGCTCCCGGTCGCCGACCACCCGGCGATATCGGCGATGGTGCAGCCCCATCGTGCGGCGACTTCGTGGACTGTGAAAAACTCTCTCCTTGGCAGTTTCATATACGCTCCATTCTATCTGGTCCCACACCTCGAGAGGCCCCGAGGGACCTGGTGTCGGGGTGTTTCTTGCTTCCGAGAGCGCGAATTACGACCTGCAGATGCCGAATCGCCAAAAGACTCGCGCTCTGGTTTATTATGGTCTAGCCTCCCCGTCAGAACCTGCCGTGGATAGGTGTGCCGATGGCCTTCGAGAAGAGTCTTGATCTGATCCGCCTTGCCGAGATGGCGGCTGCCCGCCACCAGGGGATCAGCCTGGCCGATGTCGTCGAGGAGTTCAGTGTCAACCAGCGCACGGCCCAGCGCATGATCCGCGGCCTCGAGATGGCGTTCCCGAGCGTGAGATACACCACGGACCGCGACCGCCGGCGCTGGTGGAAGCTCGAAGATACCTCGCTGGTGCGGATGCAGGGCATCCGCGACAGCGAACTCGCCGCACTGGACATGAGCATCCGCCGCGCCCGGCGCGACGGGGCCGAGCTGGACGCGAAGGCTCTGACGGCGCTGCGCGACAGGTTGCTCGCCCTGATACCATCGTCACATGCCCGGCGTGCGGAAGCGGATGCGGGCGCGCTCCTCGAGGCGCAGGGCTTTGCCTGTCGTCCAGGTCCCCGTATCCGGATCGCGCCGATGATCCTTGGCAACATCGCTGCCGGCATCAAGGCGCCGTTCTCGCTCGAGATGGTCTACAAGGGCGCGAAGGATGGCACGCCCAGGCCGCGCAGGGTCGAACCCTATGGTCTTCTGCTCGGCACGCGGCAGTATCTGATCGCGCGTGACATCGACAACGGCCGGGCCTACCGGCGGTTTCGCCTCGACCGGATCGTCGAGGCCACGATCACGGGGCAGTCCTTCGCCCGCGACCCCGACTTCGATCTCGATGCCTTCGCCGCGCAGGCGTTCGCATCGTTCCACGCCGACGCCGAGTTTGGCCCTGTGGTCTGGCGGTTCACGCCCAGCGCGGCGCCCGTCGCGCGCGAGTTCGAGTTCCACCCCACCCAGCAGCTGACAGAAGAGCCCGATGGCAGCCTGCGCGTCGAGTTCACCGCTTCAGGCTGGATCGAGATGGTCTGGCACCTGTATCAATGGGGGAATCAGGTCGAGGTGGTCGCGCCGGACGCGCTGCGCGCGATGGTAGACGGGTTCCAGAGGGGAGATTTGGGGGTGTTGCCGTGAGGGTCGGAAAGGGCGGGAAAGCGGTCACTGGCCGCATCCCTGGGCAAGCAATGTCCTCACGGTAAGTGCTGATATTGACACGGTTGGATTCACCTGCTCAAGATTGCAACGCTGAGTGAGTACAAAGAGCCTGGACCTCTCGACGTGGTGGGACGCAAGGGTGTTGGTGTCAGTGCAAAGTGCCGCACTGCCAAGTCCCAATCTTCAGCCGGTGGTAGGTCCCGAAGCGTTCAATTGTTGTGCTTCCCTCTTGTTCGGTTATGAAGGGTACCCATAGGTGAACCTTCTTACTCTGATTGCTGGCATTAGTGGGTTTTTATGGACGCAACAATTCTTCATTTGAGCGATTTGCACTTCAAAAACGACGCAGAAAATCGATTTCGATTGAGTCGCTTGCGTGAAGACCTCGAACGTTTAACGTTGGAAGGGGCGGTCTACACTGTCCTAACCGGAGATATTGTGAATGCGGGCGATGACGGCGAGTTCGATCTTGTGCTCGACGAGCTGGTTGGACCATTGCTTGAGCTGGGACACGAGGTCTTCGTTGTTCCCGGCAATCACGATGTTCAGCGCGCTGTGGCTGATCAGTCTTTCTGTGGTCGTATCTTGGCCGACCGCGCAAGCAGCTACTTGTTCTCGGGCCCAACCGGTCCTCGGATGGATCATCCCGATCCCTTATTCGATCCTCTGGCAAACTATCGCAACTTCGAAGACCTCTTCGCCCCTTACGATCATCGTAGTTATTTTGGTTATGACCTGCCACGGGATTTTTCCTCCGTCTGCGATTAGAGTCCGACCCAAGGAAGGGACGGACA
>NZ_QNVJ01000093.1 GCF_003350345.1 Alkalilacustris brevis
GAGCCAGAAACCCTCCGTTCCGCAATATGCCTAAATTGTCCCATGGGCGCTGACTTCAGACACCTGAGCCAATGAGCGCTATCTGTTCGAAGTACTCCTCCACCCGGCGCGCTGCCATCGGCCCGCGCAGGGCGTTGCTGGTCGTGCGCACCTGGTCGAGGTTTATGGTGAAGTCCCCCACCAGCACATAGCCAATCATGCCCATGGCCAGATGCGGCTGGCAGAAGTAGCCGTAGGTGCCTTCGACATCGAAGGTCACGCTGATTTCTTCACCGATGGTACCGCCGAAGCTGACACCCCCGTCAGGCTGCATCTCGTCGAAACTTTGGACATTATGGCCCCGGTCCGCATGCCGGAAGTCAACGGTATCGCCTGGCGCGATATGCAGAACCGCAGGCGCAAAAGCCATCTGCGCGCCGTCCGGTGCGCGGTTATGGGCAGTCACGGTATGGGTTTCACCCGCCGCCATCAACCGGCCCGGTCGCACCACGAGCCCGGCGGCGCCCAACCCGAACAACATCAAGCCCTCACGACGCGAGAATGCCGCCTCTCGCCGTTCCGATGCCACAGACGTGATGGGTAATTTCATTGGCCTTACTCCGCTGTTTTACGTGAACTTCACTATTTTCTTGCCCTCTCCCCGCCCGGTGGCACGTTTCAGTCATGACCGGACAGGCAGGCGGCAGTTGCAGTCATGCGGCTCAATCTCCGAGCATCCAGATCCCATTCGGGTAGAAGGCGTGAAAGGCAAAGGCGAAAGGAATGTCATGCGGTACATCCTCGCCCTCGGCGCCGCTGACCCTGACCGTTCCGACATCGCGTCCCTCGGCAATGACGCGGCTGTCCAGCGCCGAGGCCTGGCCTGCGGTCCAGGTAATCGTGACGCCTGCTTCGCTGACCTGTCCCTCTTCCCGCAGCCGGGAGAACGGCCAGGCGCGTTCGCCCACGCGCAGGACACGTTCAAGCGGGCCGATCCCGTGCGGTGGGTCTTCGCCGGTGTAAAGGAAGGGCCGCGCGGCCCTGTCATAGCCGACATAAGGGTTCTGCCCATAGGCGCGGCGCCAATCGGGTTCGTCCATGACCAGGCCATCGGGGTTGCGCGCGCGGTATTCGCCCCAGCTTTCCATCCAGCCCGGCAGCGGTGTCAGCCGCGCGCCCGCGTGGTGCCCGACGATCCCTTCGCCGATGGCCTGCTGCCACCAGCTCTGGGTTTCGCGATCATACATGATCATGTCGGAATGACGCAGCTTGCCCGAAACGCCGAAGGTGAGGCTTTCACCCTCGACGCGGGCATCGAAGATCATGGCCGAGTTGCACAACGGGCAGTAAGTGACGGCGACCGGCATGTCGCCGACCACATCGTTGACGATCTCGTGCCACATCAGATAGCGGACCGGCCAGGCGCGGGGTTCGGCCTCCGGGTGTTCATAGGTCAGAACCGGCTCGCGATCATCGAGGCGGGTTTCCTGCGTTGCCCTGATATAGGCGGGCGCGTCGATCGCGGGGATGCCGTCTTTGGGCGGGCCGCCCTCCAGCACCTCGGAAAAGTCGATGGTGGTGCGGGGGAAATCGGTATCCGGCCATTCATGTTCCCAGTGAGCAGGATTGGCCAGGGCGACCCCGCTCCAGGCAACAAACCCGAGCGCAAGCAGGGTCTTGCCGAAAGCAGTCATGACACACTCCCTTCGATCAGAAACTATGCATTTGGTGCGCTCGGTCACTGCCCGCACCGGGCTGCCTTTTCGGCGCGCAAGGCGGGCACGGTTGCGGCGCCCTGCGCTGTGACCTGGTTGCGTGAGCAGTGGCGCAGGTCAGTTCTGAACGCGGTATTGCTCGTCCATGAAGAGCAGGTTGTCGCTACTGTCCGGCGCGCCCATGTGGCAGGCCGCGCAGAAATACATCCCGTCCGAGTTCTGCTCAAGCGTGCGCCCCATGAGCGACCCATCGGGCATGATCGCGGTGTAGATCCAGTCCTCGGTGTCGGGTGATGTGCCCGGCTCGGCCTTTTCCATCAGAAAGAGCGTTTCCCAGAAGGCTTCGCCATCGGCGCCGATGCTGAAGGTGGGCTTGGCGATGATGCCGCCTGCCGGCATCTCGCCGATTTCTTCATAACGGCCGTAATGTTCGGCGGCGATGGGGTTGGCGTGGTTGGTCGCGAAGCGTTCGCCATGCGTGGACGAAATGTAAGGCCGCGCCGCGAAGTTGGCCCAGGCGGCGAAATCCCGGCCTTCCTCCCGTTCGGACTGGCTCCAGGAAGCCAGCATGACGCCGGAATCGGCCGTGGCAGCGGCCTGCTCGTCGAACGTTTCCAGCAAGCAGTTGTAGAGCGCCTGAAGCTCCTCGTCGGTCACATCGGGCGGTGGCGCCGCCGCTGCGCAGGGGTTGGCCGCACAGGGGTTCGCAGCACAAGGATTGGCCGCGCAGGGGTTCGCAGCACACGGATTTGCGGCACAAGGGTTCGCCGCGCAGGGGTTGGCCGCGCAGGGGCTTGCAGCACAAGGGTTCGCAGCACAGGGAGCGCAGGAAGCCTCCTGCAAGCGCGGCACATAGCATCCTGTTGCTGCTCCGCCAGCAGCACAGGGGTTGGCGGCGCACGGATTAGCCGCACAAGGATTGGCCGCGCAGGGGTTAACAGCACACGGATTTGCGGCACAAGGGTTCGCCGCACAAGGGTTCGCGGCGCAGGGGTTCGCCGCGCAGGGGTTGGCGGCGCACGGGTTCGGCGCGCAGGTGCCGGCCAGTGCCGGGCTGCTGCCAGTCATAACCACAACACCGGCCCCCCCAAGGGTGCTTGCGCCCATTACGATCACGACCGACAAGATCGTGCTTGAGCGCAGACGGGCAAGCCGCTTCATCGTCATTCGCACGGAATTGTTCTCAGGCATCTGAACCTCCCAGTTTCACGGTCATCCGCGTTAGCTCGTCCACGCCGGCCGCCATGATGCGGCGGGTGTCGATGCAAGGAGGTTCGAGAAAACCGATGACGAAGTTACATTTTTTTGTGCCCCGGTGTAACCAGGGCGCGGCTCGTGCGGTACTCTGTGAGTAAGAACACCAGATACGGGATAACAGATGGAGCCGAACGAGCCTGCGCGGCCCGAGGGACTAGACCCTGTTTCGCTGGAGCGCCTCATGCAGCGCACCCAGGGCGGCGACCAGGTGGCCTATCGGGAGTTGCTGGCCGAAGTGGCGCAGCGGATGCGTCGGCTTGTGCGC
The DNA here is from genome assembly GCF_003350345.1 of Alkalilacustris brevis. Classification (GTDB taxonomy): domain Bacteria; phylum Pseudomonadota; class Alphaproteobacteria; order Rhodobacterales; family Rhodobacteraceae; genus Alkalilacustris; species Alkalilacustris brevis. Next base: position 3,217 of record NZ_QNVJ01000093.1, read on the forward strand.
CGTCGCGCGCCCTGGCTGAAGCCCGAGGATACCGAGGATCTCGTGCAGGATATCCTGCTGTCGCTGCACCGGGCCCGCGCGAGTTGGGACCCGGAGCGCCCCTTCCTGCCCTGGATGGTGGCCATCGCCCGTTCGCGCATGGCCGATAACGCGCGCCGCTATGCACGCCGGGCCGCGATAGACATGGCCGTGATGGATCTGGCCGAAACCTTTTGCGATGTCCCTGCGAATAGACATGCAGAGAATGTCGTGAACCTGATGTCGATGCAGAAGGCGATGGATAACCTTTCCCCCACCGAGCGGCAGGCCGTCGAGTTGCTCAGGCTCCGCCAGATGAGCCTGGCCGAAGCCGCAGAGGCCAGCGGTTCAACCGTTGCTGCAATGAAGGTGGCAATCCATCGTGCGATGCGCAAAATGCGAAAGACGCTTTGGAAGGAATGATGAGTTGACCGGGCGAAAGCGGGATATCGAGGCCACCGAGGCCCTGATCGAAAGGCTCAGCCGCGATGCTGCGCCGGTGCATCCGCTGCCGCATCCGGCGCGGCGCGCGGCGCGCTGGCTGGTCGTGGCGCTGGCTTTCGGTGCGGCGATGGTCTGGGCAATGGGGCCGCGCCCCGACTTGGCCGAACGGCTGGTGGACGCGCGTTTTCTGCTGGAACAGGGTGCGGCGCTGGCAACCGGGATTGCCGCGGCCATCGCCGCGCTGGCGTTCACCATTCCCGGTACCTCGCCCTGGTTGCGGATGCTGCCGGTCGCGCCCGGCGCGCTCTGGCTCAGTACATTGAGCCTGGGTTGCCTGCGCGACTGGTGGCAGATGGGCGCCGATGCGTTGCGGATCACCCCCGATCTGGCCTGTTTCGGCTATATCGCGCTGATCGGGTCGCTGCCTGCTGTCGTGCTGCTGTGGATGCTGCGCCGGGGTGTGCCGATCGCGCCGGGCTGGAGCATCGGGCTGGGTGCGCTTGCCGCGGCGGGGTTGGGAAACTTTGCGCTGCGGTTCTTTCACATGCAGGATGCCGCCCTCATGGTGCTGGTCTGGCAGGTCGGCTCGGTTATGCTGCTGGCCTTGCTGGCCTCGCTATGCGGGCACCGCCTGCTGCGCTGGCCCGGGCGCGCCGATGCAATCGGCTGAGGAGGCATCCATGTCCACATCCATCCCGCCGGTCGATTTGACGCAATTGCCAGCCGACGAGTTGCGCGCCATGCAGGCCGCCGACGAGGAAATCGCCGAATGCTACCGGGTGCTGCGCAAGGTCAATCTGAACGTGGTGGGCGAGATTCTGAAAGGGCAAGGCCAGTTCATCCGGCTCAACCATTATCCGCAGGGCGATGTCTATGACAGCGACACCCATGCGCAATATTATTATCACGCGCACCGCGATGGCGAGCACGGGCATTTTCATTGCTTTCTGCGTGCGGCGGGCATGCCGCCGGGGGCGGCGCCTGTGCCCGAGGCCGCGGGGCGCGACTGGCCGCAGGGCGACCAGGCGCTTTCGCATCTGATTGCCGTGTCGATGGACAGGAACGGCTACCCTATCGGCCTCTTCACCACCAACCGCTGGGTCACGGCAGAAACCTGGTATCCGGCCGAAGACGTGATCCGTATGCTGCCCCGCTTTGCGGTCGATCATGCCTGGCCGAGCTGGCCCACCAATCGCTGGCTGTCTGCGATGTTGCGGCTTTTCCGTCCGCAGATCGAGGCACTGGTGCGCGCGCGCGACGCGGCCCTTGCCGAACGCCGTGCCGCCTATCCCGACCGGGATGTCTATGAAGACCGCGACTTCGAGACGCTGAGTGAGACCTCGATCGACGTGGATGCGCAGATGCAGGCAATCCGGAAGGCGCTGAACGTCTGACGCCCACCGGGACACTGCTGGCGCTGAGATCTTTTGAGTGGGCAGGAAAAAAGGCACGATTCCTGCCACCCGCCGCGCAGCCGGGAAAAATGATTCCGGCATGTCCGGCTTTGGTTTAATTTCCCAGAATTTATGTGATTGCAGAAATTTTGTTCCTCATTATTGGCGAAGACACTGCTTTAATACGGAGGATTTTCCGCTATTTGATGATTCGTAACTGGTTCTGGAGGTCATGATGCGCCCCTTTGTCACCGCTTTGCCCCTTGCCGGGCTGCTGCTTGCCGGGGTTTCCTCGGCCGCGCTGTCGGCACCCGATGGCTGGAAGCCATTGCTTGAGCCCGGAGAGCTTGCTGCGATCCTTGAGCGTGAAGGCGATGTGCGCGTGGTTCATGTCAGCGGCGATTTCGCGGCCGGGCATATCCCCGGCGCGGTCCATGCGCCTTATGCCGAGTGGCGCGGCCCGCCGCAAAACCCCGGCGCGCTGCGTAGTCCCGAGGAGTTCGGTGCGCTGGTGCGCAGCCTCGGGATCGAGACCGACACCCCCGTCGTGGTCGTCCATGGCGGCGCCAACCCCACCGACATGGGCACCGCTGCCCGCGTCTACTGGACGCTCAAGTCGCTCGGGGTGGAAGATCTGGCGCTTGTGAATGGCGGCTTTGCCGCTTGGGCGGGGGCCGACCTGCCGGTCAGCACGCAGCCTGTCGAGGTGGCGCAGTCGG
>NZ_QNVJ01000071.1 GCF_003350345.1 Alkalilacustris brevis
CGTTCGGCGTAAACAGAAACCGGGCTCCGGTCGCGGCTGGATGAAAGATCAGTGGCAGGTCAGTTATGCAACGACGCGTGGGCCGGTGTCAGTCCTCGGGCTGAACTCTGCTTGGCTTTGCTGCGAGAGACCGGATGGAGACACCGATCGCGGCGCGTTGCGCGTCGAACCCGCAGTGCTAGAAAAACTTGCCAAAAGCCTACCATCAGACACTCTGCGGATAGCCCTACTTCACCATCCGTTGGACTGGTTGGAGGAGACAACGCGCAGCGCAGTAAATGATCTGCTCATTGAGCACACTGATTTAGTTCTCTTCGGGCATGTCCACGCGAACGACGCTGTAGGGTTGGTTAAAGGAAATACGAACAGCTTGTTCCTTCAAGCACCGCCGCTGCGCGCCGGGTGGTCCAAGGGAACAAACGGGTATGCTATCATCCGCGCTGACGTCGACTACAAACGGTTCGAGGTCGAGTATCGATCTTACTCGAAGTCTCGCCGGGTCTTCGTGCCGGGTGAAGACTTCTCGCCGAGCGGGCGCATGTATCCGCGTCCCGAAGATGCCGAGTTCTTCCGGGACTCGCCTCCGCGGTCCGCTCTGCTGCGACGGTTTTCGGAAGCCGACCCTGTCGATTTTCTTGATTGGTATCGGACCCACATTCGTTCGAAGTCAAAGGTGACAGGGTCATTCGTCGTTCCAAAGGTCAAACGCATCACTGCGGCGGAAGAAGGGCCGACGGTTAGCCTTTCGCAGCCGTTGACACAGATCGTTGGTCATTCCGGACGAGATCAGTTCTTCATCGCCCCTCTGGATGCGGGGTCCACCACGGCCGCCTACTTAGCGTTTAAACACCTTTCTGAAACATTCTTGTCGCACCGTCGGGTGCCTGCGTATTTCGATGCAGAACAGGAAACAATCAATAGGGCATCGATCCTTCGCAAGATCAGTCAAACAACCCCTATCCGTTATTCCCACAAAGAGGCTGAACAGCTGGCCACGGACGGTGCGGTTGTAGTTGTGGTCGACGGTTTGTGCCTGGGAGACGTTCATCAGTTCAATCTCTTCCGGGACACCGCTGACCGCTATCTGCCGGACGTTCAGTTCGTCTATTTTCTCAGCACGGAACGCCGTGGCGTATCGCCCACCGGCACGGGTGAACCGCGTCTCTTCCCTGGCGATGATGAGGTCTACGAGTTCGCCCAGCTCGAAGTAGATGATATAAGGTCGATGATTGCGATGCGTATCCCCGACAAGGCCGAGAACGTACGTGAGGGTGTGGTCAGCCACGTAGTCGAGTGTTTCCGGCAAATGGATGAGCCAATCTTCGCGAGTACTGTCGCCGTGGTGATCGATACCATCACTCAGGACCCGGAGTTCAAACCCCTAAACAAGGCTCGTCTGATTGAACGTTACGTCGAATGTCTCTTGGGGCGTTTCGACTTGGAGGACGTGCGGGAAGGGACCTTTTCATCAAGCGACAAGATCAACTTCCTCGGTTTCGTAGCTCGACAGCTTCTCGAGACAAACCGGGTGGGGATGGACGAACATCGCTGGAACGAGTTGATCTCGAACTATCAGAAGCGGTTCCTGATTGAACTCCCCAACGGATTACTGGCGGAGTTTCTGGAAAAGGGACTTCTGACCATGGAAAGGGGTGAGATCACGTTCCGCGGCGACCATCTGTTCTCCTTTTTTGTTGCGCAGCAAATGAAGCGCGACGCGGACTTCGCCGCGTCACTCGTAGAAGGGCCTGGGTTGTTCCGGCATTATCGAGAGATCACAGTCTACGGCGAACTGGAGGGCACAAACGTCGGAAAAGTACTTGATGGTGTATTCATCGAACTTTCGGAGATTGAAACCACCCTTCTTGAAAACTACTCTCGCATCGGTGTGGATTTGACTGAGGAATGGGCGGCTGCATGTAAAGAGGCAGAAGCGAGTGCTGCATCGAAATCCCTCGACGAGGCCGCGACGGGTCTGGGCAAGGCAAACCCAACAATCGAGAGAGCGGATCAACACGATAATGCCGACCTCGCGCAGATTGCCCGACGCCGTGGCGTTGCTGAGCGCCAAGGGGTCAAAGAAGCTGAGGCAAAGCTTCTGGTGGGAATGCGACTTTACGGACTGCTACTTAAGAATGCACTTCATTTGGAGGCCGCCGACAAGCTACGCCATCTCACGAAGCTTTACGAGGCGGCAGAACTCTGGGTTGGGTTCATGAGCGCGGGTCGCGAGGCGATTGGGCGTCATCCTATCGTCATCGCTGGGGGTGTTCGTTTCATAAACCTTGGGGCTGTGATAGACCCCGAGAAATCGTATAAAGATTTCAAGTTCAACGCGCCAAACACCATATCTCGGCTGATAGCAGGTACCATGAGTAATCCTCAGCTCGCCATCGCGGTCAGAAACTTGATTCATGATCTTAATCCAATGAGCCAATTGTTTGCCCGGGACATTCTGTTGGAAATGCCAGGTGATTATAACAAAGATGCCTATCTTGCCTCCCTTGCGACGGAAGAAGACATTAACCTTGTTACATGCGCTCTACGAACATTGCGGATCCGATACCTTTCTGCCGGACGGGATCAGGAGCGCCGAAACTATTTAGAAAGTATTGTGGATTCGATCGCAAAAGACCGACGTATTGGGGAGCGCGTTGACTTCTCAAAACTCCGAAAAGCTCGCCTTGTTCAAGACTTACGCAGCAAAGCTGTAAAACCATCCAGATGAGGCGGTTTTGAATATAACGCCGATGAGACGAGCGGGCACACGTACAGCTCTGCCTCTAAATTCTCTGTAACAAATACCTGTGGTTCGACCGATTCCCTAATTCGCGCATTTTCAGCGAATGACTGCAACGCGGGCTAAGAAGGCAGTATGGCAGAACTCAATCGAGTGGCCGCTCTGGGCAGGGTTTGCGTCGATATGGTCGTCACGACAAAGGGGGCATTTCGCGATCATGGTACGGCACGATGGAGGCTGAGCGACATCAACGCCACATCAACCCGCGAATGCGGGTTTCGCGCCCGGTTTGCGGCTGAATGTCGGCGAATGCACCTGAATGCTGGGTCAGGATTTTCGCGATATCAAAGGGTTGCTAGCTAAGTGGCTGTATTCTCTAAGTTACTGGAATCGCTTGGATATAGGCTCATAACCTGAAGGTCGTAGGTTCAAATCCTACCCCCGCAACCAAAATCCTACATATTATCAAGGACTTGCGCCCGCACCCTCGCGGGGCTTTCGCATGTCCGCATTCCCGTGGAAGCACTGTGGAAGCAAAAGGGCGACAAGTTTTGCGCAATCGAGCGCACGAGCTTGGTTGTCTGGCGTGGAAGGGCCCGTTCGCCTGAGAGGGTTACATCTGCCAAAGCGCTACATGAAGAGGCGATACGGGTACACGCTGCCAGGAAGTTCAGGAACATTGGCAATCGTGCGTGCCAATCTTTGGGAGTATCGAATGCTTACTGGTACTGGATCGTAAAGAGCATCATTGTTCCAGTCCATCTTGGTCAATGCTAACGCTTCATGGGCAGAGAGTTCGAGTGGTCCGCTTCCGGCATGTCGAATGAGCTGCAGTGGCTTGGGAATGCTCTTGCCCCCCTGATAGTAGTCACTCTTGGCGGAAACCGTCGGGGCATTTCCTGCTACCCATACGAGCGCCGATCTCCCAGAGCGGATGACCATTGTTCCACGCGGAACCGGAAATCCTGAGGGCTTGCTCGGCGGATCGTTCCGGTCCGACTTGATCAGCCATACGCCGCGCCAGCACGACGCTGCGCCAACTTCGATACACTCGATTTCCGGCACGCCTGACAGAGCATCGAATGCGCCCTCGATTTCATCTCGCTTGAACCCCGTGGTTTTGTGGATGACCATCCGTTTTGGTGAATTACCCCCATTTCGCCTCTGATAAAGCGCCAGGCTTCGAGCAAGAACCGCACGCATGTCGTCTCGACTGAGGAATGGATTGCGTCTGGCTTCGGCCACATCTGCAACCGGATCGCGAGCCTCAAAGGCCACGAACTGCATGCCGCCACCATCCATGTCGAAGACCTGTGAACAGCAGGTCACATAGTGGGCGTCGCGCTGATCACCGCGCAGTGCGTATGCTAAGCCGATGTAGGCGGTGTCGTCCGGCACACCCTTCAATGGAGCCAGCTTCCAAGGTGTACCTGTGGCCTTGACATATAATGCCAATGCTAGGCGCCAGGCGCGCGATGCGGTATGATTGAAAGAGAATACGCGGTCGTTCAGCACTTGGCTAGGAATGTTGTACTTCGCTCCGAGCGCCTTGAGTACGTCGTGCGCGTCGAAGGACCTGGTCCGTGTAACTGGGGCCCATGAGTCGGGGAAGTGAACCAGTACGACATCGAATTGATCTCTCACTAGGGAGAGTTGGCGGAGCGCCGCTTCCATTGCCATGAACAATCGCGACTGCGGACCACCCTCTCCTTGAAGCAATGTCAGTTTGTCTGGCCACTTAATATGAGCTTCCCGCGGCGCAGACTCGAGCTCAACGCGGAACAATTCCTCAAAACCAGGGTATGGAGGTACGTATTCGGAGCGATCACTGGGTTGGTGCGTGCCACGAAGGGAGGCCATTAGTTCGCCTCGCTGCTTGAAAGCACTTTCAGGTCCGACAGTAGCTATTCTTACCCGTGAGGTGTATCCGCTGAAAGATCCCTTGGAATATGGACCATAATTGACGAGCCCCCGCAGTGGATGAACATCTACCTCTGTAGAATCTGAGGGTGAAAAGGAAAGTAGCGGCTCATCTAGCAGCGTGAACGGTGGCAGCCGCGAGGCAATGGGTGAACTGGCCATTACTTTTTCCTATCAAAGTACGGGTGATGGTGGCTTGGACGGCTCCATCCGGTGACGCGCGAGATGGCGAACACGGCGTCGATCCCTGTTCCAGCATTCAGTCCGAAAGCTCGCACCTTGCCGTCATTGGTCGCTGTAAGAACCTGCGCCCAGGCATCGATGATTTCGGCCCATTGCCTATTGTATTTCCGGGCCCAGCGCTCTCTACGCCAATCGCCCGCTGGATCGCCGCCACGGAGATCAGGTGGCGCGGAAATGAGGTCTTGAGATGAATTTTCAGACCCAGCTTCGGCTGACGGCCGATGATCTAATTTGGGAATATCAACAAACGTGTACGGCTCAAATCCACACCACCAGCGCTCCTCAATATGTTCTAGCTTCAATGAAGCGCCTTCTTGGAAGGGGAGCTTCAGAATCGGCACTATTCCGGTCAATTCACTGCTGTATGCAGCGCGGAGCCTTTTGAGTTGCTGACCGCGTCTGCGGCTTCTTTCGTGGTCCTGGTCTTCTCGAGGCGCGGCCACGACGAGCGAGTGGCCTGAGCGCCTGAAACGTGGAATGAGAGGCCGATTCCTCGACAAAGCTGTGACCAGCGCATCGTAGAGAAGCCCAAGTGCCCAGCTATCCTTGACAGCATCCAGTTCAATGGTACCCGCCATCTGTGCGCCAAAAGGAGCAAGTGCGCCCAACAGCTCCTCATCTTTGCCAAAAACTGCGAGTTCCCGACCATTCGCGGCTACAACTGCTCTGCAGCGCTTTTCTTTCAGCAAGGCTCTTACTTCTGGAGAGGTCACCGGCTGAGTTAGCGTCATTCGCCGTGCAGTAACCGGCAGCGACTCGATCAGGAGTGCGGAGTACCTGAGTACTGGAAACGAACGCGGCGTTGCGACGGGCAGTTTGACTGGTATGAGCCTGGGGGATGGGCGTGCTTGCATCACGTGCTGTATAAGCACTTGCGGCAAGTCAATGTGCTTGATGATATCGGCAGCCAGTTCATCGAAGGTCTTGCACTCAACCACAGCCACATCAACACCAACGGAGCGGGCGCTCTCAAGGAACTGATCTACAGCCGGCAAGAGACGCGACGCCGAAGAAGTCACCCAATAAAGGCCATTGGGGAACGGGGTGCTCTCTTCAAGAACGGAGTTCAACGCTTCCATGACTGATGCGTCGCGACCACTATAGCCGACGAATACCAAGCCGTAACGCTTACTGGCCTCAGCCAATACGTGTCGCATTTTTTCGTCTTGTCGTTCCAGCTCGGAGCCAGTGTTCTTGATCGACACCGATTGGTAGTCCCCGTGGAGTTTTGCAACCAGCGGCCAGTCGGACTCATTGAGGCATCGCATTGCACGTTCAGCGGAGTCGATGGCGGCCACAGTTGGTCGGGCCTGCTGCTCGGTTGGCAGTAGTGTATTGGCCGAGTATGCAGCTTCCTCAATAAGCGGATCGAAGTTTGTCGTGAATACGCAGTCGATCTTTCGCGCGGCTAAAAGACTGCCGAGCACCCGATGTCCGAAACACGGCTTGCCCATGGATATGGCGTCGCTGATGTATTGTCTGCGGTGCCGGGGCTGTGGGTACACCGCCTCAAACGCCGCGGCGTACTCTGTAGGATCCCCCTCCGGTGGAAGGATCGAAGTTCGACGAAAAAAATCATCGATTCTGTCAATCCAAACCTGATCGACCGTGTCGATCTCGCGCTTCGAGAGATTGTTTTCTCGACAAAATACTTGTGCCTTGAAATCTCGGATCATTGCGTGCCCGGTGGGGATCCCTGAGGCGGCTGACGCCCCAGCACCCAGAAACCAAGCGACTAGATTCGGCCTCAGAGCCAACGCCGTAGCGAAGTCCATTGCAGAGATGGTCGATATGGACTTTGGCAAGGGGTTACTTTTCGCTCGCTGCAACTTGTCTCTTTGTCCTTCGTATCACGGATTTTGCCCTTTGCAGAAACGAGCATGGTGATTTCGTAGGTCTGGGAGGCTCGAGGTCGACAAGAGTTCTGTGGGCATGAAAGTCCGTAAGGACATCGCTCTCATGATCTGCTCCCGGATTGAAATTGGTCATAGGTGTCCCAAGGGTCGTCCTCCTCGATTTGTCTGACATCAACGGCGTCGTCGAACTGCAGAATGGTCAGAGACATGTCGAGGAACTCGGACACCAACGCCAATTCTCGCACCGACTCCGATCCGCGGCTGAAGTTCCAGACCCCGGTCGGCCGCGCGATTGGCCTGTCCAAGACGAAACCCCTTTCGTCAGCGCCGATGGCCGCCAGCGCGTCCCCGGGCATCGGCATCCCGGAGCGGATGAAGATCCCGCTCCGGAGGGCGGCCTTGCTTGCGCGGCCCCAGAGCGCGAAGCCGTCGCGCGCCACAACCATGGCAGCGCGCTTATCCGTAAAGTCGATCCATTTCCGGCATGCGGCGATAAGTGAGACTCCGTATCGATCCGTTATGTGGTTCAGGAGGTCGACAGTCATTTCCTGACCGTCAACCTGTGCCCGATAATCATCGAGCGGCATCAGCAGGAACGACGCAAATGTGTCAGCCTCCTCCTCGCGCAGTCTATCCGCTTCCTGCCAAGCATTGGAACGCAGGGGTTTGCAGTGGAAGTCGCACTCGCGCTGGAGTTGGCCGCTCGCGTAGTCCTGCACGGTCAAGGCGGGGCGATGGAGCTGATAATGGCCCAGTTCATGCGCGATGGTGAAGCGCACTCGTCCTCGATAGCGCGGGTCGTCGTTATAGACGATGTGCCATTCCGGTCGCTTTCTGTTGGGCCGGAGCATTCCCTCGAAACCGGGCAGGTCGCGGCCTACAACCTTGCCGATCGGGTCGTCGTTGTTTCTGGAAACCTCGCGCGCGAGGGCCTCGACATCGACGGGAAAGCGGTCTTCTCCCAGGACATGACGAAGCACCATGGAAAGGCGGTTCGCTTCGCTCTTTGGGGTTTTCCGCTTTCCTTTGGTCATCAGTCGTCGTCCAGGATATCCAGTAGTTTGCGCAGGCGCTCCTTTGCTGAGGCGTCCATTTTCTTGTACTTCCTATAGAAAGCAATGTCCTCGGCTGCTTCTGCTTGCTCGCCGTCTCCCGCCAGTAGGTAGTCAGAGGTTGTGTCGAGCGCGGAGGCTATCAGGGCGAGTTTCTCGGCCGATGGCCGGGCGACATCCTTGTTTTCAATCTCCCACATGTAGCTTTTGCTGGAGCCAACTCGCTCGGCGAGTCCTTCCAGTGTGAGGCCACGCTTCCGCCGCAGCTCGCGGACACGCTCCCCAAGTGGTGTTGGCACGGCAGTGCTCCTCTCCGTCTTGGTTCGTTTTAACGATACATCTAGTCCTTGACACGCCATATGTGCAATCCCTATCTTGCGCGCAGGTTCGCGATCACGAACCTATAAATTCGCGATAGCAAGATACAGGAGGCCGAAATGGCTGCAGGCAAGAAACCGGGCACTCACCATGTGGTGCCGAGCGTCGAGGGCGGTTGGAATGTGCGCCGGGGTGGGTCGTCCCGCTCGAGCGGGCACTTCGATACCAAGCGGGAGGCTGTCCAGCGTGCCCGCGAAATCAGTCGCAATGCCGAGACCGAACTGAAGATCCACAACCGTAACGGGCGGATCGCGCAATCGGATTCGCACGGCAACGATCCCCGCAACATCAAGAGCTGAGGAGGGATAGGGACATGGCATCGGTGACGAACTTTATCCGCAACACCCCTCCTGCGTCTTTGCGGGACTATTTCACAGCGACGGGCATCGAGTTGCCAAGTCCGGTGGACTGGGACGCGCCTGAACCGGAGGTCGTGAAGCCTTTGCTTCGGGCTGTCGACGAAATGGGCGACGAAGCGCGCGGGCGCGTCATCAACGATGGTGAGCGCGTCAGCGCGATGGCTGACGATGCCGGCCAAACGGCGCTCTACAGCGTCATCGACGACCGCGAAGTTCTCGACGAGCTCGAGAATGGCCACGCCCGGTCGCTGTGGCTCTTCATTAACGACCGGGACCGATTCCGACATGCGGAGGAGGTTCGCTTCACCGATGAGCGCCGTCGCGGGCGGAGTTGGGACGGTTTCATCTGCGATGCCAACCTGAACGTCCGTCGCGACGAGCACGCCCTGCATGCGTTCAAGGCGGCGCTGCGCCAGAGGTTTGCGTCAAACAATGTCCACGTCGACATTTTCGAGCGCGTCCGGCCCACCTTTGAAGGCGATGACTGCGAGCTGGTACAGATCACAGTCTACCGGGAGGGTCTGCCGGATGATCAGTTTGCCTTTGACGATGGGGGAGAGCTGGTGCGGCGGGCGTATCGTCCCGTCTTCGAGGCCGCCATGACTTACGAACCGGCGACCGGGGTGATCGAGGTTGTGGCCAGCGACCGTGAAAGCCGTTCCGAGATGGCCCAGTTCCTCGCGCGGGATCTGCTTGGCGTTGAATTCAGGGATGAGAAGGTGCCCATGCGGTACTACGATCTCGCGGTTTTGCTGGCGCCATATTCCTTTCCGACAGATGTCGAGGACGGGGTTGAACGGGTCGAGGTACGCCAGCTCAGGCTGATGCCGATCGACGCCGTGGGCGAGCGCGTCACGCTGGAGTGCCTGAGCAAGGCGGACCGCAACATCTGGACGATGGCTGAGGTTCGGCTCGGTCCCGGTAATCCGCTCACCGGTGGCTGGGTGGCAACGCAGGCGAAGCTCGCGATCAAGTTCCATCCGAAACCGGGGGCGCGTCGCGGTCGTACTCTGCCGCTGACGGTCACGATGCCGCACGGCTGCAACCTCAAGGACCAGACAGAGGAAGAGCAGCTGATCGGAGAAAAGTATCTGCGTCGCTGGGGGATTCTGGTGGATGACCCGATTGTTGTCGAAGATTGATGAGCGGGCCGCCAGGCTCCTCACGAGTATCGTTGAGTCGGATCAGACCCGAATCGCCGGCGGGGTCCTGTACGACTATCACGGCACCAGCGCTTTCCCACTGATCGGCGCTGGTCTTCTCGTACCGGATGCGCCGGTCCCGGCCGCCACATCGCTGGTCGATCACGACGATGAACCGGTGAATCTGGAATGGTTGCCCGAGCATCGCGGCTATGGGTATTTCAGTCCTGCGGCGGGATGGGTGATCGTCGACGAAAAGCACCTGCGGGTCTACAGGGTCGACGATCTGGCTTTCTTGCAGCGGCTGACGTCGAGGCTCGATCTGCCGACCAAGGCTCGGCCGGCTGAACGCATTTCTGGCGTCCTGTGGGAGTTGGGTGATGCCCGCTTGCCGGGGCGGAGCGGCCGAGTCCCGGTCTGGTTCGCGCGGAGATTGGCTGATCGGGACACTTGGCGACAGGTCGTCAATTATCTTGGTGGCCGCCCCCCTGCAGATTTCAGGGTCGTGGTGACAACTTCGGCGACCCACGGTCTCACTGAAGCCGAGCTGTCTCGGCATCAGATCATCGATCTGGACGACCTTGTGGACCATGGCGCACGGCTCATCATTGAGCCCACCTACCTTGCGGCGCAGTTGAAGGCCAGCGCAGTTTCCGGAGCGGTCGATCCTGTGCGCCACGCGGCCGGGTTTCGGCATTTCCGGGTTGGGGACAGGGAGTTCAGGTTCGGCGGCGACAAGCAACGCCAGATCGTCGAGTACCTGTTCAACGCATGGGAAGATGGTGTGGAGAGCGTCAGCACCGAGGTCATGTTCGCGGACCTCGGATTTCTGACGTCGAGCCGGATTAGGGATATCTTCAAGGGACACGAGGATTGGCGGGATCTGATCGAGGCAGGAGGCGGCTCCTGCAGGCTTCGCATCAGGGAACTTCTTGAAGAGCAGAGCGCTAGCGCCGATTGATCGTGTCCTCGGCAATCTGTAGCTGATCCATGACCCAGTCAAAGGGGGGTGCGTCACCTAGCATCATGCCCTGCATGGCCCCATAATCTTCCTCGATAGCGGCGCGAAGTTCAGCGGGCGGCACGACGCAGAGCGAGCCGGGCACAGCTTCGTCGAATTTTTTCCAAGCCTGCTTGAACGCGATGAGGTTGTGCTCACGGACTGAGGTGAGCAGCGCCTCGTCGGCCAAAGCCGCGCGCCCGATCTCAGTGCCGGTGATCATGGCGACATCGTAGTAGTGGCGCGAGATCCTGTCCTTGTCTGCGGGCAAACGGCCGGCATCGCGATGGCCGCAAAACGCGCCGTGCAAAATGAGGAGCTTCTCGAGGTAGGTGCGCTCCGGGGCGATAACATGGACATTGCCGACATCGAACGCCCAGTCATCAGCGAGATCATCTGCGATGTACGGCTTCACACTGGCGATGGCATTCGGGTCGAGCGCTGAGCGCGCGCCCGCTTCGAGCTTCACGCGCGGCAGGACGTAGGGGAGTTCTGCGCTCGGGTAGAGCGTAGGGTATTCTATCAGCAGTGTCTGCTGGTCGCCGTCCTCATCGTCTGTAACGATCTGGCAGCGCTCACCGAGCAGCGGCCCCAGAGCGACAGTGAGATCGTCGCGGATGTAGGTGCCACAGGCCTCTTTCAGTTCGTCGAAGAGCACCTTGCGCCGCTTGCCCGAGATGCCGCCGGGGTTCGTTGGGTCGCGATCACCCTCGAAACCCAGCCCCTCGCGATAGACAACGAGATCGATATCCTCTGAGAAGCGACGAATAAGCCCGAAGGCCTTGGACAGGGCGGTTCCGCCCTTGAACAGGAGCCTCGGATGTCCCCCTGGAAGGCGATTGTAGAGCGCGTCGAGAACGAAGCAGACCCAAAAGTCCTTTTCGACGTAGCTGGGTAGCGTGTCGAGACGGTCGGCCGCCGCCTCGAACACGTCCTTCCTGTCCTGATCCGAAAGCGCGAGAAATCGCGCGTAGTTCTCACTCATCTCGCCGCGATTTTCGGCTCGACGAGACTATGCGCGATGGGGGCGGCCCAGCTTGGCAGGCTGCCACTGTTGCGGACGAGATCCTTCTTCACGGAATCCGGCAGTTTGCGCTTCAGCATGGTCGCGACCTGTACGTCCGAAGCTGCCTGCGGGCCGAGCCAGCGCAACGCCTGCGCAACCGGCGCTGAGGATTTTCCGGCCCATGCCATAACGCTCGGACCTGCATGCCGCAGGCGAACTGTCCGATTGCCGATCTTCACGTTCCGCGTCGCCCCGTCCGTCACATAGCTCGTCTTCGCAGGGACCGCGTTTGTCAGGCCCAACTGATTAGCTGCGGCAATGCCATCAGGCATGATGCGGATGCTGTCGCGTCGCGCTAGAGCAGCGACCGCCTTGTCCATGTCGACCGGCGCCGGCCGCTTCAGGACACCGCTGGTGCGGGGCAGGTCGTAGAGCCCGCGACCGACCCGACGCAGATCACCGCTCTTCGCCAGCCGCGACAATGCCTGGTCGACGGCCGCACGGCTGCCGAGGTCGAGGAAGTCCTTTGGCGTGCATACCCACCGCCCACGCCCCTTCGAGCGCACGCGCTTCATGATTCGATCAGAAATAGCAGTCATCTGCGTGATCCTTCAGGGTCTCTCTTGTCAGAAACATAGCGACTTTATCTGACGAAATCAATTCCTCCCCGAACGCCCCCCTTCTGCCTCCCCATCTCCTCCCCCCGTCTCCCCCATTCTCCTTCGCAGGCATTCGGCCAAACGCGAAGGAGACGAAGATGTCAGTCACACACCTCAACCAGGTCGAGCTTGCGGCTCGCTGGAAGATCAGCCCGCGCACGCTGGAGCGCTGGCGCTGGACGGGCGATGGGCCCGCATTCATCAAGATCGGCGGCCGGGTCGTTTACCGGCTCGAGGACGTCGAGTCCTATGAGCGCACGCAGCTGCGCGCCAGCACCGCCGACACCACCCCCAAGCCTGCGGCGTGAGGGAGGTGATCATGAACATTCCCAACATCATCACACTCGACGCACTCCGGCACATGGCTGTCGGCGAGATCGCGTCGTTGCCGCCGGAGGAGCTTGCGCGGCTTCACAGTGAAGCAGAGGACGCGCTCCGTGCGGCGAAGAGCCTGCGCGACTGGCTCGATGGCGCTGTTGCCCTGCGCTACGGCGACCGGGCAGCTCAGGCGCGGCATGAGGCCGGGAAAGATACCGGAACGGTTCGCTTCGCCGATGGCGCAGTCACCGTGGTCTCCGACCTTCCGAAGCGGGTCGAATGGGATCAGGATCGGCTTGCCGAGCTGGTCGAACGCATCCGGGCCGAGGGCGATGACCCGCACGCCTATGTCGATGTCAGCCTGAAGGTCCCCGAGCGCAAGTTCACAGCCTGGCCCCCGGCCATCCGCAGCGCCTTCGAGAGCGCGCGCACGGTGCGCACCGGCAAGCCGACCTTCCGGCTCGTCCTCGATGGGGAGGCGCCGGCATGACCCTTCCCATCATCAGCGCCGATGCGCGCCTCGCGGAGCCCCGCGGCATCAAGGGCTGCATCTTCGGCAAATCGGGCATCGGCAAGACGACGCTGCTGTGGACGCTCGATGCGCAGTCTACGCTCTTCATGGACCTGGAGGCGGGAGATCTCGCCATCGAGGGCTGGCCGGGCGACACGATCCGTCCGCGCACCTGGACCGAATGCCGCGACTTCGCGGTCTTCATCGGCGGACCCAACCCTGCGCTGCGAGACGAGCAGGCTTACAGCCCGGCGCATTACGAGGCGGTCTGCGCCAGGTTCGGCGATCCGGCGGCGCTCGAGCGCTACCAGACCATCTTCGTCGACTCCATCACCGTGGCGGGGCGGCTGTGCTTCCAGTGGTGCAAGGGCCAGCCCGAGGCGGTCTCGGAGAAGACCGGCAAGCCCGATGTCCGGGGCGCCTACGGGCTGCACGGCCGCGAGATGATCGGCTGGCTTACGCATCTGCAGCACACGCGGGCCCGCAATGTCTGGCTGGTCGGGATCCTCGACGAGAAGCTCGATGACTTCAACCGGCGGTATTTCGCGCCGCAGATCGATGGCTCCAAGACCGGCCTCGAACTGCCCGGAATCGTGGATGAGGTCATCACGATGGCCGAGCTCGCCGATGAGGGCGGTGCTCCCTACAGGGCCTTCATCTGCCAGACGCTCAACCCCTGGGGCTACCCGGCCAAGGACAGATCAGGGCGTCTCGCCCAGATCGAGGAGCCGCATCTCGGGCGGCTGATGGAGAAGATCCGCCAGCCCGCACCGCCTGCATCCGAGCGCCTGCGCTTCACGCGGCCCGAGGCCGCGCCCGCCCAATCCGACAATTGAACAGACCAGAAAGGACCATGCCAATGTCCGGTTCATGGAACGACTTCAACGACGCCAAGAACAACGCCAACCTGATCCCCAAGGGCACGCTGGCGAAGGTGCGCCTGACCATCCGCCCCGGCGGTTTCGACGACCCCGCGCAGGGCTGGACGGGTGGCTACGCCACGCGCGGCAGCACCGGCTCCGTCTATCTCTCGGGCGAGTTCACCGTGCTCGAAGGGCCCTATGCCCGGCGCAAGGTGTTCAGCCTGATCGGGCTCTACAGTCCGAACGGGCCCAACTGGGCCAACATGGGGCGGAGCCTCGTGCGCGGCATCCTCAATTCCGCGCGCGGCATCTCCGACAAGGATAATTCGCCCGAGGCGCAGGCGGCGCGGCGGATCAACGGCTTCGGCGATCTCGACGGCATCGAATTCGTCGCCCGGATCGACATCGGGTCCGACACCAACGGTGACGACAAGAACGAGATCCGCGGCGCCGTCACGCCCGACCACAAGGACTATGCGGTCTATTGCTGCGCCGCGCCGACCGCAACAGCGACTTCCAGATGCTCGGCCCCGTTGCCGC
>NZ_QNVJ01000030.1 GCF_003350345.1 Alkalilacustris brevis
CAGGCTCATAACCTGAAGGTCGTAGGTTCAAATCCTACCCCCGCAACCAAAATTCCACAATAAAACAAATGCTTGGCCTGTGGTATCTGCATACCGCAGGGCATTTTGCGTTTTACATCAACGCCACATCAACACCCAAACAGAAAAATCGCATTCGCGTGCATTCGCGTGCATTCGCACGCACTGGCGTGCATTCGGCGGTAGTATGGTTTACTTCAACTATGGGTCGAATCTCAGAGCTGCCTTCCTTACCCTATCGAGGAGATGTTTCTTTTCGTCTCTGGCAGTTTCCGAATTTATTGGCAGGACATCGCCGTGAAGCTGTGCCCTGAGCGCACGCCATCGTTGTTCAAGGACCTGCCAGTTATGCTCGGCATAGGTGCCGCGCACAACGATGGGGTGGATGCGGATAGTTGGAAAGCTCTCCAATGACCCTTCAGAAGCCTTCCAATCATGCATCATTTCAAGCCATCGGCTATTCTTTCGATCAACTCGGCCGATCTGCTGCTCGACAATCCCCGGGTTCCATTCGGAATGCAGAAGAACTACGACCCGGCAGGCACGCTGAAGGTTGAGCCCCTCGCGCCCGACACGGGATTGAGCAACCAGAACCATGGGCCATGAAGCTTGCCGGTTGAAGGCAGTCTGAAGATTATGCCGGGTCTGGGCAGGCGTTTCGCCTGACATGAGCCGGGCGAAATGCCCGGTGTTCCCCGCAAAGTCTTCAAGATAGGCAAGCAGCCGCTTGTTGCCCCCACCCATATCCTCCTCGTCCAGCCTGCTGACTAGATCTCCAAAGGCCTTAATCAGCGCCGCCGCGTTCCAATCGTCCAAATCGGCCGGGCGCTGCAGGTCGAGGGCCCGCAAGAGCTTTGTCATAAACCAGGGCTCATGCAAGTTGCTTTCGACTTCCTCATTGCCCTTCCAGAGTCCAAGCAGGCGGGCAGCCGCTTCCTCGGCGCTTTTTTCGATCTGAGTGCGCAGCTCGACCAGCTTCTTCTTCCTTCTCTCCCTCCAGGACTTGTACCGCTGCTTTAGCAATCGCTCGATCTCAGTGGTGTCCGTGGAGCCGCTCCAGAGCACCGGGTCTTGCATCGCATGGCGCAGCGCAGCTTCGTTCAAGACAGTGGAGCCGGGCCAATGTCGGTTTCCATCGCTCTGCAGGCAGCGCAGCATCTCGCGAGCGTCCAGTAGGCCAGTCAACGCTTTGAGTGGCTTGATGAAGCGGCCAAACACCAGGACCTTCTCGCCCTTGTTGGTGTAGCCCTCGATGGTTTCGACGGCTTTCAGAATGGCTGGGTGGGTGTAGATCTCGTCCTCGTCGGTGCCACTTCCTATCTGGTCGCACCAGAACTCAAGCCGAGAGCCTGTTGGTACGGCTCTATCCTCGGTCTTTTCGACCTCTCCAGACGCGGTAAGCTGTACTTCATCGCCCGTGGAGGACGTGTCGAAACCGAATCCCTGGGCAAGCGAGATGCGCTTGCGTTTCAACTCTGTCCCCGTATCGGGAAGCTGCGAAAGCGCCTCGAAGGCGGCGAACCGGCGAAGCCAATCCTGCGTGAAGTTGGTCATACCTTTCGACGGTTCGGCGTAGCGGATATCGACTTCGCGATAGCGCGTAACGTAATCCCTGAAATCAGGATCGGACCGTTTGTCACGCCGGATCACATGTTTCCCCAGGCTATTGCGCAGGGCAGAGGCCGCTTCTTCAAACGCTTCGGTCAGGTTCTCATCGATCTCCTCGACCTGCAGGCGCTCGACGATCCCGACATATTGCTCCACCTCGGTTTCGAGCTGCGTATCGAGTTCCGGAGCGCCGTCTCCTCGAAGACGCTGCAATGTATTGAGCCATTGCTTCGAGTCCAGTTCGACCGGCGTTGCCGTCATGCCAAGTCGGAAGGCATCGCCGTTTTCCCAGGTGACAGGTCCGAGAATGCGCGAAAGGCTGGAATCTTCTCCACGCGATTTGTGCGCCTCGTCGATCACCACCAGGTCGAATCTGCCCAGCGCGATGCCGATGAAAGGAAGCAGGGTGCTGCGGAACCTAGCGGCCGCCAGCGACATCGGGTTTGCAAGCGTTTCCGTATCCAGCTCATACTTCGCTTTGATATCCACCAAACTAACGCCTGCTTCTGCCATGGCGTGGACGATCATGTTTGCGCAGATATTGCTTGCATCGCGCATGGTGCCAGTGTGTTCTTTCGGAAAACCGGGTACGGGCATTTCAAGACGCGTCAGGACAGCGCCCAGTAGATGCCGACGCCAACCTTCGTTATCCGGAAAGCGCATTGCCGCGAAGCTGTGTGAGATCATCAAGACCTTTTCGTTGGACCAACTCACTTCAGGTAATTCACGCTGATTGCGACGTGCGTTGCGATCCGATTTTCCGGTGTCACACCCTCGCGACTTTTCGGAAAAACCTTCGATGAACGACTGATAGCTGCGCAGCGGTAAGAGAGGCATGCTACTGGGGTCAAATCGGCGCAGTTCGTCCCGCCACTGTGAACCCAGACCGGCCGGCAGAACGATTGCCGCCCGCCCACCTTCTCTTTTGACCGCGTCGATCAGTGCAACAGCAATGCGCGTCTTGCCCATGCCGACTTCATCCGCCAGCAAGGTCATGCGGGCGCCGCGCCGGATACGGCATGCCATTCGAGCCAGAGCCCTGCGTTGCCCGCAATCAAGCAGTTGCTGACCATTCGCGTCAAACGGATCGGTGGGTGGATTCTTTGCATGGTTCGACAGTGTAGCCGCTACCGCGTTCCAGTTCACCTTGCTCATGCCGCTCATCCACCTTCCCACAAAGACGGATACCCTTCGAGGCCCCAGTTTCTGGCGACATCATTCAGGTATTGTTTCAACCGCTCCCGCTCCAGCGCATCCAGCCCCTTGGGCATCATGCGGGTATCCAGCAAAACCGGCAGCGGGTTGACTACGGCTGCGCGAAAGAAATCGATCATTTCAGCTTCATTTTCGGACAGGGCTTCCAGCATCTGGCGCAGCTCACGGCACCAGCGTTGCCAGTCGCGCGGGTCGGTTCGCGCCTGAGCTTCCGCCATCGCCGCAAGCAAGCCCATCATGCGCCGCAGCGTATAGGCAGCCGCTTCCTGCCGCCGGGGCTCCCGGATGGCATCCGCGCCGCGCATCTCACCCGGCTCTTCTTCATCCTCCTCGTCATCCGGCTCCGGAGGGGCGGGGAAGTTGCCGATTCGAGCCAGGACATCCTCGACCCTCAAGGCTATCGGAAGCGGCTCCACCAGGGCACCATCCGCGATCACAGGAACCAGGATACCGCTTTCGGCCAGTTTCACCGCGATCGGCGGACCGACAGCCCAATCGCACGGAGTTTCCTGGCACTGTCCGTCAGGCCCGATGATAGCCACCTCTCCGCCCTGATCCGGTGCCTCGATCCGGCCTGCGCGCCAGATCAGATACGTCACCGGCGGCAGACCGTGGGGCTCCTGCGGTCTCTCGTAGTCCTGACCGGAATGGAGCGTCGGGATGGCTTTGGCACTCTCTCTGGCAAGAGGCAGGCGTTTGTATATGCTCTTCGGGCCATTTGCACGCCAGGTCAGCCCTTTGGGCAGCGCCATCATGATGCCCGCCTCCAGATTGCCGGAGTCACCGGCCGACCTTTCAAAACCCGGGCCAGTCATGTTGCCCGACCCGAGGTAGAGATACCCCTCGCAAGCCTCCTTCCCCCGCCCATTTGCTAGCAGCGCGAACTTGGCATGAAGCTTGCGCTCGGGTTTTGCGTTGCCCACCGACGGATCTGTTGGGCTGCGCAGCTTCCAGCCATCCGTGGCAAGGCGTTCAGCGGCGTGAGCGATGCCTTGGCACGAAGCCGGGTTCAGAAGGAGGTCCGGATTTGCCCCTTCGGCAAGAATGCCCTGCTCCGTGAGCGTGTCGCGAAGTCGTTCAAAGACAAATTCTTTCGGGCTACCGCCCTCGAAATAGCCCGAGCCGATGATCAGCCGGTTGAACTTCTGGTTTTGTGGGATGCGTTCGACAAATTGCGTTGCAAGTCCATCCCGCCGGTTATCGACGAAACGTGGCGACAACGACATGGCATCCAACCCCAAGATTTTTTCACGTAGCCGGGCGTCCGGCACCACGCCATCGAACTGCTGCTCGATCAGGCTGCAATCCCCCCTTCCGCGCAGCCATTCGAACATGTCCCAGGCCGCGCGGAGATCGGCGCAAGCCTGGGGGGTCGGTTTGGAGGGATCAAGATCGACCGACCAGAACAGATCAATACTGTATTTCAGCGGGTCTTCGGTCCAGTTGCCGGTGCTGACGGCGAGTCGCAGGCAATAGCCCGCCGGGTCGGTTCGGCGAAACCCCAATAGCGCAACCTTTGCATGGAGCAGCCGAAACCCGCGCTCGGCGCTGGGATCGATGGGAATTTGCGCGACACCCGGAACATGGCCCGGTGCATCCGGCGCCGTGGTGGGGTGAATGAACGCCGCGAGAACCGGGCGGGCAACATCACCAGAGAAGCTGCGCCTGAGCCGCTCGAACATGGCATTCGACGCGGTGAAGCCGCAAAGCAAACCGAAATCGCCAAAATGCTCTTTGGGCGGCATGAAAAGTGTCAGCAGACTCGCGGGCATCACTCACTCCCCCGCGGCCTGGCGTTCGGGTTGGGGCGGCCGTTCAGCTCACTCATCAGGCAGTAAAGGTTCCAGAGCCGATATAGCTGCGGCGCAAAGCGTCTGCGCTCATCGGATAGCGCTTCGTCTTGCTCTTCACTCTCCTTGTCGCGCAAGTCACCGGCAGCCGGGCCGGGCTCGAGATACCCGTCGTTCAGGCGAATGACGATGCCGTCGCGGTCCGCAAGATAACGGATCAGTTCCGCCTTCGCGGCATCGCAGCAATGCCGAGCGAATGCTGTGCTGGTGCTTTCTCCCGCTTCGGCTATCCGGGCAAACCGTTCCCCTATCGTGCCTTTAAGGTTCTCGATCTCCTTCCCGGCCACTCGCTGAGCATCCTGCACGGCAATCCGTGCAGGTCCTTGGTTCCGCTGTCTCTGCAGCATCTCTGCCTCGATGGTACGCAGCACCGAAAGCGCATCATCGCGCAAATCCATGAGGGCGCATCCAGCCCGTAAATCTCGCCAATGATCGGTGGATACCCCGGCAGGACCATTTGGCTGGGCGAGGGCCTTCGGGCTCAGGTCGCCGTGTTGCGCCATGAACGCCGCCAGGTTGCGCCGACGCGCCGCTTCGCTGTCACCGGCCCCATCGCCCTCGATGATCCGGGCCTTTATCAGCTTGCAAACGTCGTCAGGCACTCGTTCAAGTGGCGAAAGCGCTTCGAACACCTTGGTTCCGCCCTTACCGCTTGCCCATTTTTCAACATCAAGGGACCAATGCCTGACTGTTGGCAGCGCCAGCATCCGGTGGCCAGCATCGTGCAGTTTGAATGACCCGTAGCGGTTGCCGCGCACGAAGCCCAAGGCCGAAAGCGGCTGCACCATCGCCATTCGGATAGGCTGCACGACATACGCTCCCCGCCGCGACAGGTTCGCAAGGCTGCTATCGGCCACCCCGGCGAGCTTGCGACGACCGCGCACCCGTCCGTCCGCTTGCTCAACGCCGCGCTGTCCTAACACGCGGAGCATCACCGCGGCCTCGATTGCATTGCCGACAGGCAAGGCGCTGCGGTTCATCTTCTCGGCGAGTGCGACCGCCAGAACCGACCACACCAGAGGAATGGGAAACCACAAGCCCCCCAGCCCCGGCACCGCGCGGTCGTTGAAGTGGCGCACGGCAGCGCCCAGCCCCAGAGTCTGCAGGCGGCGCGTCGATGGCAGGTCCTCGGGCGCCAGTGTCCCCCAATCCGGTGTTTCCAGCATCAATTCCCTCAAGCGTTCGCGACACTGCCGACGGCCAAGATGATCACCTTCTGCGATTGGCAAGCAATGCAAGAGCCAAAGCCATGGCGTTGAAATATCTATTGTTGCAAGATTATCAGTAACCGTAGACTTCCGTCCATTTATCGAGGGCGTGCCGATACAACTCGTCGTACTCGGCATCGGTCTTGTCCGGCAAAACCCTGTCGATCTGAACACGGAATGCTTCCTTGCCGGCGTCACCAGGGTTCATCTTGAACAGCGCGCCCAACACCCTAAAGGCCACGACCTCTGGATCGTACCGATCCTCGTCGTGACGAAGAAAGGCATCGGACAGCAGCATCTCGTCGATTCTCTGGTTTTGCCATTCGGGTGTTTCAAGCTCCGAGCGTTGTGCTTTCAGGGCGGCTTCTGCCGCGGCCTTTCCGTCGTCACGTCCCTGCATGATGGCCCGCAATTCTTCTTCTTCACCGGCTCGCAGCTTTTCGATGACCCAACCAAGAGTGTCTTGGTTGGTCGCTCCGGGGTCCACCACGAACGGCCTAAACCCCAGCTGCGCGCGCCGTTCATCTGATGCCGCGATGTACTCGGCTGACATGGGGTTCACACCCCGACGGCGCTCGCTCGCCTCCCATTTGCTATCATAGACAAAGTCGTACTCCTCGGGGAAAAGTTCGGCGTGAAGCTTCCGCGCGCGACGGTGCAAATCGGATTCCTGGATCTGTTTGTCGTCGGGTGGCTGAGTCACTCTGCCTTTTCCCATGTCATATTCCCTTCGCTGAAGGTTCTGATCGTCTGGCGTGAATCAGCTATGCCCCTGGATAGGCATCAGCGAGCTGGTCCGCGGCCCCGGCTTCGTTTTGGAAAAGCAGGTAATCACGCACCAATCGAGCGATAATGTCCGCGCCCTCGATGATTGCCGCCCAGCGGTGATGCAGTACTGCGGCCGGGTCGATCAGGCCGAGCATGTTGCCGGCGATGGCCCCGGTGGAATCGCTGTCGCCGCCATGCAGAACCGCGATCTGGAGCGACTCGTCGAAGGTCTTGCCCGCCAGGCAGGCATAGAGGGCAATCGACAGTGCCTCTTCGGCAATCCAGCCACCGCCTAGGGACTCGACAGTTTCGGGCGCTCCATCGCGCGGTGCATCGAGCGCCTTGCGGATCGCCCGGGCGGTTTCCGCGCCATTCTCAAGCCGCTGGTATCGCGCCGCCATCGCGATGGCGGTTTCCTCCAGTCTGGCCCCAGCAGCCACATCGGCGAGCATCCCGGCCCATGCCGCGGCGGCCAACTGCCCGGTGGGATGGCCGTGGGTCAGCGCCGAGACTCGGATGGCCAAGTCATGCACATCGTCCCTATGCGCCATCAGCGCCAGCGGCGCCACCCGTATGATCGTGCCGCAGCCCTTGCTGTTATTGCGCGCCGGGGCGCCTAGGCGAGGGCTTTCGGCCAGCGCCGACAGGCAGGTATTGCCCGGCGCGCGCTGCACATGCAGGCGCGGATCGGCGATCAGGCCCCTGTCATCGGTGTCGACAAGCGGTGTGCCGCCTTGCGTGCGATACCAGCGCAGCAGCGCGTGATGAATGACCGAAGGCGGATCGCAGATGCCCTTGCGCGCACCGCGCACCATGGCGCGGATCATGCCCTCAGTGGTGAACAGCGTCATCTGCGTGTCGTCGGTGATCGCGCCGCGCAAGCCCTGGTGCGGAGGCAGGTCTGCAATGCCGTCGGGAAACTTGCGCTTGATCGCATCGAGCGTCAGGAACTCGATTTCTGCACCAAGACTGTCGCCATAGGCGCCCCCTAGAAGACTGGCATGAAGCCGAATGCCCGCTAGTCCATAATGGCGGGCGCAACGGGTAACCCAGCGTTCCTGGTCTTCGGTTTCGATTGCACCAGGCCGAACGACACGTACGTCGCTGATCGCCTGAGGGGCTGACCATCCACGTTCGACGAGCATCAACGCGGCGATCGTGCCGGCGCGCCCCAAGCCTCCGCGGCAATGGACGAGGACACGGCCGCCGCGCTCCATTATGGCGTGCAGCTGCGCGGAAGTTGCAGCCCATGTGCTCATGGCATCGTCTGTCGGGGTGTCCAGATCCCGGATCGGAAAGTGCAACCACTCGATACCGCGCGCCGTCACCGCCTCGCCGAGCGCGGGCACGCCCAGCATCTCGAACTCGTGGTCCTCGATCAGGCTCAAGACGGCGCTGGCACCCCATCCCTTGATCGCGTCCATGTCGAGATCGAGGTCTCGATCCCATCCAGCGCCAAAGACACTATCGCCTTTCTTGCCAGGACAAAACGTGATGCCCAGCCGCCCGTTTCCGAGGGACAGATCATCAATGCGCAGTGGGTGAGTGATGCTCGTTCGAACCAATCGCGTCTCCTTCTCGTCTCGATTCGTTTTGATACTAGATCATTGATGCGTCATTTCCGGACGTATCTGACTCCACGGTGGGTTGTAACTCGCGGCTGTTCCGGAAAGATTATGCGTAAGCAGGGGTTAAAGGACCACGTATCGTCTCGATTCGCTGAACAGTCTGAGGCCTTGGCTGCATGAGCTACCGTCAAAGGTGGCGAAACGAAGCAGGTGTAGGCCGAAGCCAGTTTTGGCGAGGAGGTACGGATGAATGGTCTTGAGCCACTGGTGACGGTGCATGCCGGAACGGGAGCGTTTCGGGCCATCACGTCCGACCTTCTGGCGGAAACCTATCTTGCACCGCGCCCGCTCGCGGTCGACATTAATTCCGTGCTGGCAGATGCCGCATTCCCCTGGTCGGCCAGCATGGTCGTTGCGCCGCTTGAAACGGCTGCCGCAGTTTCAGCGGCCCTGCGGAGCCTTGCCGTGGCGACCCATGGCCTGAACCCGGATGAGGTTGGCCTCGGGGCGCTCGATCGCGACAGCCGCCTTTACAAACACCTCGCCGCGATCTGTGACCTCTGGCGTAATGCCCCGGGCGCACTGCCGGAAGATCTGCAGGTTTACACCCATGTTCTGGCCTGCACATCTGACGACACGCTTGAACCGCTTCCGCTGGTGGCAAGCGATCCATGTAGTTTCGCGACACCCATCGAGCGCCGCATGCATGCGAAATTGCTGGATCATCACGGGCTTGCCGGTGACATGTTTCTGAAGGAATGGGCATCGCGTCGTGCGCCCCTTGTGAGTGGCGCCGCTGAGGGCACGAGCCTGTGGCGCGCTCAGCAGGGAATGACAGGTGCATCCATCCCGCCCGGGCCGCTCGACGACACCCTGGCGTTCTTCGCCCTGCGCGATGAGGCGGAGGAGGCGGATTTTGCGGCGGCACGAGCCCAGCGCCTGATCGATCAGGGCTTATCGCCTGGCGACATCGGTCTGCTGGTGCCTGACGAGATCGGTTATTTTGCGCAGCTACGCCGCGCCTTCGATGCTGCCGGTGTTCCGCTTTCGGGTTTGCCCATCCAGCCTGAAAGCCGCGATATCGCAGGTGAAACACTCCTGCAGCTCCTCTTGTGTTTCCAGGCCCCGGCACCGGCCATGGCGCTTGCCAGTCTCTACATCTCGCCTCTGATGCCGTGGTCGTCCGAGACAGGGCGACAACTCTCGCGCGAGGTCATGCAGGGCAGGTTCGAGCCCTTCGCGGCCGGGTCGCTGACCGGGCGCGCGCAGCGGTTCTACAAACTGGTGCGGAGCAACATTGCGCAGACGCCAGATGGCATCCTGCAAGCCCTCGAGCAGGCTGCCCAGCTCTTGAATGACTCGGCTGATCAGCGCGAGGCTGTTGCCGCATTCCGCGCGAAGATGGGAATGATGCGGGACGAGCTGGCGCAGAGCCGTTCACTGGATTGGACCGCGCTCTACCGTGTTGCGACACCCGCCACGCCCAAGCCGTCGGCGTCAGAGGCTTTCGTAGAGGGCGTGAGCGTGTTCACGGAGGGGCCCGTGCCGTGGCGCCCGGCGCGGCATCTCATTGCCATGGGCATGAGCGGCAATCGCTGGCCGCGTGCGGTTTCTGCGTCGCCGCTCTTTCTCGATGGCGAACTCAGGCTTCTGCGCGAAAAGACCGGGCTTCATATCGAGACGCGCGGCGATGCGCTGGCGCGGCGCCTCGAAAAGCTTCGCCGCCAGTTCCTCTGCGCCTCGGAATCCCTGACCCTCTTGCGCCCCGTCTTCGCGCCGAATGGCAGCCGCCAGGCTTCCGCGGCGGCCCTGTCGCTGGTGGCGCGCACAGTCAGCAATGGCGAAAAGGGGACCGAGGACGTTGAGGCATTGATCCACGATCTGCGTGCGCTCCCGCGCGAGCGCTGGCCGTTTGCGCATCGGGTTGTCGAGGCATCGACAGATCCGCAACCCAGCGCCGTGCCGGAAGATGGCATCTTGCGCTTGGATCGCGATCTGCTCCGCCGCCGCCTAGCCGATGACGGGCGGATGCGCCCACAGTCGCCCAGTCGGTTGGAAACGCTGATGGTCAGCCCGCTCGCCTGGAGCCTGTCCGAGTTCGGGGCGGAGCCGGTGACCTGGGCCCCTGACGGGCTCAACGTCATGGTTGCGGGCACCATCGCGCATGACGTTCTGGAGTTCCTGTTTCCCAAGGACGCGCCGTTGCCTGATCATGATGAGATCGAGGCTGCGGTGCCGGAGTTGCTGTCCACTGCCATCCGTAAACATGCGCCGTTCTTGCAGCGGTCGATCTGGGCTGTCGAACGTGAGGGCCTGCTTCGCGATATCCGAACGGCGGCCCATGCCTGGCGCAACACTCTCGAAGGCCTTGGTGCCCGCGTGATCGACAATGAGATCGGCCTTCAGGGTGAGGCACTGGGTATCTTGTTGCGCGGACGCGCTGACTGCCTGCTCCAGCTGGAAGACGGCAGCCTTCTGGTCGTGGATCACAAGAAAAGCGGAACGCCCAAACGCCGCGCGCGCCTTGAGGCGGGATGGGATCTGCAACTCGGCCTCTACCGCGAGATGCTCAAACGTCCCGAAAAGACGGGCGAGGTGCTCGAGGCCGCACTGGCGGGCAACCCCAAGATCGGGGTTGCCTACCACCTGATCAACGACCAAGGGGTCCTGCTCGAAGGTCTTGAGCCACCCGATGGTGTCGTCACCGTCGTGGAGGGCGAGATATCAGTTCAGGCAATGGATTTGCTGATCACGCGGCTTGCCGAAGTGGGCTCAGGTCAGATCCGCCTCAACAGCGAAGATGACCGCCAGTTCTTCGAGAAAACAGCGAATCTCGCGCCCTATGCGCTGGATGCCTCACCGCTTGTCTTGCGTTTCATGATGCCTGGCGCCGAGGCCGATGACAGCATGGAGGACATCGATGACTGAGATGCTGACCATCGTTCCGGCCGGGGCCGGCTCAGGGAAAACCTTTCGGATCAAATCGGACCTGACCAAATGGGTCAAGGATGGCTCGGTCGGGCCTGATCGCATCTTGGCGGTCACATTCACTGAAGCGGCGGCCGCAGAGTTGCGTGGCCGTATCCGGGCGAGCCTCTTGGCCGAGGGTATGGTTGAGGCGGCGCTGGCCGTCGAACAGGCTTATGTCTCGACCATCCACGGCCTCGGCCTGCGCATCCTTTCGGAACATGCTTTCGCCGCCGGGGCCTCGCCGCAGCCGCGCGCACTGGCCGAGGCGGAGCGTGACCTGCTGATCCGCCAGGCCATGGCGCATGCGCAGTCGCTTGAGGCGGTCAAAGCCGACCTGCCGCGCTTTGGATACCGGTCGAGCTTCTTCTCGAATGCGAGCCAGGAGGACAGCTTCCGCGGCAAGATCCTGACCACGATCGATCTGCTCAGGGGGCTGGGTGACAACGGCAATGATCCGAAACTGGCGGACGCGGCTGTAGCCCGTCTTCGGAGGCTCTACGGGCGGGTTGAGCCGGACGGTGCGCCCCTGGAGGCGCGGCTGCTTGTGGCGATCAACGCCCTGCTCGCAGCATTCCCCAATGACCTCACTCCCCATGCGACCTCCACAGCCGCGCGCACGGCGTTCGGGAAAGACTTCCGCAACATGAAGCGCGCCCAGCGCCCCGGGGAGCTGCGCCGGGATTGGGGGCTCTGGAAAGCCCTGAGCGAGCTGCGTCAGTCGAAGCGGGGGGCGCCTACACCGGATGGCTATGACGCGCTCTCTGGTGAGGTGATTGCGGCGGCTTCGGGTATCGCGGTCCACCCGGGCCCTTTGGAAGACGCCTGCGCGCATCTGACGGCGCTGATCCATGGCGCTCAGGAGGTGATGTCGAAATACTCTGACATGAAGCGCGAAGCGGGTGTCATCGACTATGCCGACATGATCTGCGATGCCGAGCGCCTGCTGCGGACGCGTCCGGAGATCCTCGAGGCGCTTCTGTCCGAGGTCGATTGCGTCATCATCGACGAATTTCAGGACACGAACCCGGTACAGTTCGCGCTTCTCTGGCGCATCGCGCAATCTGCCAAGCGCGTGCTGATCGTGGGCGATACCAAGCAGTCGATCATGGGCTTCCAGGGGGCCGACCCCCGCCTGAGCGAGGCACTCGAGCGGCAGAACCCGGAGGCGGCCTCACCCCTGACCGGCAACTGGCGCTCCGACCCGCGGTTGATGCGGATGGTGAATGGAATTTCGGCGGGACTGTTCGGAGAGGCCTATGTCCCGCTAGAGCCTCAGCGGCCGGAGACAGGCCAGAGCTTCGCAGAAATACTGCGCATTCCGGAAGGGCGCAGATCGAAGAAATCCCGTCCGGAGGAGCATGTCGCGGCGCGCATCGCGGCTATCCTCGAGGAGGCGGCGCCGGTGGTGGAGCGCGACAGTGATCCCAAGGCACCGACATTCCGCCCCGTCGAGCCGCGCGACATTGCCATTCTCGCGCCGACCCATTCGATGGCCGGACGCTATGCAACGGCGCTCAAACGGCAAGCTGTGCCGGTCCGGATCAGCGCAACAGGCTGGCTGGACTCGCCTGCCGTCATGGCGGCGCGCAACGCGCTGGCGTTCGCGGTGGATCCCACAGACCGCCATGCGGCCCTCGCGCTCATGACGCTCGGGCCATCTTCCATGCCTCTTCAGCAGGCGATGAGCCTGCTTGCCGATGGTGGATTGGAAACCTGTGGCGAGCTTTCTGATTTGCGGGCCCTGGCCGAGACCGCACCGGCCATGCCGCTGGAAACTCTGCTCCCGCAGGTGCTCAGCGCTGCGGGTATCCTCGACTGGGCAGCGCGCATGCCGGAGGCGGCGCAAGCTCATGCTGACATTATGCGACTTTCTGCAGAGGTCAGTGAGTTCGTCTCGGCCCATCGTGACTTCAAGGCCGCAGCGGGCTTCCATGGCGGGAGTGCGCAGGTTTTTCTGGGGTGGCTCGAAGCGCGTCGTGAGGAGCGCGACTTCGACCGGCATCCCGACCCAGGCCAGAGCGCCGGACAGGGCATAGAGATTGTCACCTGGCATGCCTCAAAAGGGCGGGAATGGCCAATCACCGTGGTTGTCGGTCTCGAAAATAGAATCGGGGAAAAGCCTGGCACCTTGCGCGCCGAATTCACAGACTTCAGCGATCTCAGCGCAATCCTGGAACGGGCGCTCCTTATCTGGACGCCTGACCTGCCCATCAAGGAAAAGAAGGATGCCTTCATTGCTGATCGTCGCGCAGCGTCAGAAGCTGATGCGCGCCGCCTGCTTTATGTGGCGCTGACCCGCGGGCGCGATCGGTTGATCCTAGAGTGGCCGGATTTCGCGCTCAAGAAACTCGGCGAGAGCGATGGATCGGCGAACCACGCCGAAATGCTGATGCTGGAGGCGGGCATGGAGCCCGAGGCTGGGAGCCTGAAAGTCGGCGGCGTCAGTTTCCCGGCTCGGACCTTGATGTGCAGCGCTGAGGCCCCGGGCATGCTGGAAGCGCCCGGGGCGCAACAGGCCTCGGAAAGGATGGCTTTTGGTGAAATGCGGCCCATGCTCGAGACGCAGCAGACGGCATGGCGTGTCCGACCCTCATCGATCGTGAATGATCCGCTTCCTGAGGTTCAGACGCGCATCGTTAAGCTGGACGTTCCGCCAAAGGCTGTCTCCCTCGTGGCGACAGCCAGCGAACGTGGCACCGCTCTCCACAGGGCGATGCGCGTTCTTTTGCTGCGGCCGGATTTGCGTTCGCGTCTGTCTGCGGCCACGGGCTTTGACGAGGCAACGCTGGACGTACTGCAAGCACAGGCCGATGCGCTCAAGCAGTGGCTGACTGCCGAGGGACATACCAAGATCGAGTGCGAGGTGCCGATCCAGAAGCGCGAAGCATCAGGCGCGGAATTCAACGGGATCATTGACCTTCTGGCGACAGGCGAAGGGAAGTGTCTGATTCTCGATCACAAGAGTGGTGCGGGCAGCTTTGCCGCTTACTTCGCGCAGCTTGATGCCTATCGCGGGGTTTTTGCGGGACAGCGTCAGGCAATCAAAACTGACGTGGCAATCCACTGGATCGACAGGGCTGAGTTGGAAGTTCTTGTCAGTAATGAAGCAAAATGAACGGTGGGACGCGACGGCGGGCGGCATTTTATTGCATCGCCTGCGCAGTGGCTCGCTTATGAGAAGAGGGCAGCAGGGCCGTGAGCATCACAGACATAGTTCCCGATATCCATGGTCAGGCCGAGAAGCTGCGTCTTGCCCTTCAAAACCTTGGCTGGCGGCGAAATGGAACGACATGGCTGCATCCCGAGCCAGATCGCCAGATCGTGTTCTTGGGGGACTTCATCGATCGTGGCCCCGAGAATTCTGCCGTCATCAGGATCGTGCGCGAACTGATGGATTCGGATCGCGCCCAGGCCATCATGGGCAACCATGAATTGAATGCCATCCACTTCCATACGGCTGACCCCAAGACAGGGGCGGCGCTTCGGTCGCATGACAAAGACAACCTCGTCCAGCACGACAGTTTTCTGAGGGAGTTTCCCCAGGGTGCATCGCACACCAAGGATGTGCTGGAGTGGATGAAGGGCCTGCCGCTGTTCATCGAGACGGAAGACTTTCGCGCTGTTCATGCCGCATGGATCCAGCCTGCAATCGACGACTTAAGGCGACAGACTGTCGCTGGAGTCCTGTCCGAGGCTCAGCTGATCCGGGCAGGCCGAAAAGGCGATGCGATCTACGACCTTGCCGAAGCGGTCGTGAAGGGACCGGAGGCACGTTTGCCTGATCCGCATTCATTCGTCGATAAGGGCAAGAAGGTCAGGCACCATGTAAGAGTGAAGTGGTGGATCGGTGACGCGCAAAACTGGCGTCAGGTTGCGATGTCGGTGCCCGATGTCAATCAGCTGCCAGATGAGCCGCTGCCTGATGATTTGTTTGCGACTATCTATCCCGTACGGGATAAGCCTGTCTTTTTCGGACATTACTGGATGTCCGGTGAGCCAGAGCTTCAAAGCGCAAATGCGCTGTGTCTCGACTATTCAGCCGGCACCGATGGTCCTCTTGTCACCTACACGCATGTTGCCGGATCGCGAGAGCTCAGTTTGGAAAATGTAACGATCCACAAATAGTTAACGCTTTTTGCGTGACGTCAGACCGGCAAAAGCCCTTTCGCCGATGCCCTTCGCCGTTATCGGAGCCTCACTTCCTCCACGTGGGCGATCATGGCATCGCGCAATTCCGGTGGCGAGATAATCTCGACCTGATCCCCCCAGCGAAACAAATGCCAGCACATTTCGCGCAAACCACCTGCGCGGAATGACACCGTCAAACTCCCGTCCGGCTCGTCGGTCATGACCTGTGTAGGATGGAACAGATAGAGGCGCGCGTCGGTCGCCGTTTCGGGCGTGAAGCGCCAGGCGATATCGTAAACCTCTTCCTGCCAGATCCCGAAGGATCGTTGCATCCAGGCCGAAAGATCAAAGTTTTCCGGGCGCTCGAAAACATCCTCCGTCGGCTCGATCCGCTCAAAACCGGCCAAGGCAAACAGGCGCACATCCTGCGCGTAGTCGCTATACGCCACAAGATATTGCCGGCCCTCACCGAGCAGCATCGCAAGCGGGCCAAGGCGCGCATTGCGGCTCAAGAGACCGGTTGCGCGCGCGCGATGATCGACATCGATCCAGACACCGGCGAGGATCGCTTCACGGAGCGTATTCAGAGTGTCGTTGGGAATGCGCTCGCGCGGACCCGGTCGCAAGGCGACGCCATCCGCCTCGAGTAGGGCGGCTATATCGGGTTCAAGCTGCGCCCGCTTCGGCCCCGGCAGGCGCGCACGAAGGCGATCGGAGAGCGTGTCTAGCTGATCCGCAGTGGTCAGGTCCCCAGACTGGCGCGCGAGTTCGGCGCCGCGATGAAGGGCTGCGATGTCGTCGACGGTCGGGTCGGCAAGACGGCCTGCGGTACCAGGCGGCAGGCGCCAACGCTTTCGACCGCCCGGTTCGGCAAGCTCCTCTGTCTGTGGAAATGCATCGCGGATCGCATCGCGCATCCGCTCCGCTGTCCTGCGCGACACATCAAAGGTCTCGCCGATGTCGTCGAGGGACAGGCCATCAGCGCGGCCCTGCATCTGCATGGCCAGCCGTACTAAATCTGCCAATCGGCCATAACGCATTGGCGCCCCTCCATTGTTCGCAGAGTGACGGAAACGCGTCATGGCTTCAAGCCGAGCGGAGCCTGTGAATGCGCGCACCGCATCAGGTGGCCCCCCTCGATCAGCTTGCTGCACGAAACCCGATCGGGTTTCGGATGTTTGGCTTCGCGGCTTGCTCGCGGCGCAGTTCAACAAGGATCGCGTCGGGCTGAGCGATGCCCAGCAGCTTCGATCGCTTGGCAGCCACCGCGAAGTCACCGGGCGTCAACTGGTCAAGGGCCCAAAGCCCCGAGGGCGGATCGGACTTGAAGAAGCGACGGAAGCACGCCTCACGCTGCAGGGCACTCAGCGGCAGGAAGCCGATCTTCAGGCTGAAGCGCCGGGCGGTGGCAGGATCCAGCTGTTCGACCAGGTTGGTGGTGCAGGCGAAGGGCAGGGGGTGGTTTTCCATCCAGGTGAGCATCTCGTTCACCTGCGAGATTTCCCAGCGATGCGTCGCGCCATCGCGCGCGCCGAGGAGCGAGTCCGCTTCGTCGAAGACAAGGAATGCGCTGGTGTCGCGTGCTTCGGCAAACGCATCTGCGATGTTGCGCTCGCTGCCGCCGACATAGCGATCCAGAAGATCAGAGGCACGCCGCTCAATGACCGGCATCTCCATTCGGGCTGCGAGATAGCGCGCGAAGGCACTCTTGCCGGTGCCGGGAGGGCCGCTGAGGCACAGCCCACCGGTATTGGCGGGACCGCAGGCGACGAACCTTTCCGTGATCAGTGCCAGGTCATGGTCGGCATTGGCCAGCTCAGGCTTGAACCTGACGCTGCTGGGCGCTGCAAGCGGGTTGTGCCCTCCGCGCACGGCCCGCGAGATCGCCGAGGCCGCTAACTTTACGTCGTCCGCCCCGCCGCGCGTAATCCTCACCGCACGAAGTGCGCTGTCTGCAAGAGCAGGTGCATCTTCCATGCTATGGGCAAGTTCAAGGCAGAGCTCTTTGGGCAGCGGAACCCGGTGCTGCTCTGCGAGCTTTTCCCAGATGCGGCTGCGCACGGAAACCGGCGGTGTCCGCAGCTCCAGCGTGAAGGAGATCCGCCGCAGGAATGCTGGATCGCAATCGCTGATATTGTTGGTCGTCCACAACGTCGGGACCGGGTTGTTTTCCAGAAGCCGGTTGATGTGCACTTTTGACCCGGTGCGACGCAGGGAAAGACCAAATATCCCACTATCGATCCCCGCAAAAAGGTCCTCCATCTCGTCGAAGAGGATCAGGCTGTTGCCCTGATCGCTGAGCATCCGCTGGCCGAGGCGCAGCTGCTGCAGGCGCTCGAATCGGGATGGTTCGTCACCGTCATCATCGGCCTCACCGACAGCGTGAAGCCCAGCGCCGAGGCGCGCTGCAAGCGCCTTGCAGAACTCCGTCTTACCGGTGCCCGGCACCCCGTGGAGGAGAATGTTCACACCCTTCTCGTGCCGCTCCAGCGCACCACGGAGCAGGCGGAATGCAAAGTCACGCCCAGCGCCAAGATGCTCGAAATCCTCCCAAGCCACGGACGCGGCCCCAGCGCGCGCAAATAGCTTGCCCAGGATGTCGCCAAGGGTGCGTGACGGTGGATCCAGAGCCACGAGAAGGCGGTCGGACGTAAGGAGCCCAAGCCCGCTCATGGGCGGCTTGTCAAATTGCAAGAGACCAGAGACCAACAGACGCCCGGCCGGTGCGAGGGCGCGCCGCACACTGGCCGCGGGCAGTCCGGAAAGGTGGATGACTGCATCCTGCACCGGGATCCGCGCATCATCAACCAAGGCGTTGCATAAGGAATTCACTGGCCCGGAGCGCCCAGCGCGAACGGCAAGTTCGAAGATGGTGCGCTCATCCGCGGTCAGCCCGACATGGTCTGCCAGAAGGGTGATGTTCTGCGTCAATACATCCGGTTTCGGGCGCGCGACCGATGAGAAACGATCAGCGAGCCGCTTCCTAAGGTCGGACCAGACGGGGGCCGGGACACCTTTCTTCCGGAAACTGTCGATCTCCGGATCCCAGTCGAAGCCCAGATCCTGATCCTCGACCCAGCTTGAAAGCTCCTGGGCCACGACACTGCGGGCGGGAAAGCTGTGGGCAACCCGGAACGCCAGGTCAATCAAGTATCGCTGCTCGTATTTCTGCGTCATGCAACCTCCATCGTGATAGATGGAATGTATGCCAAGCATGCGTCAAAATCGGGTGTATGTCGCTTTGGGTACCAGTTCACCGATGATGCTGTTTGGTCTCGAATGAATGCTTGCGGCACGTTGGTTGGTAGGTATGGTAGGGCCAAATCCTGTTCGGCATGCCACTTGGAGTATGTCGGCTTGGCAACACAAAGCACCTCACTCGGGGGATGTATGGGTATCAAAGAAGGGGGATATACTTGGATCTTGGTATTGCTCTTTTAATTATTTTCGCCGTAGGAATCTTCTTCTATTTCATGGTGAGAAAAGCTCGATTTAACAGCTTGGTTGCACGATTTGGCAGCGAAGAATGCGCCTCTAGAATCATGAAAGGTGTAGTTTGGCAAGGAATGACTGACGAAATGCTGACTGAGGCGCAGGGCAAGCCGGACGACATCGATAGAAGTGTTTTCAAGCAAAAAACCAAAGAGACTTGGAAGTATGGTAAAATCGGGAAGAATCGATATAAAAAACGTATTATGCTAGAAAACGGTATCGTTGTGGGGTGGAGGTGAGTTAAAGTAAGATTCTTTAATAGTGCTTGAGTCGACATTGTCTGAGGGTAACAGATTGAGGCAACGCATCTCGCCAGCTTTTCTGCTGAGCGCAACATGAAATATTTAGCCGCAAGCATAAGGACGCAGAATGGTACGGCGTAATAGGCGTACGGGAAGAAATAGCGATGGCGCAAGGATGGATGCGTTCTTCGCCAAGATCGGTTTGGTTGGCAAGCTGATCGTGCTCATCGTCGGTGCTTTTATTATTTTTCTAAGCAATGTTTTCTCCAGCTCTACCATATCTGACTTCGGGTGGTCGGTATGGAGATCCAACATAGCTGGATTCCATGTAGACAGCGTAATGCAAGCTAGAACTGATTTAAGGGTCTTCGTGGAGCCTAACTTAATCCTTGTCCCAGATAGATACCACAGCACAATACCAAATGGCGCACTCTTTAGGCATCGCGGCACAATTCGGTTGGAGAATGTCCATTGGCTTGCCGTCGATTTCTTTCACCAAGCTGAAAGAAGAACAGGCTTTCTATTGGTTGAACTTCGCCGAAGAACGGACCCAAACACAGGGCGGCAAACAATCTTGCCATATCAGGGTATGAGAGAAATTCGATACAGTGAGAGTTCTAGGTCTTATCCGGTGCGTAGTAGGTTCGTAAATTTTAGCCCCGCGGAATCTGACCGAGGTGTTTTAGATTCTGTTATGCGTTCAATAGTTGAGCCGTTAAAGAGAGCCGATTTGGTGGAGCTCCTGAATATCAGATATGCATCTACACCAATTGACCGAGAGCGCATCCTGAGCAGTGATGAATTTACAGTCATTGACTTACTCTCTACTGATCATAGAATTGCGTATGTGGATGACAGCGAGGCTGCAAAGTATCAGCGTATCGTGGACGCCTTCAACCAAAGGGCGCTTCAGATGTTAATATATCAAACCGATGTTGATTTTGACGCATTAGATTACATGCGAGATCAATATCGCAATTGACGGGAGAAGAGAGTGCCATTCCGAAGAAGTATTTCGGGGATTCCCCTTAACCTCGTTACTATATCCCTGCTTTGGCCCGGTATGGTGCTGCAATTCATCGCATATTTTAGCGTTGCAGGCAGCAGAAACTATGGGAGTGTGCGCGCCATAACGCGTTTTTCTCGATCACCAATGTTCACAGTTTTCGCGACTATCGTTTTGTATCCGGTTATTTTTTTCTGGCTACTTGATTTTATTCCTGATTTTCTTGCAGCGATGGCCCCGTAAGTGTAGTTTATCCATCAGCAATGATCTCTTCAGCTTCGTTACTGAAGATCAATTGCACGGTGGTATAGGTCTTTGTGTGGGATGATGCGTATTCCGGGGCAGGGCAATCGCTTTTGGCTCAGCTCTCTGGAGCCGGCGCTTTCAAGCCATTGAGAATGCTGCGTAAGAAATCCTCATCCCATCCTGCACGCTTGAGCTTTATGGAGAGCGATCCCTTCGAAGTTTCTTGCCGAACGACGTCGAGGGCGCGGCGCCGCAGGACGGCGATGTTGCCGGGCGCGTTATCCTTGCGGTTGCGTGCTGCGTCCTCACGGAAGGAAACGTCGAGCTGCCAGTGCAGGACATTCTCGATGGCCCAATGCGCGCGCACCGTGGCCAGCAGCACCTCCGGCTCGGGTGTCCAGGACTGTCCATGATCGAAAGCGCGCCGGGCGCGGCGGAGCTGCCCCGGCGCCACGCTTGCCGCAGCGCGACCGGCTGCAGCTAGGCTTCTTCCAGCGGCTGGTGACCCCGAAGGATGAGAAGCGTTTCGTCGACGGCATTCGCGCGCTCAATGATGGCGATCAGGATTCGGCGCTGGCGGCACTGGAAGAAGCGCTCGATCTGCCCGATGCCGCCTGGATGGCCGGGATGATCCGCCTGCGCCGCGAGGAGCTCGATGCCGCGAAGGGCCATTTCAAGCAGGCGCTGGGCCGGCTGGACGATCTCGGCACGCTGTTCGGGAAATACGAGATCGCCGCGCAGGCCAGCCTGCCGATCACGTCAGACATCTTCGCTCATGTCTTTCCGCGCGAGCGCGGCACAAGGCTGGCGCTGGTGGAAATCGCGCAGCTACAGGGCCGCCACGACGATGCCATGACGCATGTCGAGCGGCTCATGGAGATCGACCCGACCGACCCGGTGGTTCTGCTCTCCTTCGCCGAACTGGCCCTCGATACACCTGATGACCGCGCGCTGATGGACCGTGTGGTGCGCGCCACCGCGCATGTCGAGAACGAGACCCCGGTCGACACCGCGATCCTGCTCTATCGTGGCAGGGCAATGGCGGCGCTGGGCCTGCCCGATGCCGCCATCGATGTGTTCACCTTGGCCAACCGCCGCCGCAAGGATCGGCCCGAGGCGCTGCTGCACCAGATCCGGTATGACCGTGCGGCGCTCTATCACGAGACCGGCCAGCGCGCCCGCGCAAGACGCGAATTCGAGCGCCTCTATGCCGCCGATCCGGGATTTGAGGATGTAGCCGAGAGGCTGGGGGTCGGCGGATGACCGACCCCGCCCTTGCGAAACGCATCCGCGAAATCCTCGCCGGGCGCAATGCAGGCGATCCGTTCATCACCTATCAGGCGCTGGCCAGCGCACTGGGCCTGCAACCACCAGGCACCATCCAGCGCGTCGCCGCCGCGCTGGAGCAGACCATGCGCGAGGACGTAGCTGCAGGCCGCCCGATGATCGCCGCACTGGTGATCAGCCGCGCGGGTGACATGCCGCGGCTCGGCTTCTTCGATCTCGCGATGGCGCTTGGCCGCTTTCCGGAGGATCCCGCGCAGCATCGCGGGGCGTGGCAGGCGGAATGCGCGGCGGTATTCAGGATGCTGAATGGTGCTTGAAGCGGATCGGCTTGGATCACCTGGTCTCGAACCAGCGCATGGCGGTCTGCAGCAGATGATCGTAATCGCCCGCCATGGCCTCGGCCATGAAGGCGGCGATCTCATCTTCGGAGAGCCCGGCATCGCGAGCGGCTTCGCGACATTGGCCGAGCACGGCGAAGGCGTTGCCGTCCTGCCCGGTGAGCGTGACGGTAATGTCGGGGTATTTCGGGGTCATCACGTGCGGCTCCATCGACGCGGCACCACCACATCAGGCGTGACCCGCGCGCATAGTCCAGTTGAATGTCGAAGGTGAACGAGAGAGAGCCCTGCAGGGCATTCGCCCGAGGGTTCGGCTGTCTTCGAATGGCTCTGGGTGGGGCTGTCGCGGCGCTATTCCTGCCCGCGACTGATCATCCTGGGATCGATTTCCGGCTCGTCCCATTTCGTCGCGGCGCCCATCCAGCGCTCGATGGTCGCCTGCAGCTTGGGATCGTTGGCCTCGAGATGGAAGGTGTAGAGGCGGTTGACGATCTCCTGCATCAGCGCGCGCACTTCGTTGTCGTCGATGTGCGAGACCTCGGTCCAGGGGATGCGCCGGCCGTCCGCATCCACGACAAAGACATCCGAGTAGTCGCCGGTCCGGGTTGCAGGGGTGAGTCCGGAATGCAGCGTCTCCAGCTGCGTGTTGCGCACGCAAAGCATGGCCATGATCCTGGCCAGCCTTGCCGCAACGCGCTTTTCGTCGTCCTTGTTCATGGTCCGAGAATAGCCGGATGCCTGCAATCTTGCCACGATTTCGAACAGCGTTACAGGCTATCGCCCAGCGCAGGCCCGCGCCTGGTCACGCAGGACGGCGTAATCGGCGAGCCATCCCACGATCAGCGCCCCCTCGGACAGCGTGGCGACTTCCTCCGCCACGCGCGCCTGCGCGGCCTGGCTGTACTCGACCACGGGCGGGCAGGCGCCGGGCGGAGCGTCAGAAGTTACCCCCGCGCAGCCGGTCAACAAGATCGTCGCGACTGCGAGGGCGGCGGCTGGCGGCGTCCAGCATCTGGCGGTGGATGGCATTGGTGCGCTCCAGGGTTTCGAGTCGCGCGGCAGCGCGGCCTGCGCGCTCGGCCGTGCGGCGGAGGTTGAGGATGAACATGGCGATGGTGAGCGCGACGAGGGTGAGAGCCGCTGCCCGTCGTGCCCAAGGCCGGGCCAGAAGGCCGGCCAGTAGGCTTGCCCACATCAGCGCAGGCCCTTCTTCCAGTCGTCCAGCCGCGCCCAGACGGCGACCGCGATCCCACCCAGCGCAAGGGCGATGAACAGCCAACGCAGGGTGTCGAGATGTGGGACGAGCGGCAGTACAGCCCCTTGCGCCTCGGCCAGGACTTCCTGCGCGACCTCCACCCCGGCGGCACCCACAGTGGCCACCCCAGCCGCGCCCGTGCCCTTCAGGGTCCGACTCTCTGCCAGCGCCTCGCGCGCGGGCGGGGCCTCTGGCGCGAACGCCACGGCCCGCACCGGGAACCGCTCGCCCCACTGGCGCGCGGGACCGAGATCGATATGGATGAAGCCCGAGCGCGGATAGAAGCCGAAGCCGAGGAAACCCACGGCGCGCGCTGCGGCCTCGAACGCCGCAGGGTCGTGGTTCGA
Organism: Alkalilacustris brevis; assembly: GCF_003350345.1. GTDB lineage: Bacteria > Pseudomonadota > Alphaproteobacteria > Rhodobacterales > Rhodobacteraceae > Alkalilacustris > Alkalilacustris brevis. The sequence continues at coordinate 23,547 of NZ_QNVJ01000030.1, forward strand.
CATGGCGATATCAAACGCCGTGCCGTCCATGTGCTTGGAGCGCGGTGCCCCGCCGACATTGCGGTTGTGCTCGGGCGAACGATAGGCCGAGCGGACAATCAGCGGCTTGCCCAGCCGGTCGCGCAGGGCCTGCAGCTTGTCGAGGGCCTCGGGGTGGAGCTTGAGCTGGCCGGTGCCGCGGCAGGCGATCTCGGCGGGCGAGAAGTTCTTCCAGCGCCACAGGCTCTCGAGCACGTCGCGGTGATGACGGAATGTGCGGACGGGGTCGGACATGGGACGTCTCCTTTGGGTGAAGGGCATGCGGAATGGGCCGCCGCCCGGTCGGGGCGGCGACGAGGGGTGGATTGGCTGTGCGGGGCTTTCAGTCTGCCTGCGTCGGGTTGCAGCCCGGTGCGGCGAACGCGCGCTGCTCTGTGCGACTGCCTGGCGTCAGCCGCCGTTCTTGCGCTGGAAGGCGGCGAAGATCAGGTTGCGCATGTCGTGGAT
>NZ_QNVJ01000086.1 GCF_003350345.1 Alkalilacustris brevis
CGCATGCCCGGGCCGCAAGCGTCCCGGGCGGCGTGAAACCGATCAAGCGCAACACGCTATAAGCGCGGGGCTTGCGCCTCTTCACCTGCGGGCCCATGACCTGACCCTTGGCCACGCTTGCGCAGGTCATCGCAACGCAAAGGCGGACCAGGGGTGCCCCGGTCCGCCTTGCTGTCTTGTGATCTCTGGCCCCGGTCGCGGGGCCTGGATCAATGCGCCGTGCGGCTGGCCGTTGCGTCGTCCTCGCGTCCGGTCAGACCGGCAGCGCGGGCGGCTTCCTCCTCGGCGTGCTCGTCCCATTCGATGGGTTCGGGCGCGCGCACCAGCGCGTGCTTGAGAACGTCGCGGACATTCCCCACCGGGATAATCTCGAGCCCCTCCTTCACATTGTCGGGGATCTCGGGCAGGTCCTTGGCGTTGTCTTCGGGGATCAGCACCGTCTTGATCCCGCCGCGCAGTGCGGCAAGCAGCTTCTCCTTCAGCCCGCCGATCTGCAGGACATTGCCGCGCAGCGTGACCTCGCCGGTCATGGCGATATCCTTGCGCACCGGGATCTGGGTGAGCACCGAAACGATCGACGTCACCATCGCCACGCCGGCGCTCGGCCCGTCCTTGGGCGTGGCCCCTTCGGGGACGTGAACGTGGATGTCGATCTTGTCGAAGCGCGGCGGCTTCACGCCGATATCGGGCGCGATTGAGCGCACGAAGGATGAGGCCGCGTCGATCGATTCCTTCATCACGTCGCCCAGCTTGCCGGTGGTTTTCATCCGGCCCTTGCCGGGCAGGCGCAACGCCTCGATCGACAGCAGTTCGCCGCCGACGCTGGTCCAGGCCAGCCCAGTGACAACACCGATCTGATCCTCTTTTTCGGCCAGCCCGTATTTGTGGCGCGGCACGCCCAGGTAATCGGCCAGGTTCTCTGGTGTGATCTCGACCCGGCTGGCCTTCTTGCGGATGATCTCGGTCACCGCCTTGCGCGCGAGCTTGGCGATCTCGCGCTCGAGGTTCCGCACGCCGGCCTCGCGGGTATAGGTGCGGATCACCTCTTTCAGCGCCGCATCGGTGAGCGCGAACTCATCCTTCTTGAGGCCGTGGTTCTTGACCTGCTTGGAGATAAGATGGCGCTTGGCGATCTCGGCCTTTTCATCTTCGGTGTAGCCCGAAAGCGGGATGATCTCCATCCGGTCCAAGAGCGGCGAAGGCATGTTGTAGCTGTTCGCTGTGGTCAGGAACATCACGTTCGACAGGTCGTATTCGACCTCCAGGTAATGGTCGGTGAAGGTGGCGTTCTGCTCGGGGTCGAGCACCTCGAGCATCGCGCTGGCCGGGTCGCCGCGGAAATCCTGCCCCATCTTGTCGATTTCATCGAGCAGGATCAGCGGGTTGGTGGTTTTCGCCTTCTTCATCGCCTGGATGATCTTGCCAGGCATGGAGCCGATATAGGTGCGCCGGTGGCCTCTGATCTCGCTCTCGTCGCGCACGCCGCCCAGGGAAATGCGGATGAACTCGCGCCCCGTGGCGCGGGCAACCGACCGCCCCAGCGAGGTCTTGCCCACGCCCGGCGGGCCGACAAGGCACAGGATCGGGCCACGCAGTTTCGAACTGCGCGCCTGCACCGCCAGGTATTCGACGATGCGTTCCTTGACCTTCTCAAGGCTGTAATGGTCGTCGTCCAGAACCTTCTCGGCGCGGTCGAGATCCTTCTTGACGCGGCTCTTCTTGCCCCACGGGATCGACAGCATCCAGTCGAGATAGTTGCGCACAACCGTCGCCTCGGCCGACATGGGTGACATGTTCTTGAGCTTTTTCAGCTCGGCCTCGGCCTTTTCGCGGGCCTCCTTCGACAGTTTGGTGGCCTTGATCTTCTCTTCCAGTTCGGCGACTTCGTTCTGGCCGTCCTCGCCGTCGCCCAACTCCTTCTGAATGGCCTTCATTTGCTCATTCAGGTAATACTCGCGCTGGGTGCGTTCCATCTGACTTTTCACGCGGGTCTTGATCTTGCGTTCGACCTGCAGGACCGACATTTCGCCCTGCATCAGGCCATAGATCTTCTCAAGCCGCTCGGTCACGTTGAGGGTTTCGAGAATCTCCTGTTTCTGCTCGACCTCCACACCCAGATGGCCGGCGACCAGATCGGCCAGCTTGGCCGCATCGCGGGCTTCGGCCACGGCGGCGAGGGCCTCTTCGGGGATATTCTTGCGGATCTTGGCGTAGCGCTCGAACTCCTCGGCCACGGAACGCAGCAGCGCGGCGGTGGTGGCCTCGTCGCCCGGCATTTCGGTCAGCGGCTCGGCCCGCGCCTCGAAATACGAGTCGTTGGGCAGGAACTCGGTGATGCGCACGCGGCTCTGGCCCTCGACCAGCACCTTGACGGTGCCGTCGGGAAGCTTGAGCAGCTGCAGGACATTGGCCAGCACCCCGGCCTTGTAGATGCCCGCTTCCGTGGGGTCGTCCTCGGCGGCGTCGATCTGACTGGAGAGGAGGATCTGCCGGTCTTCCTGCATGACCTCTTCCAGCGCGCGCACCGATTTCTCGCGGCCCACGAACAGCGGCACGATCATGTGGGGGAAAACCACGATGTCGCGCAGGGGCAGGACCGGATAGCTGTTGCTCGATTCCATGTTTTCGTCGCTTCCTCAAGTTCTGGGCGATGGCTGCCGGCCCCATGTGCGGCGACCGCGGCCATCCCCGTTCCAGACCCATATTTGGGGCGGTGGGGCGGGGCTTTCAACCAAAGTTCACTTTCCCACGCAAGAATGATGACCGTAGAGGCCGGGTGCAAGTAGATCGGGCACGCTGCGGCGCAGGCCAAAGCAGGCCGAGCGGCGCGCGCAGAAGGTGGCCTGACGCTGCATCCTGCCGCGCCCGCCCCCCGGATGGCGGGGCATCAGAACCCTTCGCCCGCGCCCTGCTGCCAGGGTTTGACCAGGTTGCCGAAGCGGGTGAACTTCCCCTCGAAACTCAGATCGACGGTGCCGATAGGGCCGTGACGCTGCTTGCCGATGATGACCTCGGCCTTGCCGAGCAGCCGCTCCATCCGCGCCTGCCAGTCGGCCATCGCGTCAAGCTTGTCATCCGAGGGTTTTTCGCGCTCGGCGTAATATTCCTCGCGGAAGACGAACATCACCACATCGGCGTCCTGTTCGATCGAGCCGGATTCGCGCAGGTCGGAAAGCTGCGGGCGCTTGTCCTCGCGCGATTCGACCTGCCGCGACAGCTGCGAAAGCGCGATCACGGGGATGTTCAGCTCCTTGGCGATGGCCTTCAGCCCCTGGGTGATTTCCGAAACCTCGTTGACGCGGTTGTCCTTGGCCGAGGCGGCGCGCAAAAGCTGCAGATAGTCCACGAACAGCACATCCAACCCGTGGGTGCGCTTGAGCCGCCGCGCCCGCGCGGCCACTTGGCTGATCGGCAGCGCCGGCGTGTCGTCGATGTAAAGCGGGCAGGTCTCCAGCGCCTTGGCTGCCTCGACAAAGCGGCGGAATTCGGCCTCGGTCATGTCGCCGCGGCGGATCTGTTCGCTGGGGACTTCGGCGGCCTCTGAGAGGATCCGCGCCGCCAGCTGTTCGGCCGACATCTCGAGGCTGAAGAACCCCACCGCGCCGCCCTGGACGGCCCCCTCGGTGCCGTCGGGCCGGGTGCCGCGCTGGTAGGCCTTGGCGATGTTGAAGGCGATGTTGGTGGCCAGCGATGTCTTGCCCATCGACGGGCGCCCGGCCAGGATCAGCAGGTCCGACGGGTGCAGCCCGCCGAGCTTGCGGTCGAGGTCTTCAAGCCCGGTCGCTATGCCTGCAAGACCGCCTTCGCGCTGATAGGCGGCCGCGGCGACCCTGACTGCATCGGTCGCGGCCTTGAGGAAGGACTGGAAGCCGCGCGCCGCGTGGCCCTGCTCGCCCAGCTTGTAAAGCTTCTGCTCGGCCTCGACGATCTGCTCGGACGGCTCGTTCTCGACGGTGATCTCCGAGGCGCGGGCCGAGATGTCGCGCCCAAGGGCGATCAACTCGCGCCGCACGGCGAAATCGCGGATCATCTGGGCATAGTCGCGCGCGGCATAGGCCGAGATCGCCGCGCCGGCCAGCCGCACCAGATAGGCCGGCCCGCCCAGGGCCTCCAGCCCCTCGTCATCCTCCAGAAACGCCTTGAGCGTCACGGGCGAGGCGAGCGCGTTCTTCTGGATGCGCGCGGCGGCAATCTCGAAGATGCGCGCGTGCAGCGGCTCAAAGAAGTGCCCGGCCGACACGACCGAGGCGATGCGGTCATAGACATCGTTGTTGGTCAGGATCGCGCCGAGAAGCTGTTGCTCGGCCTCGATGCTGTGGGGAAGGCTTTCGCCCTCGGATGAGTCCTCTCCCGGACGGATCGTCGCGATCTCGTTCACTGCTACCCGGTCCCTCTGCCTTGTTGCCTCAAGATATGCCGGATTCGGCGGTCTGGCGCAAACTGTATAATCCTGGGGATCAACTGTGGACAACGCAGGGCGTAGCCCTATCTTGAGGCAGGCAGGCGCCTTACGTCAATATCTGGTGTTTTCAGGGATGAAATTCTGAAATTCAGGGTTGTGGCCCGCCGCCGGTCTGACGCCGGACCGGCAGCAGACGGAAGGCGCGCTCAGGCCGACCAGTCGTGCGGTGACTTCAGAAAACGCTCCACCCCGGACAGCGTGGCCTCGTCGAAATCACCGCCCGCACGGGCCTCGGCCAGCACATCCCACCAGGTGCAGAGATGGTGCAGCCGCACGCCGGCCTCGGCCAGGCGCGGCTCGGTTTCGGGAAAGATGTCGTAATAGAAGATCACCGCGGTGTGGCCGCATTCGGCGCCGGTTTCGCGAATCGCCTCGACGAAGCTGATCTTGGAGCCGCCGTCGGTGGTCAGATCCTCGACCAGCAGCACCCGCTGGCCCGGCGTCATCTCGCCCTCGATACGGGCGTTGCGGCCGTGGCCCTTGGCCTTCTTGCGCACATAGCTCATCGGCAGCGCCATCCGTTCGGCCACCAGCGCGGCGAAGGGGATGCCCGCGGTTTCGCCGCCGGCGATATTGTCGAAGGCCTCGAACCCGGCCTGGCGCAGCACCGTGCAGGTCAGGAAATCCATCAGTGTCGAACGGATGCGCGGATAGGAGATCAGCTTGCGGCAATCGATATAGGTGGGGGCGCGGAACCCCGACGAGAACACGAATGGCTCGGTGGCGTTGAAATGCACGGCCTTGATGTCGAGCAGCATCCGGGCGGTCAGCCGGGCCATGGTGTCGCGGTCGGGATAGGTGGCGGGAATCATGCGGGCCTCATGCGGCTGAAAGGGGCGTCGGACAGATGGCGGGGCAGGGTGCGGCCCCCGCCGGTGCCGCTGCCTCCGGCGGGGATATTTTTTTCACAGTGAAGGGGCAGGGCGCGCTCATGCCTCGATTGCCCAGTGCAGGGCAAAGCCGGGGTCGAAGACAGTGACCGGCCCGGCGCCGGTATTGATGCGCGCGGGGTAGGTGACGGGTTCGGCCTGGCGGCGCAAGGTGATGCGGGCTTCGTTGGGGGGCAGGCGGTAGAAGGCCGGGCCGTTAAGCGAGGTGAAGCCTTCGAGCAGGTCGAGCGCGCCTTCCTCCTCGAACACATGGGCGAGGATGGAAAGCGTGTTGGTCGCGGTGAAGCAGCCCGCGCAGCCGCAGGCGCTTTCCTTGGCCGGGTCGGGGTGCGGCGCGCTGTCGGTGCCCAGGAAGAAGCGCGCATCGCCCGAGGTGGCGGCGGCGCGCAGGGCCAGGCGGTGGCTTTCGCGCTTGGCCACGGGCAGGCAGTAGTAATGCGGCCGGATGCCGCCGGCGAGGATGTGGTTGCGGTTGATCACCAGGTGATGGGTGGTGATCGTGGCGGCAAGGTCGCTGCTGCTGGCCCGCACATAGGCGGTGGCGTCGGCGGTGGTGACGTGTTCCATCACCACCCGCAGGCCGGGCGTGGCGCGGCGCAGCGGGTCGAGCACCCGGTCGATGAACACCGCCTCGCGGTCGAAGATGTCGATCCCGGGATCGGTGACCTCGCCATGGACGCAAAGCGGCACGCCGGCTTCGGCCATCGCCTCGAGCACGCCGCGCACGCGGTCGAAATCACGCACGCCCGAGGCCGAATTGGTGGTGGCGCCCGCCGGGTAGAGCTTGACCGCCGCGATCAGTCCGTCGCGATGCGCGGCGATGACATCGGCGGCTTCGGTGGCCTCGGTCAGGTAGAGCGTCATCAGCGGTGTGAAATCCGCCCCCTCGGGCAGCGCGGCCAGGATCCGGTCGCGATAGGCGCGGGCCTCGGCGCCGGTGACCACGGGCGGCACCAGATTGGGCATGATGATGGCGCGGGCGAAATGGCGCGCGGATTCGGGCGCGATGCCGCGCAGCATGTCGCCGTCGCGCAGGTGCAGGTGCCAGTCATCGGGACGGCGCAGGGTGATCGTGTCGCTCATGCCTGTCGCATAAACAATCGCACGCGCCTGCGCAATCGGGCACGGACGCGCCGGGCGGCGCAGGCGCAGTGCTCAGCCGTGCAGGGCGTTTTCGGCCTTGTCCCGGGCGCGCCGCAGCCGTGGGTGCTTCTTGTGCTGCAAGGCCCAGCGGGCCAGCAGCGCGGTCAGCCCGTGACGTTCGCGCGCTTCCAGCCGCGAGAGCAGCCGCAAGAGGTAAGGCAGATAATCGCGCCGCGCGCGGAAGAGCCGGTGGAACAGGGCCGCGTCGAGCCGCCCTTCGCCCGCCGCGATCAGCAGCTCGGGCAGGATATTCATGCGCAGCAGGTCCTGTTCGAGCCGCCCGCCCAAATGGCGGCAGCGCAGCCGGGTCACATGCGGGCGGGCAAAGAGGGCCGCGTGCATGGCATCGAGCCCGCGCTCGGGGTCGTAAAGAACGAAAACCTGCGCCGCGCCGTCGATCATGTCGGGGGCGAAGCCGTAGCGCGAAGTGAAGTCGAGCCGCCGGTGGCGGGCAAAGCGGTTGTCCCATTCGGCGATGCGCGGGTCCAGCGTGGCCCTTGGATGCAGCGTGACCACCGTGGCGCCGGGGGCAGCCACCGAGAAGGCCGCCGCCGCATAGCCGCACATTCCTTCGCCGTAGAACACGACGCGATCGAAATCCTCGAAAAAGGCGTCATCGACCAGCCGGTCGAAATAGCCCCAGACCGCCGGGTCGCGATACCAGCTGTCGTGAAAGGCGACTAGGCACAGATGCGACCAGCCCTTGCCGCGCGCCAGTCCCAGCCCCTGCGGCATCTGCCCCGGCTGGCCCGTGCGAATCGCCTCGGCTGTCTCGAAGGTGACCAGAAGGGTGGTTTGGCTGTCGTCGCTGAAAAAGGCGGCGTGGTCCTTGCCCAGACGCTGAAAATAACCCAGCTCCTCGCCGATCTCGTCGATACGGGCGAGCCATTCGTCGAAATCCGTGGCGCCGGTGGCGTCAAGGAAGCTCGTGTCTTGCTGCATTGCGGGCCTTTCCTGCGTCCGGTCTTGTGATTGCGCCTGCTGCGATACTAGCAGAAATCATCAGATCAGAGTGACCGATTTGGGCGCGTAATGCGGCAGTAAAGCGGAGATTGGCGCGGGGCGCCGCAACAGTGCTGCGCGATTGTTGATGCGCGCGCGCCAATGCCAATGCCTTGCACGGGCCGGGGATGGCGTGGCAACAGGCGGCTCTGGATGAAGTCCGATGTCGACGGGGGACGCATGGTGGCAAATACGGTGGCGGACTGGGTGGCGCTCGATCTGGCCGAGGGTGCAGGCGGCGGAGCGCGCGCCTGGGTGATCGACGCGCAGGGGCAAGTGGCCGCCGAGGGCCGGTTGCCGCGGGCCGGGAACGGTGCGGCCGCGCCGGGCGGCTGGGAGGCCGGGCTGCGTGCCTGGCTGGAAGGTTGCGGCGTTGCGGGGGCACCCGACGTGCCGGTGCTGGCCGCCGGCGCGCACGGGCTGGCCGCGCCGCGCGGAATCCCTTGCCCGCCGCTGCCGGAGCGGCTGTTGCCCGCCAGCGGGGGGCAGGCGGATGGCAAGCGGCTGTTCCCGGTGCCGGGGCTTTTGCAGGCCAGCCCGCCCGACCTGGTGCATGGGGCGGCTGCGCGCATCGCCGGCTGGCTGGCGCAGGCGCCTGCATTCGACGGCGTGATCTTGTGCCTGCAGGCCGGGGGCAGCACCTGGGCGCATGTCAGCGCGGGCGAGGTGGTGAGTTTCCAGAGTTTTCTGAGCGGCGAGATATTTGCCGCACTGGCCCCGGCGGGCGTGGATCAGGGCAACCTGCCCGAAGATCCGGAATTCACCGAGGCGCTGGCCGGTGCGCAGGCCCGGCCCGAACGGCTGGCGGCGCATCTGGCGGGCGCGCGCGCGGCGCTGGAGGCCGGGCAGATCAGCCCCGAGGCCGTGCGGGCGCGGCTGGCGGCGGCCCTGATCGGGGCGGAACTGGCCGCCGCGCGGCCCTACTGGCTGGGCCGTGATCTGGCGCTGATCGGTGCGGGGCCCCTGGCCGGGGCCTATGAGGCCGCGCTCAAGGCGCAAGGCATCACCCCCGCCCGGATGGAGGAGGGCACCGCCGTGCTTGCCGGGCTGGCCGTGGCGCGCGGCCGGTTGCGCCCGCGCTGAGGAGCGGCCGGCGCTTGTGCGACCGCGGCCGCTGCCCCATTGCCCCCGGCGCCGCCGCATGGTGTAATCCGCGCGACACAAGAAGCAACCGAGCAGTGCCATGTCCGCCGACGATCTCCTTTCCGGCGATACCGCCGCGAACAGCTATGACGCCTCCGATATCGAAGTGCTCGAGGGGCTGGAGCCCGTGCGCAAGCGCCCCGGCATGTATATCGGCGGCACCGACGAGCGCGCGCTGCACCACCTGGTGGCCGAGGTGCTGGACAATTCGATGGACGAGGCCGTCGCCGGCCATGCCAGCCGCATCGAAGTGGAGTTGCACGCCGATTACAGTGTGACCATCCGCGACAATGGCCGGGGCATCCCGGTCGATCCGCACCCTAAGTTTCCGGGCAAGTCGGCGCTCGAGGTGATCCTGTGCACGCTGCATGCGGGGGGCAAGTTCTCGGGCGATGCCTATTCGACCTCGGGCGGGTTGCACGGTGTGGGGGCGAGCGTGGTCAACGCGTTGTCGGACCACATGCGCGTCGAGGTCGCGCGCAACCGCGAGCTTTTTGTGCAGGAGTTCTCGCGCGGGGTTCCGCAAGGCCCGCTCGAAAAGATTGGCGCGGCCCCCAACCGGCGCGGCACCACTGTGACGTTCCATGCCGATGCGCAGATTTTCGGCGCGCACCGGTTCCGCCCCGCGCGGCTGTTTCGCATGGCGCGCTCCAAGGCCTATCTGTTCTCGGGGGTCGAGATCCGCTGGAAATCGGCGATCGAGGAGGGCGACACACCGATGGAGGCCACCTTCCGCTTTCCCGGCGGGCTGGCCGATTACCTTAACGAGCAACTGGCCGGGGTGAGCAGCTATTCCGAACGCCCCTTCGCCGGCAAGGTCAGCTTCGAGGAGAAGTTCAACCGCCCCGGCAGCGTCGAATGGGCGATCAACTGGACGCCGGCGCGCGACGGGTTCGTGCAAAGCTATTGCAACACCGTGCCCACGCCCGAGGGCGGCACGCATGAGCAGGGCTTCTGGGCCGCGATCCTGAAAGGCATCCGCGCCTATGGCGAGCTTGCGAACAACCGCAAGGCCGCGCAGATCACCCGCGAGGATCTGGGCGCGGGTGGCTGCGCGCTGGTGTCATGCTTCATCCGCGATCCGGAATTCGTGGGCCAGACCAAGGACCGGCTGGCCACCGCCGAGGCCGCGAAACTGGTCGAGGGCGCAGTGCGCGACCATTTCGACAACTGGCTGGCCTCGGACCCGAAATCGGCGGGCGCGATCCTCGATTACCTGGTGCTGCGCGCCGAGGAACGCCTACGCCGCCGCGCCGAAAAGGAAACCAGCCGCAAATCGGCCACCAAGAAGCTGCGCCTGCCCGGCAAGCTGGTCGATTGCACCGCCACCAACCGCCAGGGCACCGAGCTGTTCATCGTGGAAGGCGACAGTGCCGGCGGCAGTGCCAAGATGGGGCGCGACCGCAAGACTCAGGCGCTGCTGCCGCTGCGCGGCAAGATCCTCAACGTGCTGGGGGCGGCCAGCGCCAAGATGGGCCAGAACGCCGAGATCAACGATCTGTGCCAGGCGCTGGGCGTGGGGCTGGGGAGCAAGTTCCGCCTGGACGATCTGCGCTATGACCGCATCATCATCATGACCGACGCCGATGTGGACGGCGCGCATATCGCGGCACTGCTGATGACGTTCTTCTTCACGCAGATGCGGCCGATGATCGACGCGGGGCATCTGTATCTGGCCTGTCCGCCGCTTTACCGCCTGACGCAAGGCGCCAAACGGGTCTACGCGCTGGACGATGCGGAGAAGGAGCGCCTGATCGCCGAGGGGCTGGGCGGCAAGGGCAAGATCGACGTGAGCCGCTTCAAGGGCCTGGGCGAGATGGACGCCAAGGACCTGAAGGAAACCACCATGAACCCCGAAACCCGCCGCCTGATCCGGGTGAGCGTGGACGACGACTTCCCCGGCGAAACCGGCGACCTGGTGGAGCGGCTGATGGGCAAGAAGCCCGAGCTGCGGTTTCAGTATATCCAGGAGAACGCGCGGTTCGTGGAGGAGCTGGATGTGTGAGGGGGGTGGCGTATATTATTGATAATTCAATAGAAATTGTTCTGGCCCTCTTTGCGGGGATAGGTTTGTTTTTCACTTATCGCGCCTGGAGGCAAAGGCAAGATGATCTGCATGAGAAGTATTTCGAGAGGCGTTATAACCTATTCATGGAGATTGAAAACGCGATCGAGAATGGCGTGAATCGCCCGGAACAGATGGAGAATTGGTGGCATCCGCTGATGAACTCATTGTGGCGCGCGGAGTTCCTGTTTGGTCAGGCGGTGCGTCAAAGGCTGCAAGAGGTTTTCGACTTGTTGAATGAGTATCATGATGCACGCGAAATTTCAGACTCGGATGAGCGCGTAAAGAAGTGCAAGCAAATAAGGGCGGACCTGATAAGCAGACATGCTTTGTTGCGCGAGGAAATGGCAACGCATATTTCTGTTTTGAAATAAGCTGATATTGAAACCTTTTGCCGTCCCGCCCGGCGGCACCGCCGGGCAGCGCCCGACCGCCCCCCCGGGCGGGCGCTTCGCTTCCGCCCGCGGTCGGGCACTGCCCTCGGTGAATGATGCTCGGGGGTCGCGCGGGCGTGCATCTTGGCCCCCGCTCACCCCGCCTGCCGCGCCGCAGCCCCGCGATAGCCCAGCAGCCCCGACAACTCCCGCGCGGCCGCTTGCAGCCGGTGCAGCCGCTCGGCCAGCACTGCCTCGTCGGCCAGCCGCCAGACCGGCCCCGATATGCCCATCGAGGCCACGCAGCGCCCGGCGAAATCATGCACCGGCACCGCGATGCAGCGCACCTCCGGGTCCAGCTCGCAGCGGTCATGGGCCACGCCGCTACGGCGCACCTCGTCAAGCTCGGTGCGCAGACGGGCGGGGTCGGTGATGGTGTTCTCGGTCAGCGCGGGCATCTCCAGTTCCCCCAGCAGGCGCTCCAGGTCGGCCGGGGGCAGGGCGGCGGCCACCACCTTGCCGATCGCCGTGGCGTGCAGCGGCCGGCGTACGCCGGCACGTTCCGACATCTGCAGCATCCCGCTGGCGGCGGTGCGGGCGATCAGCGTCACGCTGCGCTCGCTGCGCACGGCCAGATGCGCGGCCTCGCCAGTCTCCGCGCTCAGCCGCTCCAGCACGGGCATCCCCAGCGTCAGCAGCGCGCTTTCGTCCAGCGCACCGGCAGCCAGCGTGAACAGCCGGCTGCCGATGCGATAGCGTTTGCTCTCGCCGTCCTGCACCAGAAAGCCCAGCCCCACCAGCGTGCGGATCAGGTGAAAGGCGGTGCTGGTGTGCAGCCCCACCTGCGCGCTGATCTCGACCAGCCCGATCCCGTCAGGCGCCCCGGCCACCGCATCGAGCAGCGCCGCCGCACGTTCGAGCGATTGCACGCCGCCGCGCGGGGCGGGTTTGTCGGGCATGGCTTCGGCAGGGGGCTTGCGCGGGGGCATGGGCGATCAATCGTCGCTGATAGGGGCGGTGGCGACGATGAAGACCAGCGGCTCGCTGCCGGTGTTCTGGAGCGTGTGCACCGTGCCGGGCGCGAGGAAGATCACGTCATGCTTGCGCACGACCTGCGCCACGCCGTCAAGCTCCATGATGCCCTCGCCTTCGAGCACGTGATAGACCTGCTCCTGCACCTTGTGCGCGTGCGGTTTCACATAGGCCATCGGCGCGTAGCTGGAAATCCGGTAATCGAGTTGCCTGGTTCCGAGGGTATCGGGATGCACCAGCGCCTTGGAAAGCGCGCCGCCATGGTGGTTGGGAAACTCCTGCCAGGGAGTTTCGGCGATGTTCTTGATGCAGGATTTGGGTTCTTGAGCCATCTTGGTCTCCTCTCTCGGTTGGGAATGCCGGGCGGCGGGCCTCCTCGTGCCGCCCGGTGGGGTTTCATGCGCCGCTCAGGGCCGCCAGGGGCCGCCAAAGACGGGTTCCTTGGGCGGCACCGGCGGGATCTCCCACGCGCCGGTGGCGGGCGGGCGGATATCGGCATCCACATGCACGTCGATCAGCGCGGGCCTGTTCGAGGCCACCGCCTCGGCCAGCACGCCGGCGAAATCCTGGCTGCGGGTGACGGTATGGCCCGCCACGCCCGCCGCCCGCGCCCATGCGGCGAAATCGGGGTTGTAGGGGGTCTGGTTCGGCCCCTCATAGAACGCCGTGCCATATTCGCGCCCGCCGAAATAGGCGTATTGCAGATCGCGGATCGCACCCCAGGCAAAGTTGTTCCACACCACCCACACAACGGGGATGTTGTATTCGACGGCGGTACACAGCACATGCGGCACCATGGTAAAGCCGCCATCGCCGCAGATCGACACGCAGACCTTGTCGGGCGCGGCCAGTTTGGCGCCAAGGATCGCGCTGGGGCCGAAGCCCATGCCCGAATAGCCCCAGGTGTTGAGCATCGACCGCGGGCGCCTTGCCTCCCAGAACTGCATGAACCAGTTGTGGTGGATGCCGGAGTCGAGCGAGATGATCGCATCGTCGGGCAGCACCTTGCGGCAATCGGCCACGATGCGCTCGGGACGGATCGGGGTGCTGTGCGTCTCGAAGCCGGGCTGGACGAAATCGAGCCACTCCTTGCGCCAGCCCGCGATCTGGGTTTGCCAGCCTTTCAGCCGCCCGGCATCGCCGCCACCGCGGCGGTCGATCTCGGCCAGAAGCTGCTGCAGGAAGGCCTTGGCATCGGCCAGGATCGCCAGATCGGGCGGATAGTTGCGGCCCAGCTCGCTGTGGTCGACATCGACATGCACCAGTTTCGTATGCGGGAAGTTCCACGAATACCCCGGCTTCCAGGACGAGGCCGAGCGGTCATCGAACCGCGCGCCGATAGCCAGCACCAGATCGGCATGGCGGCCGGCCTGATTGGCCTGATAGGCGCCGTTACGCCCGATGAAGCCCAGCGAGAGCGGGTCGCTCATGTCGATGCAGCCCATCCCGTTGGGCGAGCTGATCACCGGCACGCCCAGCTTGTGCGCCAGCGCGGTGAGTTCCTCGCCAGCCTCCGACAGCGTCACGCCATGGCCGATGAAGATCACCGGGCGTTCGGCGTCGGCAAGCCAGTCGGCCACCTTGTTCACGTCGTCTAGGCTGGCGCCGCTGCGGCGCTTGTTGAAGCCGTCCCATGCCGGTTCTTCCTGCACATCCGCGCTTTCCTGGAAAAGGTTGTAGGGGATGTCCAGGTTGACCGGACCGGCGCGGCCCGTGGTCATCGTGGTGGCTGCCTGACGCAGCGCCAGCGGCAGCATCTCGACCCGCGTGGGCTGGAAGCTGCGCTTGACCACCGGCTTGATGACATTGTTGAAATCGGCCTGATGGTGCTGGTTCAGCTCCTGAAACGGGCCGCGGTTGAACTGCGAGGTGGGCACATTGGCGGTGATCGAGAACACCGCCGATGAATCGGTCTGTGCCACGGCCAGCGCCATGATCTGGTTGGCTGATCCGGGGCCGGTCGATGTCATGGTCGCCGCGGGCTGGTGCGAGACGCGGAAGAACCCGTCGGCCATGTGCACGGCTGTCTGTTCATGCCGGGGCGAGACGAGTTTCACGTCGTCGCGCACCTCGTAGAGGCAGTCGATCAGACCGACATTGCCATGCCCGCAGATGCCGAAGACATAGGGGATTTTCTCCCGCACGAGGAAATCGGCGATGATCTCGCCGCCTTTGCGTTCTGCCATTATCCTTGATCCTGTGAGGTTGTTTCACGGTTTGGGTTCGAGGGTTCGCCGCCTGTGGCGGGGCGTTCGCTGGCGGCGGCATGTTGCGCGGCAGCCCAGGCGAAGGCCATCGCCTGCCCGATCTGCCCGCCCGCGCCGGGGTATTCGCCGCCAAAGGCCGATTGCATGTCGTTGCCGCAGACATAAAGGCCGGGGATCGGCGCGCCGCCTGCATCCAGCGCGCGCCCGCGCGTGTCAGCCATCAGGCCCCGGCTGGTGCCCAGCGGCGTGGGCCAGAGCGCGACCGCGTAATAGGGCGGCCCCGCCAGCGGGCCGAGGCAGGGGTTGGGGCCAAGCGCGGGGTCGCCATTGGCGCGCTCATAGATGGTTTCGCCACGCTTGAAATCCTCGTCACATCCGGTTTCGGCGAAATCGTTGAACCGCGCGACCGTGGCGGCCAGCGCATCGGCAGGCAGGCCCAACTGTGCGGCCAGGTCATCGAGGCTCTGGGCCTCGGCCAGGTAGCCGTTGCGGACATAGCGCCGCAGGCTCGGGGTGCGCGGCCGGATCAGCCCCAGCCCGTAGCGGCGGATGAAGTCGCGCCCGCATATCATGAAGGCGGGCACATGCGGGCCGCCCTTGGCGAAATACATGCCGCGCACGAACTCATGGTAGGACACGGCCTCGTTCACGAAACGCCGGCCTTGCCGGTTCACCGCCAGCGCGCCGGGCTTGGCACGGTCAAGGATGATATGCGGGTAGACGGCGGTGCTGCCATCCGCGCGCGTCATCAGCGAGCTTGGAAACCACTGCGCATTGTCCTGCCCGTCAGGGCCGAGGGTTGCGCCCGCTTCCAGCCCCGCAATGATGCTGCTGCCATCGCAACCCGCTGCAGCGGGGCTGTGTTCCGGAGTGGGGGCGGGCAGGTGCCGCGCGCGCCATTCGGCGCTGGCCGGAAAGCCGCCGCCGGCCAGCACCACGCCGCGGCGCGCGGCCAGCGTGACCGATTGCCCGGCATGGGTGAAGCGCACGCCATGCACGCGCCCGGCGTCGCAAAGCAGCCGCGCGCCGGTGACCCCGGTCAGCACGGGCACGCCGTGGCCTTGCAGCGCGTGGAGCAGTTGCGCCACCAGCCCGTTGCCCAGCACCAGCCGCGTGCCCCGCGCATGGCGCAGTCGGTCGCGCAGGTAGCGCGCCACCAGTCGCAGCCCCAACCATGCCGCGCGCGGTGAGCGGTCGGCGCGCAGCAGTTGCGCGGCTTCGGCGCGGGTAATCATCATGCCGCCGAACAGCATCAACTCCGGCAGCGGCCAGGCGAGCCGGGCAAAATCGTCACTCAGCAGCCGCCCGTCCATTTCCAGCGGTTCCAGCGGGCGGCCCCCCGGGGCGGCGCCGGGCTGATCCTGCCGGTAATCGGGCGCGGCCATGAACGGGCGAAAGCGCAGCCCCGCGCGGTTTTCCAGATCGCGCAGCATCTGCGGAGCGAGGTCGAGAAACGCCTGCCACAGCGCCGGATCGCCCCGCTCGCCCACCAGCGCGGAAAGGTAGGTTTCGGCCCGCGCGCGGTCATCGGTGATTCCGGCGGCGCGCATGTGGTGATTGTCGGGCACCCAGACCGTGCCGGAGGAACGCGCGGTGGTGCCGCCGATCACTGGCTGCGATTCCAGCACCATGCAGCGCAGCCCGTTGATCGCGCCAGTCAGCGCTGCCGTCAGTCCGCCCGCGCCGCTGCCCAGAATCACCAAGTCTACCGAATCGGGCAGGCTGGCGGTGTCAGATGGCTGCGTGCCGGGCATGGGCGATGGTCCTCTCCCTAGGTTCATGATTCCTACAATAACAAAACGCTTTTCACAATAGCGGCAATGCCGGTCGCACCGCTCAGCGCAGGCTGATCCAGGTGCCAAGCACAAGGATCACGATGCCCGCCCCGGTGGTCAGCAAGGTGAAGCGCCCGTTCCAGGCAAAGGCCATCGTGTAGGGCGAAACCTTCAGGCGCTGCGCCGCGAGCAGCATGTTGGCGGTGAGCGGTGTGCCGCAGGTCGCGGCCGCCCAGCCCCAGGAGAGCGTCAGCGCGAGCCACAGCTTGGCTTCTTCCGGCCAGATCGCATTCAGCGTGCCGGCCAGCAGCGTCACCATCACCAGCGGGTTGAGCGCGACAACCCCGCCTGCCACGATCAGGAGCGGCACGAGACCGGCGGCAAGAACTGCCTCGCGCGGGCCAAGCCCTTGCGAAAACTGCCCTGAGTCCATTAGCGCACTGGCGGCAAGCGTGCCGATGGCCACCGCCGAGCAGATGATCACCACCTCGTTGGTGACGCTGGCGGTGACAGTGGAGGCCGCGCGCAAAAGGTTGCGCCGGTCGAGCAGGCGGCGCGCCGCCAGCGTGAGTGTCCACAGCCCGCCCATGACCAGGCTGGCGGAAAAGACCCCCTCGATCAGCCGCAGGCCGAACACGCTGACCGATGTCATCACCGCTGCGATCAGCAGCAGCACCGGCGCGATCAGCCGCAGCACGATGTGCCATTCCTCGCGCGTCAGACGCATCGGCACGGCCATGCTGGCGCGGCGGCGGCGCTCCATCAGGTAGCCGGTGAACAGAAAGGCCACCGTGGCGGCAAACCCGATGGGCGCCAGTTGCAGATAGCTGACGCCGGTGACGCCCGACAGGATCACCACCACCGACAGCGACAGCGGCGACCAGAGCGCGGTGGCCGCGAAGCCGCGCATCGCGCTCAATGCCAGGGCGCGGATGGTCTCGGGGTCTTCGGTCTTCTGGCGCAACGAAAGAAGCGTCATCACGAAAAGCATCCCGCCCATATGCAGGAAGATGCAAAGGATATGCGTGCCGATCGTCAGAAAGGCATAGCGCTGCCCCGGTGGGCGCGAGACGATCATCTGCGCGCCGCGTGCCACGTCTTCGGACGCCTCGGCCATGCGGCCCAGGTATTGCACCAGCAGCAGCAGCGAAAACAGCAGGCTGGCCTGCGCAATGCCCGCCTCCCGCGGAAACTGCCCCAGCGCCAGCAGCGCCCCGGCAATCGCCAGCGCGGTGCCCAGCAGGAAAAGCCCGCTCAGGCGGATGCGGCGGGCATTGACGGCGGCGAAGACGGTGAAGATGGCAAGCCACAGCAGCGGCGTGACCGGATGCAGGAAAATCTGGAAAAGCGCTGTGGCAATGACCAGAAAGAAGGCCGCGCCGTTGAAAACACTCTGAAACCGTTCCCAGTAATGTGCTGGGTTCATCATACGCTCCCGGCCGGGATAAAGGGCGCGGGCAGGATCGCTGTGCCCCGCCCGCGCCATGTGGCCGCCCCGTCACCGGGGCGGCCCGTTGATCAGGGCTTACCGCCCGAGCATGGCATCAGCCAGCGCCTGATAGATTTCGCGCTGCTCGAGGCGGATGCGGTCGTATTCCTCACCGGGGATGAAATCGGTGTTCTCCTCGAGCCGGGCCATCAGGCTGTGATAGGTCTGGTTTTCCTGCAGTTCCTCGAAGGCCGCGCGCAGTTTGGCCAGACGGTCCTCGGGAATGCCGGAAGGCGCCAGCAGTACCCGCTGCATCTGCGAGGCGGGGGTGGAGATGTTGTAGCCCAGTTCCCTGAGCGTCGGCACATCATCGATGATGCGCTCTTCGCTGAAGGTGGCGAGGATGCGGATCGCATCGCCCTGGCCCACCGCAATCGACATCAGCGTCGGCGTCATGTCGATATCGCCCGCCAGCAGCGCCCGCATGGCCGGGCCGCCACCCTGATGCGGCACGAGGGTGGCCTGAAAGCCCGCTTCCTGCATCAGCATCGCCCCCGGCACCATCAACGCACCCCAGTTGCCGCCATGCCCGAAGCGCAGCTGGCCGGGGTTCTCGCGCGACCATTCGATCAGCTGTTCCATGGTCTCGAATCGCGAATCCTCCCGCACGGCGATCACCGGCGCGGCATTGTTCAGCGTCGCCACGGTGACGAAGTCGCGGTTGGTGTCATAGGGCACATCCGTCACCAGCGGCTGAAGCTGGTCGATGAAGTTATGGGTGAAGAGCAGTGTGTAGCCGTCTGCCGGGGCCTCGGCCGCGGCGGCGGTGCCGATCTGTGTGCCGCCGGGCATCAGCCGGACCACCATGGCCTGGCCCAGGTGCTCGGGGATGGTCGAGGTGATGACCCGCGCGTTCAGGTCATGCGAGCCGCCCGGCCCGAACGGGATGATCATGGTGATCGGGCGGTTGGGGTAGTCATCGGCCACAGCCGCACCGGTGGCCACCATAGTGGCCATCGCGGCACCGGTCACGACCGTCTTGAGCAGTTTATTCAGCATTTTTCTCTCCTCCCTGCTGAGTGGGTTTTCTGGATGTTCGTCAATGCCCCCCGCCGGCCTGCGCGCCGGCAGGGTACCTGGCCAGCATTCGCCGGCTCTTGCGCCAGAGGGCATAGGTGATGAAGGGGGTGGCAACCACGAAGGCCGCGGCAATGGGCCGTTCGGTGAACAGGTAGCCGAACGGGTCGCCCTGCGCCATGGTCATGGACTGGCCGAAGGAATATTCCAGGATCGGCCCGAGGATGAAGCCCATCACCAGCGGCGTGACATCGAAATGCAGCTTGCGGCAGACATAGCCCAGCACACCGAACGCCACGAGGATGTAAAGGTCCATCGGGTTGGAGCGGAAGACATACGACCCCGCGAAGGCGAACACGAGCGTCAGCGGCAGCAGCAGCGAGCGCCGGATCGTCACCACCTTGGCAAAGAGCGGGATCAGCAGGAAACCCAGGATCAGGAACAGCACATTGGCCAGAAGCATCGCCAGCATGATCGCATAGACCAGCGCGCCCTGTTCCTCGAACAGTTGCGGCCCCGGCCGCAGCCCCTGCGCGATGAAGGCGCCCAGCAGGATTGCGGTGATGTTGTCGCCGGGAATGCCCAGCGTCAAGAGCGGCACCAGCGTCGGCCCGTTGGTGGCGTTGTTGGCGGTCTCGGCCGCCGCGATGCCCTCCAGTTCGCCCTTGCCGAAGGTCTCGGGGTGCGAGGAGGCGTTCTTGGCCGCCGCATATCCCACGAAGGCCGATACCACCTGGCCCGCGCCGGGCATCATGCCCACGCCGGTGCCGATCATGGTCGAGCGGCATATGGTGCGGAAACAGCGGCGGATATCGGCCAGCGTCAGGCGGCTGTTGTCCTTGATGCCGGCCTTTTCGGCGATCACGTTCTTGGCCTTCTCCTCGATGGCGAGGAAGATCTCGGGCAGGGCGAAGACGCCGATCAGCATCGGCAATAGCGGAATGCCCGCGCTGATCGCGAAGAAATCGAAGGTGAAGCGCGACATGGAGCCGAGCGGGTCCTGCCCCACCAGCGACAGCAAGAGCCCCAGCAGCAGCATCACCAGCCCCTTGGCGAAGACGCCGCGCCCGGTGACGGTGATCACCAGCAGGCTGAGAAAGATCACCGCCGCCAGTTCCGGCGCGCCGATCATCATCGCGACGATCGCGATCGGCCCGATCAGCAGGATGGTGATGACGTCGCTGGCGGTATCGCCGAAGAAGGACGAGAACAGCGCCATCTCCAGCGCCTTGCGGCCCTGTTTCTTCTTGGTCAGCGCCGGGCCGTCGAAAGTGGTGGCGACCGAGGCCCCGGTGCCCGGCATGGCCACCAGGATTGCCGGGATCGAGCCGCCATAGATGCCGCCCTTGTAGACCCCGATCAGGAACGGGATGCCCACCAGCGGGTCCATGAAGAACGACAGCGGCAACAGCACCGCCATTGCCATGATGGTGGTGAAGCCGGGCAGGGCGCCCACGAACATGCCCGCAACCAGCCCCACCGACATCATCAGCACGATGTCGAGGCGCAGGATCAGTTGCAGACCGGCAAGGAAGTTCTCGATGATCATGAATGCGCTCTCAGCCCAGCCAGGGAACGTTTGGCAGATAAACGCCGAACAGGCGCGAGAAGACCTGATAGATGATCAGCGGCGCGGCGATCGCCACGACGATCAGCATGGCAAAGTCGCGCCAGTTGAAGAACAGCCCCATCGCCAGGATCAGCAACATGCTGGACGGCACGAAGCCCAGCGGCGTCATCGCCCAGGAATAGGCCAGCATCATCGCCACGCTGGCCACGACATTGCGCACGCCCCCGGGCGCGGTGTCGCGAAATCCGTTTCGCTCGCGCAGCATCAGGCTGGCCGGGATATAGAGCAGCCCGACCAGCACGAAGCCGACAGCCACCAGATTGGGAAACAGCGCCGGGTCGAGCGCGATCATCCGCTGCCCGAAGATCAGCGGCGGCTGCTCGACCTGATGCGGGATGATCCACAGCAACGCAAGGCCGAAGGCCACCGTGAGCAGGGCTGCGACGGTGTTGAAATTGACCTGCCGCGCGGGCGGCTGGCGGGTGGGCTCGTGCATGTCGTCTCCCTCGATACCGCGGCGCGCGGGGGCTTTCGGCCTGGCCCTTCGGCTTCCGGTCCGGCCTGCCGGGGGCCGGGCTGGTCGCAACTGGCCCCCGCGCGTGGCGGCCCTCCGTGAGTGTTCGTGCCGGCTGCCTACCCCGGCGCGATAGCGGCGTCGCGCCCAGGCACGCCCCGCCACCGGCGCCCGACAGGCCGAGTCACTGGCGCCCGCCTTGAAGCTGAGTCCGAGGATAGGGATTCGGTTAAGCTTTCGGAAATACGAAATACATGGGTATGCGATAAGCTTGGCGTATACCCTTGGGGGAGGCTGTGCCGGTCTGGCCGAGATGCGGCGGGTGGGGTTGGTTGGAGACGGTGCAGTCTCGACGTTCGCCCTGTCCGGCCAAATATGGCGACATACAGGATGGGCGGGGAGTGGACCGCAGCAGGTGCGGAGGCGCGTCCGCGGCATGCGCCTGAAGCAGCCATTCGTCGTTGTGCCGGGAGTGGGAATTCCCGGGCTGCCGAGGCGCGCGAGGAGTCCATTTTAGAAGTGCCAAATGCGTGCTGCGCGCCGACCCCTGCACTTGGCCTGCTGCCGGTTTCGTGGACACGAAGATAAGATCGTGACCAAGGAATCGGAGATCGGACATGTCCACGAAACCCGCAGCAGGCCAACTACCGAAAATCACCCTCTGCTCAGCAAAAAGAAGTGCGGACGTTCAGGCCGGGTGCAGCGATGCTTCGGTAGGCGATGCCCGGTTTGCGGGGCGAAGTGGGCTTTCTGATGGGCGGGTTCGGGCGCGCACCCATTTGATTTTCCCTCCCACCAGTTGCGCCAGACCGCTTCTTCCAATAAAAATGGCCTGCTTCTAACCAAATTGACCGAGGACTGACATGCGTGTCGTTATCCTGACAGGCGATGAGCTTCGGCACCGGTATTTCCGGGCACAACTCGCGAGCGATCCGCGGATTGATGTCGCCGCCAGCATCTGTGAAGGCAATGAAAAAAGCCTTGCCGCTGTCACGGATGCAAACCCCGACGCAAGCCTGGTCGAACGCCGCCATGTCGCTGCGAGGTCTCAAGGCGAAGTCGACTTCTTTGGGCGTCAGAATCAGGACTCCGCACCAATTGTTAGAGTCCCAAAGGGTGCCATTAACGACGTGGAGATCGTGGAACAGATCAAGGCGCTCAATTGCGACTTACTGGTCTGCTACGGTTCGTCCCTAATTCGTTCGGACTTGCTTACACATTTTCAGGGCCGGTTTCTCAACGTCCATCTAGGCCTCTCCCCCTATTACCGGGGCTCCGGCTGCAATGTCTGGCCCATGGTTAACCAGGAACTGCATATGGTTGGGGCGACCTTCATGCATATCGACGAAGGCATAGATACGGGCCAAATCATCCACCAAATTCGCGCGGAGGTATTTCTCGGCGATGGGCCGCACGCTATCTGCAACCGGCTTATCGGCGCGATGACTGAGGTTTACGCGGACCTCATCGCACGCTTCGAGGCCTTAAAAACTGAAGACCAGCCCAACGCCGAGGGCCGTCTCTACCGACAGGCAGAATGGAACGAAGCGGCGGCTCTAAAGCTCTATCAAAACTTCCGAAACGGCATGGTCGAAGATCATCTCGATCGACCGGATGATAGGCATTTTTCCCCTATCGTAATGAACCGAGGCCTCCCATCAGCATGAAAGCGATAATGTATCATTACGTGCGCGAGGCCGACTCTAGCCTTCCGAATTTTCGGTACCTTCACATCGACAACTTTCGCCGGCAGCTGGACCACTTCGATGCGAACTACGGATTCGTGTCACGACAGGAATGGGCTGAGGTGCTGAAAAAACGCGATGTATCGGTGGGGCAAAACAAGGTATTGCTAACGTTTGATGACGCCATGTCGTGCCATTTTACCCATGTTTTTCCTGAGCTTCAGGACCGAGGCCTCTGGGGGATTTTCTATGTACCGGTCCAGCCCTATCTCACCGGGAAAATGCTAGATGTACATCGGGTACATTTACTTTGCGGCGCGTTTGAAGGGGACAGACTACTCACCCTCGCACGGGACCTCGTGAGCGATGATATGATACCGTTCGAGAAACGCCAGGACTTCCACCAGAAGACCTACACGACTCAGACCAACGTCAGCGGAGTGTCTGAGTTCAAGCGGCTGATCAATTACTTTTGCGAGGAACGGTTCCGCGCACAACTGCTGGATGAAATCATGGCGGAATTGGGCTCCACAGGTATCTCTTCGGATTTTTATGTCAGCGAAACCGAGCTTCTTGAGATGCAGAAAGGCGGCATGATGTTGGGCTCCCACACAGTCTCCCATCCTGTGATGAGCAAACTGGATGAGGGCGGACAGACTCGAGAACTACATTTGTCATTCGAGTTCCTCGACCGGCTCGGCGTGGTCGGGCCTCGTACCTATTGCCACCCCTATGGCGGGTTTCACAGTTTTGACGCAACCACGGTGGCGCTGCTGGATGACATTGGCGTGCAGTGGTCGTTCAATGTCGAAAGCCGCGATATTGAGAATGCAGACTTGAGCAGAGGGCGTCAGCACCTACCCCGCTATGATTGCAATGAATTCCCCCACGGCTCGGCATCGTAAGGAAAGGTGGCAACGCGAATTGCCCTGATGCGGGCGTAACCAGGAAATTTGGTCGTCACCAACGGAACCCTCGCCACTAAACCCTGCGCTTATCAGTTCGCGTACCACGAAACGAACGGTCAGTTTGAATTCGTCGTCTTTGAGCAGAGGCAAGCGTCTGCTTCAGCGAAATGGACTGCATCCCATCGCGAAACATTCTGCAATCGCAAGGGACTTGTGCACGAGTTCTCGCCGCACCTGCAAGAGTCCGGAAAGTCCGCTCACTGCATTTGCCACAAGATTTCGCTGCGGTTGGCAGGAATGGCGGCTCTGTCGTGGATGCACCGCAGCATTCCGCCAACGCGACCTGCCGCAATGGACCGCTCACGTCCTGAAGGACGATCACGTTTGAAACTGCACCACCCGCCACCCGCCACCTGCACCCTCCCTCCCCCCCACCAAAAAGGGCCGCCCCTCCCGTGGCGGCCCCTCTTCCCGTCCAACATCCCTGCGCGGCTCAGGCGTCGAGGTTCTCGACGTTGAGCGCATTGCGCTGGATGAATTCGCGCCGGGGTTCGACCACGTCGCCCATCAGCTTGGTGAAGATGTCGTCGGCCTCGGCCAGGTCGTCGATGCGCACCTGCAGCAGCGTGCGCGCCGCCGGGTCGAGCGTGGTTTCCCACAGCTGGTCGGGGTTCATCTCGCCCAGGCCCTTGTAGCGTTGCAGGCTCAGGCCCTTTTCGCCCTCGGTCAGGATGGCCTGCAAAAGCTCGATCGGGCCGTGCACCAGCTGGTCGCGATCCTTGCGCACCAGCCGCGCGGGGGCGCCGAAGGTTTCCTGCAGGCTCTGCGTGAAGCCGGCAAGCCTCCGCGCCTCGGCCGAGCGCAGGATCTGCCCGTCGAGCACGCGCATTTCCTCCACCCCGCGCAAGACCCGCCACAGCCGCAGCCCGTGGTCCTGGCTGGGGCGGCCCTGCCAGCCGCGCTCGTATTCGGGCGCCACCTCGTCAAGCCGCGCGGCCACACGGTCGGCCACCGCCTGCGGGTCGTCATCCAGCGCGCCGGGTTGCAGGGCGCCGGCGATCGCGGCCTGTTCCAGGATGTGCGCCGGGTAATGCGAGGGGAACAGTTTCAACGTGCGGCGCACGCTGCGGGCCTCCTCCACGATGCGGGCGAGATCGCGGGCGGTGATCTCCTCGCCGCTGCCCAGGCGCAGGATCGCCCCTTCGACGCCCTGTTCGATCAGGTAATTCTCCAGCGCGGTCTGGTCCTTGAGATAGACCTCGGACTTGCCGCGCGCGACCTTGTAGAGCGGCGGCTCGGCGATATAGAGGTGCCCGCCCTCGATCAGTTCGGGCATCTGCCGGAAGAAGAAGGTCAGAAGCAGCGTGCGGATATGCGCGCCGTCCACATCGGCGTCGGTCATGATGATGATCTTGTGATAGCGCAGCTTCTTCAGGTCGAACTCGTCGCGTCCGATGCCGGTGCCCAGCGCGGTGATCAGCGTGCCGATCTCCTGGCTGGTCAGCATCCTGTCGAAGCGCGCGCGCTCCACATTCAGGATCTTGCCGCGCAGCGGAAGCACCGCCTGATTCTGGCGCGAGCGCCCCTGCTTGGCCGAGCCGCCGGCCGAGTCGCCCTCGACGATAAACAGCTCCGACAGCGCCGGGTCCTTTTCCTGGCAGTCGGCCAGTTTGCCGGGCAGGCTTGCCACATCCATCGCCGTCTTGCGCCGCGTCAGGTCGCGCGCCTTGCGCGCCGCTTCGCGGGCCAGCGCGGCCTCGACGATCTTGCCGACGATATGCCGGGCGATCTGGGGGTTTTCCTCGAACCATTCGGAGAGCTTCTCGCCCACCAGCCCCTCGACCGCGGGGCGCACCTCGCTTGAGACAAGCTTGTCCTTGGTCTGGCTGGAGAATTTCGGGTCGGGCACCTTGACCGACAGCACGCAGGTCAGCCCCTCGCGCGCGTCGTCGCCGGTGAAGTTCACCTTTTCCTTCTTGGCGATGCCGCTTTCCTGGGCATAGCGGGTGATGGTGCGTGTCAGCGCGCCGCGGAAGCCCGCCATATGCGCGCCACCGTCGCGCTGGGGGATGTTGTTGGTAAAGGGCAGCACGGTTTCGTGGTAGCTGTCGTTCCACCACATCGCCACCTCTATGCCGATGTCGTCGCGCTCGCCGGTGATAAAGATCGGCTCGGGCATGATGGGCGATTTGTGCCGGTCGAGGAACCGGACGAATTCGCGCACGCCGCCCTCGTAGAAAAGTTCGGTGCGCAGCGGCTCGGCGGGGCGTTCGTCTTCGAGGATGATGCGCACCCCCGAATTCAGGAATGCCAGCTCCCGCAGACGGTTCTCCAGCGTCTTGAAGCTGTAATCGAGGTTCGAGAACGTATCGAGCGAGGCGAGAAAGCGCACCTCGGTCCCGCGTTCGCTGCCCGCATCGCCGACCACGCGCAGGGGCTCCACGGTTTCGCCGCGCTCGAAGCGCACGTAATGCTCCTTGCCGCCCCGCCAGATGCGCAGTTCCAGCCAGTCCGACAGCGCATTCACCACCGATACGCCGACCCCGTGCAGCCCGCCCGACACCTTGTAGGAATTCTGGTCGAATTTGCCCCCGGCGTGCAGTTGCGTCATGATGACTTCGGCGGCGCTGACGCCTTCTTCGGCGTGCATTTCCACCGGGACACCGCGGCCATTGTCGCGCACCGAGACGCTGCCATCGGTGTGGATCTTTACCGTCACCGCATCGGCATGACCGGCCAGTGCCTCGTCAATGCCGTTATCGACAACCTCATAGACCATGTGATGCAGGCCCGAGCCATCATCGGTGTCACCGATATACATGCCCGGGCGCTTGCGCACCGCGTCCAGCCCTTTGAGAACCTTGATGGAATCCGCGCCATACTCTTCCGGCGCATGTGCTGTTTCGGCCATGCCGACCCTTCCCTGAAAACCTGCCCGACTTATAGGCCCTCGCCCGGGGAATGTCACGCGCCGGTCGGCATCTTCTGCGGTGCGACCGGCCATGCGGCTGGGGTTTGCGGCGCCATCGCTTCTGCCCTACCGTGAGGGCCTTCGCAAAAGGATGAAGGCGCGGGTCAGGTGAAGGTCTATATCCAGCGGATCATAGGGCAGGGGGCGGATATTGCCGATGACCTGGGCGATATCCCCCGGCCGCCTTTGCCGACGCTCTGGCTGCTGGGCAAGACCGGGGCGGGGAAATCCTCGCTGATCCGGGCGCTGACCGGCGAGGCCGAGGTCGGCAGCGGATTCGCGCCCTGCACCCGCCATGCGCAGGCGTTCGACTTTCCCGCCGATCACCCTGTCTTGCGCTTTCTCGATACCCGCGGGCTGGGCGAGCAGGGCTACGACCCCGACGAGGACCTGCGCGAGGCCGAGCGCGGCAGCCACGCGGTGGTGATTCTCGCCCGGCTTGACGATCCGGTGCAGGGCATGGTGGCCGAGGTGCTGGGCAAACTGCGCCGCGCGCGCCCGCGCCTGCCGGTCGTGGTGGTGCATACCGGTGCCGATCTGGTCGCCGAGCCGGGCCAGCAGCGCCGCGCCCGTGCCGCCACCCAGGCCACCATGGAAGAGGCCGCCGGAGCCATCCTGCCCGCCGTGACCATGGCCCTGCCCGAAGGGGCTGCGCCGCAGGGAATGGGCGCGCTGCGCGGCGTGCTGGTCGATCTGCTGCCCGAGCTTTCGCTGCTGCTCATGCGCGAGCGCGACCAGACGCGCGAGGCCGCAGCCTTCGCCACCGCGCGGCCGATGGTGCTATGGTATGCCGGCGCTGCCGGGGCCAGCGATCTGGCGCCACTGGTGGGCGCGGTCTCGGTGCCGGCGCTGCAGGGGGCGATGCTGCGCGCGTTGGCGCGACGCTACGGGCTGGAATGGACCCGCCCGCGCATCGCGGCCTTCGCCGCCGCGCTGGGCTCGGGGCTGGTGTTGCAACAGGCGGGCGCGCATCTGCTGCGCCAGGCGGTGAAGCTGGTGCCTTTCGTCGGGCAAAGCCTGGGCGCGGCGGTGGCGGGAGGGGTCTCGTTTGCGGCAACCTTCGCGCTGGGGCGTGCGGCGGCATTCTGGCTGTTCCGCACCGCGCGGGGCGAGCCTGTCGATACCGCCGATCTGCGCCGCACCTTCGACGAGGCATTCCGAAAGGCCCGCCATGACGCTGATTGACCGCCTGCGCCGCGCCTTCCTGCGCTGGAACCGGCTTGGCCTTGCCGGGGTTCTGGCGCTGCCGCTCGCCGTTGCCACGGTGCTGGGGTTCGTCTGGCTGTTCGAGCGTGGGCTGCTGTGGCAGTTCGCGCTGGTCTGCATGGTCTTTGCCGCCCTGGTCTGGGTGGTGCGGCTTGGCCTTGACTGGCGCAGCCGGGCCAGGGGCGATGGCGGCGACGCTGCCGCGCGGCCCGAAAAGGGCGGCCCCGGCCCGCAGCTTGCCCATGACCCAGACTGGAGCGCAGCCGAGCGCGCCGCCTACGCCGCCGCCTGCGCCCGCATCGACACGCGGCTCAAGCAGCCTCTCGACTGGGAAGACATGCCCGCCGAAGCGCTGGGCGTCGTCGAGCAAGTCGCCTCCGAGATGTCGGGCGGCCGGCGCGGGGCGCTGGATTTCACCGTGCCCGAGGCGCTCTTGCTGATCGACCGCGTGGCGCTGCGCTACCGCGATTTCCTGCGTCGGCATGTGCCCTTTTCCGACCAGCTCTCGGTCAAGGCGCTCTACTGGCTCTGGCAGCGGCAGGATACCGCGCGCGCGGCATGGGAAACCGGCTATCTCGCCTGGCGCGGGGTGCGCATGGCGCTCAACCCGGCAGTGGGCGTGCTGCGCGAGGCCGAACGCGCGATCACCGCCGGGCTTCAGGGGCGGCTTGGCCAGCAGGTGCTGCGCGACACCCAGGTGATTCTGCTCGAGGAGGTCGCGCAGGCGGCGGTCGATCTGTATTCGGGGCGGCTGAAATTCTCCGATGCCGAGCTTCTGGAAATC
Source organism: Alkalilacustris brevis (assembly GCF_003350345.1). GTDB lineage: Bacteria > Pseudomonadota > Alphaproteobacteria > Rhodobacterales > Rhodobacteraceae > Alkalilacustris > Alkalilacustris brevis. The sequence goes on from NZ_QNVJ01000086.1 coordinate 28,238, forward strand.
CGCCTCGGGTCCGAATTGCGCGACCGCCGCGCGCTGGCGCGCCCCGACGACCCGGTGCGCATTGTCGTGGTCGGGCAGATCAGCGCGGGCAAATCGACCCTGATAAACGTGCTCATGGGCGATGCGGCGGAAGAAACCGACATGGCCGCCACCACCGCCCGCCTGACCGCCCATGAAACCGAAATCGACGGCACGCCCTGCCGGCTTGTCGATACCGTGGGGCTGGACGGGTCCGCGCAAAGGGCCGAGGCGCTTGCCACCGAGATGGCCGAGGCCGACCTGATCCTCTGGGTGATCCGGGCCTCGCGCCCCTCGCGCGCGCCCGATCACGCGCTGCGGCAGGCGTTCGAGGCACATTTCGCCGACCAGCCCGCGCGGCGCGTGCCGCCCGTGGTGCTGGTGGCCTCGGCCGCCGATACGCTGATGCCCGATTGGCCCTACCCGGAAAACCGCCTTCCGCTGGCGGCGCAGGAGCGGCTGGGCCGGGCAATGGCGGCAATCGGCGAGGACATGGGCGGCATGGTGCCGATCCCGGTCTGCGCCGAGCCGCCCCTGTGGAATGTCGACACCGTCGAGGCCGCGCTGGCCGCCGCCATGACCGAGGCCCTGATGACCCAGCGCAACCGCCGCCGCCTGGGCGCCGATACCGGCGGGCTGAACCTGCGCGAGAACCTGCGCCGCGCGGCGCGTGGCGCGCGGGCCGGGGCGGGGCTGCTGCGCGGCATGTTCGGCGGCCGGTCCGACCCCGGCACGCGCGCCGAATCCGCCCCCGACTCCAAAGCCGACTCCGACGCTGCGGGCCGCAAGAAACCGCCTGCGCGAAAATAACCGTGACGGCGCGGGGCATTTGCGCCATATCTCCGGGCGGATGGGCCGTCAGACCCGCCCGCCGCAGATGATCGAAACGAGGCTCAAGATGTCGCGACATGTCACCATTCTCAACGGCCCCAACCTCAACCTTCTGGGGGTGCGCGAGCCGGAAATCTACGGCCAGACCACGCTCGACGATATCGAGGCCGCCTGCCGCGAAACCGCCGATGCGCTCGGCCTGGGCCTGACATTCCACCAGTCGAACCGCGAATACGAACTGATCGACTGGGTCCAGGCCGCGCGGGCCACCTCGGATGCGATCATCATCAACCCGGCGGCGTTGACCCATACCTCGGTGGCGCTTCTGGATGCGCTCAAGGCGTTCGAAGGCCCGGTGATCGAGGTGCATATCTCCAACCTGCACAAGCGCGAAAGCTTCCGGCATCACTCCTATGTCAGCTATCGCGCCGACGGGATCATCGCCGGCTGCGGCCCGCACGGCTATGAACTGGCCCTGCACCATGCCGCGCGGCTGATCGGGGCCTGAGCCGCAAGGCGCCGTCTGCCGGGGCGCGCGCCCTGCTGCCGTGCCGATTCGCATTCCTTCACTGTGAGAAAAATATCCTCGCCGAAGGCATCCGGCGGCGGCCGGAAGGTGCAGCGCTGCCTTTTGGCCGAACAAACACAAGCTGTTGTTGCATTATGCCGCGTGCCCCCAATCGACAGGTGCGGCCCGCAACAAGTTGTGGAAGAATTCCCTTTACAGCCCTCGGAATTTCTCACACCATATATAGTAAGGGCGGCGTCGGGCAAACGCTGATCCTTGCCAGACACCCAGCTTCTTGTGGGGTCGTGCCCACCTGAGGCTACAGATGAAGAGGCCGGGCAATGTCGATATCCGAAAACTTCCTGCACAGCGATGACATTCATCCGATCGATATGGTCGAAACCCTGGCCGAGCATCAGGCCTGGGAATTCGACCGCGTCGGCGAGGACCAGATCGCCATGGCCGTGGAAGGCCAGTGGCGCACCTATTCGCTGACGCTGGCCTGGTCGCCCGCCGATGAGACCCTGCGCCTGATCTGCACCTTCGAGATGGAGCCCCCCGAGGCCCGCCTGCCCGAATTCCATCGCCTGCTCAACCGGATCAATGATCTGGTCTGGACCGGCAGTTTCACCTATTGGCACGAGCAGCGCCTGATGGTCTGGCGTTACGGGCTGCTGCTGACGGGCGGGCAGTGCGCCGGGCCCGAGCAGGTCAGCCGCATGGTCTCCAGCGCCGTGCAATGCGCCGAGCGATTCTATCCGGCTTTCCAGCTTGTCGCCTGGTCCGACCAGCCGGCCGAAGAGGCCCTGCAGGTGGCCATTGCAGAGGCTTACGGCCGCGCCTAATCTTGCCCCGGAAGAATGATCGGGGGTTGCATGGATTTCAGCGATATCGAGGCACGTGGTCTTGTTCTGCTCGGCTGCGGGCGCATGGGGTCGGCTCTGCTTGAAGGATGGCTTGCGCAGGGGCTTTCGCCCGGCGCCGTGCATGTGATCGAGCCCCGCCCATCGGACTGGCTGCAAGCGCAGGGTGTGAAGATCAACGGGGCCTTGCCGGCAAACCCGTCGGCGGTGCTGATTGCCGTCAAGCCGCAGATGATGGGCGATGCCCTGCCGGCGCTCAAGGCCATTCCCGCAGGGGCCGGTGCCGGGTCGGCGCCGGTGTTCATCTCGATCGCCGCGGGCACATCGATCGCGGCTTTCGAGGGCGTCCTGGGGTCTGATACGGTGATCGTGCGGGCCATGCCCAACACCCCGGCCGCGGTGGGGCGGGGCATCTCGGCGCTGGTCGGCAATGCCTTGGCGGACGAGGCCGCGCTTGCGCTGGCCGAGGGGCTTCTGGCCGCTGTCGGTCAGACCGTGCGGCTGGAGCACGAGGGGCAGATGGATGCGGTGACGGCGCTCAGCGGCTCGGGGCCGGCCTATGTGTTCCACCTGATCGAGGCGATGGCCGCAGCGGGCGAGGCCGAGGGGCTGGCCCCCGACCTGGCCATGAAGCTGGCTGTCGCGACGGTCGCCGGTGCCGGGCACCTGGCCGAAACCTCCGACGAGGCCCCGGCACGCCTGCGCGAGAACGTCACCAGCCCCGGCGGGACGACAGCCGCCGCGCTCGAACATCTGATGGATGAAAGCCAGGGCCTGCGCCCGCTGCTGCGCCGTGCTGTCGGTGCCGCCGCCGCCCGCGCAAGGGAACTTTCCCAATGAGCGATGCGCAAGACGACACGATCAGTTTTGATGATTTCCTCAAGGTCGATGTGCGGGTCGGGCGAGTCACGCGGGCCGAACCTTTCCCCGAGGCGCGCAAGCCCGCGATCAGGCTGTGGATCGACTTCGGCCCCGAACTTGGCGAGCGCAAGAGCTCGGCCCAGATCACCCGGCACTACACCCCCGATGAATTGGTCGGCCGCCAGGTGCTGGCGGTGGTGAATTTCCCGCCGCGCCAGATCGGGCCGATGCGCTCCGAGGTGCTGGTGCTGGGCCTGCCGGATGCCGAGGGCGAGGTGGTGCTGATCACGCCCGAACGCGAGGTTCCGTCTGGAGGGAGGCTGCATTGAAACCCCGTCTGCTGATAACCCGCCCGATGCCCCCGGCAGTGAAGGCCGCCGCCGAGGCCGAATTCGACCTGACCCTGCGCGGCAAGACGACGCCCATGTTGCCGGCGGAACTGGTCGCCAGCCTGCGCGAGTATGACATGGTCATGCCCACGCTGGGCGATCGCTACAGCTCCGAGGTGTTTGCCGCCGTGCCGCGCCCGCGCTGCCGGCTGCTGGCCAATTTCGGCATGGGCTACAACCATATAGACGTGCTGGCTGCGCAGGCCGCCGGGGTCGCGGTGACCAACACGCCCGGTGCCGTGACCGATGCCACCGCCGATATCGGCGTCATGCTGATGCTGATGAGCGCGCGCCGCGCCAGCGAGGGCGAGAGGATGGTGCGCGCCGGGCGCTGGGCGGGCTGGCACCCGACCGAGATGCTGGGCCTGCACCTGACCGGCAAGACCGTGGGCATCCTTGGCATGGGCCGGATCGGGCGCGCCGTGGCGCGGCGGTGTCAGCGCGGCTTCGACATGCAGGTGGTGTTCTTCAACCGCTCGCCGGTGCCGGACCCGGGCGTGCCGGCCGAGCAGTTGCCCACCCTGCACGAGGTGATGGCCCGTGCCGATGTGGTGGTGGTGACGATGGCCGCCACGCCCGAGACGCGCCACCTGATCGACGCCGCGGCGCTGGCGGCGATGCAGCCCCATGCGCATCTGGTCAATATCGCGCGCGGCGACCTTGTCGACGAGGCGGCGCTGATCGCGGCGCTCGAGGCCGGGCAGATCGCCGGGGCGGGGCTGGACGTCTATGAGCACGAGCCGCAGGTGCCCGAGGCGCTGCGCAGGCTTGAGAATGTCTCGCTGTTGCCGCATCTGGGCACCGCGACGCACGAGGTGCGCGAGGCCATGGGCATGGTCGCACTGGATAACCTGCGCGCCTTTGCCGCGGGGCAACCGCTGCCAAACCGGGTCTGAGGGGGCAGCGGCCGCTCCACCGGGCTTTCCATTGGCCGTGGCGCCCTGCCTTGCCCCAATTTCCGGGCCGTCAGGTGGTGCCGCCGGGCGTGGAATTGCCTCGGGCAGGGGGCGTGCCTGCCGGCTCAGCCGCCTTCGCCGGGCTTTTCAGAAAAGTATTTTTCCATCTTGCCGGTCTCGCCGTCGCGTTCCTCGGCTTCGGGCAGCGGGTCTTTCTTGGTGATGATCACCGGCCAGGCTTCGGAATATTTGCGGTTGAACTCGACCCAGTCTTCCATGTCCGGCTCGGTGTCGGGACGAATCGCATCGGCAGGGCATTCGGGTTCGCACACGCCGCAGTCGATGCATTCATCCGGATGGATGACCAGCATGTTTTCGCCCTCGTAGAAACAATCCACAGGGCAGACTTCCACACAATCGGTGTATTTGCAGGCAATGCAGTTGTCGGTCACGACATAGGTCATCCGTGCGCTCTCCCATTCTTGCGCCACGGGGGAAGTAATCCGGGCAGCCGGATCATTCAAGCGCGGATCGCCGGGCCTGCTCGAAACTGCGGCGCTCCTTGCCGCTGGGGCGCCCGCCGGACCGGGCCGAAGGTGCGCCGGTGGTTTCCGCAAGTGGCGGCGGAGGCGGCGACAGGTCATCGTAGAGCGCCTGCGCCTCGGGCGCGGGGCCACGGCGCAGGCCCAGGGCCAGAATGCGCACCACCTTGACCTGCCGGCCGAGCGCGAAGGTCAGCGTATCGCCCGCCCCGACGGCCTGCGCGGGCTTGATCACCCGCGCGGCATTGACCCGGATCTGCCCGTTCGAGACCGCCCGGCTGGCCAGGCCGCGTGTCTTGAAAAACCGCGCCTGCCAGAGCCATTTGTCCAGCCGGATGGTTTCGCGCGAGGGGGGCACGCCGCGCGCTTACTTGCGGTCGCGCAGCCCCATCAGCGCCTGCGCGAAGGGGTTGTCGGGGTCGATCCTGTCCTTGCGGGGCTTGTCGGGGCCGGATTCGAAACGGCGCGGGGCGCCATCACCCGGCTTGCCGCGCGGTTTTCCGCCCGCTTTGCCATGGGGCTTGCCGGGGCCCTTTCCGCGCGGCTTGCCACCATCGGCGCGGGCCTTGCCGCCGCCGCCGCCGCCATCGCCGTCTCGGCGCTGCCCCTGGTGGGCGCCCTGGGCGCCGCCCTTGCCGCGCCGGGGGTGGTTGTTGCGCGCACGCGGGGCCCAGGCGAAGGTGTAGAACACCTCGATCTCTGCCGTGGCATCGGCGGTGGTATCGGCGCTCGTATCGGTGGCGGGCGTGTCCGGCCCGGCTGCGCTTTCTTCCGCTGCGGGCGAGGGGCCCTCGCCGCCGTTGGCCTGTGGCGCCTCTTCGGCTGTTTCCGGGGCCTGTGGCGCGTCCTGCTGCGGTGCGTCGGCGGTGGGCTGGGGCGCATCCTCTGGCGCGGGGGTGTCGGCGGCCGGTTGCGCGGGCGGGGTTTCGGGGGTGTCAGGCTGCGGCGGGGTGGGGGCTGCGTCGGCCCCGGCGTCGGCAGCCTCGGCTTGTGTCGCGGCCTCCGCCTGGGGCGCAGATTCTGCCTCTGTCTCTGGCGCAGCCTCCGCCTGTGGCGCCGTGTCGTCCTGTGATGCAGCCTCGGCCTCGCCTTCGGTTGCGGGGGCAGTGGCGGGCGCGGCCTTGACCTTGGGGCGCTCGCCGCGCTCGGCGCGATAGCCCATGCCCTGCATCAGATCGGCGAACTGCTCGAGCGTCAGCCCAGTGATCGAAAGCATGTCGGGCGTGGCCTCGAACCCGCCGCGGCTGTCTTGCGCGCGCAGCAGGTCGGCAAGGCGTTCCAGCATGTCGATGCGGATCGCCCGGCTGCCCGAGGGGCGATAGCCCGCCAGCCGGTAATGGATTTCCGGCTCGCCCTCGACCGCGGGGATCGTCACCAGACCCGGCGGTGGGCTTTCGGGGAAGGTTTCCAGCCCCTGCGCCAGCGACCACAGCACCAGCCGCAGCCGTGTCGGCGCGGGCTTGAGCAGCAGCGGCATGAAGACCGTGTATTGCCCGAAGCGCACGCCATGCTTGCGCAGCGCCCCGCGCGCCTCCTGGTCCAGCGCCTTGACCTCGTCGGCGACCTCGGCGCGGGGCAGAATGCCCATAGCCTCGACCATGCGGAAGGCAAAGCCGCGGGTCAGCCCGCCCAGTGTTTCATCACGCGACAGGCCCAGAAGCGGCTCGAACAGCGCGGCGATGCGGCGATCGACGAAATGCTGCAAGCGGCGCGCGACCTTCTCGGCCACCTCCGTTCCGGCCAGTTCATCGACGAAGGCCTCGACGCGCGGCTTCATCGGCTCGGGGCCGGCCACCAGCTTGCCCAGCGCGGTATCGCCCCACATCAACCCGCCCTGTTCGGTGATGTCCATCTCGGTATCGGGCGCGTTGTAGAACTTGTCGGCCTTCAGATGGAAGTGCGGCGCCAGCGCCTGAAGGCTGGCTTGCCGCAGGGTTCGGGCCTCATCGGCGGAAGCGGCATTGTCCTGCCGGAAACGGAACCCTTCGATGCGGCCGACGAATTCGCCCTCAACCGTCACTTCGCCCTTGTCGTTCACCTCGGCCACGAGGGTCTCCTTCTGCTTGAGCCGGCGCATCAGCACGCTGGTGCGCCGATCAACGAAACGCTGCGTCAGCCGCGCGTGAAGCGCATCCGACAATCGGTCTTCTACCGCGCGAGTCTCATCACGCCAATGACTTTCATCAATAACCCAGCCACGCCGTTGCGCCACATAGGTCCAGGTGCGGATATAGGCCAGCCGCTTAGACAGCGCATCGAGATCGCCATCGGTGCGGTCGATCCGGGCGATATTGCGCGCCAGCCAGTCATGCGGGATCTGCCCCGCCTCGTGCAGGAACCCGAACAGCCGTGCCAGCAGCCCGCTGTGTTCGTTGGGCGAAATGCCGCGGAAATCGGGCACCCGGCAGACATCCCACAAGAGCCGCACATCGCGCGCGTCCGCCAGCCTGCGCGCGACGTCGGGCATGTCGGAAAGCGTCTTGAGCGCGGTCAGATCGTCGGCGTCGCGCATCCGTGTCAGCCAATCGTCGCTGTTGGGGCGCTCCAGCGAGGCAATCAGCCGCCCGACCGAGCCAAATTCCAGATCGGCGTTGCGCCAGTGCAGCTTGCGCACCGGCTCGAAACGGTGGTTTTCCACCGCGTCGATCATCTCGTCGGAAAGCGCGCGGGCCTCGCCGGTGACGCCGAAGCTGCCCGCGCTCAGGTGCCGCCCGGCGCGCCCGGCGATCTGCGCCAGCTCGTTGGCGCCCAGCGGGCGGATGCGCCGGCCGTCGAACTTGGCGGTGGCCGAAAAGGCCACATGGCGGATATCCAGATTCAGCCCCATGCCGATGGCATCTGTGGCCACCAGGTAATCCACATCGCCATTCTGATAGAGCGCGACCTGCGCATTGCGCGTGCGCGGGCTTAGCGCCCCCATCACCACCGCGCAGCCGCCCTTTTGCCGCCGGATCAGCTCGGCGATGGCATAGACGTTCTCGACCGAGAAACCGACAATGGCGCTGCGCGGCGGCATCCGGCTGAGCTTTTTCGCGCCGGTATAGGTCAGCTCGGAAAACCGCTCGCGCCGCAGGAACTGCACCTTGGGCACCAGCGCGGCAATCGCCGCGCGCATGGTGTCGGCGCCCAGAAACAGCGTCTCATGCAGCCCGCGTGCGTGCAGCAGCCGGTCGGTGAAGACATGCCCGCGCTCGGGATCGGCGCAAAGCTGGATTTCATCGACCGCGACGAAATCGGCGCCGATCTCGATCGGCATCGCCTCGACGGTGCAGACCCAGTATTGCGTGCGCTCGGGCACGATGCGTTCCTCGCCCGTGACCAGCGCCACCACCGACGGGCCGCGCACGGCCACGATCCGGTCATAGACCTCGCGCGCGAGCAGCCGCAGCGGCAGGCCGATGACGCCGGTGCGGTGTGCCAGCATCCGTTCGATCGCGTAATGGGTCTTGCCTGTGTTGGTGGGGCCGAGAACGGCCCAAACCCGTGCCTGATCGCGCATTACTGCTCCTGCCGATGGCGCGCGCCTTGCGCCGCTCTCTGGCCCGTTTCAGGCCTCGAAGCCGGAAAGCGCGCGCTCCAGCCTCTCAAGGGCGCGTTTTATGGAAGGTTGATGCGGATGTATAGCAATGGCCTCGCGATAGGCCTCCAGCGCGCGCTCGCGCTGGTCGGTTTCTTCCAGGATCGTGCCCAGCCCGGTCAGCGCCCCGAAATGGCGGGGGTTCAGCGCCAGGGCCTCGTAAAGGTCGCGCATCGCAGGGCCATAGGCACCGGCCTGAAAATATGCCGTGGCGCGGCTGTACCAGCCTTCGGCGAAGCCGGGCGCGTGATCGACCAGCGCGGTCAGGTGCTCGATCGCGGCTTCGGTGTCGCCATCCTCCAGCGCGGCGCGGCCGCGTTGCAGCAATAGGTCCATCGCCGCCGAACCCGAGCGCGACCATTCCGCAACGATCTGCCGCTCGACCCGCTGCCAGCGTTCGAGATCGGGCTGGGCCAGTTCCTCCAGCAACGTGTCCAGCTTGTCATCGGCCTGCGCCCCGGCAGGCACGGCAAAAGCCAGCCCGAATGCCAGGGCGGCTGCAACGAGAGGATTGAGAAGGCGGCGGCGACGTTCCATAACGCCAGCAAGTGTAACGCCCCTTGCGCAAAAGGCGAGAGGCGCGCATTCACAATTGGAGGAACAGCCCATGAGCAAGATCATCGATACTGCGGTTTCCGCCCTCGGCGCGCGGCTGGGCGAGGGATTCGACGGCGTGGCGCGGTTCGATATCACCGACGAGGGCTCGATCATGATCGAACCGACCGGCGTGCGCACCGCGTCGCCCGACGAGGAGGCCGATGTCGTGCTCAGCGCCGATACCGACACGTTCCGCGCGATCTTCGAAGGCGACCTGCATCCGACCACCGCCTTCATGTCGGGGCGGCTGTCGATCGAGGGGAGCATGGGCATGGCGATGAAACTGGGCGCCGCGCTGGGATGAGCCATGCGGGCGCCCTTCCTCCGGCGCCGCTGTATATTGGCCCGGATCAGGCACCGAGCGGCCCGGCGGCCTTCTGGCTGCGCACGGGCGACGGGCTGCGCCTGCGCGCGGTGCTCATGGCGCGGGGGGCGCGCGGCACGGTGATCCTGTTGCCCGGCCGGGGCGAGTTCATCGAGAAATACGCCCATGTCGCCAGCAAACTGGCCGATAACGGCTATGGCGTGCTCGCGCTCGACTGGCGCGGGCAGGGCTTGTCGCAGCGCCTGGCCAGCGATCCCCGGTTGGGCCATGTGGAGGATTTCGCAGCCTATCAGCTTGACCTTGCCGCCTTGCGTGTGGCCGCCGACACGCTGGAACTGGCGCAACCGCATCTGCTGCTGGCGCATTCTATGGGCGGTTGCATCGGTTTGCGCGCGCTTTGCTCGGGGGCCTGGCCCGAGGTGACGGCGGCGGCCTTCTCGGCGCCGATGTGGGGCCTGCCGCTGAATGGGCTGACAGGGCTGGGCGCCCGCGCCCTGGGCCGCGTTGCCCATCTGGCGGGTGGGGCCGACCGCGCCGTGCCGGGCGATCCGGACGCCTATGATCTGCGGACAATCCCTTTCGAGACCAACGAATTCACCACTGATCGCGCCATGTTCGACCGGATGCAGGCACTGGCGCGCGCGCATCCGGAACTCTGCATCGCCGCGCCCAGCCTGGGCTGGCTGGCCGCCGCCCTGCGCGAGATGCGCGCGCTGGCGCGGCTGCCGTCGCCCGAGATTCCCGCGCTGGTCGCTTTGGGCAGCCGGGAAGCCATCGTTGACCCCGAGGCCATCGCCGCGCGCGTCAGCATCTGGCCCGGCGCCCGGCTCTTGCGCATCGAGGGGGGCGCGCACGAGCTGATGATGGAAAGCCCCGCCCGGCGCGAAGAATTCCTTGCTGCCGTCTGCGCGCTTTTCGACCGGGGCATTCGCCGATAACCTCGACCCGGGGCGCGTGCGCCGGGCCGGCGCCGCAGCAGACAGGAGCCGCAGCGATGAAGATCACCCTGATCCAGATGAACAGCGGTGCCGACAAGGCAGCCAACCTTGCCGCCGCCGAGGCGCTGATCGAGGACGCCGTTGCGCGCGAGCGCCCCGACATGATCGCGCTGCCCGAGACCTTCGCGCTGATGACGGGCGATTCTGTCGGCAAGCGGGCCGAGGCCGAGACCATCCCCGACGGCCCCGCCTGCCGGATGCTGTCCGCGCTGGCGCGCAAGCACGGGGTCTGGATTCACGGTGGTTCGCTGCACGAGGCGGCGGGCGGGAAATGCCACAACACCACCACTGTCTGGGACAGGGCGGGCAAGCTGTGCGCGCAATACCGCAAGCTGCACCTGTTCGACGTGGATGTGCCGGGCGGCGCCAGCTATCGCGAATCCGACACCATTCTGGCCGGCGATTCGGTGGTGTGTTTCGAGGCCGAGGCCATCACCTTCGGCTGCGCCATCTGCTATGACCTGCGCTTTCCCGAACTGTTTCGCGCCTTGCGCGACCGAGGCGCGCAGGCGATCTTCCTGCCTTCTGCCTTCACCCTGATGACCGGGCGCGACCATTGGGAGCCGCTCTTGCGCGCCCGCGCGATCGAGACCCAGTGCTACATGATCGCCCCGGCGCAGATCTTCGCCCATGACGGGGGGCGGCGCGTCTGCTACGGGCGCTCCATGGTGGTGGACCCCTGGGGCGTGGTGCAGGCCACCGCGTCCGACCGGGTGGGCCATGTCAGCGCGTGCATCGATCCCGATTATGTGCACGAGGTGCGCGCGGCACTGCCGGTGGGCGGGCATCACGTTCTGGGCTGAATGGCCGGGCTGAAAGGATCGGGGCGTGCAGAACGCGGAGGATGGATCGGCGCGCGGAAATGGCAATGCTTATGGCGTGTTGCGTTGGACTGATGATACCCCGCCCGGGACGCTTGCGGCCCGGGCATGCGCCCGCCCGCCCCACAGGCGGGCGCATCCGCGCCCACCTCGGGCGGGCACATGCCCTCTGTTGCGAATTGAGCGATACCGGTCAAACGCGACACGCCAGAAGGCCTCTGCATGACACAGCCCTTGCCGAGTGGCCCGCCCGGCGGAAACGCCGGAGGCAGGCAGGCGCTTCGGACGCCTCAACATGCTGTAACGTAAATGGTTTCCTTGGCGCCGCGCCGGTGGTGCCGTCAGGCATGGGCGCCTGCCCAGGCAGGCGCTGCCCTCGGGTCTCTTCTCAAGCCATGTCCTGCGGAGGTCTTTGCCTGTTCCCGCCGCACGTCTTGCCGCCCGAAGGCGTGGCTGTATCTGGAAACTGGCGCGGTTGACGGGGCTCGAACCCGCGACCCCCGGCGTGACAGGCCGGTACTCTAACCAAC
>NZ_QNVJ01000001.1 GCF_003350345.1 Alkalilacustris brevis
GAGCGACTGCCCGGAACTGGCCGCCGGGGACCGCTTCGAGATCGGCCCGGAGATCTTCGTGGTGCAGGGCACGCCGCGGCGCGATCGCGAGCGGTTGGTCTGGACCGCGGAGCTTCTGCCCTGGTGGCCGGACCCGCATGCCGATGTCACAGGGTAGCCTGGGGGAATGGTCATGATCCGGATGGAAATCGCGAGCGATATCGCGGCCATGATGGCGGCCGAAATCAAGGCGGGCGAGCGCGCGGTCAGCAAGGCGGTGACGAAGGCCGGCACCGACCTCAGGACCGCCTGGCGCGCGCAGATCACCGGGGCGGGACTGGGCCAGAGGCTCGCGCGCACCATTCGTTCGGAGCCGTTTCCCAGGAGCAAGCCCAGCCTCAATGCAGCGGCGCTGGTCTGGTCCAAGGCCCCGGTGATCGTCGGCGCGCATGACACCGGTCCGCTGATCCGCGCGCGAAACGGGTTCTGGATGGCGATCCCGACACCCGCCGCAGGGAAATCGGCCCGAGGTGGCCGGATCACGCCCAAGGAATGGGAGCGCCGTTCTGGCCTGCGGCTGCGCTTTGTCTATCGCAGGTCCGGGCCGAGCATGTTGGTCGCCGAGGGGCGGCTGAACGCGCGTGGACGGGCTGTGATGTCACGATCCAAAACTGGTCGCGGCGTCACCACCGTGCCGATCTTCCTGCTGGTGCCGCAGGTCAAGCTGCGAAAGCGGCTGGACCTGGCGCGGGATGCAGAGCGAGCGCGTGACGCGGTGCCGGGGCTGATCGTGGCGAATTGGGTGGAGGGGAAGCTTTGATGCTGGGTGGCGTTTCAGCCGAGTGTCGCGCGCACGTTGGCCATAGAGATGAAGACGCGTTCCGGATTCTCAGAATCCCCGAGAGGTCGGAATCCCAGTTCTTCGTAGAAGCGCCAGCGCCGGTCGAAATGGTCGTCCTTTAGCACGTCGAGGACGACCGCCGCGGCTCCCATCTGATCAGCGATTCCAAGACATCGCTGCATGGCGTCCACAATGAGCGCGGTTCCGAGCCCCTTGCCCTGCATGTCTTTGCGCACGGCAACCGCTCGGATGTAGATGACCGGAATGTCGGGCACGCCGGCGCGTTGCCACTTCTTGGGTCCGAAATCCGATCGGACGGCCATTGCGCCGAGAGTGTAGAAGCCCAGCACGGCGGGATCGTCGTCGGCCGTTGCGACCCACGCAGCGACCATCCCGGCCTTGATCTGGTCGGAGAGCGATGACTTCAGGAAGTTGTCGATAGGGCCAAAGCCACAAGAGAAGGCGCTGCGGTCATGCAGCGCCTTGTCAAATTTTGCGATTGTCAGAGCGGGCGCGTCCGCCCCGGTTTCAGCCGGCATCCTTCAGGAGGCCTTTCGACGCTTCCGCAGCACGAGCCAACCCGGGCACGACCTGACCGGGCATCTCGACGGCTGCCTTGAACGCATCGAACGCCTCGACAGGCAAGACAGAGAGGGACACACGTTGCTCGACCTCCTGCGCACGCAGAAGGGCCGCCTGACGGATGAAGTCGGCTTCCTGCAGGCCGGTTGCAGCAGCTGCGGCCTTGATGCGCTCTTCATCCGCGCGATGCATGCGCAACTCCTTGCGCGCTTCCATCTTGCCCGGGGTCGGGGTCACAGTCTCGATGGCAAACATGATCAGTCTCCTTCAGGAGGCTTCTTGTACGGTAAAACGCCGTACGTGTCAATGATCGCCATCGGGATCATAATGAGGAGGCCGATCGCGATGGCGATTATCAACCAACACACCAAACTCCCTCCTCGATAGCATCATGCCCACCCCCCGCGAAACCATTCTCACCGCCTTGGCCGACCTGCTGCGCACGGTGCCGCATGTGCCAGTTCTGCGCGGTGAAGTCCTGCCCGAGCGCATCCCGCCCGCAGGTCTCATGATCCTGCGCGATGGCAACCCGGGCGAGCCAGGCGTGACGCTTTCACCGCTCATGTATCACTATCAGCACCGGGCCGAGTTGGAGGTGATCGTGCAGACCGGCGAGGAGCGAGATGCGCGGTTTGACCGCCTTGTCGGGCGCATTGGCGCGGCCATCTCGGCCGACCGCACGCTGCGCGGGCTTTGCGACTGGGTGGAAGCCGAGGCGCCCGAATACGTCGATCTGCCCGTCGAGGGCGGGGCTGCGCTCAAGGCAGCGATCGTGCCGATCATCCTGCACTATGTGCTGGCAGATTCCCTGGGCTGAGAGGTCGGGGCCTGTGCCTTGCACATGACCTTGCCCTCGATCCGGGCCCCGGCGTCGATCGTGATGCTCTGGCAGGCAATCTCGGCCTTCACCTCGGCCGAAGGTCGGATGACCACATTGATGGCCGCGACCGTCCCTTCGAGATGGCCCTCCAGGGTGACATTGCGGGCGCGCACATTGCCTTCGATCCGGCCACTGCGAGCCACGATCAACGTATCGACCGTCAGGTCGCCGATAATTGTGCCACCGAATTCGACGATACCGTCACTGGTCCAGTCGCCGTTGATGGTAATGCCTTCGTGGAGAACCGAGCGCCGCCGCTCCCCCTTGGGTGCGTCGGGGTCTTTCTGCTCTGCGCCCTCGGGCATATCGCTGTCCCTGCCAATCGAAAACATCGGCGCCTCCGCCTGAATCCGTGTGATGTGAGTCCAGTTGCGCGTGAACACCATGCCGGGTCAAGCCGCTTGACCTTTCCCGTCTGTTACAAGGAGACCAAGACATGGCACGAGCCCAGGGGGCGCGGGCGCAAATGGCGCTTGCGTTCGAGACGAGTTACGGCACGCCGCCCGCCAGCGGCTATACCCGCATGCCCTTTGCCAGCTCCACGCTGGGCGCCGAGCAGCCGCTCCTGAACAGCGAGCTTCTGGGCTATGGCCGCGACCCGCTGGCGCCGATCAAGGACGCAGTGACGGCGGATGGCAATGTCGTGGTGCCGATCGATGCGCAAGGCTTCGGTGTCTGGCTGAAGGCGGCATTCGGCGCGCCGCAGACCAGTGGCACCGATCCATATACCCATGAGTTCCGCTCGGGCGCCTGGGCGCTGCCCTCGATGTCCATCGAGATCGGCCTGCCCGAAGTGCCGCGCTTTGCCATGTATTCGGGCTGCCTGCTCGACACGCTGTCGTGGCAGATGCAGCGCTCGGGG
>NZ_QNVJ01000036.1 GCF_003350345.1 Alkalilacustris brevis
TCGCCCCGGTGGGGCGGCGTAAGCCCCCGGAATGGCAGGCGCTGCCCGGCGTTGCCGCCGGGCGAGGCCCCTCTGGCAAGGGGCTGTGTCATGTAGAAGCCTTTGATCTCCTTTCGACGTGCTCAGATTCCAAATGCGATAGCCCTGAGCCGCGAAGCCGGGCCTCTTTTCCTTTGCCGCCCGTCCCACTAGGGTGGCGCGCAACCGCAGACAAGGAGAGGCAGATGCCCGAAATCAAGGACCCGGAGAACACCATCCTGATGGAGCTGAAAGACGGCACCGTCACCATCGAACTGATGCCCGACATCGCGCCCCAGCATTGCGCGCGAATGAAGGAACTCGCCCGCGCCGGCGCCTATGACAACGTGGTCTTTCATCGGGTGATCGAGGGCTTCATGGCCCAGACCGGCGATGTCGCCAATGGCAATACCGAGAAGGATTTCGACCTGCGCCGCGCCGGTACCGGCGGCTCGGACCTGCCCGACCTTCCCGCCGAGTTCAGCCGCATCCCCCATGATCGAGGCACGCTGGGCGCGGCGCGCTCGTCGAACCCGAACAGCGCCAACAGCCAGTTCTTCATCAATTTCGGCGACAATCATTTCCTCAACGGGCAATACACAGTCTATGGCCGGGTGATTGGCGGGATGGAGCATGTCGATGCCATCACCCGCGGCGAGCCGCCCGCGAGCCCTGACCGTATGCTCAGCGTGAAGGTGGCCGCCGATGACTGAGTTCAGGCCAGGCATCTTTCGCGCGTTTGCGGTCGCAAGCCTGTTGGCCGCGGCCCCGGCCGCCATGGCGCAAGACGGGGCGGCTCCGGAAAACACCATCCTGATGGAGCTTGAATCGGGCACGGTGGTGATCGAGCTTCTGCCCGAGGTCGCGCCGCTGCATTCCGAGCGGATGCGCGAACTGGCCCGCGCCGGGGCCTATGACGGCGTGGTGTTTCACCGCGTCATCGAGGGCTTCATGGCGCAGACGGGTGATGTGGAGTTCGGCAATGCCGAGGCCGCCGAATTCAGCCTGCGCATGGCCGGGCGGGGCGGCTCGGATCTGCCCGAACTGCCGGCCGAGTTCTCGGACCTACCCCATGACCGGGGCACGCTGGCCGCGGCGCGCAGCCAGCATCCCGACAGCGCCAACAGCCAGTTCTTCATCAATTTCGGCGACAATCACTTCCTTAACGGGCAATACACTGTCTATGGCCGGGTGATCGAGGGGATGGAACATGTCGATGCCATCACCCGCGGTGAGCCCCCCGCCAGCCCTGATCGCATGATCCGGGTGCAGGTGGCCGCCGATGTGGAGCAGGCGCAGTAACCGTGGGCACCCGGCGCGAGGCACTGATCGTCGGCGGGCTGTTCGCGCTGGGTTTCGCGGTGCTGGGGGGCTTCTATTACGCGCAGACCCGCCCGGCACCGCAGCCGCCCTCGGCCGGGGTGGACACTGGCGGGCCCTATCTGGTGATCGAACTGGGCGGGCAGGTTTCGGGCGAGGTGGTGATCGATCTGCGCGACGATGTGGCGCCCCTGCATGTGGAGCGCGTCATCACACTGGCCGAGGCGGGCGCCTATGACGGGGTGGTGTTTCACCGTGTGATCGAAGGTTTCATGGCGCAGACGGGCGATGTGCGCTTTGGCCGGGTGGGCGGCGACCCTGGCATGGCCGGGCGCGGCGGCTCGGACCTGCCCGACCTGCCGCTGGAGCCCTCGGACCTGCCCTTTGACACGGGCGCGGTCGGCATGGCCCGCGCCGACGCGCCGGACAGCGCCAACAGCCAGTTCTTCATCATGCTCGATCGCCATCCGCAACTGGACCGGCAATACACGGTGCTGGGCAGCGTGGTCGAGGGGATGGCGCATGTGCACGCGATCGCCAGGGGCGATCCGCGTGCCGGCGGCCGGGTGGAGGCGCCCGATTACATGGCACGCGTGCGCCTGCGCGAGTGACGCGGCGCGCGCAGGGCGGGGGGCGCGCGCGGCTGTGACGAGCTTGCGCCTTTCCGTCGCTGCGGTGCTGCGCTAAAGCAATTTCAGAAAAAGCTGATAGACTTTTTCGGTTCGAAATTGCGACAAAACAGAAGGTTGAAGCGTTTCGACGATTCAACGAATGGCCGAAACGCTTTAGGAAAGGCGAAAGGGCCGCCTGCGGCGGCCGGATTTCCGCCTCCGGCGGGGATATTTGGACCAAGAAGAAGAGCAGGCCGGGGTCTGCCGGGCGGGGTGCATGGAGCTTGTGGTCGAGGATCTGGCCTGCGCGCGCGGTGGGGTGGCGGTGCTCGAAGGGGTGTCGTTTTCGCTGGCGGGGGGGCGCGCGCTGGTGTTGCGCGGGCCCAATGGCTGCGGCAAGACCACGCTCTTGCGCACGCTGGCCGGGTTGCAGCCACCGCTGGCGGGGCGCGTCTCGGTCGCGCCCGAGGCGATCGCCTATGCCGCCCATGCCGATGGGTTGAAGCCCACGCTCACCGTGGCCGAGAACCTGGCGTTCTGGGCGCAGGTCTATGGCGGGCCGGGGATCGGGGCGGCGCTGGAGGCGATGAACCTGGGCGAACTTTCGGGGCGGCAGGCGCAGAATCTTTCGGCCGGGCAGAAGCGGCGGCTGGGGCTGGCGCGGCTGGTGGTGGCGGCGCGCCCGGTGTGGGTTCTGGATGAGCCGACGGTGTCGCTGGATGCGGCGTCGGTGGCGCTGTTCGTCGCGGTGGTGCGGCGGCACCTGGCCGGTGGCGGCGCGGCGCTGATGGCCACACATATCGACCTGGGGCTGAAGGAGGCCGAGGTGCTGGAGCTTGCCCCCTACCGCGCGCAACCGCGCCAGAACGGCGCCTTTGACGAGGCCTTCGCATGAGCGGGCGGGCAATCCAGGAAAGGGGCGGATCATGCTAGCGCTGTTTCTGCGCGACCTGCGCCTGGCGGTTCGCGCGGGTGGCGGCTTCGGCCTGGGGCTTGCGTTCTTTCTGCTGCTGGTGGTGCTGGTGCCACTTGGCGTGGGGCCGGAGGGGGCGGTGCTGGCGATGATCGCGCCGGGTATCCTGTGGGTCGGCGCGCTCTTGGCCTGCCTGCTCTCGCTCGACCGGATATTCGCGCTGGATTATGAGGATGGATCGCTCGACCTGCTGGCGACGGCGCCGATTCCGATGGAGGGGGTGGTCACGGTCAAGGCGCTGGCGCATTGGGTGACGACGGGGCTGCCGCTGACGCTGATCGCGCCGCTTCTGGGTGTGCTGCTGAGCCTGCCCGCCCCGGCCTATGGCTGGCTGGTTCTGTCGCTTGCACTGGGCACGCCGGCGCTGTCGGTCATTGGCACCTTCGGCGCGGCGCTCACGGTGGGGTTACGGCGCGGCGGGTTGCTGCTGTCGCTGCTGGTGTTGCCGCTTTATGTGCCGACGCTGGTTTTCGGGGCCGAACTGGTGCGCCGCGGGGCCGAGGGGCTGGCGGTGGGCACACCGCTGGCGCTGCTGGCCGGGATCACGCTGGGGGCCTTCGCGCTGCTGCCCTTTGCCTCGGCTGCGGCAATTCGTATCAACCTGCGCTGACCGGATTCACGGGCCCGTGCATTGAGGCCGGGCGCAGCGCGGACTAGAACTGGGCCCGCATTACAGGATTTCGCCATGTCTGTCTGGGAATATGCCAATCCGAAGAAGTTCATGGACACTACCGGGCCGCTGATGCCCTGGGTGGCGGGGCTGGCGGCGGTGGTGACCGGGGTGGGCCTGATCTGGGGCTATTTCTTCACACCGGATGATTTTCGCCAGGGGTCGACCGTGAAGATCCTGTTTCTGCATGTGCCTTCGGCGATGATGGCAATCAATATCTGGATCATGATGCTGGTGGCCTCGCTGGTCTGGCTGATCCGGCGCCACCATGTGAGCGCGCTGGCGGCGCGGGCGGCGGCGCCCATCGGGCTTGCTATGACGGCGGTGGCGCTCTTTACCGGCGCGGTCTGGGGCCAGCCGATGTGGGGCACCTGGTGGGTGTGGGACCCGCGGCTGACTTCGTTCCTGGTGCTGTTTCTGTTCTATCTGGGCTATATCGCGCTTTGGCAGGCGATCGACGACCCCGACACCGCGGCCGATCTGACGGCGGTGCTGTGCCTTGTGGGGTCGATCTTTGCGCTGCTTTCGCGCTATGCGGTGTTCTTCTGGAGCCAGGGGCTGCATCAGGGGCCGTCGCTGAGCCTGCAGGCCGGTGAGCGAATGGACATGACCTACAAGCTGCCGCTTTACGTCAGCATGGCGGGATTCGTGCTGATCTTCGTGGCGCTGGTGCTGGCGGGCACGCGCACCGAGATCCGCGCGCGGCGGATCAAGGCGCTTGAAGCACGGGAGCGGATGGGATGATGCCCGATCTGGGACGATACGCCGCCGAGGTGCTGGCGGCCTATGGGGTTTCGGCCCTGATCATGGCGCTGCTGGTGGGGGGCATCTGGTTGCGCGGCACACGGATGAAGCGGCAGCTTGCCGAGATCGAGGCCAGGAGGAGGCGCGCCGATGCCAAGGATTAGGCCCTTGATGGTTTTGCCGCCGCTGGTGTTCCTGGCCGTGGCCGCGCTGTTTGCCGCGGGCAATTTCCGCGAGGATCGCGATTCCCTGCCCAGCCAGCGCGAGGGGCAATTCGCGCCGCCATTACAGCTTGGCGCGCTGGAGGGGCGCGGCGCGCCCTTCACCGACGAGACCTTGCGCGAAGATGGCGTGAAGCTGGTGAATTACTGGGCCAGCTGGTGCGCGCCCTGCCGGGCAGAGCATCCGATGCTGGAGGAACTCGCGGCCGAGGGGTTGCCGATCTGGGGCATCAACTACAAGGATACCGCGCGGCAGGCCAACGCCTTCCTTGACGAGCTTGGCGATCCCTTCGCCGGGCATGGCACCGATGCCGGGCGCACCGGCATCGAATGGGGGCTTTACGGCGTGCCCGAGACCTATGTGATCGATGGCGAGGGGCGGATCGTGCTGCGCTTTGCCGGGCCGATCACGCGGCGGGTGCTGGAAGAGCGCATTCGCCCCGCGATCGAGGAAGCGCGCGAAAGGACAGATCCCGACTCCTGATGCGGTGGCCACAGGGGGCGATGCGCCGCCGACATGGATGAGTCCGGGCGTTTCGCGACGATTGACAGGCGTTGACGGCCCGTGAAACGGTTGACCATGCGCGCTGGAACGAAAACCCCCTTCCCGCCTGGAAAAGCCGTGCCACGAGCAGCTGGCATGGGGCAGGTCTGGCGCGGTCTCGTGGCAGCGGCCCTGCTGGGTGGCGGTCTCTTGGAAATGACGGGACAGGCCAGTCCGGCGAAAGCCGGCACAGGCGCAGGTCATGGGGCCGTGCGGGAGATGTCAGGGCCTGCACAGCCGCCTGTCTGCGTCGGCGACGCCACTGTCGCGCTCGAACGGTTTCTGGCCAGCTATGTCGAGGATTTGCGCAATCTTTATGTTCAGCGGTCCTTTGATGCGAGCGCGCTGGACCCGGTGGTCTATGGCGATCTTACACCCGGCGCCTTTCATACCGCCGCAAGCACCCTTGTTGGCCTGCAGGGAGAGGCAATGTTCCTGGTGCAGCACGTCGGGGATGCCTGGCTTTGCGCATTTGGCTGGGTTTCCGGCCCGCTGGACGGCGCAGAGGACGGGCAGTTCGGCCGACCCGAAGGCGAGGTGCGGTTCTTCTATGCCCGGCGGCCTGTCGAACGGGCGGACTTGCTGGCCGATGCACGCGCTGCGGTCGAATCGCTTGCATCGCGGGTGCCGTTGGGCGAGGCGCGCTCAAGCCGCTTGCCGGCGGAACAGGCCGCGGCGCAAGAGGTCACGCGCGGGGCCGTGGCGCTGCAGGCCGGCCCGGCAGAGCCTGACGCGACCGGGCACCTTGCCCGGCTGGGTGCGCATTTCGAAATGCCGGAAATCACCCGTGCCCTGGCGCAGACCAGGCATCTGACGCTCCATCTGCCGGGCGAACTGGCGTTGCTGCCATTGCTCGCCTTGCCGCTGGACGGGCAGCAGCCATTGGTCGAGACACATTCCGTCACCGGGATGGACCGATTGACATCCCTGCTTTCCCTGCCCGGGCTGAACGCGGTGCCGGGCATCGCGATCGACCGCAGCGGAAATCATGTGACGCGCGCCCTTGCCGATTATGAATTGCGCCTGATGCTTTGGTCGGGGCAGGGCGAACGCGGCCGTGCGGTATTCGGGGACCCGGGCGGCTTCGATTCAGACGCGTATGGCGGGCTGATATTTCCGCCGCTGCCCGGGGCGCGGCGGGAGGCCGAGTGGCTGGCGGGTCGCCTGGATGCAGAGCTGGTCATCGGACAGGCGGCGACAGGCGGACGGTTGCTTTCGGCCTTGCAAAGCACGTCGCTGGTGCATTTTGCTGGCCATGGAGTTGCCAGCGCCGAGGCACCGCTGGATGACAGCTATCTGGTCATGGCCGATGGTCCGCTCACCGCGCGCGAGATTCAGGATCAGATGCTGCCCGCGCCGCTGGTGATCCTGTCGGCCTGCGATACCGGGCGCGGGCAGGCCCTGGGCGCTGGCGTGATCGGCCTGGCGCGGGCCTTTCAAAAGGCCGGGGCGCTGGGCACGGTACTCAGCCATTGGCCGGTATCGGACGAATCCGCCGTGCCGCTGATGCTGGCCTTTCACGATGAACTGGAGCGTCATACGCCGCCGCAGGCGTTGCGCCACGCGGCCTTGCGCCTGCGTGAAGACTACCCCGATCCGGCAGACTGGGCGGCATTCGGGTATTTTGGAACACCGCTGGTGGCGCAATCGCAATAGATTGGCAGCCGCGCCGCAGATTGCACAAGGCCGCTGCCCTCTCAGTCCACGAAGGCCTTCTCGACCACGTATTCGGCCGGGTCGCTGTTGGCGCCTTCGCGCAGGCCGTAGCCTTCGAGAATGGCCTTCATGTCGTGGTTGAACGCCAGCGAGCCGCAGACCATGGCGCGGTCGGTTTCGGGGCTGATCGGCGGGGTGCCGATATCCGCGAACACCTTGCCCGATTTCAGGTTGTCGGTGATGCGGCCCATGCGCGGGCTCTCTTCGCGGGTGGTGGTGGGGTAGTATTTGAGCTTGTCGCCGACAAATTCGCCGATCAGCGGATCCTCGGGCAGGCTTTCCACCAGTTCGCGGCCATAGTCCAGCTCGGCCGCGTCGCGGCAGGTGTGCATCAGGATGACTTCGTCATAGCGCTCATAGGTCTCGGGATCGCGCACGATCGAGGCGAAAGGCGCGATGCCCGTGCCCGTGGCGAACAGCCACAGCCGCTTGCCTGGCAGCAGCGCGTCCAGCACAAGCGTGCCCACCGGCTTGGGGCGCAGGATGATCTCGTCGCCCGGCTGGATATGTTGCAGCCTTGATGTCAGCGGGCCATCTGGCACCTTGATCGAGTAGAATTCAAGCTCTTCGTCCCAGCTGGGCGAGGCGATGGAATAGGCCCGCAGAAGCGGTTTGCCGTTCTCGCCCATCAGGCCGATCATCACGAACTCGCCCGAGCGGAAGCGCAGGCTGCGCGGGCGGGTGACGCGGAAGGAAAACAGCCGATCCGTCCAGTGCCGCACCGAGGTGACGGTCTGGGCATCGGGCAGGGCCTTGGCTGCGGGGGCGTTCATGATGGTGCTCTGCTGGTTCATTTGCTCTGTCGCGGGGGCGCGGGCGGGCGCGGCCCCCTCCCTCTTCATGTCGGTTTCTAGGCGTGTTCGGGCGCGGAGAAAAGCCCCCGCTCAGGCGCGCAGCCGCGACTGATAGTCATGGTGGCGCCAGTTGCCGCGAAAACGCCAGTGCTCCTGCGGCTGGCGATGGGCGAGGCCGGCGCTGATCTCGACCTCGTCGAAGCCGCAGCGCCGAGCCATGGTGTACTGATCGGCCAGCACATGGCCATGGGCGCGCAAACGCCCGGTATAACCCAACTGACGCAGCCGCTGCGCCAGGGTGAAGCCGCGCCCATCTGCGAAATGCGCGAAATGGACGCGGATCAGCGCGATGCGGTCGAATTGTGCGACCAGCGTCGCCGGGTCGTCGTCGGAGGCAAGGTCGAGGGCGACCGCGCTGCTGGCATCGGGCAGGGCATCGGGTGTGGTGAACCCTGCCTTCCAGTGTTCGGGCTGGAACCCCTGGTCGGTGACGATGACGCTCATGGTGTTTTCTCCTGCGTCGCCGGGGTGCCGGGGCGCACGGCCCGGCCACCCGAAAAATGAATGCCGCATTCGGTCTTCTCGCGGCCCGGCCAGCGGCCCGCGCGCGGATCGTCGCTGCCCGAGGCGGGCGCAGTGCAGGGCGCACAACCGATCGAAGGGTAGCCGCGCGCCACCAGCGGGTGCCGGGGCAGGCGGTTATTGATGATGTATTCGGCCAGATCCTCGCGCGCCCAATGCGCGAGCGGGTTGATCTTGATGCGGCCAGTGCCTTCTTCGGCCTCGAAGAATTCCAGATGCGCGCGGGTTGCGCCGTGAAAACGCTTGCGCCCGCTGATCCAGGCGTCGAACTTGCCCAGTGCGTGTTCGAGCGGCGCGGTCTTGCGCAACGCGCAGCAGGCGTCAGGGTCGCTCTGGTGCAGCAGGCCGTCGGGGTCATGCGCGGCCAGTGCCGTATCGGCCGCGCGGATTACCCGCACGTCGCGCAGCCCCAGCCTGGCCGACAGTTCGCGCTGGTATTCGAGGGTCTCGGGGAACAGCATCATCGTGTCAACGAACAACACCGGCGTCTGCGGCGCCATGACCGAGATCAAATGCAGAAGCACCACCGATTCGGCGCCGAAGCTCGAAACCAGCGCCACGCGGCCCACCTCGGGGTCACGCAGGGCATGCTCGAGCACTGGCGCGGCCGCGTGGTGGCGATAGCGCGCATTCAGCGCCTCCACCCGCGCCTCGACCGGGGCAAGGCTGGTGTCACGCGGCATCGCGGCGCCCCTCCTCGGGGTAGAGCGCGGCCTTGAACGGCGCAGGCCCCAGCCGGCGATAGGCCTCCAGGAAGGTTTCCTCGCGGCTTTCGCGCTGTTCCAGATAGGCGCGCAGCAGCCGTTCGATCGCGGGCACGATCTCGTCATAGGCAAAGCCGGGGCCGGCGCGTTCGCCCACCGCCGCGGTCTCTGTGCCGTCGCCGCCAAGGGTGACCTGGTAATTCTCGACCCCCGCGCGGTCGAGGCCCAGAATCCCGATATGACCCACATGGTGGTGCCCGCAGGCATTGATGCAGCCCGAGATCTTGAGCTTGAGCGGCCCGATGTCGTGCTCCAGCTTCAGCTCATCGAAACGCTGCGCGATCTTTTGCGCCACCGGGATCGAACGCGCCGTGGCCAGCGCGCAGTAATCCATGCCGGGGCAGGCGATGATGTCCGAGACCAGCCCCAGATTCGCGGTGGCAAGCCCGACGGCCTTGAGCGCGGCGTGCACCGCCGGCAGGTCGGATTTATGCACATGCGGCAGGATCACGTTCTGCTCGTGGCTGATGCGCAGCTCGTCATGGCCGTAGCGCGCGGCCAGGTCGGCCATGATGCGCATCTGCTCGGCGGTGGCGTCGCCCGGCGTTTCGCCATGGGCCTTGAGGCTGATCGTGGCGATGGCGTAATCGGGGTGGCGGTGCGCCGCGAGGTTGGTATCGGCCCAGGCGCGGAATACCGGGTCAGCGGCGCGCGCGGTCTCATAGGCGTCAACAGGCGCGTTGCGGAACGCGGGCGGGGCAAAGGCCGCCTCGATCTGCGCCAGCAGCTCCTGATCGCCCCCGGCAAAGAGCGCGCGGCGGGCGGGAAACTCGGCCTCGACCATGTCGCGGAACTCTTCCAGCCCGGTCTCGTGCACGGTGATCTTGATGCGTGCCTTGTACTTGTTGTCGCGCCGGCCCAGCAGGTTGTAGGTGGCAAGGATCGCCTCGACATAAGGCAGCAGATCGGCCTGCGGAAGGAAATCGCGCAGCACCTTGCCGATCATCGGCGTGCGGCCCAGCCCCCCGCCCACAACCACCTCGAACCCCGGCTGGCCGTCTTGCGTGACCATGCGCAGCCCGATGTCATGGGCGCGGGTCACGGCGCGGTCATTGGGGCTGCCGGTGATGGCGATCTTGAACTTGCGCGGCAGGAACTGGAATTCCGGGTGGTCGGTGGACCATTGGCGCAAGAGCTCGGCGACAGGGCGCGGATCGGCAATCTCGTCAGCCGCCGCCCCGGCGAAATGGTCTGCGGTGACGTTGCGGATGGTGTTGCCGCTGGTCTGGATCGCGTGCATTTCCACATCGGCCAGCGCGTCCAGGATGGCGGGCACATCCGTCAGCCTGGGCCAGTTGAACTGGATGTTCTGGCGCGTGGTGAAATGGCCGTAACCCTTGTCCCAGCGCTCGGCGATCAGGGCGAGCTGGCGCATCTTGCGGCTGTCCAGCGTGCCATAGGGGATCGCCACGCGCAGCATGTAGGCGTGCAGTTGCAGGTAAAGCCCGTTCATCAGGCGCAGGGGGCGAAATTCCTCTTCGGTCAGCGCGCCCGAGAGGCGCCGCTCCACCTGGTCGCGGAACTGCGCGACCCGGTTGCGCACGAAGGCTTCGTCAAAATCATCGTAGCGATACATGGTAAACTCCTTGCGGCTGGCGGGGCAGGGCGGGCTCAGTGGGCCTCGGCCTCCTGCTTGCCATGGGCGTAGTTCGACGGGCCGCGGGTGCGGAACGCTTCGCGGAAATGCACCGGCTCGGGGCCGTGCGCGCCGGGGCGGGCCTCGGCCAGGTAGGGGCCGACCACGCGATCGGGCTGCGCCTGCGCAAACAGCAGGCGGATTTCGGCATGCGCCTCGTCCTCGATAAGCTCGGCCTCGTGGTGCTGCTTGCTCCAACGGTCATCGGCGGTGAGATAGATCACATCGCCTTCGATCAGGGCGTTGGCGGTGACAACCTTGGGGGTGAAACGACGGCTCATGAAAGCGCCTCCTGCAAGTCTTCGAGTGTTTGTTCGGCGGCACGCGGCGCCAGCCCCAGCAGCAGCACCGCTGGGCCGGTGACCCCTTCGAGCGTCTGCGGCAGACCAGAAAGCCGTGCCGCGATCACCCGCTGGTCGGCCCGGCTGGCGTTCTCGACCACGGTGACGGGGGTGTCGGGCGCGGCCCCGTGCATCAGCAGGCGACCCTGCACGAACCGCGCGGCGCGCTTGCCCATATAGATCGCAGCCACTGCGCCGGGGGCGGCCAGCCCGCGCCAGTCCTGTTCGGCAAAGCCTTTCATATCGTGCCCGGTCAACAACCGGACCGAGCCATTGCGCCCGCGCTTGGTCAGGCTCTGACGGATGCTGGCGGTGGCGGCGGATGCAGCGGTGATGCCAGGCACCACGCCCCAGTCGAGGCCGGCGGCGTCCAGCGCCTCGGCCTCGTCATCGAGCCGCCCGAACACGCCCGGATCGCCCGATTTCAGCCGCACCACCTGCGCGCCCGCACGGGCCTCGCGCACCATCAGCGCGTTGATGTCTTGTTGCGAGGTAGAGGGGCCGAAGCCCTCCTTGCCCACGGCAATCAGCCGTGCCTCGCGCCGGGCGAGTTCCAGGATCTCGGGAGAAACCAGCCGGTCGTGGATCACCACATCAGCGGTATCGAGCAGCCGCCGCGCCCGCAGGGTCAGAAGCTCCGGGTCGCCAGGGCCGGCGCCTACCAGATCGACGCGGCCCGGCGCGGGCTTGCGCGCCAGATGCTGCCCAAGCAGGACGTCAAGCGCCGGGCGCAGCGCTGCCTCGCCGCCGGCCTCATGGGCGCGGGGGCCGGCGGCGTCGTAATACTCGGCCCAGAAGTCGCGCCGTGCACGGCCCATCGGCAACGCCTCGGCCAAGCCGCGAAACGCCTTGCCGGCGCGGGCCAGCGCGCCGAGCACCGGCGACAGCCGCGCCTCCAGATCGGCCTTGATGGCGCGGGCCAGCACGGGTGCTGCGCCCTCGGTGCCGATCGCCACGGTGATAGGGTCGCGATCGACGATGGCGGGGGTGATGAAGGCGCTGTCCTCAAGGTTGTCGATGATATTGACCAGCGCACCCTCGGCGCGCCCGATGGCGGCGATACGGGCGTCTTCGGCGGCATCTTCGGCGGCGGCATAGACCAGCGCGGCGCAAAGCGCATCGCCGTGTGCAAGGGCACGCTCGACCAGTCGCAGCTTGCCGCTCTCGGCCCAGGTGCGGATCTCGGGTGCGGGGCTTTCGGCGTAGACGCTCAGCCGCGCCTCGGTCTTCAGCAGCAGCCGCAGCTTTGCCAGCGCAGCCTCGCCGCCGCCGGCGACGATCACGCGCTGTCCCGCCGTGTCGAGGAATATGGGAAAATGCCGCATCGCAGATCACCTCTTGCTTCTTGCAGCAATATAGGAAATTTTCCTGTATGAGCGCCACACCCCTTGCTAAAAAGGAACGTGTGTTCTAACCGGTGGGCGGCGATGAAACCCTGACCCTGAAAACCCGAGGTGCGCGGCATGACAATCCGCATTGACGACCTGGACCGGAAAATCCTTGATGAGCTGCAACGCGACGCGGGGCAGTCGCTCGATGAAATCGCGCGCAAGGTCGGCTCGTCCAAGACGCCCGTGTGGAACCGGATTCGCAAACTGCGCGAGGCCGGGGTGATCCTGCGGCAGACGGTGATCCTCGATCCGCAGAAGCTGGGGTTGGAGGCCTGTTTCTTCGTGCTGATCCGCACCGCCGAGCATGACCCCGACTGGCAGCGCCGCTTTCTGGAAACCGTCAAGGCCCGCCCCGAGGTGCAGGAGGCGCATCGCCTGGCCGGTGAAATCGACTATCTGTTGAAAGTCCGCGTGGCCAATGCGCGCGCCTATGACGCCTTCTATCAGGCGCTGATTTCCGAGGTGAAGGTCTACAACATCACCGCGCTTCTGGGCATGGAAGAGATCAAGAACGACACCAGCCTGCCGCTGTAAGGTGCGCTGGCCTGCCTCTCGCGGGGGTCTGTGACCCCGATCACCCGCAACGCAATGAACGACAGCAGGGGGCCCCATGCAGCAACAGATCGCGGTGATTACCCTCGGCGTGGTCGACCTGGCCCGCTCGCGGCGGTTCTATGCGCGGGGGTTCGGCTGGGCGCCCGTGTTCGAGAATGATGAGATCGCCTTCTACCAGATGAACGGGCTTGTCTTCGGCACCTGGCTTGCCGACCAGCTTGAAGCCGATATGGGCGCCCGCGCGCCGGCCCGCCCCGGCGCCTTTGCGCTGGCCCATAACGTGCCCGCGCGGGAAGATGTCGCGCCGCTCATGCAGCGGCTGGCCGGGGTGGGGGGCAAGGTGTTGCGCGCCGCCGACGCGCCGCCACATGGCGGGTTTCGCGGCTACGTGGCCGACCCGGACGGCCACGCCTGGGAAATCGCCTGGAACCCGGCCTGGCCGATCGACGAGAACGGGCATGTGACCTTCGCAACCTGATGCGGTCGCGGACCTGCGCTCAGGCGCTTGCGCGGTCCAGCACCTCGACCGACAGGATCGTGGGCAGGTGCCGGGCGATCTCGTGCCAGTTCTCACCTTCATCGAAACTGGCAAAGACCGAGCCGCTGTTGGTGCCGAAATAGATCCCCGCAGGCTCGCGCGCGTCGCCGGCCATGGCCTGGCGCAGCACGGTAAAGAAACAGCCCTCCTGCGGCAGCCCGTTGCGCAGCGCCTCCCAGCTCTGCCCGCCATCGGTTGAGCGCCACACCGCCGCCGCCGCACCGGGTGGAAAGCGGCCCTGCATGTCGCCATTGAGCGGCAGGGTCCAGATCGTGCCAGGGTCGCGCGGGTGCACCCGGATCGGAAAGCCGAAGGTCGAGGGCAGTCCTTCGGTGATGTCTTCCCAGCTGCGCCCCCCGTCGCCCGAGCGCCAGACACCGTGGTGATTCTGCTGATAGAGCACGTCCTCGCCGCCCGGCGCACGCATCATGTTGTGCACGCAATGGCCGGTTTCGCCGCCTGCCGGGGCCGCGGGGTGGTCGCTGTGCCCGGCGCATTCGGCGTTCGACAGGCGGTTGCGCCGCTCCCATGTGTCGCCGCCATCCTCGGTGGCGAAGACCCCCGCCGCCGAAATAGCGACCCAGAGCTTGCCGGGCTCCTTGGGCGAGGGCACGATGGAATGCAGCACCAGCCCCGCCGCGCCGGGGTTCCAGCTTTCGGCCGAGGGGTGGTCGGTCAGCCCGTTCACCCGCTCCCATGTCAGCCCGCCATCGCGGCTGGCCAGCAGATTGGCCGGCCTGGTGCCCGCGTAAAGCGTGCCGTGGGCGTGCCCGAGCGACCAGATTTGCGCGAATTCGTCCCTGAAGGGAAGCTCCTGCGGCGACCAGCCGATCATCTGCGCGAAATCAGGATCATTCGCGGCCCAGTCGTCCATCGTGCCTTTGGTCAGGCGGATGTTTTCCCAGGTTTCGCCCATATCCGGCGTGCGCCACAGGCCCGCGCCGAACCACTCGCCCCCGCCGCCGGCCCAGATCATTCCGCTCTCGGCGTCGCCGATGACATGATTGATCGGCCAGTCATTGCAGAACGGCCCGCGTATCCGCCAGCCTTCGGATTGCCTTGCGCCCGAAAGGAGGAACGCGCCTTTTGTCGTGCCGAGGAGAACCGAAATCTTGTCGGATGCCATGTCTCGAATACCTCCCTGTCTGCCGCATGATCTTACATCAATCCGGTGTTTCCGTGAAAAGCGAATTTCCCTGAGTCGCCCCGGCCCGCCCTTCACTGTGAAAAAAATATCCCCGCCGGAGGCTCCCGCCGACGGCCACTCTCGCGACGACCGGTATCTGCTGCACGGCGCGCGCGACGGGGGTGCAGGCGGCGTTCGGGTCTGCTAAGGAGAGGCGCGCATGACACGTCGCAAGACAGGCAGATGCGCGTCGAAGCCCCCCGTAAAAGAAGATCAAGAAAACGACAGAACGCCATGAAGGAAAACATGAAATTAGCCGCGCGCCTGTCCGTCGCCCCGATGATGGACTGGACCGACCGGCACTGCCGCTACTTTCACCGGCTGATGTCGCGCCGGGCGTTGCTGTATACGGAAATGGTCACATCGGCGGCGCTGGTGCGCGGCGGGGCCATGCATCTGCTCGCGCATGACCCGGCCGAGGCGCCGGTGGCGGTGCAACTGGGCGGATCGGAGCCGGCGGAGCTGGCACAGGCGGCCCGGATCGCGGCGGATGAGGGGTTCGCCGAGGTCAACCTGAACGTCGGCTGCCCGTCCGACAGGGTGCAATCGGGGTGTTTCGGCGCGGTTCTCATGCAGCGGCCCGAGCTGGTGGCCGATTGCGTGGCCGCCATGGCGGCCGCGGCGCCGCAGGCCGAGATCACCGTCAAATGCCGCATCGGCGTCGATGACCAGATCCCGCAGGAGGTGCTGCCGCAGTTCCTGGAACGGATCGCAGCGGCGGGGGTGCGGCGTGTCATCATTCACGCGCGCAAGGCCTGGCTTCAGGGGCTCAGCCCCAGGGAAAACCGCGAGGTGCCGCCGCTCGATCACGATCTGGTCCTTGGCATGAAGGCGGCCTTTCCGCAGCTCCATGTCTCGCTCAACGGCGGCATCGAGACGCTGGAGCAAGCGCAGGCGCATCTGGCGCGCGGCATGGACGGCGTGATGCTGGGGCGCGCCGGCTATCACCGCCCTTATGACGTGCTGGCCGGCGCCGATGCCGCGATCTGGGGCGATACCGCCGCCCCGCTGTCGCGCGAAGAGGTGGTCGCGGCCATGCGCCCCTATATCGCGCGGCATCTGGGGCAGGGCGGGCGGCTGCACAGCGTCACGCGCCACATGCTGGGGCTTTATGCCGGCCAGCCGGGCGCGCGGGCCTGGCGGCGGGCGCTCTCGGAAGGGGCGGTGCAGCCCGGGGCGGGGCTAGAGATGCTCGATGCCGCGCTGGCGGCGCAGGCGGAGGCAGCGGCGGGTGGCGCTACGCTGATGGCCGCAAGAGCCTGAGCGCCGGCAGCCGCATTCCCAGAGGCACTGGCATTCGCAGGAGCACTGGCCTTGCCCGCCGGGCTGGGGTAGGGGCAAGGCCAAGCGTTTGAGAAGAACAGGAGCCTTGCCGTGCCCGCGCCCCTTCCCTTGCCCGAACTTTCGTTGCTGTTGCAGATGCTGGCCCTGCTTCTGGCGATCGGTGCCTTTGCCGGCATCATCGCGGGGCTGCTCGGCGTGGGCGGCGGGATCGTGCTGGTGCCGGCCTTCTTTTACGCCTTCTCGGTCCTCGGGTATGAGGGGCCGCAGCTGATGCAGATCTGCCTGGCCACATCGCTGGCCACCATCATCGTCACCTCGGCGCGCTCGGTCATGGCCCATAACCGCAAGGGTGCGGTTGATTGGGAGATCCTGCGCGGCTGGGCGCCGGGGATCGCCCTGGGCGCGGTGTTCGGCGTGCTGGTGGCGGCCAGTCTGCGCTCGGGCGTGTTGCAGGCGATCTTCGGGGGGCTGGGAGTCATCGTCGGGCTCTACCTGGCGTTCGGGCGGCCGCACTGGCGGCTGGGGCCGCAGATGCCGCACGGGGTGCCGCGCGCGGTGCTGTCGCCCTCGGTGGGGTTCCTGTCGGTGCTGATGGGGATTGGCGGCGGCTCGTTCGGGGTGCCGCTGATGAGCCTTTACGGCGTGGCCATTCACCGCGCGGTGGCCACTGCGGCGGGCTTCGGCATCCTGATCGCGGTGCCCTCGGTGCTGGGGTTCCTGTTCCTGGCGATCGACCCCGCCCACCGGCCGCCCTTCACCATCGGCGCAATCAACCTGGTGGCGTTTGCGGTGGTGATCGCGATGACGCTGGTCACCGCGCCCTGGGGCGTGCGGCTGGCCCATGCGATGGACCCCAAGCCGCTCAAGCGGGTGTTCGCGGTGTTCATCATCATCGTGGCGGCCAACATGTTGCGCAAGGCACTGGGGTTCTGAAGCAATTTCAGAAAAAGTTGATAGACTTTTTCGGTTCGGAATTGCGACAGGACAGAAGGTTGCGGCGTTTCGGCAATACGACGAATAGCCGAAACGCTTTAGCCCCAGCAGCCAGCAATCGGGGGCAGCCCCCGTCGCGTCAGTGCGGCCATCGCGCCGACGCGGCCCTTTCATGCCGCCGGGCCGCCACCTTGCCCCGCCGCGCGCATCGCGCTATCAGGCCGGACAGCCCCAACGCCATCATCACGAGGTCACCGGATGCGTGCCGAAACGCAAAATCAGATCGACGCGATCCGCAAGTCGCTTGCCCTGCTGGCACAGCGGATGGATGCCGAGACCGCGCAGCACCGGCTCGAGGAGTTCAACGCGATGATCGAGGATCCCGACCTCTGGTCGGACCCGGCGCGCGCGCAAAAACTGATGCGCGAACGGCAGATGCTGGTGGATTCGCTGACGGTCCACGAAAGCATCTCGCAGGAACTCAGCGACAATATCGAACTGATCGAGATGGGCGAGGCCGAGGGCGATGCCGAGATCGTGGCCGAAGCCGAGGCCACGCTCAAGGCGCTGGCCGCCCGCGCCGCCGAGAAGGAACTCGAGGCCCTGCTCGACGGCGAGGCCGACGGCAACGACACCTTCCTCGAGATCAACGCGGGCGCCGGCGGAACCGAAAGCTGCGACTGGGCGGCGATGCTGGCGCGGATGTATGTCCGCTGGGCCGAGAAGAAGGGCTACAAGGTCGAACTGATGAGCGAAAGCGCCGGCGAAGAGGCCGGCATCCGCTCGGCCGCCTACCGGATTTCCGGGCCGAACGCCTATGGCTGGCTCAAGTCGGAAAGCGGCGTGCACCGGCTGGTGCGCATCTCGCCCTATGACAGCGCGGCGCGGCGGCACACATCGTTCTCGTCGGTCTGGGTCTATCCGGTGGTCGATGACAATATCCAGATCGAGGTCAACCCGTCCGATATCCGCATCGACACCTACCGTTCGTCGGGCGCGGGCGGGCAGCACGTCAACACCACCGACTCGGCGGTGCGGATCACCCATATTCCCACCGGCATCGTCACCACATCGAGCCAGAAATCCCAGCACCAGAACCGCGAAATCGCCATGAACGCGCTGAAGTCGCGGCTCTACGAGATGGAGCTGCGCAAGCGCACCGAGGCGATCGAGGCCGCGCATGATGCCAAGGGCGATGCCGGCTGGGGCAACCAGATCCGATCCTATGTGCTGCATCCTTACCAGATGGTGAAGGATCTGCGCACCGGGGTGGAAACCTCCGACACCCAGGGGGTGCTCGATGGCGATCTCGACCGCTTCATGGCGGCCACGCTGGCCAAGGATGTGGCCGGCAAGTCGCGCGCCGAGGCGCAGGCCGAGGACTGAGCGCCGCGCCTCCTGCCCGGCGCAAGGGCAGGGGGGGTCGCGCCGTCAGTTGCGCCCGGCCGAATCCCCGCGTAAACGGATGCGATGGACCCGCAGGAACAACCCAGCATCATCCGGATCGCGCGCGCCGACGGGGCGGCGGCCGCGGTCGAGCCGCTCAACCTGGGCGCGCGGGTGCGCGAGCTGCGCAAGCGCCACGGCTGGACGCTGGAACAGGCGGCAAAGCGCGCGGGGCTGGCCCGCTCGACCCTTTCCAAGATCGAGAACGGGCAGATGTCGCCGACCTACGAGGCGCTGCGCAAGCTGGCCGAGGGGCTGGACATCCCGATCCCCCAGCTTTTCACGCCGCCCAGCGGCGGGCAGGTGACGGCGCGGCTGGCGTTGACACGGGCGAATGAAGGCGAGGCCCATGCCACCGCCACCTATGAACACGAGCTTCTGGCCGGGGCGCTTTCCCGCAAGCAGATGCTGCCCTACCGCGCCCGCGTGCGCGCCCGTTCCATGGAGGCCTTCGACGGCTGGGTGCGCCATGATGGCGAAGAGTTTCTGTACGTGCTCACGGGCGTCATCCGGCTTTACACCGAATTCTATGCCCCCATCGAGATGAAGCGCGGCGACAGCGCCTATTATGACGCGGCAATGGGCCATAACGTGATCTCGGTCAGCCCCGAGGATGCGACCATTCTCTGGGTCACGTCACTGGGCTGAGGCCTGCGCCCCCTGCACCACCTCCCGGCGCGCTTGCCCCTGCGGCCTGCCGGCAAGGCCGAGGCATCCGGGCAATTCCCGCGCGCAAGGCAAATCGCGCATCCAAAACGGGCCGGGCATTTTCCCACAGTGCCATGTCTGGGCGCGCGCCAAAGCATTTCTGCGATTCAAGGAATCGCCCTGATGCTTCAACCTTCTGTTTGTCGCAATCTCGAACCGAAAAAGTCTATCAACTCTTTCTGAAATTGCTTCAGTCCTTCACTGTGAAAAAAATATCCGCGCCGCAGGCCCCCGCCGGCCAGGCGCGCGCGGTCTGGCTTTCCCAGAGCACATGCACCCCCGCGCAGACGCGGCCACAAGGCCTTGCCTTGCCAAAATTTCAGGCGCGCCCATGCCCGCATGAAACCGTTTCAATAGCTGCGGATCAGCCCCACGAGGCGGCCCTGCACGCGCACCTGGTCGTCGCGCAGCGTACGGGTTTCATAGGCCGGGTTGGCGGCTTCCAGGGCGATCATTCCGTCCTTGCGCCGGAACCGTTTGAGCGTGGCCTCGTGATCCTCGACCAGGGCGACGACGATATCGCCGTTATCGGCTGTCTCCTGCCGGCGGATCACCACGATGTCGCCATCGTTGATGCCCGCCTCGATCATCGAATCGCCCTTGACCTCAAGCGCGTAATGTTCCTCGCGTCCCGAGATCATCGCCTCCGGCACGGCCACATGATGGCTTGCCGTGCTGATCGCCTCGATCGGGGTGCCGGCAGCGATGCGGCCCATCACCGGCAGGTCCAGCGCGCCGCCGCTTTCCGGCATTGCCGGGCCGGGGGCGGTGTCTTTCGCTCCGAAGCTGCCATGGATCACCTTGCCGTCCCGTGCGCCGCTTTTGCCCGCAAGCGTCTCGGGCAGGCGCAGGATCTCGATCGCCCGCGCGCGATGCGCCAGCCTGCGGATGAAGCCACGCTCCTCGAGCGCGGTGATCAACCGGTGAATCCCCGATTTCGACCGCAGGTCAAGCGCATCCTTCATCTCGTCGAACGAGGGGGGGACGCCATCGCGCTGCAGGCGTTCGTGGATGAATTTCAGCAGGTCGATCTGCTTTCGCGTGAGCATCCGGCATCCTCCCGGGCAATGATGATGATGCAGAATGTTCTACTCATGTTCGCGTTTTGTGTCAACCGCCGGTGCGGCCACGCTCAGATCGGCAGATACTCCACCAGATCGCCCGGTTTGCGCTCGGGGTCGCGCACGGGGCGGATCAGCAGCGCATCGGCCTCGGTCAGCACCGACAGCAGCGCACTGTCCTGCCGCGCGAACGGGGTGATGAGGGGCAGCCCCTCCCCATCCCGCGGGGGGGCAAGGCGCGCGCGCATGTAATGGGTGCGCGGCCCGTTCGGCGGCAGCGCGCATCCCAGCCGGGCGCGGCGCGGCGGCACCACAGGCTCGGGCAGCCCCTGCATCGCCCTCAGCGCGGGCAGCATGAAGATCTGCCCACACACGATGGCCGAAACGGGGTTGCCCGGCAGCCCCAGCATCATCGCGCCGCCCAGCCGTCCGGCCATCAGCGGTTTGCCCGGCCGCATGGCGATCTTGTAAAAGGCCCGCTCCATGCCGATCTCCTGCGCGACCTGGCCGACAAGATCGTGATCGCCCACCGAGGCCCCGCCGATCGTCAAGATCAGATCGGCGCCCGCGGCCAGCTCCAGCACCGTGCGCAGGCTGAGGGGGGTGTCGCGCGCGATCGGCAGAATGCGGGTTTCGGCGCCCT
Source organism: Alkalilacustris brevis (assembly GCF_003350345.1). Taxonomy (GTDB): domain Bacteria; phylum Pseudomonadota; class Alphaproteobacteria; order Rhodobacterales; family Rhodobacteraceae; genus Alkalilacustris; species Alkalilacustris brevis. The sequence goes on from NZ_QNVJ01000036.1 coordinate 20,680, forward strand.
CGGCGCGCGCCATGGCCTGCAGCGCGAAGATGTTCGACGCGATGATCTGGTCGTCGCGCGGCGCCTCTCCGGGCATCACAAGCTCGTCGCCGGTGGCGATGAAAGCCACCTCGGGGCGGCGGGCAAGCTGCAATTCGGGCACGTTCATCGCCGCCAGCAGCGCCAGGTCGGCGGGGCGCAGGCGGCGCGGGGCGGCGATCTCGTCGCCGGCGGCGAAATCGCCGCCGCGCGGGCGGACATGCGCACCGGGTTCGGGGCATTCGTCAAGACGGATCATCTCGCCGTCGCGCGTTACATCCTCCTGGATCACGACAGTGTCGCTGCCCTCGGGCAGGGGCGCGCCGGTAAAGATACGCAGCGCCTCGCCGGGTTTGATCCGGCCCGCATGGCCGTGCCCGGCGGCGGCTTCGCCCACCACGCGCAGGCGCGCACCAGGCTTCAGCCCCGCGCCCGCCACCGCATAGCCATCCATCGCCGAAGCCGCGAAAGGGGGCTGGTCGCGCGCCGCCCGCGCAGGGGCCAGCAGAACCCGGCCCGCAGCCTCGGCCAGCGGCACCGCCTCGCCCCGCGGCGGGGGAACCAGCGCGAGAACCTTCTCCAGCGCCTCGGCGACCGGAATCATTCCGCCGGCTCCGCCCCGGCCTCATAGCGGCCCGATTTTCCGCCATCCTTCATCAGTAGACGGATATCGGTGATCTCCATCGATTTCTCGGCCGCCTTGAGCATGTCATAGACGGTGAGCGCCGCGATTGAGACCGCGGTCAGCGCCTCCATCTCGACACCGGTCTGGCCCGTGGTGCGCACGGTCGCGGTGATCCGCACGCCGGGCAGGGCCGCATCGGGGGTCAGCTCCAGCGCGACCCTGGTGATGGGCAGCGGGTGGCACAGCGGGATCAGATCGGCCGTGCGCTTGGCGCCCATGATCCCCGCCAGCCGCGCCACGCCCAGCACATCGCCCTTCTTCGCGCGGCCCTCGGTGATCAGCGCCAGCGTCTCGGGGCGCATCAGCACCTTGCCCTCGGCCAGCGCTACCCTGGCGGTCACGTCCTTTTCCGAGACATCGACCATATGCGCATGGCCCTCGGCGTCGAAATGCGTCAGCTCCGCCATCACGCCACCTTTCCCGGCGCCAGCGGATCGGCCAGCAGCGCGCGGGTCGCTTCGGCCACATCCGCCTGCCGCATCAGCGATTCTCCGATCAGAAAGCAACGGGCGCCATGGCGGGCAAGCGCGGCCAGATCATCCGGCGCGGACAATCCGCTTTCGGCCACCAGCAACCGCTCGGGCGGGGCCAGCCGCGCCAGCCGCCGCGTGACATCGAGCGACACCTCGAAGGTATTCAGGTCGCGGTTGTTGATCCCCAGAAGCGGCGACTTCAACGCGCGCGCCCGCTCCAGCTCGGCCTCGTCATGCACTTCCACAAGCACATCCATGCCCCAATCGCCCGCGGTCGCTTCAAGCTCGGCTGCCTGCGCGTCCGAGACCGAGGCCATGATGACCAGGATGCAATCGGCCCCCAGCGCGCGCGATTCAGCAACCTGATAGGGGTCATACAGGAAATCCTTGCGCAGCACCGGCAGCCCGCTGGCCGCGCGCGCCTGCGTCAGGTACTCCGGCGCGCCCTGAAACGACGGCCCATCGGTCAGCACCGAAAGACAGGTCGCGCCGCCCTCGGCATAGGCGCGCGCCAGCGCGGCCGGGTCGAAATCGGCGCGGATCAGCCCCTTCGAGGGGCTGGCCTTCTTGATCTCGGCGATCAGCCCGTAGCCGCTGGCCGCGGCTGCACGCAGCGCAGCAGTGAAGGGGCGCGGGGCAGGGGCAGCACGCGCGGCGTCTTCCACCGCGGTCAGCGGGCGCGTCGCGCGCGCGGCGGCGATCTCTTCAAGCTTGTAGTCGCGGATGCGATCGAGAATGGTCGGCATGGCAGTCTCCTCAGGCCCTGTCCTAGCGCGAGGCTGCGGCGAAGGAAAGACCGACGCTGCCCCTCGATACACCCACCGTTGCCCGAGCCGGGCGCACCGCTTGCCGCCTGTCGCCACGCGGGGCCCTTCACTGTGGCAAAATATCCCCGCCGGAGGCATCCCCGGCGCATGCCGGGCGCCGCGCCGGGGCGTCGGGCGCGGCCTCAATGCCGGGGCGGGGGCACTTGGGGGTTCTTCGGGTTCGGATAAACCAGCCCGGCCGAGATCACCAGCTTGGCGGCATCCTCGACCTTCATGTCGAGCGGGATCACATCCTTGGCCGGCACGAATAGCAAAAACCCCGAGGTCGGGTTCGGCGTGGTGGGCAGAAAGACGCTGATGATCGTGCCGTTGCCGTCCAGCGACCGGGCCACTTCACCCTTGGCGGTGGTCGAGACGAAAGCCACCGCCCAGACCCCCTTGCGCGGGTATTCCACAAGGCAGGCCCGGTCGAAATTGGATTCGGTCTGGGCGAAGACTGTCTCGGCGATCTGCTTGATCCCGTTATAGACCGTCCGCACGATCGGCATCCGGTCAACGATGCTTTCGCCCCAGCCGAGAAAGGTGCGCCCGATCAGCCCCTTGGCCATCCAGCCCACGAGCACCGCAAAGACCAGAAACAGGATCACCCCCAGCCCCGGCACATCGGCCAGCAGGAACTCCGACGGGCGATAGCGCGATGGCACGAAGGGCAGCACCCAGCCGTCGATCCAGTTCACCACTGTCCAGATCAGCCACAGCGTGAGCCAGATCGGCACGATCACCACGACCCCGGTCAGAAAGCTGGTGCGCAGCCCATGCAGTATCCCACGCCGTTGCGGTGGCTGCGGGGGCTGGGGCGGCGGATCTTGGGGAGTCTGCTCGTTCATGGGCCTGGTCCCGGGGAAATGCGGCAAAACGCGGGGTCAGCGCGGAATGTAAGGGGGGCAGTGGGCGGCTGCAACTCCGCCTGTGCCTTCCCTGTGCGACAGGCCTTTGCGGCATGACCGTTGCGGCTTGGGCAGATCCTTCACCTGTGGCAAGATCACAAGGCAGATACTCGCGCGGAGCAGAGCAGGGAGGGAAAGCCGATGGCCCAGGGCGAAAGTATCACGATTCGCGCCGCGCGCCGCGACGATGCGGGGCTGCTGGCTGACGCGATCAACATGGCCGGGCACGGGTTGCCCGCGCATTTCTGGCAGGCCGAGGCCGGCCCCGACGGAGACGCCCTTGCCATCGGGCGCGCACGGGCGGCGCGTGACGAAGGCGGGTTTTCCTGGCGCAATGGCCTGGTGGCGGAACTGGCCGGCCAGCCGGTGGGGGCGCTGATCAGCTATCGCATCGGTCGCACGGCGCAGGCGGTTCCGCCGGATGCGGGCCCGCTCGTCAGGGCTTTGATCGAACTCGAAAACCTGGCGCCCGAGACCTGCTATGTGAATGCCGTGGCGGTGCTCGCGCAAGCCCGCGGCAAGGGGGTGGCGCGCACCCTGATGACCGCGGCCGAGGCCGCCCGCGGCCCCGCCGGAATGAGCCTGATCACCACCGATGACAACCTTGCCGCACAGCGCCTTTACCATAGCCTCGGCTATGCCGAGCGCGCCCGCCGCCCGCTGCACTCCGACGGATGGCAAACAGCAAGCCGGGAATGGGTGCTGATGACCAAACCCTAGCCGTGCCGGGGCCCTGACAGCCGCCGTTTTCCACGCTGTGACCGGGAAGTCTCTCGTTCCGGGGGCTGGGCAGGGGATCGCATGTCGAATCTGAGCACCTTGAAGGGAGATCAACGGCTTCTGCATGACAGGGCCCCTCGCCAAACGGCCCGCCGGGCGGCAACGCCGGGCAGCGCCTGCCTGCCCCCCGGCAGGCGCTTCAGGCGCCTCAACATGTTGCAACGTGGATCGTTTCTTGAGCGCCGCGCCGGTGGCACCGTCAGGCATGAGCGCCTACCCAGGCAGGCGCAGCCCTCGGATCTCTTCTCAGGCCCTGTCATGAAGTGATCTCTCAAACGCGATTCCCCTGCGGCTGGGGCAGGGGCTCTTGTAATCCTGTTCCGGGTCGGCTAATTGCCGCGACACTTCACAGGTGTGGGCTGGGCCCTGCGGGGGAGAAATCCCTGCAACGGTCCGCCGGTTGGGGCGCGCGAGCGCTTTCAAATCCCGCACCGAGGCGCAAACCGGAAAAGGACAGACGTTATGGCGCTTCCCGATTTCAATCTGCGTCAGCTGCTCGAGGCTGGCGTTCACTTCGGCCACCAGACCCAGCGCTGGAACCCGCGCATGGGCCCGTTCATCTATGGTGAACGCAACGGCATCCACATCATCGACCTGACGCAGACCGTCCCGATGCTGGACGCGGCGCTCAATGTGGTGCGTGAAACCGTGGCCAAGAATGGCCGCGTGCTGTTCGTCGGCACCAAGCGGCAGGCGGCGCGCCCCATTGCCGATGCTGCCGAGCGCTGCGCGCAATACTACATGAATCACCGCTGGCTGGGCGGCACGCTGACCAACTGGAAGACCGTGAGCCAGTCGATCAACCGCCTCAAGGCGCTTGACGAGCAACTGGAAGGCGGCGCCGAGGGCCTGACCAAGAAAGAGCGTCTGGGCATGGAGCGCGAGCAGGCCAAGCTGCAGGCCAGCCTTGGCGGCATCCGTGAAATGGGCGGACTGCCGGACCTGCTGTTCGTCATCGACGTCAACAAGGAAGACCTGGCCGTGGCCGAGGCCCGCAAGTTGGGCATCCCGGTTGTCGCGGTGGTCGATACCAACTGCCCGCCCGATGGCGTTGATTACATCATCCCCGGCAATGACGATGCGGCGCGGGCGATCTCGCTCTATTGCGATCTGGTCAGCCGCGCCGCGCTTGACGGGATGACCGCCCAGATGGGCGCCGCCGGTGTCGATCTTGGCGCGCTGGAAGAGGCCCCGGCCGAGCAGTTGCTTGCCGAAGCCGGGACCGCCAGCGAGGAAGCCCCCGCCGAGGAAGCCAAGAAAGAGGGCTGAGCCCCTCGGCCCGGCATGTTTCACAAGGGTATCACCGGGCGGGCGCGTGACCTGCCCGGTCATTGATTTGACCTATGACGAGGAGAGCCAAGCCATGGCAATCACCGCGAGCATGGTGAAGGAACTGCGCGAAAGCACCGGCGCAGGCATGATGGACGCCAAGAAGGCGCTGCAGGAAACCGACGGCGACATGCAGGCCGCGCAGGACTGGCTGCGCACCAAGGGGCTGGCCAAGGCCGCCAAGAAATCGGGCCGCACCGCGGCCGAGGGGCTGGTGGGCGTGGCTGTCGAAGGCGGCCGCGGCGTGGCGGTCGAGGTGAATTCGGAAACCGATTTCGTCGCCAAGAATGCCGAGTTCCAGCAGATGGTCACGGGTATCGCCACGACCGCGCTGGCGGTGTCGGACCTCGAGGCGCTGAAGGCGGCCGAGCTGAACGGCAAACCGGTCGAGACCGTGCTGACCGATGCCATCGCCAAGATCGGCGAGAACATGACCCTGCGCCGCGTGGCCGCGGTCGAGGGGGAAAGCGTTGCGGCCTATGTCCACAACGCCGCCGCCGAGGGGCTTGGCAAGATCGGCGTTCTGGTCGCGCTCAAGGGGGCCGACAACGGCATCGGCAAGCAGATCGCCATGCATGTAGCGGCGACCAGCCCGGCTTCGCTGTCGGAGGCCGACCTGGACCCGGCGCTGGTGGAGCGTGAAAAATCGGTCCTGACCGAACAGGCGCGCGAATCCGGCAAACCCGAGCAGGTCATCGAGAAGATGATCGAAGGCCGGATGAAGAAGTTCTTCGAGGAAGTGACGCTTCTTGGCCAGAAATTCGTCATCAACCCCGACCTGACGGTTGCCGAGGCCGCTAAGGAAGCCGGGGTCGAGGTGACAGGCTTCGTTCGGATGGCCGTGGGCGAAGGCATCGAGAAGCAGGAAGAAGACTTCGCCGCCGAGGTCGCAAAGACCCTCAAGGGCTGATCCCGCCAGTCGCGCCAGCGCCCGGTTTTCGGTGCGGCCAGGCCGCACCGAAGCCTCCGGCGGGGATATTTGGACACAGTGAATGTCTGCCGGTAAGTGCCTGGAATGTCAGGGGTTTCGCATCGGCCAAAGGGTGCTGCGCAGCTAGGACTGTAGTCAGGGTGAGATCCGTCTCGCCAATGTCCGACCGTGAAAGTGGCGGCCTGCACAGGCGAGTATAACCCAAACAGGCCGCCTGTCCGGTTTCCCGGTGCGACGGGGGAATCTGATAATCGTCAGTTTCCACCGCCGCGTGTTCCCAGGCAATAATGCCACCACTCACGGAACATGATGAGTATGTCTTACTGCGGCGGGAATTAAAGTCCGGATTTCCTTACCTTTTGGACAAAAACATGTTCACATTTCATTCCTGAAAATAAGATTGTTGAACAAGGCCTTGAGCACTGCCTGGGTTGTGCTGTCGGCCGAGAGCGCCTCGCGCGCCAGGCGCAGATGCTTTTCAACCGTGGCGGGAATCACCCCGAGGATGGCGGCGATCTCGCTGTTCGAGCGCCCGTCGGCGATCAATTCCAGAACCTCGCGCTGCCGCGGGGTCAGCGACTGGTTTTCCAGCACATAGGGCAGGTTGATGATACGCAGATGGGTGATCTGGTTGATCATCAGGATTTCGCGCCCGTGCCGCTGCCAGGTTGCGTCGGCCTCGGCCTGTGAAAGCCCGGGTGCGGCACAAAGGGCGATCGCGCCGCGAAACCGGCTGGCGATATCGCCGAAGCTGATCGAATAGCCCGCGCTCACCCCCATCGACCGGTTGAAGGCCACGGTGCGCCGCTCTTCTTCGGAAAGTTCTCCGCGCCGGGCCATCTCTTCGATCATGCGCCAGCTGCAGGCGCCGGTATTGGCCATCGCCCAGCGGGTCATCGGCCCGGTGATGTGGTAGCGGTTGCCGAAATACTGATCCAGATAGCTGCGGCTCATGTTCGACAGGATCAAAACATCGTTCAGATCGGTCAGTTCCAGCCGGTGCAGAAAGCGGGTGAAGGCATAGATCAGCCGGTCGAACCCGTACTGGCCCATCTTCGCGCAATGCAGCGCCCAGATTTCATCGACGCTTGTGGATTGCAGGATCTTCTCGACATGATCGAAAATGGCCGGGATTGCCTCGGCCTGGCTGTCGATCTCGAGCATCCGGACAGGACGCTGCCCGCAGTCGTGCGCGTCCCGGCTGTCTGCGGTGACATCTATTTCATGCACCATCGGCGGATACTGACTGTCCCCTGTCACCCGTTGTTTCAGGGTTGCCACGCACGGCGCGGATTGTCGAGGGGCCGGCCGGAAAGGCACGCCCGGCGTTCCCCAAAAGACGCCACGAAAATGTGAACGGCAGCTCGGCGGCCCGGCGCGACGTCAGGTGGTGGGCGCAAGCAGCCGAGGCGCCGCGCAGGTGTCGGCGGTGATCTCAGGGGCCAGCGCGGCCATCGCGTCATGCTGCGTCAGGAACACCTTGCCGCTCAACTCGTCGGGGAAATGGCAGCGGCCGAAGCGGTCCATCACCGGGCCTTTCACTTCGGACAGGTGCAGCCTGATCCCGGCCTCGCGCAGGCGCGCGTTGATCATCTCCAGGCTTTCCAGTGCAGAGGCATCCACCGCGTTGACCGCCGTGAACATCAGCACCACATCCGTGACCTCGGGGTTCACCGCCACCGCGTCGTTCACCGTGTCTTCCAGAAAGCGGGCATTGGGGAAGTAGAGGCTCTCATCCACCCGGATCGACAGCACATGCGGCGCTGTCACCACATCGTGGCGCTGGACGTTGCGGAAATGCTCGGTGCCCGGCACCTGGCCCACGATGGCCACATGCGGCCGCGAGGTGCGATAAAGGTGCAGCGCCAGCGAAAGGCCGACACCGGCCATCAGCCCATTCTCGACCCCGGCCAGCAGGGTCACGGCAATGGTCGCCGCCATCGCGGCGCCGTCCATCTTCGAGTAGCTCCAGGTGCGGGGCAGGGCGCGGAAATCGAGCAGCGAAGCCACCGCCACGATGATGATCGCCGCCAGCGTGGCATTGGGCAGCGCGTAAAGAAGGGGCGTGAGGAACATCAGCGCAACGCCGATGGCCAGCGCCGTCATCGCCCCCGCGGCCGGGGTGCGTGCGCCCGCGTCAAAATTGACGATGGAGCGCGAAAGCCCGCCCGTCACCGGCATGGCCGACGTGACCGAGGCCCCGAGATTGGCCATGCCAAGCGCGACCAGCTCCTTGTCCGGGTCGATCTTCTGGCGGCGTTTCGCGGCCAGTGTCTGCGCGATGGAGATCGACTCGACATAGCCCACGATGGCAATCATGATCGCGGGCACCAGCAGGATCTGCAGCAGCGCCGTGTCGGCCACCGGCATGGAAAACTGCGGCAGCCCGCGCGGGATGTCGCCCACGATCGCCACGCCGCGCGCCTCGAGGTCCAGCCAGATCACCGCGAGGGTAGAGCCCGCCACGGCCGCCAGCAGCGCGCCCTTGGCCAGCAACCCGGCAAGCCGCTGCCCCAGCCCCAACCGCGCCAGCAGCGGCGCCAGCCCCTTGCGCGACCAGAACAGGAAGCCCAGCACCACCACGCTGATTGCCAGCGTCGGCCAGTGCAGCCCGCCCAGGCCGCGGAAGAATGAGTCGATCAGTGCAATCAGTGTCTTGCCGCCCATCTCGATACCGGTGAGATGGCGGATCTGGCTGCCGGCGATGATGATGCCCGCCGCCGTGATGAAACCCGAAATCACCGGATGGCTGAGGAAATTGGCGATGAAGCCCAGCCGCGCCAGCCCCAGCCCCAGCATGAGCGCCCCCGACAGAAAGGCGATCGCCAGCGCGGCCAGGTGATAGCCCTGGGTGCCCTGTTGCGCGATGTCGCCTGCCGCCGCCGCGGTCATCAGCGCGACCACGGCCACAGGCCCCACGGCCAGCGCGCGCGAGGTGCCGAACAGCGCATAAAGCACAAGCGGCAGCATCGCGCCGTAGAGCCCGGCCTCGGGCGGCAGCCCCGCCAGCATGGCATAGGCCATGCCCTGCGGGATCAGCATGATCGTCACGACGATGGCGGCGACAAGGTCGCTGGCGAAGGTTTCGCGGTCATAACCGCGCCCCCAGTCGAAGATCGGAAAGAACCTGTGCATCGCTTACCCTCTGATGGCTTGTCGGCCCGGCGCGGCGGGTGGGATGAACGTGCTCCGATGCCGGCCTCGCCTCATATATTGTTATGTGAATATATTGCAAGCCTGTAATGCAGGATATCGTTGCGCCGACGCCTTGAAACGGTAAGACGGGCCGTCAACGTGGCTGCGAGAGCCAAGAAACCAGCGCAGTGTAATCATCGAAGGCCAGCGCCGGGCGCAGACTTTCCGCCGGGGATTTACGATAGCCCTCGGTGAACAGCGCGAAGGGCACCCCGGCGGCATGGGCGCATTCGGCATCGACCTCGCTGTCGCCGACGAAAAAGGCCGCCGCGCCCCCGTCCGCACCAAGCGCGGCAAGCGCATGGTGCAGGGGGGCCGGGTCAGGCTTGCGCCGGGGCAGGGAATCGCCGCCCACCACCGTGCCGAACAGACCGGAAAGCTTCAGATGCGCCAGCACCGCCTGCGTCGGCCCGAAGGGCTTGTTGGTGCACAGCCCCAGCCGGAACCCCGCCGCCTGCAAGCTGCGCAGCGCCTCGATCGCCCCAGGATAGGGCCGGGTCAACTGCACCCCGGCCTCGTAATGCTCAAGAAAGCGCGCCAGCAGCCGTGCGTGCAACTCGGGGGCCTCGGGCAGCCCCCGCGCGGCCATCATGCGCTGCACGAATACCGGCGCGCCATTGCCCACGAAGCCGCGCGCCTGCGCCAGCGTCAGCGGCGCCAGCCCCTCGGCCTTCAGCACCGCATTGGCCGCGGCGTGCAGATCGGGCGCGCTGTCGATCAGCGTGCCGTCCAGGTCGAAGACGACAGCGGGGCGCATCTCAGGCGGCCTTCCACTTGATCGAGCAGCCGATCGAGGGCGTCTGCTCGCGCGGGCCTTCGCCGGTTTCGGCGATCTGGCGCATGGCCTCGAACAGTTCGCGCGGGGTGCCGGGGGCAGGGGCCTTCATCCCCGCCGCGTCGATCCGCCCGCGATACTGCAATTCGCCATCCGCGTTGAACCCGAAGAAGTCGGGCGTGCAGGCCGCACCCCAGGCACGGGCCACGTCCTGGCTTTCATCATGCAGGTAAGGAAAAGGAAAATCATGCTCTTGTGCCAGTTTCTTCATGTTGTCGAAACTGTCATCCGGGTAGGCTTCCGCATCGTTCGAGCTGATCGCGGCCACGCCAACCCCCAGCGATTGCAACTCGCGCGCGTCGCGAATGATCCGCTCAAGCGCGGCCAGAACGAAGGGGCAGTGATTGCAGATGAACACGATCAAGGTGCCACGCGGGCCTTTGACATCTCCCAGGCTATAGGTCTTGCCATCGGTCGCAGGCAGGGTGAAATCGGGGGCTTTCCAGCCGAAATCGCAAACAGGCGCGTTGACAGGCGGCATGAACAAATCCTCCTTTTCTCAGTAGATTGAGCGGCAAACTTCAAGCCATTCGAGAGGTGGCAGCGTCGGCAGCAGCACGTATGGCGCGGATGTTTTCTCCGTAGACTCCGGGCTGCGCGGCCGAACCGCCCTTGAACACGGCCGAACCGGCCACCAGCACATCTGCACCTGCGGCGGCCACCAGCGGCGCGGTCTCGACCGTGACGCCGCCGTCGATCTCGATATGGATGGGCCGGTCACCGATCATCGCGCGCAGGCGGCGCACTTTCTCGATCTGGGAATGGATGAACTTCTGCCCGCCGAAGCCGGGGTTCACTGTCATCACGCAGACCAGGTCGATCATGTCGAGCAGGTGCTCCACGGCATCAATTCCGGTGCCGGGGTTGAGCGCGAGGCCGGCTTTTCTTCCCGTGTTCCGAATGGCTTGCAGCGTGCGGTGAATGTGTGGGCCGGCTTCCAGATGGGCAGTGATTATATCTGCGCCAGCCTCGGCAAAGGCCTCGATATAGGGATCGACCGGCGCAATCATCAAATGTACATCCATCACGCCCTTGATATGCGGGCGGATCGCGGCGCAGGTGGCCGGGCCGAAGGTGATGTTGGGCACGAAATGGCCGTCCATCACATCGACATGCACCCAGTCGGCGCCCTGGGCTTCGATCGCGCGGCACTCGGCGCCGAAATCGGCGAAATCGGCAGACAGGATCGACGGGGCGATCTTGATGGGAAAGGCGGTTTTCATCACGACTGACCTGTTAACATCCGCGGTTGCTCGCTTTTGTGACAGAGCGCGGCGCCAAGGGAAAGGCCGGATGCCGCGATTTTCCTCATGCCGGCGCCCGCCTGGTTAACAAATATTTAACATAATATTGATTATCGGCATAAAGGGTGCCCGTATCGCACATCGCCGCAGCCCCCCTCACTGCGCGCTGCGCAACCCCTTGCGATAACGGCGCATGTTCTCCTGATACCGCCTGGCCGAGGCGCGCAGCCCCTCGATCGCGGCGCCGTCAAGCTGACGCACAACACGCCCCGGTGCGCCCATTACCAGGCTGCCATCGGGGATTTCCTTGCCCTCGGTAATCAGCGCGCCAGCCCCGATCAGGCAGTTGCGCCCGATCACGGCTCCGTTGAGCACCGTGGCCCCCATGCCGATCAGCGTCTTGTCGCCCAGGGTGCAGCCATGCAGGATCGCGCGGTGGCCGATGGTGCAATCGGCGCCTATGGTCAGCGGATAACCCATGTCGGTGTGCAGCACGGAATGTTCCTGGATGTTGCTGCCCGGCCCGACGGTGATCGGCTCGTTATCGCCCCGCAGCACCGCCCCGAACCAGACCGAGGCCCCCTCGCCCAGCACCACCTTGCCGATCAGGCTGGCATCGGGCGCGACCCAGTATTCACCGCTTTCGGGCAGTTGAGGGGTGTCATTGTCAAGCGTCCAGATCATGGCTGCGCCTCGAATTCGCGGTTGAGGCCCAGCACGAAGGGGCTGAGGCCCGGCTGCCGTTCGCGCCGCAGGCGCTCGGCGGTGACAATGGCGATCAGCCGCGCGGCGGTGTCCTCCAGGTCGCGGTTGATCAGCACGTAATCATATTCGGCCCAATGGCTGATTTCATCGCGGGCCTTGGCCATGCGCCCGGCGATCACCTCGGCGCTGTCCTGTCCGCGGGTTTCCAGCCGGTGGCGCAACTCGGCGATCGAGGGCGGCAGGATGAACACGGAAATCGTGTCGGATTTCAGCGGCGAGTTGGCAATTTGCTGCCCGCCCTGCCAGTCGATGTCGAACAGCGTGTCGCGCCCGGCCTCGACAGCCTCCTCGACCGGCCCGCGCGGCGAGCCGTAGAGATTGCCGAACACCTCGGCATGTTCCAGCATCTCACCCGCGGCGACCATCGCGGAAAATTCCTCACGGCAGCGGAAATGATACTCGCGGCCGTTCACCTCGCCGGGGCGCGGCGGGCGCGTGGTGGCCGACACCGAAAAGGAGATCGCCGGGTCCCAGGCAATGAGCCGCCGCGCCAGCGTCGATTTTCCCGCCCCCGAGGGCGACGACAGGATGATCAGCAGCCCGCGCCGCCTCGCACCCGTTTCCGGCCCGGAGCTGCCGGTTTTCTGGCTGGCCGCCTGTGCGTTCACGCCCTACTCCACATTCTGAACCTGCTCGCGCATCTGATCGATCACCGCCTTCAGGTCAAGCCCGAGGCGGGTCAGCACGCTGTCCTGCGCCTTGCTGCACAGGGTGTTGGCCTCGCGGTTGAACTCCTGCATGAGGAAATCAAGCTTGCGCCCCACCGGCGCGCCGCCCTGCCCGGCCACCAGCAGATCGCGCGCGGCGGCGACATGGGCGCGCAGCCGGTCGATTTCCTCGGTCACGTCGGTCTTGACGGCCAGCAGCGCAAGCTCCTGCTCCACCCGGCCCGAATCCGCCGTTGGCGCCGCCTCCATCACTGCCGCCAGCGCCTCGCGCAGCGCCACCGCCATCGCGGGCCGCCGCGCCTCGGCCCGCTCGGCAGCCTGCGCCGTGAGGGCCTCCACCGTGTCGAGATGCCCCGTCAGCAGCGCGGCCAGCCGCCGGCCTTCCTCCGCGCGCATCTCAAGGAATGCATCCAGCAACGCGGGCAGATCGGCCATCAGCGCGGCGCGCAACGCCTCGGCATCGGGCGCGGCGTTGGCCGAGCTGTCCAGCACCCCACGTATGCCCAGCACCGCCGCCCCGGTGGCCGGCGCCAACGCAAGGCCCAGCCGGGCCGCCGCCGCCTCGGCCTGGCGCAGGGCAGCAAGCGCCGCCTCAAGCGCGGCCGCGTCAACCCGCAGTGCTGCGCCGCCCGTGCCATGGGAAAGCCGCAAGCTCAGGCTGACCGAGCCGCGCCGCAGCCGCCGGGAAAGCTCGGCCCGCACCAGCGGCTCCAGCCCCTCGACCCCGTCGGGCAGGCGCAGCCGCAAGTCCAGCCCGCGCCCGTTCACGCCGCGCATTTCCCAGACCCATTCGGCCCCCTCGCCCGCGCCGCGCAGCGTGGCATATCCGGTCATTGAGTTAACCATCCGCTGCGAATTCTCCCCAATTTTTATGAAAACATGCCATGTTACCGTCAGGGCCGGTCGGCGAAGCCGGGCGCGCCGAAAGCCCAGCCAAGGGTTAGCAGAGCTTGCCAGCCCTCGCAATCACGGCCGGCACTCTCTACCGCGCCGCCGCTTTCGGACCGCGAACGGGCCTCAGCACAACCAATCCTCAGAAACCCAACCCCGGGGCTGCCGATCATGCCGGATAACACACCCATCGACCCCCCAAGGATTTCACCGGGCGCAGATACCGGACTTGCCGGGCACAGCGCCGCACGGCTCAGGCTGCCCGCCCTCGACACGATTGAGGCCTATTGGGAGGCCCTGCGTGGCCTCACCCAGGGCGCGCCCGCCCTTCCGCGCCGCACCGATATAGACCCGCGCGGTATCGAGAACGCGCTTTCCCAGGCCTTCCTCGCCGAACGTATTGCGCCGGGCGTGGCGCGGTTGCGGGTGGCGGGGGATGCGCTCGCCGGTCTGCTGGGCGCCGAGCCACGCGGTCTGCCGCTTACCGTGCCCATCGCCGGCGCGCAGCGCGCAGAGTTTTCCGAACTGGTCGAACGGGTCTTCGCCGCGCCCGCGCTGGTCGAATGCGCATTGTTCAGCCCGCGGGGGTTTCGCCGTCCGGCACTCCGGGGGCGGCTCCTGCTCCTGCCCCTGCGCGGGGCGCAGGGCCAGATCGACTGTGCCCTCGGGGCGCTCGCGCTCGAGGGGGCGCCAGGGCCCACGCCACGCCGGTTCTCCTTCACGCCGTTGCGCTGCCGCCAGATCGGCGCGGCGGCCGCGCATTCTGCCGCCAGCCCCGCCTCCGGCTCTACTGCTGCGGCTGCCGCTGCCGCCATCTCCGCCGCCACGCCGCGTGCCGCGCGCCCCTATCTGCGCCTCGTCACTTCGGATTGACCCTTCGGCTCAGGCGTCGCGCCCTGGCACCCGCTGCAAGAGCGGCATGAGATCGGCCATGTCCGGCCCCTGCGCCTGCCCTGTCAGCGCCTTGCGCAACGGCATGAACAGCGCCTTGCCCTTGCGCCCGGTCTCGGCCTTCACGCGCGCGGTCCAGTCGGCCCAGGTGTTTTCATCGAAGGGCGGCTCGGGCAAGAGCGCCAGCGCGGCCTGCACGAATTCCACATCCTCCTCGGCAATCTCCGGCGCGGCGCCTTCCGAACACAGCCGCCACCAACCCTTAAGATCCTCGATCACCGTGATATTTTCACGCGCCACCCGCCAGAAACGCTCAGCCTGCGCCTCGGGCACGCCCAGACCCAGGATCTTGCCGCGCACCTGCTCGAAATCCAGACCCTGCACATATTGCCGCGTCAGCGGAAACAGGTCGTTCTCGTCGAACTTGGTCGGCGCCGATCCGAACTGCGCCATGTCGAACCCCTCGGCAAGCTCGTCGATGCTGCGGAAAAGCACCACCGGCTGGCTCGACCCAAGCCGCGCCAGAAGCGACAGAAGCGCCATCGGCTCCACCCCCCGCGCGCGTAGGTCGCGCAGGCTCAGCGCGCCCAGCCGCTTGGACAACCCCTCGCCCTGCGGCCCCGTCAGCAGGCTGTGATGGGCGAATGCCGGCGGCGTGCCGCCAAGCGCGCCGATGATCTGGATCTGGGTCGCGGTGTTGGTCACATGGTCCGAGCCGCGCACGACATCTGTCACACCCATCTCGATGTCATCGACGACCGAGGCCAGCGTATACAGCACCTGCCCGTCGCCGCGGATCAGCACCGGGTCCGACACGCTGGCCGCATCGATCGACAGCGGCCCGAGAATGCCATCCTCCCATTCGATCCGCTCCTGCTTCAGCAGAAAACGCCAGTGCCCCGCGCCGCGCTCTTCGCGCAGCCGCGCCCTTTCGCCCTCGTCCAGCTTCAGCGCCGAGCGGTCGTAAACCGGGGGGCGGCCCATGTTGAGCTGCTTGCGCCGCTTCAGTTCCAGCTCCTCCGGCGTCTCGAAACATTCATAGAATCGCCCCGCCGCACGCAGCTTTTCGGCGGCCTCGCCATAGCGTTCCAGCCGCGCCGATTGCCGCTCCTCGCGGTCCCAGGTCAGGCCCAGCCATTCCAGATCCTCGCGGATCGCATCGGCATATTCGGGCTTCGAGCGCTCCGGATCGGTATCGTCGAGCCGCAGGATGAACGTGCCCCCGGCCTTGCGCGCGATCAGATGATTGAACAGCGCCGTGCGCAGATTGCCAACATGCAGGTATCCGGTGGGTGACGGGGCAAAGCGGGTAACGGTCATTCGGGGCCTCCTGTTCGCGCATTGCTCTTTCACGGGCGGGCGGTTTTGTCCATATCGGGGTGAGGAGGCCACATCAATGAACGAATCCTGGGCCGCGCGCGCGGCGCCCTCGCTGGAAGATTTCGAAACCCTCGCCGCCGCCGCCATCGCGGCCCTGCCCGAGGAGTTCCGCGCAGCGGCCGCAGGCATCGCCCTGCGCATCGAGGATTTCGCGCCCGACGACATCCTGCGCGAGATGGAAATCGACGACCCGTTCGAACTCACCGGGCTCTATGACGGCATTCCGCTCACGCAGAAATCCGTCTTCGACCAACCCGACCGGCCAGATGCGATCTGGCTCTTTCGCCGCCCGATCCTCGATGAATGGGCCGGGCGCGGCGACGTGGCCCTGGGCGAACTTATCACCCATGTCTATGTCCATGAACTGGCGCATCACCTGGGCTGGTCCGACGCCGATATCGCCACAATCGACCGCTGGTGGGAATGACCCCGCCCCTTCTTCTTGGTGAAAATATCCTCGGGGGGTGCGGGGGGCAGACAGCCCCCCGTCTTGGGGATCAGTCCGCGGCCTCGTCAGCCCCGCTGCGCTGGCGGGTCCACATCGCGGCATAGCGCCCACCTTGTTCCAGCAATTCCTCGTGCCGCCCTTGCTCGACGATCCGGCCATGGTCCAGCACCACGATCCGGTCGGCATCCACCACCGTGGACAGCCGGTGCGCGATGGTGATCACTGTGCGCCCCACGCCCATCGCGCGCAGCGCGCCCTGGATGCGCTGCTCGGTCTGGGTGTCCAGGGCGCTCGTGGCCTCGTCCAGCAGCAGGACGGGCGGGTTCTTCAAGAGCGTGCGTGCAATCCCCACGCGCTGTTTCTCGCCCCCCGAAAGCTTCAGCCCGCGTTCGCCCACCTGGGTGTCGTAGCCCTCCGGCAGCCCCATGACGAAACCGTGGATATCGGCGGCCCGCGCGGCGTCCTCGATCTCGGCCCGGCTGGCATCCGGGCGGCCATAGGCGATGTTGTAGCCGATCGTGTCGTTGAACAGCACCGTATCCTGCGGCACCACCCCGATCGCGGAATGCAGCGACTCCAGCGTGACCTCGCGGATATCCTGCCCGTCGATGCGCAACGCGCCGCCCGTGACATCGTAAAACCGGAACAGAAGCCGCCCGATGGTCGATTTGCCCGACCCCGAAGGCCCCACCACCGCCACTGTCTCGCCCGCGCCCACCCGCAGGCTGATGCGCTTGAGGATCGGCCGCGCCGGATCATAGCCGAACTCGACCCGGTCAAGCTCCACCTCGCCGCCCCGCACATTCAGGGGGCGCGCGCCAGGAGCATCGCGAACATCGGGGGGCTGCTCGAGCAGGTCAAACATCTCGCCCATGTCCACCAGCGCCTGGCGTATCTCGCGATAGACCGTGCCCAGGAAATTCAGCGGCATGGTGATCTGGATCATGTAGGCATTGACCATGACGAAATCGCCCACCGTCAGATCGCCCCGCTGCACCCCCAGCGCGGCCAGCACCATCACCACCACAAGCCCCGTGGTGATGATCAGCGACTGCCCGAAATTCAGAAACCCAAGCGTGTAGTTGGTCTTGATCGCCGCAGTTTCATAGCGCGCCATGGCCGTGTCGTAGCGCTGCGCCTCCATGTCCTCGTTGTTGAAATACTTGACGGTTTCAAAGTTCAGCAGGCTGTCGATCGCCTTCTGGTTGGCATCAGTGTCCTGGGTGTTCATCTCGCGGCGGATCCGCACCCGCCATTCGGTCACCCGGAAGGTGAACCAGACATAAAGCGTGATCGTCACGACGATGGCGACCAGGTACCAGACATCGAACAGCAAAAACAGCACCGCCGCCACCAGCAGAAGCTCCAGCATCAGCGGCCCGATGGAAAACAGCAGGAACCGCAGCAGGAAATCGACGCCCTTTACCCCGCGCTCGATGATCCGGCTCAGGCCCCCGGTCTTTCGGGTGATGTGATAGCGCAGGCTGAGCCGGTGCATGTGCTCGAAGGTCTGCAAGGCCAGCCGGCGCAGCGCGCGCTGCCCGACACGGGCAAAGACCACATCGCGCAACTGCTGGAAGCCCACATTCATCAGCCGCGCCATGCCGTAGGCCACGGTCAGGCCGATTGCGCCCATGCCCAGATGCCAGGCGGCCTCCACCCCCTCGCCCGCCAGCGCATCCACCGCCGCCTTGTAGAAAAGCGGCGTGGCCACCGCGATCAGCTTGGCCAGGACCAGCGCGAACAGTGCGGCGACCACGCGGCGTTTCACCCATGTCTCGCCTGGGGGCCAGAGATAGGGTGTCACCTTGCGAATCGTGCGCAGGCCGCTGCGCCGTTCCGCCGCGTCGATGCGCGCTTCCGCCTCCGCCTCCGCCGCGCTCAGGCCTTCCGCTTGCGGCTGTCCCGCGGCGTTCTCCGGGTCGAACGGGGGTTTCGCGGCGGCGGGGCTGTCTGGCGGGGCTGGCATCGTGGCTTCGGTCCTTCTGCACGCGCCTCTTGCGCGCGCCCGAGACTTAAGCCTGCCCGCGCCAATTGACCAGAGCAGCTGTCAGCCCCCTGCGGGCGCGAGAAGATGACGCGCCCCGCCGGGGCCGCCTGCGCCCTTCTTGCGGGCAGTGTCGACCGCCCTGCACTTTTTTCTCAGGGCAGGGCGCGAATGTCTTCTTCGGGAATGTCGGGCAGGTTGAAGACCTGGCCGGGATAGATCAGGTGGGGGTCGCGGATCAGGTCGCGATTGGCCTCGAACACCTGCACATACAAAATGCCGCGCCCATAGGTGCGCCGCGAAATCCCCCAAAGCGTGAAGCCCGGCTGCACGGTCACGATCTCGGCGCGCGGGGCGTCGTCGCCGCTCTCGGCAGCGGCCAGCCCGGCCAGCAGCGCCGGGTCTTCGCGCTGGAAGGGGGTCTCGAATCGCGACACCACCTCGCCCGTCGCGGCCAGTTCGTCGGCGCGCAGCGTATAGACGCCCGTGTCGATCTGCGGCAACGCGCTGCGCCAGCCGCCATCCTCGGCAATCTCCACCGTGTCGAGTACCTCGTTATCCAGATAAAGCCGGACAGCGCCGTCGCCACGGGCGCGCCCGCTCAGCTGCACATCCCCTTCCGGCGAATAGGAAATCGTGTCGATCACCACATTGGCCAGCACTTCGGGCGGTGCTGTGCCGCCGCCGGGGGCCTGGATTACCCGCACCCCGCCCTGATCGGCCAGCAGGACCGCGGGGCTTTCGCCGCGGCTCTGCGTCCCGGGGGCCACGGGCGCATCGGTGGCGGCAGGGGCATCGGCCAGCCCGCCAGCAGTGCCTTGCCCGGCAGTTGGCCCCGGCGGCGCCTCTTCCACGGCCCCCGCCATGTCGCGCGGGGTGGTGGCAGGCTGGTGGTCCAGGCGCGGCAGGGGCGCTGCGGTCTCGCCTGACGGGTCCGCATCGCGTGCCGTGTCGGCAGGAATACCCGTTGCCGGCGGCGGCGTGCCGGCAGCCTCGTCGGCCGCGCGCCCTTCCCCGGTGCCGGGCGAAAGGTCATCCGGGCGCGGCGCGACCGGCAGCCGCCCCACGGTCAGCGGCGGCCCCTGTGGTGGCTCGGCCAGCGCGGCGACGGCCTCGTCGCGCTCCGCAGGCAGGTCGCTGGCGGCCGCAATCGGTGGCGCCTCGGAAGGCTCGGCCTCGGCCGTGGCCAGCCCGTATCCCGGCGTCGGTCCCAGAAGGACGCTCTCGCCCGATTCCAGCACCGACCCATCGGCCAGATACATCTCCAGCGTTACCATCCGGGGCTGGGCGCTGGGCGGCAGGTCGAACATCGCCACGAAACTGCCGCCATTATCTGCCGCGGCGCGCGCCGCCTCGCCACCATCGACCATCACGCGGATTTCGCTTTGCGGGGCGCCCTGCCCGGCCACCACGGCGCCGCCTTCGGGCTCCACCCGCACCAGGTCGAAACGCGGCGGCTGCGGCGCCACGGCTTGCCCAGTCGGCACTTCGGCGGTTTCCGCCTCACGAGGGGCGGCCTGCGGCGCGGGCGCGCCATCGCTCTCCGAATCGGGCGCCAGCACGATCAGGTCAGGGTCGGGCACGCCCGGCGCCTCAGGCGCGGCGAGGCGCTCAAAGATCACATAGCCGACCACGGCCAGCACCGCGATCCCGATACCGGCGGTCAGCCCCCTGGCCCCCGCCCCCAGATTATTCCAGAGCGCCATCAAGCATCCTCGGCACGCAAATCCTCATACCAACTTGAGCCACATTAGCAGCCCCGTTAACAGGGACCAAAACACTCTCCTGCACAAGGGCGTGCCTTCATGCAACAAAGCTTTCGATCGGTCTGTGTCTTCTGCGGCGCAAGCAACGGCACCAATCCCGCCCATAGGGCCGCCGCCCGCGACTTCGGCGCAGCACTTGCCGTTGAGGGCTGGCGGCTCGTCTACGGCGCGGGCGATATCGGGCTGATGGGCGAAACCGCCCGCGCCGCACAGGCGGCGGGCGCCGACACTTTCGGGGTAATTCCCCGCCATCTGCTCGATCTCGAACAGGGGCGGCAGGACCTGACGCGCCTCGTCGTCACCGAAACCATGCACGAGCGCAAGAAGGTCATGTTCGTCAATTCCGACGCCATCGTGGTTCTGCCCGGTGGCGCGGGCTCGCTTGACGAATTCTTCGAGGTGCTGACATGGCGGCAACTCGGCCTGCACGCGAGGCCGCTTTTCCTGCTCAACACCGATGGCTACTGGACCCCGCTCCTCGCGCTGATCGAGCATGTGATCGCCGAAGGCTTCGCCGCGCCCGGGCTGCGCGACTTCGTCCAGGTGGCCGACAGCGTGCCCGCACTGACCGAAGGCTTGCGCCGCGCCCTGGGCTGAGGGCCGTCACAGCCCCCGGCGCGCGCGCCCTGCCCCTTCTTCTTGGCAAAAATATCCATTCTCCGGCCGATACCGGCACAGGCGTTCAGATCTTGTCGATGTCCTGCGCCACAAGCTTGCCGATCTTGTCCAGCGGATGCTGGGTAAGGGTCTTGGGAAGCTCGGCGATCACCGCCTCCAGCGCAGGTTTCGACAGCCCGTCGCGCAGCACCGCCAGGCTTTGCGGCGGCGCGGCCAGCACGATGCGCCGGCCCTTTTCGCGCGCGGCCAGCGCGTTCACCCGATCGGCAAGCTGCCCGATGAAACGCTCCTTGGCGAGGCGCTGGTAATCGGTCGGCTCCATCGCCGAAAGCTGGCTCTGGCCGGGGTCGGGCATGCGACCGGGGCGGTCGGTGCCCATGTCGCGATTGGCTTCAAGCTCCTGTTCGAACTTGTCCAGCACCACCAGTCGCGGCGCCGCGGTCGAACCGGCATTTTCGAGGATCATCGCCTTCTCGCCATCGGCGACAACAACCCACATCCCCTTGGACAGCAATGCCATGAAACCTTCCTCCTGTGAAATTTCGTCTTCCGCCGCGCCGCGGGCATTCTGGCGCGCGGTCAGAAACATGTGGGCATCGCGCGTCCACACCGCCAGTGGCGGGCAGCGAAAATTCCGCGCCGGTGCCGTCAGGTCATGCGCGAGGGCCGCGGCGGAAAAAAAGGCCCCGCCAACCTGTGGCAAGGCCTTTCCCATTGGTATCGCGCGGAGGGCCGTCAGCCGCCCAGGCGCGCCGCGACATTCTCCCAGTTCACCAGCTTTTCGAGGAAGTTCGACAGATAGGCCGGGCGCTTGTTGCGGAAGTCGATGTAATAGCTGTGCTCCCACACATCGCAGCCCAGAAGCGCGGTCTGACCGAAGCAAAGCGGGTTCACGCCGTTTTCCGTCTTGGTGACTTTCAGGCTGCCGTCCTTGTCCTTGACCAGCCAGCACCAGCCCGAGCCGAACTGCCCCGCACCCGCGGCGGCGAACTCTTCCTTGAACTTGTCGACCGAGCCGAAGCTTTCCTTGATCGCGCTTTCCAGCGCGCCCGGCATCTTCTTGTTGCCTGGCGCCATCATTTCCCAGAACTGGACGTGGTTCCAGTGCTGCGAGGCGTTGTTGAAGATGCCCGACTGCGCCACTGCGCCGGACTTGTAGGTGCCGGTGATGATATCTTCCAGCGATTTGCCTTCCCACTCGGTGCCGGCAATCAGCTTGTTGCCGTTGTCGACATAGGCCTTGTGGTGAATATCGTGGTGATACTCCAGCGTCTCGCGGCTCATGCCCAGGTCTGCCAGGGCATCATGGGCATAGGGGAGATCGGGAAGCTCGAAAGCCATGTGTCGTCCTTTCCTGAATGGTGACTCTGCTGTGCCGAATAAGAGACTTATCCGGCCCAGCGTCAAGGGTGAGGCCTGAAAAGCATCAGGGCCTTGTCGCGCCAATGCCCCCATAATGCCCCGGAGTCAGTGTGTTGGCCAGCACATCTTCAGCGATGATAGAGCCCCACCTCGCCCCCGGGCGCGGAGGCGGTGCACAGCAGTTCTTCCACATATCCGGCGACCGAGCGGAAACAGATCAGCCGCGCGGCCTCCGGCGCGGTGAACCAGACGGCCACCGCCACCTGCGCCGCGCGCGTGCGGCGGAAGGCCCCGGCCGGAAAGGCCTCCGGCGCGAAATCGACCGGGCAGAGTTTGGCCAGCACATCGCGCACCGGCGCGCCCTCCAGTGCGAAGACCGCGCGCGCATCCGACATGTCGGCCAGCGTGGCGTGATTCCCGGCCAGCCCCTCGTGCAGTTGCGCGATGGTCTCGTGCACCACCCCGGGCGGGGTGAGGATCATCAGCTCGTCCGGCGACATCCAGGCCACGCCGAAGGCGCCGGTTTCATCATGGGCAATCTCGCGCAGACCCGGCACGGCAAGGCCCGTGGCCTTTCTCAGCCCCTTCCCGAGCGCCGCTGACCCGAGGCCGCCGCGCAGGGCGATCATGCCCTGACTTGCCACGCGCTCGATCCGCAGCAGGCTGCGATGCGTTGAAAGATCGGTCGCCGTGTCAGACATTCTGCCGCTCCCCTTCCGGGTCGAAGAACACGGGCGAGACGATGCGCGCCCTGATCTCCTCCTGCCCCTTGTCGCCGGCGAAATTCAGCACCTCGCCGATGCGCTCGGGGCCACGATGCACCAGCCCCAGCGCGATGCCCCGCCCCAGCGTGGGCGAGTGGTAGCTTGAGGTCACGCGCCCCTCCGTCAGGCGCTGGCCATTGGTGTTCTGTCCCGGTCTCACCGCCAGCGCCGCATGGGGCAGCACCGAGCCATCCAGCGTTTCAAGCCCGACCAGCTTCCAGCGTTCGGGGGATTGCAGATGGCTGCGCATCATGCCGCGCTTGCCCAGGAAATCGGCCTTCTTCTTCGAGATTGCCCAATCCAGCCCCAGATCCTGCGGAATGACGGTCCCGTCGGTCTCGTCGCCGATCATGATGAACCCTTTTTCGGCCCGCATCACATGCAGCGCCTCGGTGCCGTAAGGCAGAACGTCAAACGCTTGCCCGGCCTCGAAGATCGCCTCCCACAGCGCCAGCCCCTGCCCCGCCGGCACCGCGATCTCGTAAGACAGCTCGCCCGAGAACGAGATGCGGTAAACCCGCACGTCGACCCCGCCAAGCCGGCCCTCGGCCCAGCCCATGAACGGCAGCGCCTCGGCCGAAAGGTCCATGCCGCCCAGCTTTTCCAGAACCTTGCGCGCGTTCGGCCCGACCACGGCGATCTGCGCGAACTGTTCGGTCTGGTTGATGACATGCACCTTCCAGTCCCACCATTCGCATTGCAGCCAGTCTTCCATCCAGCCGTGGATGTGCTCGGCTCCGCCGCTGGTGGTGTGGCACAGGAAGCTTTGCGCATCCAGACGCGCCACCACCCCGTCATCCATCAGAAAGCCGTTTTCATTGCACATCAGCCCGTAGCGGCAGCGCCCCGGCTTGAGGCTGCTCATCATGCCGGTATAGAGCATGTCGAGAAAACGCGGCGCATCTGGCCCCGAGACCAGCAGCTTTCCAAGGGTGGATGCATCAAGCAAACCAAGGTGTTGTCGGGTGTTGTTCACCTCGCGGGTCACGGCAGAGGCGCGGCTTTCTCCGGCGCGCGGATAGGCATAAGGCCGCCGCCATTGCCCGACCGGCTCCCAGGAGGCGCCGCGCGCCTCGTGCCAGGCATCGATCGGGGTGCGGCGCAGCGGCTGGAACAGCGCGCCCTTGGCCTCGCCCGTGATGGCGCCGAAGGTGAGCGGCGTATAGGGGGGGCGGAAGGTGGTGGTGCCCACGTCAGGAATATTCTCGCCCAATTCCTGAGAAAGCACGCCGAGTCCGTTGATATTGCTCAACTTGCCCTGGTCGGTCGCCATGCCAAGCGTGGTGTAGCGCTTGGTGTGTTCGACGCTGCGATAGCCCTCGCGCGCAGCCAGTTGCACATCCGACACCTTCACATCGTTTTGGAAATCGAGCCACATCTTGCTGCGATGTGCGTAGCCGGCCTCCTCGGGCATCATCCAGACGGGCAGCAGCGGCGCCTCGGGCGCGCTGTCGGCCTGGGGCGCGGCGGGCAGTTGGCCGGCATCCGCGTCCAGATCGGCCAGCACGCGCCGCGCGGCGGTGTCAGCATCGCGCAGCACCGCATCTGCGGCCAGCGCCCCGTTTGCCGCGCCTGCCGCCTGCACGAACACGGCGCCGTCATGGTCGGTGGGGCCGCGCGCCGGGTCGGGCCGGAAATGCGCCTGCGCGGCGTCCCATGTCAGCTTGCCGCCGCAATGCGACCACAGATGCACCACCGGCGACCAGCCGCCCGACATCGCCACTGCATCGCATTCGATCCGCGCCGCCACGGCTCCGCCCGCCCCGGCATGGCGGCACAGCGTGACGCCGCGCACCTGCGCCCGGCCCTGCACCTTGTCGATGGCCATGCCCTCGCGGATCGTCAGCCCCAGCGCGCGGGCGCGATCGGGCAGAGCGCCGCGCACCTCGGCGCGCGCGTCGACGATGGCGGGCACCTCGATCCCGGCCTCATGCAGGGCGATTGCGGTGCGATAGGCGTCGTCGTTGTTGGTGACGATCACCACGCGCCGTCCCGGCGCCACTGCCCAATTGACCAGATAATCGCGCATCGCCGAGGCCAGCATCACCCCCGGCACGTCATTGCCGGCAAACGAGAGCGGCCGCTCGATCGCGCCGGTGGCGGTGAGGATTCGCCGCGCGCGGATCCGCCACAGCCGGTGGCGCGGGCCTTCAGCGCCGGGCTGGTGATCGGACAGCCGCTCCTGCGCCAGCAGGTAGCCGTGGTCATAAACCCCGGCCCCCATGCAGCGCGTGCGCATCGTGACATTTTCCTGTTTTTCAAGCCATTCGACGGTGGAGTTGACCCACTCACCGGCGGGCTGGCCGTCGATCTGCGCGCCATCCACGGGCGCGCGGCCGCCCCAATGCGGCGTCTGTTCGAACAGCAGCACCCGCAGCCCCGCCTCGGCCGCCTGCCGCGCGGCCTGAAGCCCGGCAATGCCGCCGCCGATCACCGCGACATCGGCGAAGGCGTAGAGCAGCTCGTAGCGGTCCGGGTCGGCCTCTCGGGGGGCGCGGCCCAGCCCGGCGCTCTGGCGGATGACGGGCTCGTAGAGATGTTTCCAGAAGGCGCGCGGGTGGATGAACATCTTGTAGTAGAAACCCGCCGTCAGGAATCGCGCGAACAGCCCGTTCACCGCGCCGATGTCAAAGGAAAGGCTGGGCCAGACATTCTGGCTGCGCGCAGCAAGCCCCTCGAACAGCTCGGTCGTGGTGGCGCGCTGGTCGGGCTCGTGGCGGGGGCCTTCGCCCAGATTGACCAGCGCGTTGGGCTCCTCGGCACCCGAGGCGATGATGCCGCGCGGGCGGTGATACTTGAACGAGCGTCCCACCATCACGCGCCCCGCACCCAAGAGCGCCGAGGCCAGAGTGTCACCCACGTAACCTTGCAGCACGTGCCCGTCGAAGGTGAAGTTGCAGCTGCGGCCCCGATCGATCAGGCGGCCGCCACCGGGCAGACGGTGGCTCATGCGGGGGCCTCCCATTCGGGGCGTTTCTTCTTGATCTTCTTGACGATTTCCGCCGGAGGCGCCGCAGTTTGCGCCGGGTAGGTGCCGAATACCTCGAGCGTAACGGTGCAGCGCGCGGCGATCAGCCACTTGCCGCAGCCATAGGCGTGGCGCCAGCGCTCAAGATGCACGCCCATCGGGTTGGGGCGGGTGAACATGTAGGACTCAAACGCATCATCGCCGGCCTCCGGCTGCGGACGCTTGAGATGCGCCTGCCCGCCGGGGGCGAACTCGGTTTCTTCGGCGGTGACGTGGCAATGGGGACAGGTCAGGAGGAGCATGCGGGAACACCTACGGCTCTGAAGACGCAAAACATTAGATCACCGAAACCAGTAAGCAGTGTTGCAAATGCAATCAAAAGGAGATCGGCTGGCACCACCCGATGCGATACATGAAGCTCAAGATCCTGGAATAGTTGGCTCAACTCCTCGCGAGAGCGTAATGGAGCCTCGTAAGGCATGCCTTCCTTGTTCATGAAATTTAACCAACCCTTGTCTTCAGAATAGAGAAGCGGACCCAACTTCTTCTCAAACATTGGCACAGCAGCGCCCTTGCCTTGCGAAGCAAGGTATATCTGATTGACCACGATCCTTATGAACCCAAACGAGAAAACAACAATCGCTATCCACAATGTACCCAGCCTCAACATCCAGGAAGGCGAGCCCCAAACCCAGACCAGCACGACTGACACGAAGAACGCAAAGAAGCAAAACCCGACAAATGCGTCGAGTGATCTCTTTATGCCATCTAAGGGATTTGACTGCCTCACTGCACCAACCTCGCCGTCACGCTCTCATCGCCGAACCAGCCCTCGCGGAAGCGTTCTATCTGGAACCCGCCCGTGCGCAGCACGGGCAGCGCCCGCCCGCCCCCCAGGCGGGCGCTTTCGCGCCCACCTCGGGCGGCCGCTGCCCGTGCTGCTTTAGCGATTCCGGGCTTGCCAAGCCCTGCGATCAACCGCCCAGGGGCGCGCCGCGGGGGGCTTTCCGCCCCCCGCACCCCCCGAGGATATTTGGACCAAGAAGAAAAAGCGATGCGGGGCGAGGCGGCACGGTCGCGCCGGATATGGAGGCCGCGCGCGGGAGTGTCGTCTGCCGCGGTGGCCGGGGGGCCCGGCATGCGAAAGCCCGGCGCGGCGCGATGGCCGATCCGGGTTTTCGATCGCGCGCGGGGTGCGCCTTCAGTCGGCCGGGGCAGCGGGTGCGGCGGGTTCGGCAGGTACCGGGGTTGGTTCCGGTGCTGGTGCCGCAGGCAATTCGATGGTGACCGAAGGTCCGGTCGGCGCGCTGCGCCAGAATCTGGCGCCATCGGTGGCCACCAGATACCAG
The DNA here is from genome assembly GCF_003350345.1 of Alkalilacustris brevis. GTDB lineage: Bacteria > Pseudomonadota > Alphaproteobacteria > Rhodobacterales > Rhodobacteraceae > Alkalilacustris > Alkalilacustris brevis. The sequence continues at coordinate 47,741 of NZ_QNVJ01000036.1, forward strand.
ACCAGCCCGGCGATCGCGATGACGACCCCTCCGAGAACGAAGGCGAGCATTCCGCGCCCTGAGGCGTTTTGTTCCGACATTTGTCTTTCTCCGCGTTGCGTTCAGATACGCATACGCGGCACTTGTCGTACGATTCGGTGTGCGTGGCGCTGTCATGCATCAGTGCGCCACCCCCGCCGCCACGCTTTCATCGACAAAGCGGCCTTCGCGGAAGCGTTCCAGCCCGAAGCCCGCGGCCAGCGACGACTCGCCCCTGGCCATCAGTTCCGCCATCGCCCAGCCCGAGCCGGGAATCGACTTGAACCCGCCGGTGCCCCAGCCCGCGTTGATGAAACAGCCCTCAAGCGGCGTGCGCGAGATGATGGGCGAGCGATCCCCGGTCATGTCCACGATGCCGCCCCAGTGGCGCAGCATCTTGAGCCGCGAGATCACCGGAAACGTCTCGCAGAGCGCGCGCACGGTTTCCTCGATATGGTGCCAGCTGCCGCGCTGGGTGTAGTTGTTGTAGCCGTCCGCGCCGCCGCCGATCACCATCTCGCCCTTGTCCGACTGGCTCATGTAGCCATGTACGGTATTGGCCATCACCACCACGTCCATGCAGGGCTTGATGGGTTCGCTGACCAGCGCCTGCAGCGCCACGCTCTCGATCGGCAGGCGGAACCCCGCCATGTTGGCCAGATGCCCCGAATGCCCCGCTACCACCAGCCCCAGCCTGTTGCAGCCGATCGCACCGCGCGTGGTCTGCACGCCGGTTACCTTGCCGCCCACAGCCTCGACCCCGGTGACGGCGCAGTTCTGGATGACGTGCATCCCCATCGCCGAGCAAGCCCGCGCATAGCCCCAGGCCACCGCATCGTGCCGCGCGGTGCCCGCGCGCGCCTGCCACAGCGCCCCCAGCACCGGGTAGCGCGGGCCGTCGATATTGATGATCGGCACCAGCTTTTTCACCTCCTCGGGGGGGATGAAGCGGGTCTCGACCCCTTGCAGGGCATTGGCGCGCTCGGTGCGCAGGTAGCCGCGCTTTTCGTGCTCGGTCTGGGCCAGCATCATCACGCCGCGGGGCGAGAACATGATGTTCATGTTCAGCTCCTGGCTGAGCGTCTCGTAGAGCGCGCGGGATTTCTCGTAGATCGCGGCGGAAGGGTCCTGCAGATAGTTCGAGCGGATGATCGTGGTGTTGCGCCCGGTATTGCCGCCGCCGAGCCAGCCCTTGTCGAGCACCGCGACATTGGTGATGCCGAAATTCTTACCCAGGTAATAGGCCGTGGCCAGCCCGTGCCCGCCCGCGCCCACGATCACCACGTCATAACGGTCGCGCGGCTCGGGGCTGGCCCAGGCGGGTTCCCAGCCGCGATGCTGGCGCAGGGCTTCACGGACGATTGCGAAAACGGAATAACGCTTCATTCACTTGGCCTCGGGCAATGCGGGCGCCATGGGCGCCGTCGGGTCAGATGTGGACTGTGGCACGATTCTCTCCCTCTCCCCAAGCGGCACAATGACGGTGGAATGCGACATGGCCGCCCGCCCCCACGGTCTCTGCCTGCCGAAACGGCTGTGGCCTTGTGCCATGCGCATCCAGGCGTGCCCTGCCAGGCTTGCCCCGGCATCCGGCCCGGGCCGCACAGCCCGGATATCAACGCGGCAGGCCTGTTTCCAGAGCAGGCGTCGCCTCCCCGCGCGCTGGCGGGGATGTGACCCCCTGCCGCGGCGATCGCCCTTTCGCCTGCCCCGGCAAGACTGTAGAGGGAAAGACAGGCATGACGGAGGTTTCATGACGTTCTGGATCACCGCAGCGGCCGTTTCGGTCATGGTGGGGGTGCTGATCCTGCTCGCGCTCTGGCGCGGCGGCATGGCTGATTCCACGCAGGATATGGCCGGCGATACCGACCGCGACGAGGATATCACCGTCTATCGCGACCAGCTGCGCGAGGTCGAGCGTGACGCCCGGCGCGGGCTGGTCAGCTCTGACGAGGCCGAGCGGCTGCGCATCGAGATCTCGCGCCGCATCCTGGAGGCCGATCGCACCCCGAACCGCCGCGCCCGTGCGCAGGCCACGCCTGCCGCTGCGATCTGGGCGGCCGCCGTGGCGGCGGTGGCGCTGATCGGGAGCAGTTTCTACGTTTATTCGGTTCTTGGCGCGCCGGGTTATCCTGACATGCCGCTTGCCAGCCGCATTGCCGAGGCGCGCGAGATTCACCAGACCCGCCCCGGCCAGGCCGAGGCAGAGGCCGAATTCGCCGCGATGCGCGAGGCCGAAACGGCCGCCGCCGGCGGGCTTGCCGAGGCCAATGGGCTTGACCTGCCGCCGATGGCCGACCCTGACGCACCCGGCGCGGCTGATCCGGAAAGCGAGGCGCTGGTGGCGCAATTGCGCGAGCTTCTGCGCCATCGCCCCGACGATGTCGAAGGCCACCGGCTGCTGGCCGCCAGCGAGATGCGGCTGGGCAACCATGTCGCGGCCTATACCGCGCAGGCGCGGGTGGTCGAGATTCTGGGCGACGAGGCCGGCGCCAGCGACCTGGTGACCTTGGCCGAGATGATGATCCAGGCCGCCGGCGGCTATGTCTCGCCCGAGGCGGAGCGGGCCCTGATGCGCGCGCTCGAAGTGCAGCCCGACCACCCCACGGCGCGCTATTTCACCGGGCTGATGATGGCACAGACGGGCCGGCCCGACATCACCTTCCGGCTGTGGCGGCAACTGCTCGAGGAAAGCCCGCCTGATGCCCCCTGGGTGCCGCCGATCCGCGGTGCGATCGAGCATCTGGCGATGCGTGCGGGCGTGCGCTACACCCCGCCGCCGGCCGGGGTGGCCCCGATGGCCGCCGGCCCCAGCGAGGCCGATATCGCCGCCGCCGCCGAACTGCCCCCGGAGGAACGCGAGCAGATGATCCGCGCCATGGTGCAGGGCCTTTCCTCGCGGCTGGCCAGCGAGGGCGGCGCGCCGGAAGACTGGGCGCGACTGATCGCGGCGCTCGGGGTGCTGGGCGAGCGTCAGCAGGCGCAGGACATCTGGACCGAGGCACAGGTGGTGTTCGGCGCCGCGCCCGAGGCGCTGGACGTGGTGCGCCAGGGCGCGGTGCAGGCCGGGGTGGCCGGGGTGGCACAATGAGCGTTTGCAACACCATCGAGGAATTCCACGCCGCCCTGCCCCCGCGCGCGGCCATCGCCGGGCTGGACCTGGGCGAAAAGACCATCGGTGTGGCCGTGTCGGACGTGATGCGCAGCGTTGCCAGCCCGCTCGAGACCATCCGGCGCGAGAAGTTCACGCTCGACGCGGTGCGCCTGCTCGAGATCGTCTCGGCGCGCCGGATTGCCGGGCTGGTGCTGGGGCTGCCGCGCAACATGGATGGCTCCGAGGGGCCGCGCTGCCAGTCGACCCGCGCGTTCGCGCGCAATCTGGCCGCAAGCACCGACATTCCCATCAGCTTCTGGGATGAGCGGCTTTCCACCGTTGCCGCGGAACGCGCGCTGCTCGAGGCGGACACCTCGCGCAGGCGGCGCTCCGAGGTGATCGACCATGTGGCGGCAAGCTACATACTTCAAGGCGCGTTGGACCGGATGCGCCACCTGGCGGCGGAGCAGGGCAATGACTGAAGACCCGTTACGCCATATTCCGGCAGGCCGAGCCGATGAGTGACGAGACCTGGAAACGCGACGAGGTGGACAGCCCTTGCGTGAAAATCTGTGTCATCCACCCGGAAAGCCGGCTCTGCACGGGCTGCCTGCGCAGTATGGATGAAATCGCCGCCTGGTCGGGGATGAGCGCACAAGCGCGGCGCGAGATCATCGCCGCCCTGCCCGCGCGCGCACCGCTCCAGCAAAAGCGCCGGGGCGGGCGCAGCGGCCGGTTGCAGCGTCGCGAGGCAGAGGGGCAGTAAGCAAGGGCGGTTCGCCCGACGGCGGCGCATCCAGACGGGCCGCGCGCCCCCTGGCCTGCGGGGGCCTGCGGCGCGGATATTTTTGCCAAGAAGATCAGGGAGCGCCGCGCCATGGCGGCAAGGCGTCCGGTGGTTCAGCCGGCGGAGGCGGGCAGCTTGTCGAGCAGGAAGCGCAGCGCGACCGAAAGCCCGTCAGGCGCGATGCCGTGGCCGGTGCCCTTCATGACATGGGCGTAGGTTTCGAATCCCGCGCGGGTCAGCGCATCGGCGGCTTCGGGCAATGAGGCGGGCGGCACCACCTCGTCGGCATCGCCATGCAAAAGCAGCACCGGCGGTTTGACGCGCGCCTCGGCTGCGAGCCGCTCGGGCGCAAGAAGCCGGCCCGAAAACCCCACAACGCCGGCCAGCGGCGCGGCGCGGCGGGGCGTGACATGCAGCGCCATCATCGTGCCTTGCGAAAACCCCACCAGCGCCAGCTGCGCCGGCGCGACGCGCTCGGCCTCGAGCACCGTGTCGATATAGGCATCGAGATCGGCGGCGGCGCGTTCCAGCCCCTCGGCCGCCTGCGCCTCGGAGGAGCCGTCGATCCAGGGGATGGGAAACCACTGATAGCCGAACGGGTTGCCGGTGCAGCGCTCGGGTGCGTCGGGCGCGAGAAACAGCGTGTCGGGCAGGTGCTGCGCCAGCGGATCGGCCAGCCCCAGCAGATCGGCGCCATCGGCGCCATAGCCATGCAGGAAGATCACGATGTTGCGGGTTGTGCCCGAGGCGGGCGCCCGGCGCCCGGCGGCCAGAGTGCGTGTCATGTGATCCCTTCCCGGTCTTTCTCGACGCGGTAATAGGCCCAGAGCAGCTGCGCCGCAACCGCCCGCCAGGGCGACCAGCTTTCCGCCATGCGCCGCAGCGGGGCCTCGCGCGGGCGTTCGGGCAGATCGAAAAGCATCCGCGCCGATTCCTGCAATGCCAGGTCGCCCGGCGCGAAGACATCGGCGCGCCCGAGGCTGAACATGGCGTAGATCTCGGCTGTCCAGCGGCCAATGCCGGGCACAGCGACCAGTTTTTCGACAACCGCTTCGGTGGGCGCTTCGCGCAGGGCGGGGTAGTCGATGCCGGCCTCGGCCAGCGCGCGGGCGTAGCGGATCTTCTGGCGCGACAGACCGGCGGTGCGCAGCGCCTCGTCATCGGCCTGCGCCAGCGCATGCGGCGCGCACAGCCCCGCGGCCTCGAGCCGGCCCCAGATGGCGCGCGCGGCGGCGACGCTGACCTGCTGGCTGACGATCGCGCCAAAAAGTGCGGCAAAGCCGTCCTCGCGCCGGCGCAAGGGAAGCGGGCCGGTCTGACGCAGCGCATGATCGAAACGCGGCTCGGCGCGGGCCAGCCAGGCCGCGCCCTCGGCCAGGCAGGCCTCGTTGCGGATGATGCGTCCTATGTGATCGTCAGACATCCCGTTCTCTTCCCCCGTGTTGCCATGCCCGCCGCAACCTAACCGCAACCGGCCCGGCGCGGCCAGAGCGCCGGCGCCGCGCATGCTGCTTTTTGCCTCTTTCCCTTGCCGGCTGCCAGCGTTACCTGTTGGGCCCATGAGCACCCAAAGCCCTGTTGCCGCGCCAGTCTCGGACGCCCGTGCAAAGCGCAATGTCATCGTGCTGGTCGCCGCGCAGGCGATCCTTGGCGCGCAGATGCCGATGATCTTCACCCTCGGCGGCCTGGCCGGCGGGATGCTTGCCAGCAACGCCTGCTGGGCGACGCTTCCGATTTCGCTGATCGTTCTGGGCTCGATGTGCACAGCCACGCCGCTGGCCAGTTTCATGCAGCGCTATGGTCGCCGCGCGGGCTTTGTCGTGGGCACGGCCGGCGGCACGGCGGGCGCGGTGATCGCGGCCTGGGGGCTTTACGCGGGCTCGTTCGAGCTGTTTCTCGTGGGCTCGTTCCTGACCGGCATCTACATGTCAGCGCAGGGGTTTTACCGTTTTGCCGCCGCCGACACGGCCTCGGAAACGTTCCGGCCGAAGGCGATTTCCTATGTCATGGCGGGCGGGTTGCTTTCTGCGGTGGTGGGCCCGCAACTGGTCAAGCTGACCGCCGAGGCGATGGTGGTGCCCTTCCTGGGCACCTATCTGGCGGTGATCGCGCTGAATCTGGGCGGAGTATTCCTGTTTGCGTTTCTCGACATTCCCAAGCCACCGCCCCCTGCCCCCGAGGCGCCGAACGTGCGCAGCCGGGGCGAGTTGCTGCGCACACCGCGCATTGCCGTGGCGGTGATCTGCGCCGCCGTCACCTATGCGTTGATGAATCTGGTGATGACCTCAACGCCGATCGCGGTGGTGGGCTGCGGATTCACCACCGGGCACGCGGCCGATATTGTCTCGGCCCATGTGCTGGCGATGTATGCGCCCTCGTTCTTCACCGGGCATCTGATCGTGCGCTTCGGGGTCGAGCGGATCGTGGCGCTGGGGCTGCTGATCCTCGCCGCGGCCGGCGGTGTGGCGCTGATGGGCGTCGAGCTGGAGCATTTCTTCCTCGCGCTGATCCTGCTGGGGATCGGCTGGAATTTCGGCTTCATCGGCGCCACGGCGATGCTGTCCACCGCGCACAGCCCGCAGGAGCGCGGACGCGTGCAGGGCATGAACGACCTGATCGTGTTTGGCGGTGTCACGCTTGCCTCGTTCAGCTCGGGCGGGCTGCTGAACTGCTCGGGCGGAACGGTTGAGCAAGGCTGGCAACTGGTCAATCTGGCGATGCTGCCGTTTCTGGTGCTGGCGGGGGCGGCGCTGATCTGGCTGTGGATGCGGCCGGCCGCGAACTGACGCGCGGCGCCAACCCAAGGCCTCCTGCCCCCTTCCGCGCGCGCCTTCAGCCGCGCCGTTCAAGCCGCAGCCAGATGCCATCGCGCGCACGCACGGTCAGATGCGCCTCAGGCACCGGCACCCGCTCGGGGGCAGGGACAAAACGAAAGGCCCGCAGCAGCAGGGCCAGCAACAAGACCCCCTCAATCATCGCAAACCCCGCCCCGGTGCACACCCTCGGCCCGGCAGAAAACGGGATATACGCCTGGCGCGCGCAGCGGCGGGTTTCCTCGCTGTCCCATCTGTCGGGATCGAACGCGTCGGGCGCGGTCCAGATGCGATTGTGCCGATGCAGATGCCAGGGGCTGAGCACCACCTGCGCGCCCTCCGGCACCGCGCGCTCTCGGAAACACTCGGCGCGCGCCGCCTCGCGCACCATCATGGGCACCGGCGGATAGAGGCGCAGCGCCTCGCGAAACACGTTGCGGATGAATTTCAGCCGCGCCACATCGGCAAATCCGGGGGCACCGTCGCCCGCCACGGCGCGGGCCTCGGCGGCGGCGCGCGCCTGCGCCTGCGGGTCGGTGGCCAGCAGATAAAGCGCCCAGGACAGCGCCGAGGCGCTGGTTTCATGCCCGGCCAGAAAGAAGATCGCCACCTGATCGACCATCTCGCCGGTTTCGAAAAGCTGCCCGGTTTCAGGGTCGCGCGTGGTCATGATCTTGGTGGCGAGGTCGTCGGGTGCGCGGCCTGCGGCGATCTCTTGCGCGCGCTCACGGGTCAGGCGGGTGATCAGGGCACGGATGCGGCGCGCGGTGCGCAACGTGGCACGGCGGTGCAGCCGCGGCAGCCAGCGCGGCAGACGCACGAACGCCGCGAGGTTCAGGATCGGTTGGGTGCGCTGATGCGCGCGGAACTGGGCAAAGACCTCGGACGCGACCTCGTGCTCGATGGGGATGGAAAACAGCGTGCGAAAGATCACATCGGCCGCCGCGTGGCTCATGGATTCCTCGATCTCGACCTTGGCATCGCCCGCCGCCAGCCGCGCCTCCAGCCGTGCCACTGCCGATTGCCCCGCCGCCAGCATGGCGGGAAATGTCTCGTGCAGCCGCCCCCCCTCGAAGGCCGGGTCGATGATCCGGCGTTGCCGCTTCCACTGCGCGCCATTGGTGACGAAGACCGACTCGCCCAGCAACGGCGCAAGCCCCTCGCGGATACGGTCGGATTTGGGGAAATCGTCAGGCCGCTCCTGCAGCACCAGCCGCACCAGCGAGGGGTCGTTGCACAGGAACGAGCGGAAAAACGGCGTGCGGAACTCTGCCATCCAGGCGCGATAGAGCTTCTCGGGCTGGGCCGAGAGGATATCACGCCGAAACATCCGCATGTAACGCCAGAGCGAAACCTTCTCGGGGCGCGAGACGGGCCGGGGCGGGGTCGGCGCGTTCATGCGGTGGCCTCGCGCGTGGTATGGGGGCTGAGCACCGCCTCCTTGCGGCTGGACGAGGGGCGGCGCCCGGCAAAGCGCTCGGCCAGGGTGCACGGCCCGGCGGTGATTGCGAAATAATCATAATCGCCAGGGTTGTCGAAAGCGCAGAGATACTGGAAATGCAGCCGGAAATAGCGCCGCTTGAGCCGCGCCCAGGTCTCGGGGCGCAGGGTCTGGCTGAACGCGGCCGAGATCACCAGCGGCCAGCGCTTGCCCGCAGGTGCCACACCGCTGACCGACACCGGATCGCACAGTGCATAGCAGCAGCCATCGCCCGGCGCGGAGACGTCGATCCAGGCCAGCGCCTCGCTTTGCGCCAGATAATGCAGGTCCTCGCGCAGCCTTGTGGCGCGCGGCAGGAAACTTTGCATCGGCACAGCCTGGCCCAGGGTGAGAAACCCCAGCGCCGCGCGCCCCGGCCGCCCGCCGCGCGCGCGCAAGACATCGGCCAGCACCGAAACCCCCAGATGTGCGCCCGAGGAATGGCCCACCACCAGCACCTCGTCTACCTCCGAGTCGAGCGCGACGGAAACCTGCCTGGCGAACTCGGACATGCGCGCCTCGAGCGCGGGCGGGGATTCCCCGTAATGCTGGGCGGTGAATGCGAAATCATGCAGCAGATAATGGGCATAGAACCGGCGGTCGAGCGCGCGGAACCACCACAGCACCGGCGGCACCACCGCAAGCCCCGCCAGCCGCGCGGGCCACCAGGGCAGCCAGGGCGCCAGCCCCGCGCCCTGCGGCGCCGCCAGCCAGGCCAGCCCCCGCCCCACCAGCGCCGCCGCCAGCAACGCCAGCCCAAGCTGGCCCAGCAGCATCACCACCGGATACATCGCGGTGATGACCGGCCCGCGCCGCAGCCGAAACAGCCGCCCCATCACCCCCGTGGAGAGGTAGATCCAGAAGGTGCGCGCCAGCAGCAGATAGGTGGCCAGCACCCCCCGCCGCATCGAATCGCGCACGATGTCGGCCCAGATCAGGATCGCGACATCGGTCTCGGTTTCGCCGCCCTCGATCCGGGCCGTGACATGCCAGCCATAGGGGCCATCCTTGCCGGATTTGGCGGCGATGCGGATCTCATGGCCGGAAATCGCGGCCTGCCGGGCGGCCTCGCTGCGGTAAAGCTCGCGGTAGCGGCGCGGCGGGAACGGATCATAACCGGGGATGTAGAACACCCGCCTGCGCTGCACCTGCCTGGCCCGGCCTTCGCCCATCTGCCTCTGATCCCGCATGACTTGCACGGGGCACAGGCTAAAGCAGTTCCTGCCGGAATTCATCGCTCTTTTGGCCCGGCGCCGCGACAAATCCCGGCCCGGCGCCATCCGCGCGCCTCGAGACTCCGCCGAACGCCTCTCGGAACCTTTCTCGCCGGGCGCCCTCTGGCCGGCGGGGGCCTGCGGCGCGGATATTTTCATCACAGTGAAGGGAGGGGCGCGCGCCCGGATATTCACTGTGGACAAATATCCGCGCCGCAGGCATCCGGATTCTGCCACTTGCGGTGCCAGCCGATCACATCGCGCCGCCGTCACGACACCCGGAAAAGAAAACGCCCGGATGCACGCTGGCATCCGGGCCAAGTCTTGTCTGCCCGACAGTTTCTTCTTCGCCGGTGCGTGCCGCCCCCTTGCCGGGGGGCGGTGTTCGTGATGTGCGGGCGCGCCCGAGGCCGGCGCGCGCTTGCCTTCTCAGCTACACCCGCTGGTGCCGCCGCAGGTGTTGCACTTCATGCAGGTGCCGTTGCGCACCAGCGTGTAGTTGCCGCATTCGCCGCAGGGGTCGCCCTCGTAGCCCTGCATCCGGGCGCGCGAGCGGGCGTTCATCGGCTCCACGTTCACGCTCTCGGCGCGCACAGCCACGTCCACGCTTTCCAGCCGTGCGGTGCCGCCGGGCGTGGTCGTCTCGGGCGCGATCGCGCGGGCCGTGGCCTCGCCGCCTTGCAGCACCACCAGTTCCTGCGGCAGGCGCTTGCGCAGATAGCCGGTCGAGCTGATCTGCCGCAGCACTTCCAGCCCGCGGCTGGCGGCATCCTCGGTTACGTCCCCGACATTGCGCTGCCCTTCCCGTTCGCCGCCGCCCAGATCATCGAAGGCGGCGCCTTCGGGCTTCACATGGGCCAGGTCGGTGCGGTCGAGATAGCTCACCGCCAGTTCGCGGAAGATGTAGTCGAGGATCGATGTGGCGTTCTTGATCGAGTCATTGCCCTGCACCATGCCCGCGGGTTCGAATTTGGTGAAGGTGAAGGCATCGACGAACTCCTCCAGCGGCACGCCGTATTGCAGGCCCACCGACACGGCGATGGCGAAGTTGTTCATCATCGCCCGGAAGCCCGCGCCTTCCTTGTGCATGTCGATGAAGATCTCGCCCAGCTTGCCGTCCTCATATTCGCCGGTGCGCAGATAGACCTTGTGGCCGCCGACAATGGCCTTCTGGGTATAGCCCTTGCGCCGTTGGGGCAGCTTCTCGCGGTCGCGGCGGATGACCTCCTTGATCACCAGCTTCTCGACAAACTTCTCGGCCAGCACCTGCGCCTTTTCCTGCGGGGTGCCGCTTTCCATGGTTTCGGCGGCCTCGTCGTCATCCTCGACCAGGGCTGACGCCAGCGGCTGGCTCAGCTTGGAGCCGTCGCGATAGAGCGCGTTGGCCTTGATGCCCAGCGAATGGCTCAGCTCATAGGCCGCCAGCGTATCGGCGATGCCGGCCGAATTGGGCATGTTGATGGTCTTGGAGATCGCCCCCGAGATGAAGCTCTGCGCCGCGGCCATCATGTAGATATGGCTGTCCACGCTCAGATAGCGCTTGCCCTTCTTGCCGCAGGGGTTGGCGCAATCGAACACGCTGTAGTGTTCCGGGCTGAGATGTGGCGCGCCTTCCAGCGTCATGGTGCCGCAGACATGATCGTTTGCAGCCTCGATCTGGGCCTTGCTGAAGCCCAGGTGCCGCAGCAGGTCAAAGCTCGGATCGTTGAGCTTTTCTGAAGGAATACCAAGGGCTTCCCGACAGAAGCTCTCGCCCAGGGTCCACTGGTTGAAGACAAAGCGGATATCGAAGGCCGAAGGCAGCGCCGCCTCGACCTTGGCGATTTCCGCCTCGCCGAACCCGTGCCCGATCAATGCCGTGTGGTTGATGCCCGGCGCATTGCCCAGGGAACCATGCCCCACCGCGTGGGCGGTGATCTCGCCGATCTGGGCCTCGGAATAGCCCAGCTTGGCCAGCGCCGCGGGCACCGAGCGGTTGATGATCTTGAAATACCCCCCGCCGGCGAGCTTCTTGAACTTGACCAGCGCGAAATCCGGCTCGATCCCGGTGGTGTCGCAATCCATCACCAGTCCGATGGTGCCGGTGGGGGCGATCACCGTGGCCTGCGCGTTGCGATAGCCATGCGCCTCGCCAAGGCTCAGCGCCTCGTCCCAGGCGGCGCGGGCCATCTCGACCAGCGTGGCGTCGGGGCAGTTGGCGGCATCCAGCGGCACCGGCTTGACCGCCAGTTCCTCATAGCCCCTGGCCATGCCCTGCGCCGCGCGGCGGTGATTGCGGATCACCCGCAGCATGTGCGCACTGTTCTTCGCGTAACCGGGGAACGGCCCCAGCTCGCCCGCCATTTCGGCCGAGGTGGCATAGCTCACGCCGGTCATCAGCGCGGTGAGCGCGCCGCACAGCGCGCGCCCCTCGTCCGAGTCGTATCCCAGCCCCATGCTCATCAGCAGCCCGCCGATATTGGCGTATCCCAGCCCCAGCGTGCGGAACTCATAGGACCGCTGCGCGATCTCCTTCGAGGGGAACTGCGCCATCGCCACGCTGATCTCCAGCGTGACCGTCCACAGCCGCGTGGCATGGACATAGCCCTCGGCGTCGAACTTGCCGTCGCGATAGAAGGTCAGCAGGTTCATCGACGCCAGGTTGCAGGCGGTATCGTCGAGGAACATGTATTCCGAACACGGGTTCGAGCCGCGGATTGCCCCGTCCGCCGGGCAGGTGTGCCAGGCATTGACCGTGTCGTGGAACTGGATGCCCGGATCGGCACAGGCCCAGGCGGCATGGCCGACCTGCTCCCAAAGCTCGCGCGCCTTCACCACCTTGGCCACCTCGCCATCGGTGCGGCGGATCAGCTCCCAGTCGGCATCGTCGCGCACTGCCTTGAGGAACGCATCCGTCACCCGCACCGAGTTGTTCGAGTTCTGCCCCGAAACCGTGACATAGGCTTCCGAATCCCAATCTGTGTCATAGGTGGGGAATTCGATCGAGGTGTAGCCTTGCCGGGCATACTGAAGAATCCGCCCGACATAGGTTTCGGGGATCATCGCCTTCTTGGCGGCTTTCACAGCCGCCTTCAGCGCGCCATTCTTCGCCGGATCGGTGGCGTCCTCCATCGACCCGTCCCAGGACTTGATCGCCGCGAAGATGTCGTTGAGGCGCAGCTCATGCGCCTTGGAGCCGGCGACAAGGCTGGCCACCTTCTGCTCCTCGATCACCTTCCAGTTGATGAACTGCTCGATATCGGGGTGATCCATGTCGCAGATCACCATCTTGGCCGCGCGCCGCGTGGTGCCGCCCGACTTGATCGCGCCCGCCGCGCGGTCGCCGATCTTCAGGAATCCCATCAGGCCGCTGGACTTGCCGCCGCCCGAAAGCTTCTCGCCCTCGCCGCGCAGGCTGGAAAAGTTGGTGCCCGTGCCCGAGCCATACTTGAACAGCCGCGCCTCACGCACCCAGAGGTCCATGATGCCGCCCTCGTTCACCAGGTCGTCGCTGACCGACTGGATGAAACAGGCATGCGGCTGCGGGTGTTCATAGGCTGATTTCGAACGCGTCAGCTTGCCGGTCGCGGGATCGACATAGAAATGGCCCTGCCCGGGTCCGTCGATACCATAGGCCCAGTGCAGGCCGGTGTTGAACCATTGCGGGCTGTTCGGCGCCGCCATCTGCCGCGCCAGCATCACGCGCATCTCGTCGAAATAGGCGCGCGCATCGGCCTCGGTGGTGAAATAGCCGCCCTTCCAGCCCCAATAGGCCCAGGCGCCGGCCAGCCGGTCGAACACCTGCCTGGCCGAGGTCTCGCCGCCATAGCGCCGATCCTCGGGCAGTTCCGCCAGCGCCGCCTCGTCCGGCACCGAGCGCCACAGGAATTCCGGCACGCCCTTTTCCTTGACGCGCTTGAGCCGCGCCGCTACGCCCGCCTTGCGGAAATACTTCTGCGCCAGCACATCCGAGGCCACCTGGCTCCAACTCGCCGGCACCTCGACCGCATCGTTGCGGAACACGACGGTGCCGTCGGGGTTGCGAATCTCCGAAACCGTGGTGGTGAATTCGATGGCCGCATATGCGTCCTGGCCGTCGGCGGTGAACTTGCGTTCGATCCTCATCTGCCCCAGTCCTTTTTTAACGCGCCCCTTCGGGCTTTTTTACACGCGCCCCTTAGGGCCTGATTTCCCTACGATGCCGCGGCGCCGCCCGGCCTCTCCGGGCCGGATTCTGCCGCGCGCGACTCGCGCCGTGACACTCCGAAACCAGACACAAATCTTTACTGCCCGCCCGGGCTTCCCGGGCGGCGCCAGAAGGCCCCGCTGAGGAACCCGTCTCGCTTGCGCTTTCTGCTTTCGGGGCGGGCACCACATATTGTGTCGCGCCTGCCGGTCCACACAAAGTGGCGTATTTATGCGGCTCCGGTCAACGGAATATTTAGCCCTGGAGCAGGTTTTTTCGCTTGACGCACGGATGCTCGATTCGGAGGCGACAGCGCAACGCGGCGCCTTGCACGCGCAGCAATCCGCAAAGCCCGCGCAACCGCAGGGGGTTACTCGGACAAGCTGTGAGCCTGCCTTAAATTCTCGCGCTATGCCCGGCTTGCGCCCGGCGCGCGCCAAGCATGTGGGGCGCCCAGATTCGGCCATTGCGGCGCCACATTTGCGCCATGTTTCACTTTAGCTCGTTGAAAATCGCGCCAGCAGAGGCCGCTAGCCACGCTCCTTGCGCCAGCGGCCCTCGGCCTCACTCCAGTATTGCGCGGCAAGCCCCGCGCCGCTCAGTGCCTTCCACTGCCCCCGCGCCCGGGCAACCGCATCCGCATCCGCCCCGTCGAACAGCACGGCAACCCGTGTCAGCGCCGCGGCCTCCCCGGGCAACACCTCCGCCCCGTCGATCGAGATCAGGCATTCGGCGGCATTGGGAATGTCGCGCCCGCAGGTCAGCAGAACGGGCTGAAGCGCGTCATGCGGCCCGCCCGCCAACCCGTGCGGCACGAATCCTTCCTCCGGCCCCAGCCACAGGCGTTCGTCCAGCCACTGCATCCGCGCCGGGTCGGCGCCGCGCACCACCACGCGCCAGCCCGCCGCCCGCGACTTCTCCAGCAGCACCGGCAGAAGCTGCTCCACCGGAGACCGCGTCAGATGATAGAACAGCGCATCGGCCACAGAGCCCCTGCCCTTCACTGTGATAAAAATATCCTCGCCGAAGGCATCCGCCGCTTGCCGCCGGCGACTCGTCCCGCCCCGAGGCGCAAACGCCGGCCACCGGCCTTGCCCGGAACAACCTAGCCGCGCGGACCCGGCTTTGCCAGATTGCAGTTTAACACTTTTCTCCGATGCTCTAGTCTCGGCCACGAGCGGCCGCAGGGGGTGACAGGACATTGACCAGATTCGACAGATACGTGCTGTCGCAGATGCTGGTCATGTTCGGCTTTTTCGCGCTGGTGCTGATTTCCGTCTACTGGGTCAACCGGGCGGTTTCGCTGTTCGACTCGCTCATCGCCGATGGCCAGTCGGCGCGCGTATTTCTCGAATTCACCGCGCTCACGCTGCCCAATGTGATGCGGCTGGTGCTGCCGGTCGCGGCGTTTGTCGCCTCGGTCTACGCCACCAACCGCATGGTCAGCGAAAGCGAGTTCGTGGTAATGCAGGCCACCGGGCTTTCGGGGATGCGGCTGGCGCGGCCGGTGCTGGTGTTCGGGCTTGTGGTGGCGCTGATGATGGCGGCGCTGCTGCATTACCTGGTGCCCGCCAGCCGCGCCCAGCTTGTCGAGCGCCGCGCCGAGATCGCCGAGAACATCACCGCGCGGCTGCTGACCGAAGGTGCCTTTCTCTTTCCCGCGCCGGGGGTGACGCTCTATATCCGCGAGATCACGCAGGACGGCATTCTCGAGGATGTGTTCCTCAGCGACGCCCGCGAGGGCGCCATCCACACCATGTATACCGCGCGCCAGGCGCTGCTGGTGCGGGCCGAATCGGGGCCGCAGCTGCTGATGATTGACGGCATGGCCCAGACCCTGCAAAGCCCCGGGCAGCGGCTTGCGATCACATCCTTCGACACGCTCTCCCACGACCTGCTTGCGCTGGTGGGCACCGACGGGCCAATGCGGCTTGGTCTGCGCGAACTGTCCACGCCGGCGCTCATGGCGCTCGACGAGGCCGGGCTCGAGGCCGCCCGCGCCGACCCGGCCGATGCCCAACTCGAGCTCCACACCCGCTTTGCCCAGCCGCTGATGGTGCCCGCGGCCGCGCTGATCGGCTTTGCCGCGCTGATCCTCGGCGCCTTCAGCAGGCTCGGCTTCTGGCGGCAGGTGCTGGGGGCGGTGGCCGTGGTGATCCTGATGCAGCTTCTGCATACAGTGGTGACGGGGATCGTGGGCCGCAACGCGGGCCTGGCGCTTCTGGTCTATCTCCCGCCCCTGGCAGGCTTCGCGGCGGCGGGCGGCATGATCTGGTTCGCGGGGCGCGCGCGGCGCCGGCGCGGTCCGTCCCTTCGGGCGTCCCTGTGGCCGATCCGCTGGCCAGGCCGGGCAGAAAGCGGGGGCGGCGCATGATTCTCAGCCGCTACATGGCGCGCAAGTTCCTCAATGCCTTCGGCATCGTGCTGGGGGTGATGGTGGGCATCCTGTTCCTGATCGACATCGTCGAGCATCTGCGCCAGCACGCCGGTCGCGGCATCGGCATGGCCGAGGCGGCGCGGCTTTCCGCCCTGCATCTGCCCGGCGCGATCTACGAGGTGCTGCCGCTGGTCACCATGCTGGCCACGCTGGCCCTGTTCGTGGGGCTGGCGCGCAGCTCGGAACTGGTCGTGACCCGCGCGGCGGGGCGCTCGGCGCTGCATGTGGTGGCCGCGCCGACGGCGGTCGCGCTGGTGCTGGGGGTGCTGGCGGTGGCGGTGTTCAACCCGATCGTCGCCGTGACCTCGACCCAGTACGAGCTGCGCCAGGCCCGCATCCAGGGGGTCGACGACCATATCATGACGATCGGGCGCGACGGGTTGTGGCTGCGCGAAGGCTGGGCCGAGGGCCAGCGGGTGATCAGCGCCAGCCGCGCCGAGCGCGCCGGAACGCTGCTGCACAATGTCACGATGCTGGGCTTCGACCACGCGCGCGGCCCCGTCACCCGGATCGAGGCGCGCGAGGCCGAACTGACCCCCGGAAACTGGCTGCTGCGCGATGCGAAGTCATGGCCGCTCGAAACACCCAACCCTGAGCGCAACGCCACTGTTCACGAGACCCTGGAGCTGCCCACCGGCCTGAGCGCGGCGCGCATCCGCGAGAGTTTCGCCGCCCCCGGTTCGATCGCGATCTGGGACATGCCGGGCTTCATCGCCGCGCTCGACCGTGCCGGGCTTTCGGCGCGTGAGCACCGTGTCTGGCTGCAGATGGAGCTTGCCTTGCCCTTGTTCCTGATGGCAATGGTGCTGGTGGGGGCCGGTTTCACCATGCGCCATTTTCGTGCCGGAAACCGGGGAATGCTCGTGCTCGCCGCGCTATTGTGCGGTTTCGCCGCCTTTTTCCTGCGGAACCTTGCGCAGGTGTTGGGCGAGAACGGACAGATACCTGTCGCGCTGGCTGCCTGGAGCCCGCCGGCGGTTGCGCTGTTGCTGGCCCTCGCGTTGTTGCTGCACCTGGAGGAGGGATGATGCCGCGCCTGCTCGCCCTGGCCCTGGCCCTTGTGGCGCTGCTCATGTGGCAGCCCGCCGGCCCCGCTGCGGCGCAAGGCGCAGGAATGGCGACGCTGGTGGCCGACAGCCTGTCGATCGAGGCCGATGACAGGCTTATCGCCGAAGGCAATGTCGAGGTGCTCTATGACGGCGCCCTCCTGCGGGCCGGGCGCATCACCTACAGCCGGGCGCAGAACCGGCTCGAGATCGAAGGGCCGATCACGCTCAGCCAGGAAGGGGGCGATTTCCTGCTGCTGGCCGATTCCGCCGAATTGTCGGACGATCTGCATGACGGGCTGCTGCGCAGCGCCCGCGTGGTGCTGGACCGGCGGCTTCAGATGGCCTCGCGCGAGGTGGCGCGCATCGGCGGGCGTTATACGCAACTGACTGACAGCGTGGCCTCGTCCTGCCAGGTCTGCGCCGAGAACCCGACACCCTTGTGGGAAATCCGCGCCGCGCGCATCACACATGATTCCGAGACCCGGCAGATCCATTTCGAGCAGGCGCAATTCCGGGTGATGGGGGTGCCGCTGGTTCATATTCCGCGCCTGCGCCTGCCCGATCCCACGGTCGAGCGCGCCACCGGCTTTCTGGCGCCCGCGCTTTCCTCGGGCGGCACGCTGGGCACCGGCATTTCGATCCCCTATTTCATCGCGCTCGCACCCGATCGCGACCTGACGATCACGCCCCGGATCACGACGGGGCGCAGTTTCACCTTCGGCGCGCGTTACCGGCAGGCGTTCCAGAGCGGCAACATGACGCTGACCGGCGCGCTCACCCGCGACAGGATCAGGCCGGGCAGGACGCGGGGCTATCTGTTCGGCACCGGGCGCTGGCAGATGGCCGGCGATATCACGCTGGGCTTCGACATCGAGGCCGCGAGCGACCGCACCTATCTGGACGATTACGGCATCACCTCGGCCGCCACACTGGAAAGCACGCTTTTTGCCAGCCGTCTGCGGCGCGACAGTTTCAGCCGCGCGCGGATCACCCATTTCCGCACGCTGACAGACGGGGTTTCGAACGCGCGGCTGCCGCAACGCGTGATCGACCTGCGCCACGAGCAGCGCTTCGCCCCTCCCGGCCTGGGCGGCGTGGCACGGCTGAGCTTCGATCTGCTGGCGGCCTACCGCCAGTCGGACGATGCCACCGCCGGCCTCGGCCACGGGCGCGACATGACACGCGCCAGCCTGCGCGCCGACTGGCGGCGCGACTGGGTGCTGCCCGGCGGCGTGCTGGCCGCGGCCCTGGGCGAGGTGCAGGTAGACCGTTTCGCGATCCGGCAGGATGACGACTTCCCCTCGGGCATCACCCGCACCACCCCCGCTGCCGCGCTGGAACTGCGCTGGCCCTGGGTGGGTGCAAGCGCCGGCGGCGCGCGCCATGTGATCGAGCCGGTGGCGCAGCTTGTCTGGGCACCGCGCCGGCGGCACAAGGTGCCCAACGAAGTCAGCCGGCTTGCCGAATTCGACGAGGCCAGTCTGTTTGCGCTGCACCGCTATCCGGGGTTTGACGCACGCGAAAGCGGCAATCGCGCCAATCTCGGCGTGAGCTGGACGCGGTTCGATCCGGCCGGCTGGTCGCTTGGGGCCACGGTGGGCCGCATCCTGCGGCCGCGCGGGCCGCGGCAGTTCAGCGACCTGTCGGGCCTGGATGGCCGGCGCTCCGACTGGCTGGCCGCGGTGCAGTTCGAGTCGGCCCAGGGGCTTTCGCTGCTGGCACGCGCGGTGATCGAACCTGACGGCGCGCTGCGCAAGAACGAGCTGCGCGTGGGGCTTTCGCGCGAGGGGCTCGACCTGACCAGTTCACTCACCCACCTCACCGCTGACCCGGACGAGAACCGCAACAGCCGCAGCACCGAATGGAACCTCGACGCCGCCTGGCAGGTCACGCCGAACTGGACCGCCCTTGCCGACTGGCGTTATGATATCGACGCGAGGCAGGCGGCGCGTATCGGGCTGGGGGCGCAGTTTCGCAACGAATGCTTGCTGGTGGATGTTTCCCTCTCGCGTCGCTTCGCTTCCTCGACTAGTGTGAGCGCGCGCACGGATTTCGGACTGTCGGTCGATCTGCTAGGTTTCGGCAGCCAACCCTCCGGCCCCGCGCGGGCCTGCGCCCAGTGACAGGCCGGAAACGGCCAGCCAAACGAACGAGCGGAACGGACCATATGAAGCGCCTGACAACTTTCTTCGCCCTTCTGTGCCTCGCGGTTGCTCCGGCCCTGCCGGCCAGCGCGCAGAACCCGTTCGAGCCGCGGCTCATCATTAATGACCGGGCGATCACGCAGTTCGAGGTGGAACAGCGCGCGCTGTTTCTTTCGCTGTTCAACACCCCCGGCGACCTTGAGGAAGAGGCGCTGAATCGCCTGACCGAAGAGCGGCTGCAACTCATGGCGGCCGAGCGCATGGGCATCCAGCCCACCGCCGAGCAGGTGGCCGAAGGCATGGCCGAGTTTGCCGGGCGGGTCGAGATGGACACCGAGGAATTCGTCCAGGCCATCGGCGAGGTGGGGATCTACCCCGAAAGCTTCCGTGACTTCGTCCATGCCGGCATTTCCTGGCGCGAGGTGATCCGCCGTCGCTTTGGCGGCCGCGTCGATGTGACGGAGGCCGAAATCGACCGCGCACTTTCGACCATCGCGTTCCGCGGCGGCGTACGGCTGCTGTTGTCCGAGATCATCCTGCCCGACATTCCCGAATTCGCCGAGCAGACGCGCGAACTGGTCCCCCAGATCATGCAACTGACCAGCTTTGATGCCTTTTCCGATGCCGCGCGGCGCTTTTCGGTCTCCGACACGGCGGCCAATGGCGGGCGGCTCGACTGGATCGAACTCGGGAACCTGCCCGAATCGCTCCAGCCGGTGCTGCTGCAGTTGCGGCCCGGACAGGTGGCCGAACCGATCCGCACCGGCGAGGCGGTGATCCTGTTCCAGCTGCGCGCCATCGACCGGGTTGAGACCCTCGCACCCGCACAGGTCAGCGTGGAATATGCGCGCGTGCTGGTGCCCGGCGCAGGCAGCGAACAGGCCGCCACTGAGATCGCCCGGCTGCGCGCCAATGCCGACACCTGCCGCGATCTGGCCGGGCTGGTGCCCTCGCAACCGGAGGAGCGGTTCTCGCTGCAGCAGGTGACCGTGCCCGAACTGGCCCCCGATGTCGCGCTTGAACTGGCGCGGCTGGACGCAGGCGAGATTTCGGCCAATCTGCGCCAGGGTGACGCAGCTGTGGTGCTGATGCTCTGCGCGCGCACCCCGGTGGCCGAGCTGCGGCCGGGCCGGGCCCAGATGGGCGACCAGATCGTCAACCGCCGCGTCAACGCCATGGCGCAGGGCTATCTGGAGGAACTGCGCGCACAGGCGCATATCCGCCAGCCGTGAACGCGGCGCACAATGACATGCCCGCGCCGCCATCCGCCCCTCTTGCCCTGACCTGCGGCGAACCGGCCGGCATCGGCCCCGAGATTGCCGCCAAGGCGCGGCGCGCCCTGGGCCAGGAGGTGCCGTTTTTCCTGATAGGCGACCCCGCGCACCTGCCAGCCGGCACGGCCTGGGCCGAGATTGCCAACCCCGGCGCGGCGGCAGCGGTGGCGCCGGATATACTGCCCGTCCTACGGCATGATTTTCCGGCCCCCGCGCGGCCCGGCCGGCCCGATCCCGCGAACGCCGCCGCCGTTGTCGAAGTGATCGCGCGTGCCACCGCGCTGGTGCAGGCGGGCAAGGCTGGCGGCATTGTCACCGCCCCTATCAGCAAGCAGGCCCTGCAGGAGGGCGCGGACTTTGCCTTTCCCGGCCATACCGAATACCTGGCCCATCTGGCGGGGGTGGATCACGTGGTGATGATGCTGGCCTGCGCGGCGCTGCGGGTCGTGCCGGTGACCATCCATATCCCGCTGGCCGAGGTGCCGGCACGGCTGAGCGCCGACCTGCTGCGCCGCACCCTGCGGCTCACCCATGCCGCCCTGATCGGCGATTTCGGCCTGCCGGCCCCGCGCATCGCGGTGAGCGGGCTGAACCCGCATGCCGGCGAAGGCGGGCATATGGGCCGCGAAGAGCTGGACCTGATCGCCCCGGTGCTGGACGAGTTGCGCGCCGAAGGGTTTGCCCTGCGCGGCCCGCTGGCGGCAGACACGATGTTTCACGCCGAGGCACGCGCGCAATATGACGTGGCGGTCTGCATGTATCACGATCAGGCGCTGATCCCGATCAAGACGCTCGATTTCGCCGGCGGGGTGAATGTGACGCTGGGGCTGCCGTTCATCCGCACCTCGCCCGATCACGGCACCGCGCTCGATATTGCGGGCCAGGGCCTGGCCGACCCGTCCAGCCTGATCGCCGCGCTGCGCCTGGGCGCCGGGCTTGCCGCGCGGCGCGCGCAGCAGGCCGGTGGGGCCGCGTGACGCCATGAGCATCGACAGCCTGCCCCCCCTGCGCGAGGTGATCGCCACCCACGGGCTGGCCGCGCGCAAGAGCCTTGGCCAGAACTTCCTGCTCGACCTCAACCTGACGGCGCGCATCGCGCGCGCGGCGGGGGATCTGAGCGCCTGCGACGTGCTGGAGGTCGGCCCCGGCCCCGGGGGGCTGACGCGGGGGCTGCTGGCCAGCGGCGCGCGGCGGGTGCTGGCGATCGAGAAAGACAAACGCTGCCTGCCCGCGCTGGCCGAGATCGCCGCCGCCTGGCCGGGCCGGCTGCAGGTGATCGAGGGCGACGCATTGCAGATCGACCCGCTGGCGCATCTGACGCCCCCGATCCGCGTGGTCTCCAACCTGCCCTATAATGTAGGCACCGAGCTTCTGGTGCGCTGGCTCACCCCGCCCGATTGGCCGCCGTTCTGGGAAAGCCTGACGCTGATGTTCCAGCGCGAGGTGGCGGAACGTATCGTCGCGCAGCCCGGCAGCAAGGCCTATGGGCGGCTGGCGATCCTTGCGCAATGGCGCACTCAGGCGCAGATCGTGCTGCGCCTGCCGCCCGAGGCGTTCACGCCGCCGCCCAAGGTTTCCTCGGCGGTGGTGCATCTGACCCGGCTGAATGCGCCACGCTTTCCCGCCGATCCAGGCGTGCTGTCGCGGGTGGTGGCGGCGGGTTTCAACCAGCGCCGAAAGATGCTGCGCGCCAGCCTGCGCGGCCTGGCCCCCGATATCGAGGACAAGCTGCGCGCCGCCGGCATCGCCCCCACCGCGCGGGCCGAGGAGATCGGGCTTGAACAGTTCTGCGCGCTGGCGCGTATCCTGGCCCCGCGCCGGGGGGGGTAAGGCAACTCCGGAGAGAACCGTTTCACCTCGCCCGCCTGCCATGCCTTCGGCAAGACAGGCGGGCGCGGGCCTTCGGCGAGGATATTTTTGCCAAGAAGATGCAGGAGGGTGCAAGCCGGAGCAGGTGGGGTGGCCTGGTATCCTGCTGCAGTTTCCGCTCCCGACCCGGAGAGAACGAAAAAGGCCGGGCAGGAGGCCCGGCCGGTTTTCACGCAAGCGCCGGCCCGATCCGAGAACCGGCGCCGTGCATGGTGTTCAGGTGTTCTGCTCTTCGGAGCTGCGCGTTTGCGTCTCCTGCCCGGCCTCCGGGGCGGGTTTCGGCTTGCGCGGGCTGCGCCGCTTTGGCGCGGGTTTGTCATCCCCGGTATTGCTGTCATCGCCCGCGGCATCTCCGCCAGCGGCGTTGCCGGCGGCGCGGGGTTTGCGCGCGGGCTTCTTGCGGCGGCTTTCGGGGGTTTCGACAAGCCCGCTGTCAGGCTCGGCCTCGAACTCGATCACGGCGGCGGAACCCCGTGGCGCCTCGTCGTCCGCGCCTTTTTGCGATGTCTTGCTATCGTTCCCGCCGGAAACACCGGGGGCGTCCTGCCCCTGCGCGCCGTCAGCGCCGGTGTGCCGTTGGTCGCCATTGCGGTTTTCGCGGGCATTCCGGCCCTCGTGGCCGCCGCGCCCTTCGCCACCGTCGCCCTCGCCCCGGCCCTGCGTCGTGCGGCGCGCCTGGGATTCCTGCTGCTGGCGGGCTTGCGCCTCCTGCGCCTCGCGCCGGGCTTCGGCCTCGCGATTCACCTCGGCCTGGGCCTCGGCCAGGACGCGAGTATAGTGCTCGGCATGCTGCAGAAAGTTTTCGGCAGCCACCCGGTCATTGGCGAGCTGGGCATCGCGCGCCAGCACCAGGTACTTGTCGATGATCTGCTGCGGCGTGCCGCGCACCTTGCCATCGGGGCCCGAGCTGTCAAACACCCGGTTGATGACATTGCCGAGCGGACGCGGGCGGTTCGATTTCGAACGCGAACGTGATTTGGATGATCTCATGCTTGCTGTTGGCCAGTCTTGATCTGGATTGCACCGTAGCGTTCCGCGTCCCGCGGGTCTGGCTGGGATCCGAATCGCTATTACGGTTTTCAAGTGCAGTGAACGAGGTCATTTCGTTCGACTTGCAAGACCCGACTAAACATGTTGCCGGCAGGGTGACAAGGGGAATCTGCATAAATGTGCGGGAATTCGCTGTAAAATCCGTGTGGCGGGCCAGGACGTTGCCCCCGGGTCACGGCTTGCGCCCGGCAACCACACGCGGGCGGCCGTCGATATCCTTGAGGATTTTCACGCCTTCCAGCCCCGCGGCCTCGAACAGCGCGGCGACCGCGTCGCCCTGCCCCGCGCCGATTTCGACCATCAGGCGCCCGCCCGCTGACAGCAGCGCCGGTGCCTGCGCAAGAATGCGGCGATAGGCGTCCAGCCCGTCGCCGCCCGGGGTCAGCGCGGCGCGCGGCTCCCACACGCGCAATTCGGGCGCGAGCGCGGGCATTTCATCCTCGGCGATATAGGGCGGGTTCGACACGATCAGATCATAGGGGCCACTCAGCCCGGCGCACCAATCGCCTTTCCGGAACTCGGCCCGCGCGGCCACGCCCAGCGCCTCGGCATTGGCGCGCGCGATCTCGAGCGCAGCTTCCGAGATATCCACGCCCAGCCCGTGCGCCAGCGCCCGTTCGGCCAGAAGCGAGATCAGGATGCAGCCCGACCCGGTGCCAAGATCGAGCACATTGACAAACGGCGCGGCCAGCGCGGCCTCGACCAGCGTTTCGGTATCGGGGCGCGGGTCGAGCACATCGGGCGTCACGCGAAAGCGCCGCCCCCAGAAGAGCCGCTCGCCCAGGATCTGCGCCACTGGCTGGCGGCGGCAGCGCGCCGCGATGAACCCCGCGAAGCGCGCGGCTGCCGCAGCCGGCAGCGGCTCGGGCATTTGCAGGGTCAGCCGGTCGGGCGCGATGCCCAGCGCCGCAGTCAGAAGCCGCCGCGCATCGGTGCCCGGCGTCTCGACCCCGGCGGCGCGCAGGCGGCCCACTGCCCTGGCGAGGGCCTGACCGACGGATTCCCTGCCGGGGCCGCCAATGCCGCGCGCCGCGCTCATCCTTCCATCTCGGCGAGTTTCAGGGCCTGGTCATGGGCGATCAGCGCGTCGATCACCTCGTCGAGGTCGCCCTGCATGACCGAATCCAGCCGATAAAGCGTGAGGTTGATCCGATGATCGGAAAGCCGCCCCTGCGGAAAGTTGTAGGTGCGGATGCGTTCGGACCGGTCGCCGCTGCCCACCTGCGCACGCCGGTCGGCGGCGCGGGCGGCGGTGCTGTCGCGCCGGGCGGCATCGAAAAGCCGCGCGCGCAGCACCTCCATGGCGATGGCGCGGTTCTGGTGCTGCGACTTGGCCGAGCTGGTGACGACGATGCCGGTGGGGATATGGGTGATCCGCACCGCTGAATCGGTGGTGTTCACGTGCTGCCCGCCGGCACCGCTGGCGCGCATGGTGTCGATGCGGATATCGGCCGGGTCGATGCTGATATCGACGCTTTCGGCCTCGGGCAGCACCGCCACCGTCGCCGCCGAGGTATGGATGCGCCCGCCGGATTCGGTTTCGGGCACCCGCTGCACGCGATGCACGCCGGATTCGTATTTCAGCCGCGCGAACACCCCTGCCCCATTGATGCGCACGACCGCCTCGCGCACGCCGCCCAGCTCGGTCTGGCTGAGGTCGATCACCTGGAACTCCCAGCAGCGCGCCTCGGCATAGCGCTGATACATCCGCAGAAGGTCGGCGGCAAAGAGCGCGGCCTCCTCGCCGCCGGTGCCGGGGCGGATTTCAAGAATGGCGGCGCGCTCATCGGCGGCGTCGCGTGGCAGAAGCGCAAGGCGAAGCGCCTGCTCAAGCTCGGGCAGGCGGGCGCGCAGGGCTTCGGCTTCTTCCTCGGCCAGGGCACGCATATCGGGCTCGCCGCGCAGCTCGGGGTCGTCCAGCATCGCCTCGGCCTCATCGAGCGCGCGCCGGGCGGCCTCGTATTCGCCGATAGTCGCGACCACGGGCTTGAGGCTGGCGTATTCGCGGCTCAGATCGGCGATCTGGGCCGGGTTGCGGGCCTCGCCCAGTTTCGCCTCCAGAAACTGGAAGCGTCGGGTGATCTGTTCAAGGGTGTCGCGGGGCAGCATGGGGTTGTCTCTTGCGCAAGCGCCGCACGGCGTCAAGCCACGGGCGCGGTCTGTCTCACATGGGCACGCTTGCCCCGCGCGTCAGCCATCGCCCCCGGGCAGCGCGCTCAGGGCCTGCATCAAGGCCTCGAGCCGGGCGCGGTTGACACCCAGGTCTGACCTCCCGAACCGCGCGCGGGCAAAGGCCGCAAGGCCCGCTCCGGCCTCGGTGCTGTAGACCCGGATCGAGGTGTAGTCGGGAAAGCCCATCCATTTGCTGCGCGTCACATAGGTCATATGGCCCGCGCTGACCGAACCGGCAAGGCGCTCGGTCCGCGGCATGGAGAGCATCAGCGCATCGACGGCCTGCGCCAGATCAGGCGCGGGCAGGGCAAAGTTGGGCGCGCGCGCATCGCCCCCCACCGGGCGGATCAGCCAGTGATTGCTGCCCTGCGGCTTGGATATGGCGCGCGGGTCCAGATGCCACACGGCCGGGTCGGACGGGGTCAGCCGCACATAGGCCATCACCGCCGCCAGCGCGACCAGCGCCAGAATGACCGCCAGCTTGATCATCCGGTGACACCGGCGCGGCGGTTCCAGAAATGCAGGCAGATCAGCTCGGTCACGACATGGGCGGCGGCGATGGCGGTGGCGCCGGTGGTATCAAAGGGGGGCGAGACCTCGACCACATCGCCGCCCACCAGGTTGATGCCCGCCATGTCGCGCAGCAGGATTGCCGCCTGCGCCGAGCTCAGCCCCCCCCACACAGGTGTGCCGGTGCCGGGCGCGAAGGCCGGGTCAAGCCCGTCTATGTCGAATGTCAGGTAGACAGGGTGATCGCCCACGATCTCGCGCACCCGCGCGGCGATGGCTGCGGGCCCGCGCTCATGCACTGTGCGCGCGTCAAGGATATTGAAACCCATCGTGTCGGGGTTGTCGGTGCGAATCCCGATCTGGACCGAACGCGCAGGGTCCACCAGCCCCAGATTGGCCGCCTTGTAGAACATCGTGCCGTGGTCGATCCGCGCCATGTCGTCGTCGCGCCAGGTGTCGCTGTGCGCATCGATCTGCACCAGCGAGAGCGGGCCGAATTTTTCGGCATAGGCGCGCAGGATCGGAAAGCTGATGTAGTGATCGCCGCCCAGCGCGATGCTGGCAGCGCCCGCGCCCAGAATGCCGCGCACCCGCGCTGTCAGCGCCTCGGGAAACTCGGCCACGCGCGCATAGTCAAAAGCCAGGTCGCCATTGTCGATGATGGCGAACTGCTCGAAAGGGTTGTAGCCCCAGCCATAGGGCGCATCGAAAGCCTGCAGGCAGCTTGCCTCGCGGATGGCGCGCGGCCCCAGCCTTGTGCCGGGGCGGTTGGTGACGGCCTGATCGAAGGGCACCCCCAGAATCGCCAGGTCGGCCCCGGCCAGATCCTTGCTGTATCGCCGCCGCAGAAAGCTGACCGCCCCGCCGAAGGTGTTCTCGAAGGCCATGCCGCGCGGGTCCTCGCGGGTGAAGGCCATATCCACCTGGTCCTTGGCATATTCCAGCGCCATGCGCCTGCACTCCCCCTGTCTGGTTGCGCCTGTCGGGGCGCAATCCGATTGACGCCCCCTTGCGACAGACATTAGCTGAGCAAGGCCGAAAGGCCAGCCCCGGCAACCAACGCGGCCCTCTCGATGCAACGCCTCTATGAAGCACAAGCCTATGACACCGGGCAATGGCCCGACAGCCATTGGGCGCGCACGGCCCCGCCGCTGCTGCCCTGCCCGCCGCTGACCGGCCACGAGAAGGCGGAGGTGGCGATCATCGGCGCGGGTTATGCCGGGCTCAACGCCGCGCTGGAACTGGCCGAGCGATTCGACACACGCGCGATGGTGCTCGACGCCGGGCAGCCCGGCTGGGGCGCGTCGGGGCGCAATGGCGGCTTTGCCTGCGCAGGCGGCACCAAGCTGAATGATGCCGCCATCGCCCGGCGCTGCGGGGCCGACGGGCTGGCCGCGTTTCACGATTTCCAGAACGCCGCGATTGCCCGCGTGGCCGATAACCTGCACCGCTACGGCATCGACGCCGACCGCGGCCCCGAAGGCGAATTACTGCTGGCGCACAGCGCGCGCGCCTGGGCAAGGATGCAGCGCGAGGCACCCGCCGCGCAGTTGCGTGACCGCGACGCCCTGCGCCGCGAGGGGCTGTTTGCGCCCGGCTTTCACGGCGGGGTGCTCCAGCCCCAAGGGTTCCCGCTGCACCCGTTGAAATACGCGCGCGGGCTGGCGCAGGCTGCGCTGAATGCCGGGGTGCGCATCTGTGGCGACAGCCCCGTAACCGGCCTTGCGCGCGCAGGGCATGGTTGGCGGCTGACGACCCCGCAGGGCCAGCTTGACGCGCGGCGCGTGCTGGTCGCCACCAATGGCTACAGCGCCGATGATCTGCCGCCCTGGCTGAGGGGGCGCTACATGCCCGCGCTTTCCTGCATCATGGTCACGCGCCCCCTGAGCACGCAGGAGCAGGCCGCGCAAGGCTGGACTGGCCAGGTGATGGCCTATGACAGCCGCCACCTGCTGCACTATTTCCGCCTGCTGCCTTGCGGGCGCTTTCTGTTCGGGATGCGCGGCGGGCTTTCGGCCGATCCGGTCCGTCTGCGCGTGCTGGAGGCCGAGGCCCGGCGGCACTTCGAGCGGTTGTTTCCCGCCTGGGCGCATGTCGAGACCGAAAGCCGTTGGTCGGGGCTGGTGTGCCTGACCGGCAGCCTCGCACCCTTCTGCGCCGAGGTGCCTGGCGCGCCGGGGCTATTTGCGGCCCTTGGCTGGCACGGAAACGGGGTGGCGCCGGCCAGCGAAGGCGGGCGACGTATTGCGGCGGCCATGGCCGGGCAGCCCAACCCCGCGCCGGCGCTAATGCAGATGGTGCCGCGCCGCTTTCCCCTGCCGCGCCTGCGCCGGCTGTGGCTGCGGCTTGCCTATGCCGGGCTGGCATTACGTGACGGCCCGGTGCGCGCCGCGCCCGCGCCCGCGCAAGGTGGCAGGAAAGCGTAGCAGGCTGTTGAGTTGCGGTTTCGATGCAATGCTCGCACGCTGGTGAAAAGTCGTCCAGACCACCGGCGGCAAACGCGGAAGCGGGAAACTGTTCTGCACCGCGCCAGCCACAGGTCTGGCCCGGGATCTGCCCCGGGCCGCGCCCTCCCCTCCCCCCGGGAGGGCGCTCTGGCGATGCCGCGCATCACACTGGCGACACTGATGCTTTTGAGTGCACCGCTCTGAACAGGCGTTACGAAGCGCCCTCCCAGGCTCGGGCGCGGCCCTCACCGTGCGGAGGGCGACGTTGGGGCGAAGAACAGTTTCCCGGTTACTGATAGCCCGGATGCGTTTTTCAGCAGCCCGCCAGGGCGTGTCGCGTTTGACCGGTTTAATCTCGCCCCCGCGCTTACCGCCTGAACGGGGCGCGCCAAGGGCCACGCCCCGCTCAGGCAGTCAGCGCCGGGCGCGCGGCGGCCTCGCCCGCCGCCCAGGCATGAACCGCCGCGCCGAAGGCAGCGAAAAGCGGGCGCGAGACGGGATCGTTGGCGGCGTTGTATTCGGGGTGCCACTGCACCGCGAGGGTGAAGCCCGGCGCGCCCTCCACATACAGCGCCTCGGGCGTGTCGTCGGGCGCCCAGCCATCGATCACGATGCGCCGGCCGGGTGTCTTGACGCCTTGGCCATGCAGGCTGTTGGTCATCACCTCTTCAGCGCCGAACAGCCGGTGAAACACCCCGCCCGGCGTGAGGCGCACGGCGTGGCGCAGGGCGAATTTCTCTTCAAGCGTGCCATCGGGGGGCATGCGGTGGTTCATCCGGCCCGGCAGGTCGCGGATTTCGGGGTAGAGCGTGCCACCCATCGCCACGTTCACCTCCTGAAAGCCACGGCAGACCCCGAGGAAGGGCTGCCCGCGCTCCACGCAGGCGCGTATGAGCGGCAGCGCCACTGCGTCGCGGTTGCGGTCGAACGCGCCATGGGCCTCGGTCGCGGCCTCGCCGTATTCCTCGGGGTGGACATTGGGGCGTCCGCCGGTGAACAGGAAGCCGTCGCAAACCTCCAGCAGTTCCGCCACCTGCACCAGCCGCGGATCGGACGGGATCACCAACGGCAGGCAACCGGCCACCTCGGCAATCGCCTCGCTGTTCATCTTGCCTCCGGCGTGGGCAGGATACTGGTTATTCATCAGATAGCTGTTGCCGATGATGCCGACGACGGGCCGCGCCATGAGGGATCCTTCGTGTTCGCTGCGCCTTGCAAAGATGAACATAGAGCTTCCCCCGCACGGGGTGAAGGGTGCTATCGTGCTCAGCCGCAAAGCATGGCTATCGCGACAAGGCGCGCGATGCGACACTGGGCCGCCGGCGTTCCCGTGCGGGCGCGCATTGCAACCGGGCCTTGGCATGGCCATCTTTCTGACGATACGCTGCATCGCGGCAAGCACGATACGCCGCAAACCATTTTTCAAGGGAGGCATCCATGCCCGAGCGCGATTTCGAGGGAAAAACGGCCATTGTCACAGGGGGCGGCTCGGGGATCGGGGCGGCCATCGCGCTGGAGCTGGGCGCGCGCGGGGCGCATGTGATCGTCTCTGACCTGGAGGAAGCCTCGGCAAGCGAAATCGCTGGCCAGATATCCCAGGCGGGCGGCAAGGCGGCGGCTTTCGCCGCCGATGTCAGCGACGCCGCCGCGATGGAGGCGCTGGCCGATTTCGCGGTCAGGGAAACCGGCGCGCTGCACCTGGCGGTGAACAATGCCGGCATTGGCGGGCCATCGGCGCCGGTGGGGGAGTATCCGCTCGATGGCTGGCGACAGGTCATAGACGTGAATCTCAACGGGGTGTTCTACGGGATGCGCTACCAGATCCCCGCGATGCTGGCCGCTGGCGGCGGCGCCATCGTCAATATCTCGTCGATCCTGGGCTCGGTTGGCTTTGCCAATGCCAGCCCCTATGTCGCGGCCAAGCACGCGCTGCAGGGGCTGACCCGCACCGCGGCCATGGAATATGCCGCCAAGGGGGTGCGGGTGAACGCGGTCGGCCCGGCTTTCATCGACACACCGCTTCTGTCGAAGAACCTCTCGCAAGAGGCGCTGGACGGGCTTGCCGCGCTGCACCCGATCGGCCGGATCGGGCGGCCCGAGGAGGTTTCCGCGCTGGTCTGCTTTCTGCTGTCGGAGCGGGCAAGCTTCATCACCGGCAGTTACCATCTGGTCGATGGTGCCTACACGGCGCAGTGATCGCGCACCGCCGAGGCGCCAGCCACAAGGAAAGCCCCACCCATGCAGCCTGTCGAGAAAAGCTGGGCGGAACCGGCAGAAAAGGTTCTGGAGCAGATTGAGACCACTCCCAAGGGCCTGAGCAGCGATGAGGCCGCGCGCAGGCTGGCCGAACACGGCCCCAACAGCCTGCCCGCGCCCGAACGCCCCTCGGCGCTGAGGCGGCTGGCGCGGCAGCTCAACAATCTCCTGATTCTCGTGCTGATCGCGGCGGCGGCGATTACCGCCGCCCTGGGCCATTGGGTGGATACCGGCGTCATCATGGCGGTGGTCATCATCAACACGCTGATCGGCTTCGTGCAGGAGGGCCGCGCCGAGGCCGCGCTCGAGGCCCTGCGCGACATGCTGGCCCCGCGCGCCGCCGCGCTGCGCGATGGCGAGCGTGTGGCCCTTGCCGCCGCCGATCTGGTGCCCGGCGATATCGTGCTGATGGAGGCAGGCGACAAGGTGCCCGCCGACCTGCGGCTGATCGAGCTGGCCGGCGCAGCCGTGGACGAGGCCATCCTGACCGGCGAATCCGTCCCGGTGGACAAGGACACCGATCCGAGCGAACCCGATGCATCGCTGGGCGACCGGGGCGCAATGATGTTCAGCGGCACGATGCTGACCAAGGGCACCGCCACCGGCGTTGTCGTGGCCACCGGCGCCGATACCGAGATCGGGCGCGTCAGCGGCATGGTCGGCGACGTCGAGCAACTGACCACCCCGCTTATCCGCCAGATGCACCAGTTCGCCCGCTATCTGACCGGCTTCATCATGGCTGCGGCGGCGGCGATCCTGGCCTTTACCATCCTGGTGCGCGAGATGGCCTTTGCCGAGGCCTTCATGGTGATCGTGGCGATCTTCGTGGCCTCGATCCCCGAGGGGCTGCCGGCGGTGCTGACAGTGACGCTGGCCATCGGCGTGCAGATGATGGCGCGGCGCAACGCGATCATCCGCCGCCTGCCCGCGATCGAGACGCTGGGCGCGGTTTCCACCATCTGTTCCGACAAGACCGGGACGCTGACGCGCAACGAAATGGTCGTCGCCACGCTGGTCACGGCCGATGGCATCTACGAGGTCGCCGGCGAGGGCTATGCCCCCGAGGGCGAGATCAGTCGCGAGGGCGCGGCCCTGAACGACCCCGCCCCCGTGGTCGCCGCGATGGGCCGCGTGGCGGGGCTGTGCAACGGCGCCAGCCTGCGCCGGGGCAGCCAGGAAGACGAGGCCGCCGAAGGCGCCCCCGAAGACAGCGACAACGGTGATGCGCAGACCGCAGGTGACAACGGCACCTCGCGGGTCGAGGACGACAATGGCGCGTGGCGGGTCGAGGGCGATCCGATGGAGGGCGCGCTGCTGGCCTTCGCGGGCAAGGCCGGCCAGCCCTGGCGCGAACGGGGCCGCGCCCGCGCCACCATCCCGTTTGACGCGCGCTATCGCTACATGGCGGTGCTGCGCGACACTGATGACGGCGCCATGATCCTGCTCAAGGGCGCGCCCGAGGCCGTGCTCGAGCGCTGCGAGAACCAGCTGGGCGAGGATGGCCCGCAACCGCTCGATCCCGATTACTGGCAGGCCCGCGCCGACGAGATCGCCGCCAAGGGCCAGCGCGTGCTGGCGCTTGCACAGCGCAGCCACGAGGGCGACAGCCTCGATCATGACGATGTTGAGGGCGGGCTGACGCTTCTGGGCTTCACCGGGCTGATGGACCCGCCGCGCGCCGAGGTGATCGACGCCATCGCCGATTGCCACAGTGCCGGAATCGCCGTGAAGATGATCACCGGCGATCACAAGGGCACCGCCGCTGCCATCGCCGCCCAGATCGGGCTGCACAACAGCGACGAAGTGCTTACCGGCGCCGAGATCGAGGAAATGGACGACGACGCCCTGCGCGAGGCCGCCGGCCGCGTCGATGTCTTTGCCCGCACCAGCCCGGAGCACAAGCTGCGGCTGGTCAAGGCATTGCAGGCCGAAGGCGCGGTCGTCGCCATGACGGGCGACGGCGTCAATGACGCCCCGGCGCTCAAGCGCGCGGATGCTGGCATCGCCATGGGCATCAAGGGCTCGGAAGCCGCGCGCGAGGCGTCGGAACTGGTGCTGGCCGACGACAATTTCGCCTCCATCGCCGAGGCGGTGCGGCGCGGTCGCACGGTTTACGGCAACCTCAAGAAGGTCATCACCTTTCTTTTGCCGGTGAACGGGGGCGAAAGCCTCAGCCTGGTGATCGCGGTGCTGTTCGGGCTGATGCTGCCGATCGCGCCGTTGCAGATACTATGGGTCAACATGGTCAGTTCGGTTGCGCTGGCCATGAGCCTGGCCTTCGAGCCACCCGAGCGCGAGGTCATGCAGCGCCCGCCGCGCAAGCCCGATGCGCCGATCCTGTCGCGCTATATCCTGTGGCGGGTGTTTCTGGTCTCGCTGCTCTTCTCGGCCGGAATATTCGGGCAGTTCCTGCTGGCGCAGGCGGGCGGCGCCTCGATCGAGGTGGCGCGCACCATGGCGGTCAACACGCTGGTGGCGATGGAGGTGTTTTACCTCTTCTCGGTGCGCAAGCGGCTGGGCAGCATCTTCACCCGCGAGGCGATCGTCGGCACCCCCGCCGTTCTGATTGCGGTGGGGCTGGTGGTGGTGCTGCAATCGGCCTTCACCTATCTGCCCTTCATGCAGGTGCTGTTCGGGACCACGGCGCTGAGCCCCTGGCAGCTCGCGCAATGCATCATACCCGGCGTGCTGGTGCTGCTGGTGCTTGAATGCGACAAGCGCGCCGCCCTGAAATGGAAGGAAATGCGCGCATGAAGATCCTCGTCTTCAACGCCGGAAGCTCCAGCCTCAAGTTCGGCCTGTTCGAGATGTCCGATCACCCCGCGGGCGCGCGCCATATCCTCAAGGGCAGCTATGAGAGGTTTGAGAACGGCGCCTGCACCCGGTGCCTGACCGGAGAGGATGGCCCGGTGCGGGAAGACAGCGCGCCATTGGACGACATCGCCGCCGCCATCGCCGATGTGCCTGCCGTGCTGGAGGCACGCGGGCTTGGCGCGCCCGATGCGGTGGGCCACCGGATCGTGCATGGCGGCGAGGATCTGGCCGAGGCCACCGTAATCGACGCGGCGTTGCTGGAGCGGCTCGATGCGCTGACCCCGCTTGCGCCGCTGCACAACCCCGCCAATCTGCACGCGGTGCGCCTGGCGCAGGGCCAATGGCCCGACCTGCCGCAGGTGGCCGTCTTTGACACCGCCTTTCACCTGACCGCCCCCAGGCGCGCCACCACCTATGCGGTGCCCAAGGCCTGGCGCGAGGCCGGGCTGCGGCGCTACGGGTTTCACGGCACCTCGCACAAATACGTGGCCGAACGCGCCGCGCAGGAGATCGGCGCACCGCTTTCCGACTTGCAGATCATCAGCGTGCATCTGGGCAATGGCGCCAGCGTCTGCGCCATCAACCGCGGGCACAGCATGGATACCTCGATGGGGATGACCCCGCTCGAGGGGCTGGTGATGGGCAGCCGCTCGGGCGATGTGGACCCGGGCGCCTTCGGCTATCTGCACCGCCAGCTGGGCCTGGGTATCGAGGAAATCGAAGAGGCGCTTTACACTGATAGCGGGCTGAAGGGGCTCACCGGGCTGTCAGACATGCGCGCGGTCGAGGAACGCGCGGCAGAGGGCTGCGCCGAGGCCCAGCTTGCGATCGGCATCTATGCTTATCGCGCCCGAAAGTATATCGGCGCCTACGCAGCAGCGATGGGGGGGGTGGATGCGGTGGTGTTTACCGGCGGCATCGGTGAAAACTCGGCCTCGATGCGGCGGCGGATCTGCGACGGGCTGGAGTTCATGGGGCTCAAGCTCGACCATGACCGCAACCAGGGGATCGACCTTTCCGGCATGGCCGCGCCGCAGATCCAGGCCTACGGCGCCAAGGTGCGGGTGATCGTGACCGAGACCGCCGAGCAGCTGATGATTGCCCGCGAGGTGGCCGCCCGGCTGCAACGCCGTCCGGCCACGCGTGCGCCCCGCGCCCTGCCCGTGGCCGTGTCGGCGCGCCATGTGCATCTGTCGCGCGCGGCGGTCGAGGCGCTGTTCGGCCCGGGCTATCAGCTGACGCCGGCGCATGACCTGCGCCAGCCCGGAAACTTCTGCGCGCGCGAACGCGTCACCATCGAGGGCCCGCGCGGGCGGCTGGAGAATGTAGCGATCCTCGGCCCCGAACGTGCCCGCACCCAGATCGAGGTGTCGCGCACCGACAGTTTCGCACTGGGGGTGGATGCGCCGGTGCGCGAAAGCGGCCAGCTTGACGGCACGCCCGAGATCACCCTGATCGGCCCCGCGGGCCAGATCGTGACCGACGGGCTGATCGTGGCCGCGCGGCATATCCATATCAACCCCGAGGACGCGCGCGAAATGGGGCTCGAAGACGGGCATTTCGTCGATGTGCATGTTGGCGACGCGGCCCGCGGGCTGACATTCTCGCGCACGCTGGTGCGGGTGCAGGAGAAGGCCTTCACCGAGATGCATATCGACACCGACGAGGCCAACGCCGCCGGTATCCGGGTGGAAGGCGAAGGCGCGCTGGCCCCCGAGCACGGCGCGACGCCGCTGCCGGGACGCTAGGGCGGCGATTGACGGCGGACCGGACATCGAAGGGCCGAGGGGGGGCGGCCTGGTCAGGGGGCGCGGCGGGCTTCGCCCTTGTTCCGCGCCATGCCTTCGGCGAGGATATTTTTGCCAAGAAGAAGAGAAAGCCTGCGTTTTCGGGGTGCGAAGGAAACTGCGCCAGTGCCTCCGGCAGAGATGTTTCTTTTACAGAGAAGACGCAGTGTCGCGCGCCTTTGCGGAAGCGACCGGGCGCGCGCGGGGGCCGGCAGCCGCCCGCCTCAGCCCAGCCGGGCCAATTCCGCGGCCAGATCGCCGTAGCCGGTGAAGCGCCGCTCATAGCGCAGGCCCAGCCGTGTGGCGCAATCGGCGGCCTTGGCGTCAAGCGCGGCATCCTCAGTCTGGGCCAGGTGGATCAGCCGTTCATACTGGCCGAACAGGACATCGCGCAGCTCCGGGTGGCGGTCCAGCCCCATCGGCCGCCAGACGAAGGCATCGAACTGGCGCACCAGGAAATCGGTCAGGTAGAAGGCGCGCATCTCATCCTCGGCGCGGGCGGCGAATTCGGCATTTCCGTCGAAGAAGGCATAGCAATGCGGCCCCGGCATCATCTCGACTCCGAGCGCGGCGCAGCGCGCCTGCAAAAGCCCGCCGGTGCCGCAATCGGCGTAGACGACATAGATGGCCTCGAAATCGTCGCGATGGCGCGTGACGGCGGCCTCGACCGCGTCGGGGATGCGCTCGGGCCAGAGGTGCAGCTTGGCGGGCAGGCACATGAGTTCCACGTGGTGCCAGCCATTCGCCGCCTTCAGCGCCAGGATCTCGTGCGCCAGCGCCCCGCAGGCGATCAGCAGGATGCGCCCGCGCGCCTGCACGGGGGGCAGGCCGCGTTCGGTCAGGGTGGTGTCATCGGGGCGCATCACCGCCGCCGCAGCAGCCAGAGGGCGACCACCGCCGCCAGCAGCACCACCATCAGCAGCGCCGGCGCGGCCCCGTCACCCCCGAGATTCACCGAAAACGCCGTTCCAAGAGCGACCGTAATCGCCCCGGCGGCAATCACCCCGGCCACCAGCATCAGCATGAAACGTGCGCGCGGGGTCATGTGCGGCCTCTCCGGTTGTTCGGTTTGCGCCCGATTCATCAAGTGGCGCCGCGAGGCCCGGGCGTCAACCGCGCGCGCCTTACCCGGCTGCCGCCCCCAGCCGGTTGTGTTTGCGCGCGATGAAGTCCTTGGCTGTCTCGACCGCCACGGCGGCATCGCGGCAATAGGCATCGGCGCCGATGGCGCGGCCGAATTCCTCGTTGAGGGGGGCGCCGCCCACAAGCACGATGTAATCCTCGCGCAGGCCCTTTTCGACCATCGTGTCGATCACCACCTTCATGTAGGGCATGGTCGTGGTCAGCAGCGCCGACATGCCCAGGATATCTGGCTGCTCGCGCTCCAGCGCCTCGAGGTAGTTCTCGACCGGGTTGTTGATGCCCAGATCGACCACCTCGAACCCCGCGCCTTCCATCATCATCGCCACCAGGTTCTTGCCGATGTCGTGGATGTCGCCCTTGACGGTGCCGATCACCATCTTTCCCTGCCGTGGCGCGCCGGTTTCGGCCAGCAGCGGCTTGAGGATGAACATCCCGCCCTTCATCGCATTGGCCGCCAGAAGCACCTCGGGCACGAAGAGGATCCCGTCGCGGAAATCCTTGCCGACGATGGTCATGCCGGCCACCAGCGCCTCGGTCAGCACGCGGTAAGGCGCCCAGCCGCGCGCAAGCAGGATCTGCACGCTCTCTTCGATCTCGTCCTTCAGCCCGTCGTAAAGATCGTCGTGCATCTGCAGGACAAGCTCGTCATCGGGCAGATCGGAGAGGATGATTTCGTCTTCGTCGGACATGCGCGTTTCTCCGCCCTGCCGGGCGCGCCACTCGCCCGGATTCCTGCGCATCAATGCGTCATGCGGCCTGCCCGAGGTTGGCGGATTGCGACATCGCCCGCTCCAGCAACGACGCGCGGCCCGCCCGCTGCCCTGCGCCGCGGCGGGGCTGGCGGATTTTCTGGCAAATGTTCTTCTCTTGTTCTAATTTGGGCGCATGAGTCGCACCCCTCGCCCCGACCCTGAGGCACCGCGCCGCACACCGCCACGCCCGCTGCACGCGGGCAGCGACCTGCCGCCCTGGCATGCGCCGCGCGGGCGCGGGGCGGGCCTGGCAATCACCGGGCGGTTCGAGACCTGCACGCGCGCGGCGTAGGCCGACGGCTGGGACATCCCCGAACCCGCGCAAACCCTGCGCACCGAAATCGCCGAGGAACGCCCGCGCCGCGTCATCACCCGCAATGCCTCGCCCGATCTGCCGTTCGAGCAATCGCTCAACCCCTATCGCGGCTGCGAGC
The DNA here is from genome assembly GCF_003350345.1 of Alkalilacustris brevis. GTDB lineage: Bacteria > Pseudomonadota > Alphaproteobacteria > Rhodobacterales > Rhodobacteraceae > Alkalilacustris > Alkalilacustris brevis. Next base: position 85,450 of record NZ_QNVJ01000036.1, read on the forward strand.
ACGGCTGCATCTACTGCTATGCGCGGCCCACCCACGCCTGGCTGGGGCTGTCACCTGGGCTGGATTTCGAAAGCCGGCTGATCGCGCGGCCCGGCGCGCCCGAACTGCTGGCGCAGGAACTGCGCGCGCCGGGCTACAGGGTGCGCCCCATCGTCATCGGCACCGCGACCGACCCCTATCAGCCGATCGAGGCGCAGCGCCGGGTCACCCGCCAGGTGCTCGAGGTGCTGCGCGATTTCCGCCACCCGGCGGTGATCCTGACCCGCGGCACGCTGATCGAGCGGGACCTGGACATCCTTGCCCCGATGGCGCGGGCCGACCTGATTCGCGTGGGGCTGTCGTTGACCACGCTCGACCCGGACCTGTCGCGCCGGCTTGAGCCGCGCGCGCCGGCGCCCGCGCGCAGGCTGCAAACCATTCGGGCACTGGCCGCGGAAGGCGTGCCGGTGCGGTCCATGATCTCGCCCGTGATCCCCGCGCTGACCGATCACGAGGTGGAGGCACTGCTGGCCGCCGCAGCGCGGGCCGGGGCGCAATGCGCAAGCTGGGCGCTTTTGCGCCTGCCGCATGAGGTCGCGCCGCTTTTTCGCGACTGGCTCGAACGGCACGCGCCGGGCCGCGCGGTAGCGGTGATGAACCGGCTGCGCGCTATGCATGGCGGGAAAGACTATGACGCCGCCTGGCAGCACCGGATGCGCGGCACCGGCCCCCATGCCGAGCTTCTGAAAAAGCGCTTTGCCCTGGCCTGTCGACGCCACGGCCTTTCGCGGCGCGGCGCCCCGCTTGACCGCACCGCCTTTGCTCCGCCGCCGCGCAAGGGCGACCAGCTTTCCCTGTTCTGAATACGGCACCGGGCGACGGGGCCTTTCAGCTCCGCCTTCGGCGCGGCCGGCGTGCGGGCACATCATCGCCTGTGCCATCCGATGCCGAGGAAAACGCCCCCAGCGCGGCGGTGATTGCCTCCAGCGCCGGGCGCGGGCCGCGCGCGCGCTCCTCCAGCGCGGCCCGCATGGCGCGCAGGTGATCGGGCGTCGTGCCGCAGCACCCGCCGATGATGTGCGCGCCGCAATCGCGCGCCAGCACGGCGTAATCGGCCATCAGCGCGGGGGTGCCATCGTAATGGATATGCCCGTCATGATACTTGGGGATGCCGGCATTGCCCTTGGCGATGACCGGCCGCTCAGGGGCGTGCGCCGTCATTCCCAGCACGGTGCGCAGCAGGTCCGAGGCCCCTACCCCGCAATTCGCGCCAAAAGCCAGCGGCGGATGCGCCAGCCTGTCGACCAGCGCCACCAGTTCGGCCGAGGTCAACCCCATCATGGTGCGGCCGGCGGTATCGAAGCTCATGGTGCCGCACCAGGGCATCCCGGCCAGGCGCGCGGCCTCGGAAGCGGCGCGAAACTCCTCGCCGGCCGAGATTGTCTCGACCCAGAGCACATCTGCGCCGCCCTCCTTCAGGGCCTCGGCCTGCTCGTGGAATATCTCCACAGCCTCCGCCTGGGTCAGGGTGCCCATCGGCGCCATGATCTCGCCCGTCGGCCCCATGGAACCCGCCACGATCACCGCCCGCCCGGCCCCGGTAGCCACCTCGCGCCCGATCTCGGCGCCGGCACGGTTGAGCTCGGCCACCCGCGCCGTCGCCCCGTGCAGCCTGAGCCGCGCGGCATTGGCCCCGAAGGTGTTGGTCAGGAACAGGTCACTCCCCGCCTCCACCGCGCCGCGGTAAAGCGCGGCAATGTCGCTCGGGCGCTCAATATTCCAGAACTCGGGCGGGTCGCCCGCGCCCAGGCCCTGATTGAAAAGATTGGTGCCCGTCGCCCCGTCGGCCAGCAGCCAGTCGCGGCTGGCAAGCAGCTGTGAAAGGGGGTCGGCGCCTTGCGGGTCCATCATGTCTGCCAGCTTCCTGTCGGGTCTGGGGAGTGCGCGCGCCCTCGGCCCGGCGGTGTGGCGCCCTGCGCACAGGGCGCGGGGTAGGGCGCGGCGTGGCGCTCAGGCTCAGCCGTGTTCGAACAGCTCGGCTTTCGCCTCGGCCAGCAGCTCTTCCATCCTGGCGCGAATCTCGGCCTCGGTCGCCCGCGTCCCCAGATCGGCCGCGACCTTGCGGAACACATCCTCATGCCCGGCTTCCTCGAAATCGGCGCGGATGACTTCCATTGCGTAGGCCTCGGCCGCCTCTCCCGTTTTGCCCAGAAGCTCCGCCGCCCAAAGGCCCAGGCGCTTGTTGCGTCGCGCCACTGCCTTGAACTGCATCTCGGCATCATGGGCGAACTTGTTCTCGAATGCGCGCAGGCGTTCTTCAAAGGTGCTCATCGGGGCCTCCGGCTGATCCTGTGTGTCTGCTTCCCATATGACCGCGACAGCCCCGGCCCGCAAGCCCCGCCGGCCGCTTCCGGTCGCGCCCGGTCGCGCGCTGTGCTCAGCCGGCCTCCCCGTCGGGCAGAACCCGGCGATAAAGGTGCCATGTCGCATGACCAAGCAGCGGCAACACGATGAAAAGCCCCAGAAAAACCGGAAGCATGGCGAGAAACAGCAACACCGCGATGGTCGCCGCCCAATAGCCCATCGCCACCGGGCTCAACCGCACCGCGTCAAAGGAGGTGATCATCGCGGTCACGAAATCCAGCTCCTTGTCCAGCAGCAGGGGCAGGCTGATCACCGTGAGCGAAAACAGCAGCGCCGCCATCGCACCGCCGATCACCGTGCCCACCGCCAGCATCGCCATCCCGCTGGGCGAAAACAGCATCTCGTAGAGCGATCCGCGAAAGGCCTGCATCCCGAAGAACAACGCGAAAATCGTATGCGCCACGAAGACCCAGAACATGAAGAAGACCAGAATCACCACCGCCATCGAGGGCACCTGCCGGTCGCGCTGACGCCAGACCACGCCGAACACAGCGTTGAAATCGAGCGGGGCTTCCTGCTCCAGCCGCCGGCTGACCTCGTAAAGGCCCACCGCCGCAAAAGGCGCGAGAATCGGAAACCCCGCGCTCAGCGGAATCAGCCACCAGGTCTGCCCGGTCGCGACCAGCACCAGGTAAAGCACGACGCCCCCCAGCACATAGACGGCGCTGAAAAAGATGCCGAAGGCCGGCGCGCGGCGGAAATCGCGCCACCCCAGCATGAGGCAGGCGCGAATATCACCGATGCCGACCCGGCGAATCTCGGGGATCGGGGATGGCGGGGCATGGCTCTGGTCGGTCATGGCAACCTCTGCTGCTGTCATGCTCTTTTGCAAAACCTATGCGATCGCCCCGCGCGCAGGCAAGAAAATTGCACGCACCGCACTTCGCGGCGCGCCGCCCGACCCGGCCAGGCATCGGCGCGGATCTGATGCGCCACATGAAACTCGCGCGCCAAGCGTTTGATAAAACCTAACTTCCTGAACTTCTTCTTGGCTAAAGTATCCCCGCCGGAGGCATGAAACTCTCTGGCCGCGCGCCTGTTTCAAAGCGCCATGATGCGGGCCTCGTCCGTGGCGGTCGCATAGCTGCAGCGCAGCTCGAACGCGTCCGCGCCGCTGCGCACCAGAAGTATGACATCGCGGCCGGTGATGATTCCGCCCGCCCCCGGCACTTCGCGGCTGCTGACGACACGGCGCACGTCAAAGCCCGCCTCCTGCGCGGCGGCAAAGCAGGCGCGTTCGGCGGCGCTGCGATTGACGATACTGCCCCCTGTGTCCCCCGTCGCGCCGGGGCGCACCCAGTCGAGCGCCCCGCAAGAGGCCAGCAGAAAGCTCATTGCCAGCAGGGAAATCTTGTTCATCCGATCACTCCGTTCCTGTCGCTTGTGCCGGCTCGCCCTGGCGCGCTGCCCGGCCTCTTGCCCTCGTGTTCCAGTATGGCGCAGCAGCGGGTCAGGTAAACCCTTCTGCCGCAAAAACCGCGCCGCCTAGCCGGTGCTGCGCGCCGGGGCGCGGGCCGAACCGCTCAACAACGCCTGCGCCGCCTCGCGCGCGGCTTCCGTCACCCGCTCGCCGGCCAGCATCCGGGCGATCTCGTCCACCCGCGCCGCGCGGTCAAGCGGCGTGACCCGCGAAAGCGTCTCTTCCCCTCTCACCTGTTTTTCGACCCGCCAGTGATGATCGCCCAATGCGGCAACCTGCGGCGAATGCGTGACCACCAGCACCTGCGCCTCATCGGCCAGCGCCGCCAGTCGCCGCCCCACCGCATCGGCGGTGGCCCCGCCCACACCGCGGTCGATTTCGTCAAAGATCATGGTCAGCCCCACGGCCTGCTGGGTCAGGCAGACCTTGAGCGCCAGCAGAAAGCGCGAAAGCTCCCCGCCCGAGGCGATGCGGTTGAGCGGCCTGGCCGGTGCGCCCGGGTTGGTCGCCACCTGGAAGGCCACCGCGTCCTGCCCCGAGGGGCCAGGCTCGCCATCGGCAATCTCGGTGGTGAAGACCGCGCGCTCCATCTTCAAGGGCGCCAGTTCCGCGGCCATCGCCGCATCGAGCCGCGCCGCCGCCGCGCGCCGGGCCGCCCCCAGCGCCTGCGCCGCCCTGTCATAGGCGGCCTCGGCCCGCGCCAGATCGGCCTCGAGCACGGCGATCCGGTCCGCGCCGCCATCGATCGCCGCAAGCCGCGCGCGCAGATCCTCAGCCAGGTCGCCCAGGTCGTCAGGCAGCACCCCGTGCTTGCGCGCCAGCCCGCGCAGGGCAAAAAGCCGCTCTTCGGTGGCTTCCAGATCGGAAGGGTCGAATTCAAGCGCCTCGATGCAGGATTCGACCCCCTGCTGCGCCGTGCCCAGCTCATCAAGCGCGCGGCCCAGGGCCGCAACCGGCTCGTCAAGCCGGCCCGCGACCCCTTCGGCCGCGCCCTCGAGCCAGCGCATGGCATCGACCAGCAGCCGCTCGGCCCCTTCGGCACTCAGCGCGGCATGGGCGCGCGCGATATCGGCGCGGGTGCGCTCGGCCCCCTGCATCAGGCGGCGGCGGGAGTCCAGCTCGGCCTCCTCGCCGGGGCGCGGATCGAGCGCGTCAAGCTCGGCCACGGCATGGCGCAGGAATTCCTCCTCGGCGCGGGCCTGTTCAAGCGTCGCGCGGGCCTCGTCGAGCGCGGCGCGGGCGCGGCTTTGCTGCCGCCAGGCGGCGCGGCAGGCGGCAAGCTCGGCCTCGACCCCGGCGAAAGCATCGAGCATCTGCCTGTGCCCACGCGGGTTGAGCAGCCCGCGATCATCCTGCTGGCCGTGCAACTCGACCAGTGTGTCGGAAAGCCGCCGAAGCACATCGCCCGATACGCGGCGGTCATTGACCCAGGCGGTCTTGCGCCCCTCGGGCGTGTTGACCCGGCGCAGGATCAGCTCGTCGCTGTCGGGAAGCCCGGCCTCCTGCAGCACCTCGCGGGCCGGATGGCCGGGCGAGAGCGCGAACTCGGCCACCACCTCGCCCTGCCCGGCGCCTGCGCGCACCAGATCGGCGCGCCCGCGCCAGCCCAGCACGAAGCCCAGCGAATCCAGCAGGATCGACTTGCCCGCGCCGGTTTCCCCGGTCAGCACGTTCAACCCCGGCCGGAAGTCCAGCTCCAGCCGGTCGATGATAAGCATGTCGCGGATATCCAGCCCGCGCAGCATGGCGCACTCACCCCCTCGGCAGGCGCGGCCCTCGGGCCACGGCGTGATCGGCGCAGCAGAACCGCATTCCGGCGCTCAGAGCCAGCGCCCCTGCACAACCTGACGGTAGATATCACGCAGCCAGCCTTCGCCCGCCGCATCCGGCGCCAGCCCCTGTCCGGTCAGCAGGCGGTAGCTGTCGTCATAGAACGGGTTGCCCTGGAAGTTGTAGCCCAGAATCGCTGCCGCCGTCTGCGCCTCGTCATGCAGGCCGAGCGCCAGGTAGGATTCGACCAGACGGTGCAGCGCCTCGGGCGTGTGCGTCGAGGTCTGGAAATCTTCCACCACAACACGGAACCGGTTGATCGCCGAGGTGTAATGCCCCTGCTTGAGGTAATAACGGCCGATCTCCATCTCCTTGGCGGCGAGATGGTCGAAGGCCAGGTCGAATTTCAGCACCGCCGAGCGCGCGTATTCGGTATCGGGATAGCGCTCGATCACATCGCGCAGGCCTTGCAACGCCAGGAAGGTCAGGCGCTGGTCGCGGCCCACCCGGTCGATCTGGTCGTAATAGGACAGTGCCAGCAGATACTGCGCATAGGCCGCATCCTCGTCGCCCGGATAGATGTCGATAAACCGCTGCGCGGTGGCGCGGGCCTCTTCGTAATCGCGGTCGCGGTGATGGGCATAGGCCTGCATGATCAGCGCCCGCTTGGCCCATTCGGAATAGGGGTAAAGCCGCTCGACCTCAGAGAAATAGCGGATCGCGTTGCGGCCCCTGCTGCTGGCTTCCAGTTCGTATTCGCCGCGCTTGTAGATTTCTTCGGCCGAGAAGCCTTCGAGATCCGGCTCGGAACTGCCGGTGCCGCATCCTGCAAGCAACACGGCTGCCAGCATGACCCCACCAACGCCGCGTATCGCCAAGCTGCGCACTGCCATGTCCCTCTACCCCATCGCCTTGCGGATATGCCCGGGGTTTCCCCCGTGCCTTTTCCTGTCTCCTAGCACAGTAAACCGGGGTGCGCAAAAGGCCAATAAGCACAAATCAAGGATGGCGGAATTCGGTTGCGGCTGCGCTGTTGCCGCTGCACAAAGAGCACGGGGCGGGGGCGGTGTGTCAGATCGGATACACCGAGTTCCCGGCAAAGGGCGTGCTGGCCGCCAAAGCGTGTCGCGTTTGATCTTTTTCACTCCGCCCGGGCCGCTTGCTGCCCGGGCATGAGCATCCGCGTCGCTGCGCGACGGGGAAAGACTGAACCCGATTGGCCGCAACACGCCATAGCGGGCGGGCACATACCAGTCAGAAAACCCGTTTTCAGAAGCAAATCAGGCGATGGCCAGAAGATCCTGCGCGCAGATCCCCGCGCCCGGCTGGCGGCGCAGCGCGGCCTCGTCCAGCGTCACCACTTCCCAGGCATCGGGGCGCGCGAACAGCGCGCGCAGCAGCGCCCCGGTCAGCGCATGGCCCGCCCGGTGCCCGGAATACCGCGCCAGAAGCGGCGCGCCCGCCAGGGCCAGGTCGCCCAGGGCATCAAGCATCTTGTGGCGCACCGGTTCGTCGCGGTGGCGCAACCCGCCGGGGCTGAGCACCCGCGCGCCATCGATCACGACCGCGTTCTCGAAGTTTCCACCCAGGGCCAGGCCCTGCGCACGCATTGCCTCGACATCGCCAAGGCGGCAGAAGGTGCGGCTGTCGCTCAACTCGCGAACGAAGGCGCCGTTGCTCAGCTCGAGGCATTTCTGCTGGCGGCCGATGGCGGCATCCTCGAAATCGATGGCGAAGGCAATCTCAAGCGTCTCGGCCGGGTCGAGCCGCGCCCAGGCGGCGCCGGCCTGCACCTCGACCGGGGCGCGCAGGCGGATGGCGCGCAGCGGCGCCGCAAGCCGCCGCACCCCGGCAACCATGAACTTGGTCACGAAAGGCGCAGCACTGCCGTCGAGAATCGGCACTTCCGGCCCGTCCAGCTCGACCAGTGCGTTGTGGATGCCGCAGCCCGCAAGGGCCGCCATCACATGCTCGATGGTCGAGACGCCGACACCGCGCGCATTCTCGATGCGGGTGCAGAGCGCGGCGGGTTGGGAATTTTTCCAGAGCGCGGCAATCTCGGCGCCCTGCCCGGCCGCATCGGTGCGCCGGAAGCGAATGCCGTGATCAGCCGGAGCCGGACGCACGGACATGCGCACCCGCTTGCCGGAATGCAATCCGACACCTGAAAAGGAAACCGCGGATCCGATTGTCGTCTGCACCTTGCCTCACACTGCCGCAACACGGCCAAAATCGTAAATCTTGACAAATAGCTAATCCCTGCGTGCCCCTGCCACAATTCAAACTTTACGACTCGTTGAAACATTCGGCGCGGGACATCGGCAAGGTTCCGCCGATCCGGCCCGGCAGCGCGCAATTGCCTGATGAAAAAGAAAAAGCCGGGGCAAAACCCCGGCCTTTAACCCCTGGGAGGAGAAGGGGATGCACCCGCCGCGATCACGGCGGGCGCGGGGTAGCTCAGTTGGCCTGGCGGCGCAGGAAGGCGGGGATTTCAATGCGCTCCTGCTCGGCGCTCATCTCCTCGTCTTCTTCCTCGTGGCCGCTCAGGCGCGGCTGCTGGCGTGCGTATCCCGGCTGCTGGGCGCGGGCGCCTGCCGCGGCCTCTCCACCGCCCTGCCCGGTCATGCGGCTGATCAGCGAATTGATGCCAAAGCGCGACTTGTCACCTGCAGCGCCCCCGGCAGCCGGTGCCTGTGCCGGCGCGGCGGCTGGGCGTTGCTGCCCACCTTCCTCGCCGGGCACCTTGCTGACCGCAGCGCGCAGCCGGGCCAGCGCCTCGGGCGAAGGGGCGCCGGGGGCACGCGGGCGCGGCGCAACAAACGATGCAGCGTCATCTTCGTGCGACGCGGCTGCGGGGCGGGGTGCGGCCTGCTGCGGATTGTACGCCGGCGGCGGCAGATCATCGGCGGCCTGCCGGGGCCGGGCCGGCGGCGCGCCGGTCTCGTAACCGCCTGTCGTGTATCCGGCTTGCTGATGGGCGCCCTGGTCATATTCGCCGACCGGGTCGAACAGCGTGGGCTCGGCCACATCCTGCGCCACTTCTTCGTGCTGCGGTTCTTCGGGTGCGGCGAACTCTTCGTTCGCATGTTCTTGACTGGCGACGCCATCGCCTGCACCCAGGGTCATGGGTTGCAGCGGCTCGGCCAGACGCCGGCGCGGCACCGGGGTCTCGACCGCCACTTGCGAGGCGTCGATGCCCGTGGCCACCACCGAGACACGCATCCGCCCCTCCATGGTCGGGTCGAGTGTGGAGCCAACGATGATATTGGCATCCTGGTCCACCTTTTCGCGGATCAGGTTCGCAGCCTCGTCCAACTCGAACAGGGTCAGGTCATGGCCGCCGGTGATGTTGATGAGCACGCCGCGCGCGCCGTTCAGGCTGATCTCGTCGAGCAGCGGGTTGGCGATGGCCTTTTCAGCCGCCTGGATGGCGCGCTCTTCGCCCTCGGCCTCGCCGGTGCCCATCATCGCCTTGCCCATCTCGTCCATCACCGCGCGCACATCGGCGAAATCGAGATTGATCAGGCCGGGCCGCACCATCAGGTCGGTCACGCCCTTGACGCCCTGATACAGCACGTCGTCAGCCAGGGCGAAGGCCTCGGTGAAGGTGGTCTTTTCGTTGGCCAGGCGAAACAGGTTCTGATTGGGGATGATGATCAGCGTGTCCACCACCTGCTGCAGCGCCTCGACACCTTCCTCGGCCTGGCGCATCCGCTTGGCGCCTTCGAACTGGAAGGGCTTTGTCACCACACCCACGGTCAGCACACCCAGTTCGCGCGCGGCCTGGGCGATGATCGGGGCCGCACCGGTGCCCGTGCCGCCCCCCATGCCCGCGGTGATGAAGCACATATGCGCGCCCGCCAGGTGATCGATGATTTCCTCGATCGCCTCTTCGGCCGCGGCGGCGCCGACGCTGGCGCGCGCCCCGGCGCCCAGCCCCTCTGTCACCTTGACGCCCATCTGGATGCGCGCCTGCGCCCGGTTTTGCTGAAGCGCCTGCGCATCGGTGTTGGCAACGACGAACTCGACCCCTTCAAGGCTCTGTTCGATCATGTTGTTCACGGCGTTTCCGCCGGCGCCGCCGACACCGAAAACGGTAATCCGCGGCGTAAGTTCCTCGCGCTCGGTCATGATAAGATTGAGTGCCATTGCTTTCCCGCCTGTAAATTGCCGGACGTTGCCGGTTGTCCGCATTTTCCCTGCATCTTACAGGGGCTTACCCCTCAGGTCATCAAAAAAACACCATTTTCCCACAAAATATGGGAGGATTTTTTCATCATTAAGCGGCATTTTGCCGACTCCCACTCGATATGGTGTTTACCAGTTGTCCCGGAACCAGCGCACCGCCCGGCGCAGCGAACGCACCGGGTAGCGGTCGGCCGGGGCCTCGAAATCCCAGAACTCGTCCTGCGGATGCGCGGCGAAAAGGCTCAGCCCCACGGCGCTGGAAAAGGCCGGCCCGGTGGCCGCCTGTGGCAAGCCCTGCACCCGCAACGGCCGGCCCAGCCGCACCTGCTGGCCCAACACCCGCGCCGCCAGCCCGTCAAGGCCGGGTATCTGGCTGCCGCCACCGGTCAGCACCACCTGCTGGCTGGGCAGATGATCGAACCCGGCCGCATCGAGCCGCGCGCGCACCTCTTCCAGGATCTCCTCGACCCGGGGGCGCATGATTCCGATCAGTTCGGTGCGGCTGACGGAGCGCCGGTCACGCTCCCAATCGCCCGAGTCGCCGCCGATTTCGATCATCTCGCGGTCGTCCAGCCCCGTGGCGACCACACCGCCGTAAAAGGTCTTGATCCGTTCGGCCACCGCCATCGGAACCTGAAGCCCCTTGGAGATATCGGCAGTCACATGGTCGCCGCCCATGCGCACGCTGTCGGCATAGATCATGTGCTTTCTGATGAAGATCGACACACCGGTCGCACCGCCGCCCAGGTCGATGCAGGCGGCGCCAAGTTCCTGTTCATCCTCGACCAGGCTGGAAACGCCCGACACATAGGCCGAGGAGGCGATCCCCGCCAGCTCCAGGTCGCAACGGCGGATGCAGTGAATCAGGTTGCCGATCACCGCCTCATCCACCGAAAGCAGGTGCATGTCGCAGGACAGCCGGTTGCCGATCTGGCCGCGCGGGTCGGAAAGCCCGGTCATGTGATCGAGCGTGAAATTCACCGGCTGGGCATGCAGCACCTCGCGGCCGGTGCCGATATCGGGCACATCGCAGGCGGCCAGCACCCGCGCGATGTCGGGTTCGCCCACCGCAACATTCTCGATCCCGATATCGCCCGCCATCCCATAAGACCGCGGCCCGCCCCCCGAAAAGCAGGCGATCACATGATCGACCCGCATCTGGGCCATCTTCTGCGCGGCCTGAAGCGCGGTGCGCACCGCGCGCTCGGTCTCCTGCATGGCGGAAATCTCGCCAAAGCGCACCCCGCGCGAGCGGGTCGTGGCCGCGCCGATCACACGAAAGCTCGACTGCCCCGCCATCGGGCCGACACCATCCATCTCGCGGTTGCGTTCCGGCCCGTCGAACCTGAGAATCAGACAGGCCACCTTGGAGGTGCCGACATCCAGCACCGCGATCACGCCGCGCTGCATCGCCGCGCGCCGCATCTGCCGCATGGCCTGCTGCTTGCGAAAAAGATCGGTCATCGGTTGCGTGCTCCCTGTTCCAGCGCCCTGATGCGCCGCAATTCGCTCAATGCCTGCTGGCTCAGCCGCACGGTGGGGCGGGCCGGATTGCGCATGTCCACCGCCTCCACGTCGCGTTCCAGCAGTTCCTGTGTCTGGGTCTGGACGATCACCCGCTCAAGCGCGGCGATTGGCTCGCGCTCGGGCAGCATCACCCGCTGGTCGCGGTCCAGCACCAGATCCCAGCGCCGTTCGCCCATCCGCGTCAGCCCGATCACGCGCGCGCCCAGCGGCGCGGCGGCCGCGATCAGCGCCAGCGCCTCGGGCACCGCGGCATCCGCGCCATCGCCGCCGATCAGCGGCAGATCGGCCCGCGCCGCGCGGCTGCGCAACCGGGCGATGCGGAACCCTTCGGCATCCAGCAGTTCAAGCCCTTCGCGGCTGCGCCAGACGATGGCCGGCTCGCGCTCGGCAATACGCACATCCAGAAGCCCGCCGGCACGCAGTTGCAGATCGGCGCGCGCCACCGCATCCAGCGCCTCGAACTCGGCGCGCAGCCCGGCCAGGTCCAGGTGAAAGGAACTGACGGGAAACGCCTGCGGCCCCAGCGCGTGCATCGCCGCCTCGACGGTGGGCGAGGCGCCGCGCACCTCCATCCGTGTGACCTGAAACTCGGGCCGCGCCTCGACCGCGTCGCGCAGATCCTGCCAGACGCCGACCACCTGCGCGCGCCGCTCGGCGTCGGAGAATACCGCCCCCAGCGCGAATACCAGCGCGAAGGCAGGCAGCCCCACCCGCAAAAGCGCCCGAAAGAGCGGCGTCAACCACAGCCGGTGCAGGCGATAGGCAATCCGACTAGGCGCCGGATCGCGCCGGGCGGGCGCGGCGCCCGTCTGGCCCGCATGGCCGCGATGCTGCCCCGTCAACGGTTGCATGAGGCATCCTCCACCAGCCAGCGGCACAGATCGGGAAAGGCGATGCCCTCATGCGCCGCCTGCTCGGGGCTCAGCGAGGTGGGCGTCATGCCGGGCTGTGTGTTGACCTCAAGCAGCACCAGCCCGTCGACCCCGCGCGCCGCGTCCCAGCGGAAATCGGCGCGCGTCAGCCCCCGGCAGCCCAACGCGTCATGGGCGCGCTGCGCATAGTCCATGCAGGCACCGAAAACCGCCGCGGGCAGATCGGCCGGCACCACATGGCGCGACCCGCCGGGGGTGTATTTCGCGGCGTAGTCATACCAGCCCTCGGTGACGATATCGGTGACGGTCAGCGCGCGATCGCCCATCACGCTCACGGTCAGCTCGCGGCCCGGCGCGAAGGCCTCGACCATCACCTGCTCGGGCATCTCGGGGCCCAGCTTGGGCGGGGCGTTGGCGGCCTCGTGCACGATATAGATGCCGACCGAGGAGCCCTCGTTATTGGGTTTGACCACATAGGGCGGGGGCAAGGCATGGGCCGCCTCGACTTCGCGGGCGGGGACGATGCGGCTTTCCACCACCGGAAGGCCGGCGGCGCGGAACACCTCCTTGGCGCGGGCCTTGTCCATCGCCAGCGCCGAGGCCAGAACCCCCGAATGCGTATAGGGAATGCGCAGCCATTCCAGCAGCCCCTGGACGCAGCCATCCTCGCCCCAGCGGCCATGCAATGCGTTGAAAACAGCGTCAGGCGCGACATCGGAAAGGCGCGCGCACAGGTCCGTGCCCGCGTCGATCTCGATCACGTCGAAACCCGCCTCCCGCAACGCCCCGGCGCATTCACGCCCGGAGGAAAGCGAAACCTCGCGCTCGACCGAGACTCCGCCTTTCAGTACCGCGATGCGGGGGCCTGTCCTGCCCGACTTGCCCACGTCTGCCGCCTCATGCGGGCCTTTTTGGTGTGGCCCTGCCTGTTACTGGTTATCCGGGGCCGGTTCGCCGACCCTCATGATTTCCCACTCTAGCCGGATTTGGCTGTGTTGGAAAACTCTTTTTATCACCTCTTCGCCCAGGCCTTCCAGATCGGCGGCACGCGCGCCCCCGGTGTTGAGCAGGAAGTTGCAATGCATCTCCGACATCTGCGCCCCCCCGCGCCGCGCGCCGCGCATCCCGGCGGCGTCGATCAGCGACCAGGCCTTGAGGTCATGGCTGTCATCGGCACGCCCGGTCGAGCTGCGCCCGGCCGGGTTGCGGAATGTCGAGCCGGCGCTGCGCGCCTTGACCGGCTGGGTGGCGTCACGCCTGGCAAGTTGTTCGGCCATACGCGCCTCAAGTTCCTCGGCCGCGCCGCGCGGGCCTTCGAACACCGCCCCCACGATCACCGCCCCTTCGGGCAGGTCGCTTTGCCGGTAACGCAGGTTGAGCGCCTGCGCGGGCAGTTCCTGTACCGCGCCCGCGCGGGTGACGACCCGGACAGATACCAGCCGGTCGGCGACATAGGTGCCATAGCAGCCCGCGTTCATCCGCACCGCGCCGCCAATGGCGCCAGGAATGGTGCGCAGGAAGGTCAAATCAACGCCGGCCTGCGCCGCCCGCCGCGCCACATGCGCATCCAGCGCCGCCGCCCCGGCGGTGACGCGCGCGCCCTCGACCGCGATGCCGTTGAAGCCGCGCCCCAGCCGGATCACCACGCCCCGGATGCCGCCATCGCGCACGATCAGGTTCGATCCCACGCCCATGGGAAACACCGCCACGCGCGGGTCAAGCTGCGCCAGAAACGCAGCCAGGTCGTCCTCGTCGGCGGGCTGGAACAGCCAGTCGGCCGGGCCGCCCACGCGCAGCCAGGTCAGCCCGTCAAGCGGGCGGTCGGGGGTAAGCGTGCCGCGCACGGCTATTCGCGATGGATCAATCTGCCGCTGTGCCATGCCCCCGGTTACTCCGGCCACGGGCAATGCTCAAGCCCGCTGACGGAAGCCTGCTGCTGCCCCCTGCGCACGCCAGCCAAAGGCCTGGCACGGGCTGCAAGCCCGGGCCGCGCCCGACCCTGTCTCTGGGATTTATGTCATGATGCTGTCGGCAGCGATCCC
>NZ_QNVJ01000082.1 GCF_003350345.1 Alkalilacustris brevis
CGCACGGCGGCGCTGCATGGCTGCCTGCTGTTGCCTGATACGCCCGAGGGCTGGCTGCGGGTGGCGCGCGAACATGCCGCGGTGGCGGATTTCCGCGCATCATCCGGCGCCCCCTGGGACGGGCGCTGGCGGCTGGAGCCGTTGCGCGCCGCAGTGACCGGGGGCGAAGTGGCCGCGCTGGGTGAGGCGGGATTGCAGGCGCTCAAGGACCGGGCGGAGCGCGCGGATTGCAGCGGTGGCGATGCCTTCGGCGAGGATATTTTCGCCAAGAAGAAGGAGCTTGCGCAGGGGGGGCAATGGCGGCGCCTGCGGCAGGCGCTGCTGGCATTGCCCGCAGTCTGGGCCGGCGGGCGGCTGCTGGCGGTGCCGGTGTTGCGGGCAGACGGCGAGGATGCCGGATGGCGGCTGGCGCAGGCGCCGGGTGCGGCGGATTTTCACGCATCGCTTTTATCGCATTGAACCCCGGGCACATATCCTTATTTTGTATATCAACCGATCGGGCCCGCAGCCGCGCGCCCTGACACGAAGGAGCTTTCCTTGGGTAATCTGAAAAACATCGCCTTCTGGGTCGTGTTGTTCCTGCTGATGCTGGCGTTGTTCAACCTGTTCAGCAACGGGCAGACGACGACATCGGCGCGCTCGATCCCCTATTCAGAGTTCATCGAGCGGGTGGATGCCGGCCAGGTGGCGCATGTCACCATCGATGGCGAGCGCGTGAGCATTCGTGGCCGCGACGGCCAGCAGCTTTCCACCGTGAAGCCTGACGGGGTTGACCTGACCGACAGGCTGCTGGCGGCCGAAGTTGCGGTCGAGGTGCGCCCGCAGGAAACCTCGGGCTTTCTGTCGGCGCTGGGGCTTTGGCTGCCCTTCCTGCTTCTGATTGGCATCTGGATCTATTTCATGAACCGGATGCAGGGCGGCGGGCGCGGCGGCGCCATGGGGTTTGGCAAGTCGAAGGCCAAGCTGCTGACCGAAAAGACCGGCCGCGTCACCTTTGACGAGGTGGCGGGCATCGATGAGGCCAAGGAAGAGCTGGAAGAGATCGTCGAATTCCTGCGCAACCCGCAGAAGTTCAGCCGGCTGGGCGGGCATATCCCCAAAGGCGCGCTTCTCGTGGGCCCGCCGGGCACCGGCAAAACGCTGCTGGCGCGTGCCATCGCGGGCGAGGCCGGCGTGCCGTTTTTCACCATTTCGGGCTCGGATTTCGTGGAGATGTTCGTGGGTGTCGGTGCGAGCCGCGTGCGCGACATGTTCGAGCAGGCCAAGAAGAACGCGCCCTGCATCGTCTTCATCGACGAGATCGACGCGGTGGGGCGCTCGCGCGGCGTCGGCTATGGCGGCGGCAATGACGAGCGCGAGCAGACGCTCAACCAGCTGCTGGTCGAGATGGACGGGTTCGAGGCCAACGAGGGCATCATCATCGTGGCGGCTACCAACCGCCCCGATGTGCTGGACCCGGCGCTGTTGCGCCCCGGCCGCTTCGACCGGCAGGTCCAGGTGCCCAACCCCGACATCAAGGGCCGCGAGAAGATTTTGGGCGTTCACGCGCGCAAGGTGCCGCTGGGGCCGAATGTGGACCTGCGCATCATCGCCCGCGGCACGCCAGGGTTCTCGGGGGCCGATCTTGCCAACCTGGTGAACGAGGCGGCGCTGATGGCGGCGCGCAAGGGGCGGCGCTTTGTCGTCATGGACGATTTCGAGGACGCCAAGGACAAGGTCATGATGGGGGCCGAGCGGCGCTCCATGGTGATGACCGAGGACGAGAAGAAGCTCACCGCCTATCATGAGGCCGGCCACGCCATTGTCGGGCTGAACGTGCCGCAGCACGATCCGATCCACAAGGCCACGATCATCCCGCGCGGGCGCGCGCTGGGGCTGGTGCTGTCGCTGCCCGAGCGTGATCAGCTGAGCGTGACCTACACCAAGTACAAGTCCAAGATCGCCATGGCGATGGGCGGCAAGGTCGCCGAGGAGCTGATCTTCGGCAAGGAGAACGTGACCTCGGGCGCGGCTTCGGACATCCAGCAGGTCAGCCGGATCGCGCGCGCGATGGTCACGCAGTTCGGCTTTTCGGAGGATCTTGGCAATATCGACTATGCCAACGAGCAGCAGAGCTATCTCGGGGCGTATCAGGGGCCGTCGAGCATCTCGCCCGAGACGCAGAAGATGA
Source organism: Alkalilacustris brevis (assembly GCF_003350345.1). Lineage (GTDB taxonomy): Bacteria > Pseudomonadota > Alphaproteobacteria > Rhodobacterales > Rhodobacteraceae > Alkalilacustris > Alkalilacustris brevis. Next base: position 2,171 of record NZ_QNVJ01000082.1, read on the forward strand.
TCGACGCCGAGGTGCGCAAGATCGTCGATGAGGGCTATGAGACGGCCAAGCGGATCCTGACCGAGAAGCGCGACGATCTGGAGCGGCTGGCGCAGGGGCTGCTGGAATACGAAACGCTGACGGGCGACGAGATCCGCAAGGTGATCGCGGGCGAGCCGCTGGACCGCGCCGATGATGATGGCGACGACGCCAGCGGTAATACGGCCAGTGTCACGGCGATACCCAAGACCAGCAAGACGAAAGGGTCGCGCCCGGACGACGGGATGGAGCCCGAACCCAGCGCATGAGCGCGGCGGCCGACTGGGACCCGGGCGCCTATGGGCGCTTCCGGGGCCTGCGGCTGCGCCCGGCGCTGGACCTGCTGGCGCAGGTTCCGGCCCCGGCCGGGGAGGCGGTGGCCGATCTGGGCTGTGGCAGCGGCGCGGTCGGGCCGGTGCTGCGGGCGCGCTTTGCCGGCGCGCGGCTGACCGGGATCGACGCCAGCGCGGCGATGCTGGAGCGTGCCGCGGCTTGTGGCGCCTATGACCGGCTTGAGCAGGGCGATATCGCCGGCTGGCGGCCCGAGGTGCCGCCGGCGCTGATCTTTTCCAACGCCGCACTGCAATGGCTGGGCGATCACGCGCGCCTGATGCCGCGGCTGGCGCGGCACTTGCCGGCGGGCGGGGTATTGGCGGTGCAGATGCCGCGCAACGATGCAGCGCCCTCGCATGCGCTGCTGCGGTCTTTGGCGCGGCGGATGTTTCCGGGGCGGCACCCCGAACAGCTGTTCGCGGCCCCTGTCGCCCCGGCGCGCGACTATGTGGCGATGCTAACGCCGCAGGGCACCGTCAATGCCTGGGAGAGCGAGTATGTCCAGCGCCTCGCCCCGCTTGATGGCGGTGGGCACCCGGTGCGCGCCTTTACCGAAAGCACGATGATGCGCCCTTTCGTGGCGCCGCTCGAGCCGGAGGAGGCCACGGCCTATGTGACCGCCTATGAGGCGGAACTGAACGAGGCCTATCCGCGTCAGGCGGACGGCTCGGTGCTGTTTCCCTTTCGCCGTGTGTTCTTCGTGTTGCACAAGGACTGAACAGGCGCGTCCAGGCGCGCCCCGGAGCGACGGATTTCTGCTATCCGGCACCGATGGTGCCGATGCGAAACCGCGGGCGGCGGAAATCGGCGCGGATCGGTCGCAAATGCCTTTCCGCGATATCGTCCGGCACCGTAAGGAGGGGGAAAGCGCAGACCATTGCGCAGGATACCGAGCGAGGGGAAGGAAAACCGCACATGGCCCACAGGAGTGACATCGAGATTGCCCGCGAGGCCGACAAGCTGCCGATCCAGGAGATCGGCGCCAGGCTGGGCATTCCTGCCGAACATCTGCTGCCCTTCGGCCATGACAAGGCCAAGGTGGGGCAGGCCTTCATCGAGGGGCTGGGCAGCCGCCCGCGCGGCAGGCTGATCCTGGTCACGGCCATCAACCCGACACCGGCGGGCGAAGGCAAGACCACCACTACCGTGGGGCTGGGCGACGGGTTGAACCGGATCGGGCGCAAGGCCGCCATCTGCATCCGCGAGGCCAGCCTCGGCCCCTGCTTCGGCATGAAGGGCGGCGCGGCAGGCGGCGGTCTGGCCCAGGTGGTGCCGATGGAGGACATGAACCTGCACTTCACCGGCGATTTCCATGCCATCACCAGTGCGCATAACCTGCTGGCGGCGCTGATCGACAATCACATCTACTGGGGCAACACGCTGGAGATCGACGAGCGCCGGATCGTCTGGCGCCGGGTGATGGACATGAACGACCGCGCCTTGCGCGACAATGTCGTGGGGCTGGGGGGCGTGGCCAACGGCTTCGCCCGGCAGACGGGGTTCGACATCACCGTGGCGTCGGAGGTCATGGCGATCCTGTGCCTGGCCACCGATCTGGGCGATCTGCGCCGCCGGCTGGGCGAGACCATCGTGGCCTATCGGCGCGACCGCACGCCGGTCTACGCCCGCGACCTCAAGGCCGACGGGGCGATGACTGTTCTTTTGCGCGACGCGATGCAGCCCAACCTGGTGCAGACGCTGGAGAACAACCCGGCCTTCGTGCATGGCGGGCCGTTCGCCAATATCGCCCATGGCTGCAATTCGGTGATCGCCACCCAGACGGCGCTGCGGCTGGCCGATTACGTGGTGACCGAGGCGGGTTTCGGTGCCGACCTCGGCGCCGAGAAATTCTTTGACATCAAGTGCCGCAAGGCGGGGCTGACGCCTTCGGTCGCGGTGGTCGTGGCCACGGTGCGCGCGATGAAGATGAATGGCGGCGTGGCCAAGCCCGATCTGGGGGCCGAGAATGTCGAGGCGGTGCAGAAGGGCTGCGCCAACCTTGGCCGCCACATCGCAAATGTGAAAGGCTTCGGCGTGCCGGTGGTGGTGGCGATCAACCATTTCACCGGCGATACCGAGGCCGAGATCGCCGCAGTGCAGGAGTATGTGCGCGCCGAAGGCGCCGAGGCGATCATCTGCCGCCACTGGGCCGAAGGCAGCGCCGGGATCGAGGAGCTTGCGCATCGCGTGGCCGATCTGGCCGATGCGGATGCGGGGAACTTCGCGCCCCTCTACCCTGACGAGATGTCGCTTTTCGACAAGATCGACACCATCGCCAAGCGCATCTATCGCGCCGACGAGGTGATCGCCGACAAGAAGGTGCGCGACCAGCTGCGCAGCTGGGAGGCCGATGGCTACGGCCACCTGCCGATCTGCATGGCCAAGACGCAATACAGCTTTTCGACCGATCCGAACTTGCGCGGGGCGCCCACCGGCCATACCGTGCCGATCCGCGAGGTGCGGCTTTCAGCGGGGGCGGGGTTCGTGGTGGCGATCTGCGGCGAGATCATGACCATGCCGGGCCTGCCGCGCAACCCGGCGGCCGAGGCGATCATGCTCAACGAGGCGGGCGAGATCGAAGGGCTTTTCTGAACGGGCCGGGCCAGGCGGCGCTTGCGCCTTGCGGCGCGTCGCCCCGCCCGCCGGCCCGCAAGGCAATGCTGCAATTGCGGCATTGTCAGGGGCAGCGGCAAGCGGGTAGGAAGCGCGGGACCCGCGCAAAAGCGAGGTGTCGCCTGCCATGCGCAATGCTGCCCGTTGCCGCGCCATGACCGGGGCGCGCGGGCCGCGATCGCTGGCGGCGCGAAGCCGGACCGGCACTTGCGGCGCACCTGTGGCGGGGCTGAATTGAGAGGAACAGTGGAAAGATGACGGCAAGCATCATCGACGGCAAGGAATTCGCGACGCGGCTGCGCGCGCGGGTGGGGGCGCATGTGGCGCGGATGAAGGCCGATCACGGGGTGACACCGGGGCTGGCGGTGGTGCTGGTGGGCGAGGACCCGGCAAGCGAGGTCTATGTGCGCAACAAGGGCCGCCAGACGGTCGAGGCGGGCATGGCCTCGTTCGAGCACCGGCTGTCCGCGGATACCGGCGAGGCCGAGTTGCTGGCGCTGATCGCGCGGCTCAATGCCGACCCGGCGGTGCACGGCATCCTGGTGCAGCTGCCGTTGCCCGCGCATCTGAACGCCGATCTGGTGATCAACGCCATCGCGCCGGAAAAGGACGTGGACGGGTTCCATATCCTGAATGTAGGGCGGCTGGCCACGGGGCAGAAGGCGATGGTGCCCTGCACGCCGCTGGGGTGCCTGCTCATGCTGCGCGAGCAACTGGGCAGCCTGCAGGGCGCTGACGCGGTGATCGTCGGGCGCTCGAACATCGTGGGCAAGCCGATGGCGCAGTTGCTGCTGGGCGAAAGCTGCACGGTGACAGTGGCGCATTCGCGCACCCGCGATCTGCCCGCCGTCTGCCGCCGCGCCGATATCCTGGTCGCGGCGGTGGGCCGGCCGCGGATGATCCCCGGCGATTGGATCAAGCCCGGCGCCACGGTGATCGACGTGGGCATCAACCGCATCGACGCGCCCGAGCGCGGCGCCGGCAAGACGCGGCTGGTAGGAGATGTGGATTTCGACAGCGCCGCCGCTGTCGCCGGGGCGATCACCCCGGTGCCGGGTGGCGTGGGGCCGATGACCATCGCCTGCCTGCTGGCCAACACGGTCACCGCGGCCGCGCGCCTCCACGGCCTGCGAGAGCCGGAGGGGCTGTCGGCCTGAACGCGTGCGCTTTCAGCGCCGCGCGGCGGTGATCAGCCAGGGGGTGGCGAAGGCGTGTTCCTCGAGGTTCGGGGTGGGGCCGATCCGGTCGAACACGGCGAAAAGCCCCGGCGCGGCCAGCGGCGTGAGCACCGCGTGCCAGGTGCCACGCAGATAGTTCACCCCCTGGCCCGGATGGGCGAGAAAGGCACGCGGCCGCCCGGGCCGGCCGCCCTGATCGGGCGCGACGACCACCAGAAACGGCGCCGCCGTCATCGGGATGAAGGCCTGCGAGCCCTCCGGGTGGCGCTCGACCATGTCGAGGCGGAGGGGAAGGCTGCGCGGCTCGGCCCGGAAGATCGACAGCCCTGCCCGTCCGCCGGGGCCGAAGTCGAGCCGCGCGCGGTCGTGAAACCGTTCGCAGAACCCGGCATTGATGACCTTGTCGGGGGGGCCGGCGGCCTCGAGCAGATCGCCGAAGGGGGCGAAGGCGTCAGCCGTGAGAGGTTCGGTATGCAGGGTTTCTGACATCGGGGCGGGGCCGGTTCTTGGGGGAGAGGGGGACGGGGGCTGTCTGCCCCCCTTGCCCCGCTTTCGCGGGCAATTCCCCCCGAGGATATTTTCGTCACAGTGAAGGGAACGGAGGTGTGCTGCGAGCGGGGCGTGGCGGGGCCGCGACCCTGCTGCCTTCATGTGCGGCGTGAGAGCGCGGAATCTTTACACTTATGCGCCGCGTGAGCGCGTGGAATCCTTGCATTCATGCGCCGCGAGAGAGCGCGGCATCCTTGCATTTATGCGCCGCGAGAGAGCGCGGCGACGCCAGTGCGAGCCATTTCGCGCAAGCCCAGCGGGCGCATGAGTTCGGCGAAGGCGTCGATCTTTTCCGGTGTGCCGGTGATCTCGAAGATGAAGCTTTCGAGGGTGGAGTCGACCACATTGGCGCGGAAGATGTCGGCCAGGCGCAGCGCCTCGACGCGGGCGTCGCCGGTGCCCGCGACCTTGAAGAGCGCCAGTTCGCGCTCGACCGAGGCGCCCTCGGCAGTGAGGTCATGCACGCCGTGGACAGGCACCATGCGGCCGAGCTGGGCCTTGATCTGTTCGATCACCTGCGGCGTGCCGGTGGTGACGACAGTGATGCGCGAGAGATGCCCCTCGTGGTCGGTTTCGGCCACCGTGAGGCTTTCGATATTGTAGCCCCGGCCCGAGAAGAGCCCGATCACGCGCGCCAGCACGCCGGGTTCGTTATCGACCAGCACGGCCAGCGTGTGGCGCTCCTGCACGTCGGCGTTGGGGTCGCGCAGATCGTAGGCCGAGTGCTTGGACGAGCCTTTCTTGATTTTCAGCGGGGACATTTGCGAGCCTTCCTTGATCTTGCGGGCGGGCCGGCCCGGGCGGGCGCGGCCCCGTCGGGTGGCGGGCCGGGCCTCAGACGAGGACCGCGCCCTTGGCGCCGATTGCGTTCGCGGGGTCGGCTTCGCCCAGCAGCATCTTGTTGTGCGGCTCTCCGCTGGGGATCATCGGGAAGCAGTTCTCGTGCTTCTCGACCAGGCAGTCCATGATCACCGGGCCGTCATGGTTGATCATCTCGAGGATCGCATCGTCGAGATCGGCGGGGTTGTCGCACTTGATGCCCTTGGCGCCGAAGGCCTCGGCCAGCTTGACGAAATCGGGCAGCGACTCGGACCAGGAATGCGAGTAGCGCTCGCCATGCAGCAGTTGCTGCCACTGGCGCACCATGCCGAGGCGTTCATTGTTGAGGATGAACTGCTTGACCGGCAGGCGGTACTGCACGGCGGTGCCCATCTCCTGCATGTTCATCAGCCACGACGCCTCGCCCGCGACATTGATGACCAGCGCGTCGGGATGCGCGATCTGCACGCCGATCGAGGCGGGGAAGCCATAGCCCATGGTGCCCAGCCCGCCCGATGTCATCCAGCGGTTGGGAGCCTCGAAGCCCAGGTATTGCGCGGCCCACATCTGGTGCTGGCCCACTTCGGTGCAGATATAGCGGTCATGGCCCTTGGTGAGGGCCTCAAGCCGCGTGAGGGCGTGCTGCGGGCGGATCATCTTGCCCGAGGGCTTGTAGGACAGGCAGTTCACCGCCTTCCATTCGTCGATCTTCTTCCACCATTTCTGCAGCCCGGCCGCGTTGGTCTTGCGTCCACGCGCCTTCCAGACGCGAAGCAGATCCTCGAGCACATGCGCCACGTCGCCCAGGATCGGCACATCGGCATGGACCACCTTGTTGATCGAGGAAGGGTCGATATCGATATGCGCCTTTTTCGAATGCGGCGAGAAATCGGCGATGCGGCCGGTGATCCGGTCGTCGAAGCGGGCGCCGATATTGATCATCAGGTCGCAGCCATGCATGGCCAGGTTGGCCTCGTAGGTGCCGTGCATCCCCAGCATGCCCATCCAGTGCTTGCCCGAGGCCGGGTAGGCGCCCAGCCCCATGAGCGTGGAGGTGATGGGAAAGCCCGTGGCATCGACCAGTTCGCGCAGCAGCTGGCTGGCGGCGGGGCCGGAGTTGATGACGCCGCCGCCGGTGTAGAAGATCGGCCGCTCGGCGGTTTCGATCATCTCGGCCAGACGCGTGATCTGTTCCAGGTCGCCCTTGAGCCTTGGCTGGTAATGGGCGGTGGGCGTCTTGTGGGGGGGCGTATATTCGGAGGTGGCGAATTGCACATCCTTGGGAATGTCGACCAGCACCGGGCCGGGGCGGCCGGTGGTGGCGACATGGAAGGCCTGGTGGATGGTGCGCGACAGGTCCTTGGTGTCCTTCACCAGCCAGTTGTGCTTGGTGCAGGGCCGGGTGATGCCGACAGTGTCGGCTTCCTGAAAGCCGTCGGTGCCGATCATGAATGTGGGCACCTGGCCTGTCAGCACGACAATCGGGATGGAATCCATCAGCGCATCGGTGATGCCGGTGACGGCGTTGGTCGCGCCGGGGCCGGAGGTGACGAGCACGACGCCGGGCTTGCCGGTGGAGCGCGCATAGCCTTCGGCGGCGTGGGCCGCGCCTTGTTCGTGCCGCACGAGGACATGGCGGATGTCGTTTTGCTGGAAGATCTCGTCATAGATGGGAAGCACGGCGCCGCCGGGGTAGCCGAACACCACTTCGACGCCCTGATCCTTCAGCGCCTGAACCACCATCTTCGCACCGGTCATAGCCCGTGTCATGCCCTTGCTCTCCATCCGCTTGGGTGCTGCCTTCGGGCCGGATCGGCCCGGGCGGCAACGCCCTGTTCGCCACGCAACAAAAAACCCCCGGTGTTGAGGCGGGGGCGCATTGGGGTCCGTTCAGGCAACCGTTACCGGCCCATGCGCCATTTTCCCACTACAGATACCGGATCAATGAGGCCGTGCATCGCGTCACCATTGCCTTTCGGAGTTTGCTGCACCAGCGACATTATTCACCCCGGCGGGGGGCGTCAACCGCGAAAAGGGGGAATGCCCTGTCATTTTCTGACGTGGCCGGGCGGTTTTGTTTCGCAAAGTTGCGCGCGCGGGGGTGGAGGCGGCATTTTTGCAAAGCATCTTGCGGCTGCAGCGAAGCGCCGGGCCGCAGCACGGCAAATTGCGCCGCAAGCGGGGCTCAGGGCCTGGTCGGGCGGGTGTCGGGCAGGTTGATGCGGGCGACCTGCTCGGCGATCGGGGCGATCTCGAGCGGATGCGTGGCGGCGGAATAGGCCGCCGGGTCGCCCAGGTCACGCCAGGCGCCGCGATGATAGACCTCGAGCGTGCCGAACCGGGCCTTGTAGCCCATCTTGCGGCTGCCCGGCACCCAATAGCCGAGATAGACATAGGGCAGACCGATCTCGCGCGCGAGCGCGACATGGTCGAGGATCAGATAGGTGCCCAGGCTGGCGGCGGACATGTCGGGCTCGTAGAAGGAATAGACCATCGACAGCCCGTCATCGAGCACATCGGTCAGGCAGACGGCGACCAGATCCTGCGCGTCGCTCCGGGCTGCGGCGCCGCTGTCCGCCGAGGCCGGGCGCAGGTATTCGATGACGCGCGAGCGCACCGGCGTCTCCTCGATCATGGCGGCGAATTCGAAGATGTCCATGTCGGCCATCCCGCCATCGGCGTGCCGGTTGTCCAGATAGCGGCGGAACAGGCTGTACTGTTCCTCGCTGGCCCAGGGCGAACTGGCCCGCCGTTGCAGCGCCGCGTTGCGTCTGAGCGTGCGGCGCTGGCTGCGCGAGGGGCGGAAATCGGCCACCCGGATACGTGCTGACATGCAGGCCGCGCAATCGGCGCAGGAGGGCCGGTAAAGCACGTTCTGCGAGCGCCGGAACCCCTGTTTGGACAGCGCGTTGTTCAGCTGCTCGGCAGTCTCGCCCTGAAGCGAGGTGAACAGCTTGCGCTCGGTCCGGCCCGCGAGATAGGGGCAGGGCTGGGGGGCCGTCACATAGAACTGTGGCGCAATGGGCAGTGTGTGGCGCATGAGCGGTGAGTCCTGCTTTGTCCACCGAGGTTAGCAAGGCAAGCGGCATGCGCCAAGCAGAGTTTCGCAGACCGGCCCAGTGATGTGGATGTCCGCTCAGTGCGGCGCGGGGCGGTTCAGGGCGGTGGTGTGCAGAAGATGGTCCGATAGCCCCTGGCCGCGCGGGGTGAGCAGCATCAGCGCGGCCGAGATCAGAAGCAGAACCGGCACCAGTTGCGCGATGCAGAACACCAGCGAATGCACGAAGGCCTGCATCGGGTCGAGCCGCTGGCCCGACAGGCGCCGGAACTCGATCGCCATCAGCATCATGCCCGGCGTGGCCGACCAGCGCCCGATGGAGACCGCGCGATAGGCCAGGTTCACCGCAAACAGCAACAGCGGCATGATCAAAAGCCCGGTCAGCGCCGTCAGCACCAGCACCACCACGAACAGCAGCAGGATCAGCACCGTATCGACGGCCCAGGCGGCAAGCCGCTTGGCCGGCACCCAGGCGTAGAATTCGGGCAGAAGCTCGGGGTCGGGCAGGGGGTGGGGCATGATGCGGTCCTCTCTGCGGCGCTCAGGCCACGAAATCGGCCTCGACGGCGCTGCAGGCCTGCGCGATGGCGCGCGGATGGGCGGCGAAGATGTGGCGCGGCGTGCCGGCGGCGGCCCAGACCGTGTCGAACGTGCCCAGGCGCGGGTCAATCCAGCAGGGCACCGGCGCGATCAGCCCCAGCGGCGAGACCCCGCCGATGGCAAAGCCCGTCTCGGCCCGCACCAGCGCCGCATCGGCGCGACCCAGCCGCTCGCCCGCCAGGGCCGAGGCCTTGTCGGCGCAGACCCGGTTGCCGCCGGCGGTCAGGAACAGCCGCACATGGCCGGTTTCCTCGCCCCGGAAGACGATGGATTTCACGATCTGGTCCAGCGCGCAGCCGGCGGCGGCGGCGGCCTCTTCGGCGGTGCGGGTGGAGCCGTCCATCTCGATGATTCGGGCTTCGATCCCGGCCTCGTCGATGGCGCGGGCCACGCGTTTCAGGCTTTTGCTCACGGGTCTTCCGCTCCCTGTCGTTTTGGCGCGTCAGTATGCCCGGCGCGGGCCGGGCCGCAACCCCCCGCCCGGCACATGGCGGCCCGCACGGGATTGACCCCGGCCGCCGCACCCCGCATATCGCAGGCCAGAGCGCCGAACGAACCCGAAAGACCTGCCCGTGACGTCACAGACCCCACCGCCCAAGCGCAATTTCTACGGCCGCCGCAAGGGCAAGGCGCTCAAGCCCAACCAGCGGCGCTGGATCGAGGAAGACCTCGACCGCCTCGCCCTGCGTGGCGTGACCGCAGAGGAAAACCCCGCCCGCCGGCCCATCGACCCCGGCGCGATCTTCGGCGATGGGCGGGATTTATGGCTTGAGGTGGGCTTCGGCGGTGGCGAACACCTGGTGCATCAGGCGCGGCTCAGCCCCGATGTCGGGCTGATCGGCTGCGAGCCTTACCTGAACGGCGTGGCCATGCTGCTAGGGCGGCTGCGCCGGGCGGGGGTGGAGAATGTCGCGCTGCATCCGGGCGATGTGCGCGACCTGTTCGACGTGCTGCCCGACGCCTGCATCGCGCGCGCCTTTCTGCTCTATCCCGACCCCTGGCCCAAGGCGCGCCACCACCGCCGCCGTTTCGTGACGCCCGAGCACCTGGTGCCGCTGGCGCGGGTGCTCAGGCCCGGCGCCCTGTTCCGGCTGGCCACCGACATTCCCGACTACGTGCGCCAGGCGATGGAAGAGGTGCCGGGGCCGGATTTCGAATGCCTCAACCCCGACCCCGCCGACTGGCACAGGCCCTGGGACGACTGGTATTCCACCCGCTACGAACAAAAGGCCCTGCGCGAGAGGCGGCGCCCGCATTACCTGACCTTCCGGCGGCGCTAAGGGGCAGGACTCTCGCGCGCCGCTTCATCCGCTGCCGCGCGCCCCGAGGTCGCATCCCGAGATCGCGCCCCGCCCCATCTTCTTGGCAAAAATATCCACTCCGCCGCTTGCCAGAGGCGCCACAGCGGGTCTTTGCGCCGGCCCGTCAGCCCCTGGGCAGCAGCTTGCGCACATAGCCGGGCAGGGCAAAGGCGGCGCGGTGCACCTCTGGGGTGTAGTAGTCGCAGGCCAGCCCTGCGGCCTCGTAGCGGCGGCGCAGCACATCGACGGGCGTGCGCCGGGCTTCGCCATCGGTGGCCCAGCCAAAGGCCATCGGCCCGCCGGCATAGGACGGCACCGAGGCCAGGTAGCAGCCCCAGTCGCGAAACAGTGCCTTGAAGGCGCGCAGCGTGTTGGTCAGCTCGTCGGGCTGCAGGAAGGGCACGCCGTTCTGCGTGACCAGAATGCCGCCCTCAGCCAGCCGCTCGCGCGCATGGCCGTAGAAGCTGTCGGTGAACAGCACCTCGCCGGGGCCGACCGGATCGGTCGAGTCGATGATGATCACGTCGAAGCTTTCCCGCGCGGAGCGCATGTAGTCCGCGCCATCGGCGATCACCAGTTCGAGGCGCGGGTCGTCGAACGCACCCTGCGACAGGCCCGGCAGGTATTGCTTTGAAAACTCCACCACGCCCGCGTCGATCTCGACCATGGTGACATGTGCGACATCGGCGTGGCGCAACACCTCGCGGGCCATGCCGCCATCGCCGCCGCCCACGATCAGCACGCGCCGCGCCGCCCCATGCGCCAGGATCGGCACATGGGTCAGCATCTCGTGATAGATGAAATTGTCGCCTTCGGTGGTCTGCACCACCCCGTCGAGCGTCAGCACCCGCCCGAAGCGGTTGTTCTCGAAGACGCGCAGGCGCTGATGCTCGGTCTCGCTGTCGTAAAGCAGCGTCTCGACCTTCAGCGCCTGGGCGTAATCGGCATGCAGTGTCTCGAAGCTCCAGCCGTCGCGCAGGCTCATGCCGCGCGCTCCTCGGCGGTCACCAGCCCGTCGCCGCGCAGCAATTCACGCACGCGCACGTCGTCGGTCTCGAACGCCGCCTTGAGCACACCGACCGCGCGCCAGGGTTCGGCATCGCCGCACATGAACACGTCGAACGCGCCATAGCCGATTTCCGGCCATGTGTGCACCGAGATGTGGCTTTCGGCCAGCACTGCCACGCCGCTCACGCCCTGGGGGCTGAACTTGTGGGTGTGGATGTGCAGCAGCGTCGCGCCACATTCCGTGACGCAATCGCGAAAGGCGCGCTCAATGCGCGCCTCGTCATCCAGCCCGGTGCCATCGACCACCTCGATGATCAGATGGGTGCCGGCATAGACCCGGCCGTTGCGGCGGATGAAATGGTCGTCACGCCCGCTGTCGCACAGCGCGTCGGCGCGGGCGGGCGTCGTTGCACAATTGTCGAACGCAGCCTTGCGGCCACGGAGGTCTTCCGCATGGGCGCCTGTCTCCAGACCGATCCCCAGTTGGAAGAGGTTGGCGTCTTTCATGGCGCACCCCTTCGTACCAGCAGATTGAATCCAGAGGATCCTTAGCGCCCCCCCGTCTTGCGGGGATGGGATCGGAACCTCTCGTGGCGGGCACCTAAGGCCAGCGTGCGAGTCGTTCAACCCCCGATTTCATTTCGGGTGCAGATTTCTTTGCGGGGCTGGCGCAGCTGCCGGGCCGCGCTGAAGCGCCCGGGCGATTCCCGCGGCCAGGGTTTCGGGGCTGAGCGGCTTGGAGACATGCGCGGCAAAGCCCGCCGCCAGGTATTCCATCACCTGATGGTGCATGGCATTGGCGGTGACGGCGATGGCGGGGCTGGGCGGTTGGCCGGCCTCTTCCTCGTGCCTGCGGATTTCTGCCAGCGCCTCGACGCCAGTCATGTCGGGCATCGAGATATCGAGCAGCAGAAGATCGGGCGGGTCTTCGCGTGCGCTGGTGACAGCCGCCCCGCCCGACTCCACGATCCGTGCGGAAATGCCGATTTTCTCCAGAAACTTCCCCATGAGAAGCCGGTTGGTCGCGTTGTCATCGGCCACCAGCGCGGTCAACCCGGCGGGCAGCGCCAACGCGGCGCTGCCTTCGGCGGCCTGCCCGTTGCCGGCCTCGCCGCCGGCGGCGCCATTGCCGGTTCTTGCAGCCTTTGCGGGCCTGGCTGCAATGGGCGCGCCATTATCTGTGGATTGCGGCATATCGTCGGTGTCCGCATCGCTTTCGGGCAGCGGCAGCTCCACGGTGACGCATGTGCCCTCGCCCGGCGTGCTTTGCAGGCTGATGCGACCCTGCATCAGTTCGACCAGCCGACGGGTGATCGACAGGCCCAGCCCCGAGCCGCCATGCTTGCGCGTGGTCGAGCTGTCGCCCTGCACGAATTCCTCGAAAACCCGCGCGATCTGTTCCTGCTCCAGCCCGATCCCGGTGTCGCTGACGACGACCAGCAGGGTCTCGGTAGAACATCTGAACCGCACGCGGATTTCGCCGGTCTCGGTGAACTTGACGGCGTTGCCCACCAGGTTGTGCAGGATCTGCAGGATGCGGTGCGCATCGCCCTGCCGCAGCGTGTCGACGTCGGGGCCAGGGTCGAGCGTGAAGCGCAGGCCCTTCTCTTCGGCGCGCAGCCGGTGCAGCGATGCGACCCGCCGCATCAGTTCCGAGGGGCGGAAATGGCCGATATCCAGTTCCAGCAGCCCGGCCTCGATCTTGGAAAAGTCAAGGATGTCGTTGAGGATCGTCACCAGCGCGGCGCCGGAATCGCGGATCACGCCGAGCATCTCGCGTGCCTCGCCCTGCGGGATATGCTCTTCGAGAACGGCGGCCATGCCCATGATCCCGTTGAGCGGCGTGCGGATCTCGTGGCTCATGTTTGCCAGGAAACGCGACTTGGCGATGTTGGCCTCTTCGGCACGCAGGCGCGCCTCGTAAAGCGCGGTCACGTCCGAGCCGACGCCGCGGTACCCCCTGAACCGCCCCTCGCGATCGAATACCGGCGCCCCGCTGACGCGCACCCAGACGTTGCGGTCGCGGATGGCGGGGTTGCGGTACACGAAATCCTTGAAGGGCGCGCGCGCCTCCATCCGCTCGCGCAGCCAGTCCCAGTCGGCCTCGGCCGGGGCTGCGCCGAAATGCGCGGCGATATCCTCGTGGGTCTTGCCGATATGGAATGCGGGCGGCGGGCCGCCCATCTCGGCCACCGATTTCGAGATGAAGGTGAAGCGCAGCTCCTTGTCGAGTTCCCAGAACCAGTCGCGGCTGACCGAGGCAAGATCGAAAAAGCGTGCCTCGGCGGCGTCGCGCTCGCGCAGGGCCTTTTGCAGCCGGGAATTCGCGGCGGCCAGTTCGGCCTCTTTCTGCGCACGCTCGGCATCGAGCTGCTTGCGCTCGGTGATGTCGCGCGCGGTTATCAGAAAGCGCGGCTGCCCATCGACATGGCCCTTGGGGGCGATCGACACCTCGAACCAGCGCAGATGGTCGAACACCTCGATCGGCTGGGCCGGGCCGGCCCCCGTGGCAAGCGTGTCGCGCAGCGATGCCAGCAGTTCATCGGCCGAGGCCGCGGCCAGAACGTCATGCAGGGTCTTGCCGGGGTATTCCTCGGGCGGCCATTGCAGATGCGACGAGGTGCCGTCACGCGCCTCGATGATGCCGCCTTCGGCATCGACCTCGAACAACAGGTCGGGGATGGCATCCAGCGTCGCCTGAAGCGTGTTGCGCGCGCTGATCGCCTCCTGCTGGCGGCGGCGCAGTGCGGTGATGTCGATGTGGAACGCGACAAGCTCGCCTCGCCGGGTGCGCCGCTCGACAGTGCGCAGGAAACGCCCGTCGGGCAGGCGCTGCTCCACTGTCAGGCCGCCCTTTCTGCGGCCCTCCAGGCGCTCGGCCAGCCAGTGTTCTTCGCGCCCCATGGCATCGGGCAGCTGACCGCGAGCAAGCGCGTAGCGCTCGATTTCCTCGAAGGTGACACCGGGGCGCAGCACCGGCGCGGTCAGGGCGTAGAATTCGCGGTAGCGCCCGTTGCACATGACAAGCCGGTCCTGGCGGTCGAACAGCACGAAGGCATCCGGCAGGGCCTCCACGGCCTCGATCAGCCGGTCGCGGGCTGCGCGTGCGGCATGTTCCAGTATCTCAAGCCGCCCGGCATTGGCGCGGGCGGCGGTGATCTCGGTTTCGACGCAGACATGCCCGGTCACATGGCCCTCGGGGGCGCGCACCGGCTCGATATTGGCATCGAACCAGCGCAGGCTGCCATCCGGGCCGCTGCGCAGCATGTCGGCGCGCACCGGTTGACCGGCGCGCAGCATGGCCTCGATCTCGGCCAGGCCGGAGCCTTCGGGGGCGGGCGAGCCGAGCAGGTCGAGCGCCTTCTGCCCGATCACCTGCGTCCGGTTCAGGCCCGATTGCTGCGCGAAGGCAGGGTTGATCCATTCGACACGCAGCGAGCGATCAAGCAGCAGGACGCCGTTGGTGGTGTTTTCGGCCACCGCGCTGAGCCGCTTGTGCCATTTGTGCCGCTCGTATTCCGAGGTGACATCGCGCAGCGTGCCATAGGCGCGCACCGGCTTGCCACCCTGCATCTCGGCGGTGCCGGTCAGATGCACACGTATCTCGCGGCCGCGCCCGGTGATGCAGGGCAGTTCAAGATCGAAACTTTCGCCCGTGGCCAGAAGCTGTTCGGCCGCAGTGGCAAGCTTCTGGCGCGCGGCTTCGGGATAGCCTGCGAACGCCTCGGCCATCGTGGGGTGCACCTGGCCGGGCAACAGTTCGTGAATCCGGTAGATGGCGGGCGACCAGTAGAGTTCGCGCGTCTCGACATCGATTTCCCAGGTGCCTGTGCCGGTGGCGCGCTCGACCAGTTCGGCGTGGCTCAGGCGGCGGTGGTTTTCAGTGATGTCGCGGGCAATGGCCACCAGCCGGACTTTGCCCGGCACGGGGGCGAATCGCCATTCCAGCCGCCGGTAGGCCATGCCCTCGGTGCGGATACGGTTGCGCAGCCGTGCCGGTTCGCCGCCGCCGCGGGCGATCTGGCGCAGTATGGCTTCGGTTTCGCTGCGCTCATTGGGATGCACGCGATCCAGCAGCCGGCTGCCTTCCAGCGTCTCGGGCTCCTGCCCCAGAAGCCCCGCCCAGGCCCTGTTGGCGCGGAGGATGCACCCGTTGCCGTCGAGCAGGCAGAACAGCTCTTCCGAGTGTTCGAAGAAAAAGCTGGCTTCCGGCGGTTCAACGGTTGTCACAGGTGGCGGCCTCTTCTGACGGCGGGTTGGCACTGGCAGCGGGCGCGGGCACCCGGCCGGGCAAGGGTAACGCGAAACCCGCAAAGGAAAAGCCGGTTTTATGGCCCTGCGTGACTTGTGCCGCGGGTGTGCGCCTCTGGCCGCATTGCAGCGTGCCGATTGCCCAGCGGAATCCGCCGCCGGGGTTGAGCCGGCAGCGGTTTCGGCATATCGCCTGACTTCGCAGCGGTTTTCCCAAGAAAACCGCCCGAGCCTGCAGCGCAAGGGGCCATGACATGAAGTTTCTCGATCTCGCAAAGGTCCATATCCGCTCGGGCGGGGGCGGGGCGGGCTGCGTCAGCTTCCGGCGCGAGAAGTTCATCGAGTTCGGCGGCCCCGACGGTGGCGATGGCGGGCGCGGCGGCGATGTCTGGGCCGTGGCCGTGGACGGTCTGAACACGCTGATCGATTTTCGATATCAGCAACACTTCTTCGCCAGAAACGGCCAGCCCGGCATGGGCAAGGGCCGCACCGGCAAGGATGGTGAGGGCATCACGCTGCGTGTGCCCGCGGGCACCGAGATCCTCGACGAGGACGAAGAGACCGTGATCGCCGACCTCGCCCATGTCGGCGATCGGGTGCTGCTGGGTAAGGGCGGCAATGGCGGCTGGGGCAACCTGCGCTTCAAATCTGCGACCAACCAGGCCCCGCGCCGCGCCAATCCAGGGCAGGAAGGGGTCGAGCGCACGATCTGGCTGCGGCTCAAGCTGATCGCCGATGTCGGGCTGGCGGGGCTGCCCAATGCGGGCAAATCGACTTTCCTGGCGGCCACCTCGAACGCGCGGCCCAAGATCGCCGATTACCCCTTCACAACGTTGCACCCCAATCTGGGCGTTGTCGCGGTGGACGGGCACGAATTCGTCGTGGCCGACATCCCCGGCCTGATCGAGGGCGCAAGCGAGGGCCGGGGCCTGGGCGATCAGTTCCTCGGCCATGTGGAGCGCTGCGCGGTGCTTTTGCACCTCGTCGATGGCACCTCGGAGGATGTGGCGCAGGATTTCGCCGTGATCTCGCGCGAGCTTGCGGCCTATTCGCCGAAAGTGGCGGCCAAGCCGCGCATCGTGGCGCTCAACAAGGTCGATGCATTGGACGAGGAAACCCGTGCCGAGCGCCGCGCCGCGCTGGCCGAAGCCTTCGGCGCGTCGGTGATGGAGATGTCGGGCGTCTCGGGCGAAGGGGTGTCCGAGGTGCTGCGCGCGCTCTACCGCGAGGTTGCCGCGCGCCGCCGCGCCGATGCCCCGCCCGACGATGAAGAGGACGATGCCCCATGGCGAAGCTGAGCGCAGCGCGCCGCCTTGTCATCAAGATCGGCTCGGCGCTGCTGGTCGAGGCCGGCACCGGGCGGCTGCGCGACGGATGGCTGCGCGGGCTGGCCGAAGACGTGGCGATGATCCGCGCGCGGGGCACCGATGTGATCCTGGTGTCATCCGGCTCCATCGCGCTGGGGCGCGGGGTGCTGGGGCTGGCCGCGCAGACCCTGCCGCTGGAACAAAGCCAGGCGGCGGCTGCGGTGGGTCAGATCCGGCTGGCGCGCGCCTATGAGGATGCGCTGGCCCCCCATGGCATCACCGCCGCGCAGGTTCTGGTGACGCTGGAGGATACCGCCGACAGGCGCCGCTACCTGAACATCCGCGCCACGTTCGAGACGCTGCTGGGTTTCGGCGCGGTGCCCATCGTCAACGAAAACGACACCATCGCCACCGATGAAATCCGCTATGGCGACAATGACCGGCTGGCCGCGCAGGTCGCGGTGACCGTGGGCGCCGATCACCTGGTGCTGTTGTCGGATGTCGACGGGCTTTACACCGGCAATCCGCAATCCGATCCGCAGGCGCGCCGGCTCGATCATGTGGCCGCGATTACGCCCGAGATCGAGGCAATGGCGGGCGATCCGGTCTCGGGCCTGTCCAAGGGCGGGATGAAGACCAAGCTGATGGCGGCCAAGACAGCGACAGTGGCGGGCTGCTCGATGGCGATCACCCAGGGCGCGGTGCAGCGCCCGCTCCTGGCGCTGGAAGAGGGCGCGCCCTGCACATGGTTCGCACCTCAGGGCGATCCGCAGACCGCGCGCAAGCGCTGGATCGCGGCGATGAAGGAAAAGGGTGTCCTCCGGATCGACACGGGCGCCGCGCAGGCGTTGAAAGGTGGCAAGTCGCTGCTGCCTGCCGGGGTGGTCGCCGTCGAGGGGGCCTTTGGCCGGGGCGATCCGGTGGCTATTCTCAGTCTCGACGGGGTGCGGCTGGGGCTGGGGCTGGTGCGTTATACCGACGAAGAGGCCCGCGCGATCAAGGGGCGCCATTCGGGTGACATTGCCGCGATCCTGGGCTATCCGGGGCGGGCTGCGCTGATCCACAGGGATGACATGGTGCTATGACCGACCAGATCGACATTGCAGGATTGATGCGGGAAATCGGGGTGCGGGCGCGCATGGCGTCCGCCGAACTGGCCCATGCCCCGGCCGAGGCCCGCGCCAAGGCGCTTGAGGCCGCCGCCGATGCGGTCGAGGCCGCGCAGGCCGATATCATCGCCGCCAATGCCCGCGACATGGAACTGGGCCGTGAAAAGGGGCTTGGCCCCGCCATGCTGGACCGGCTGATGCTGGACGAGGGGCGGATCGCGGGGGTCGCCGCCGGGCTGCGCGCCGTCGCCGCCCAGCCCGACCCGGTGGGGCAGGTGATCGCCGAGTGGGACCGGCCCACGGGGCTGCATATCCAGCGGGTGCGCACGCCGCTCGGTGTCGTCGGCGTAATCTATGAATCGCGGCCCAACGTGACCGCCGATGCCGGGGCGCTGTGCCTCAAGGCGGGCAATGCGGTGATCTTGCGCGGCGGATCGGAAAGCTTTCATTCCTCCACCGCGCTGCACGCCTGCATGGTCGCGGGGCTGCGCGCGGCGGGGCTGCCCGAGGCCGCGATCCAGCTTGTGCCCACCCGCGACCGCGCCGCCGTGGCCGAGATGTTGCGCATGGTCGAACATATCGATGTGATCGTGCCGCGCGGCGGCAAGGGGCTGGTCGGGCTGGTCCAGGCCGAGGCCCGCGTGCCGGTCTTCGCCCACCTCGAAGGCATCTGTCATGTCTATGTCGACAAGGCCGCCGATGCGGACAAGGCGCGCCGCGTGGTGCTCAACGCCAAGACCCGGCGTACCGGCATCTGCGGCGCGGCCGAGTGTCTGCTGATCCATCGCGATATCGCCGAAGGGCTGGGCGCGCAGATCATCGCCGATCTGGTCGCCGCCGGGGTCGAGGTGCGCGCGGGCGAGGGGCTGCAGCACCTGCCCGGCGTGGTGCCGGCGGCGCCCGAGGATTTCGGCCATGAGTTTCTCGACAACATCATCGCCGCTGCGGTGGTCGATGATGTGGACGGCGCGATTGCCCATATCCGGCGCTATGGCTCTAGCCATACCGAGGCGATCCTGACCGAGGACGACGATGCCGCGACCCGGTTCTTCACCCGGCTCGACAGCGCGATCCTGATGCGCAACGCCTCGACCCAGTTCGCCGATGGCGGCGAGTTCGGCATGGGCGCCGAGATCGGCATCGCCACCGGCAAGATGCACGCGCGCGGCCCGGTGGGGGCCGAGCAACTGACAAGCTTCAAGTATCTGGTGACGGGCGTCGGCACGGTGCGGGGCTGAGCGCGGTCCCTGATGCCGAGTATCGTCTCACAGCGTTTCGGCTATTCGTTGAAACGCCGAAACGCTGTAGTGTTCACCACCCAACACGAGATACCCGATGGAAACATGGTATCGGACGCAGATCCAACATCCTGGAGCAAACCTGTCAGGTGACGGCCTGGAGCCTTTCGCTGACACGCGCCCTGCGCGGAATCGAGGCCGAAGGCCGCCGCGCATCGCCGGGCCGCC
>NZ_QNVJ01000031.1 GCF_003350345.1 Alkalilacustris brevis
CCGATTTCATCGCCATCGACAACTACATGCCGCTCTCGGACTGGCGGGACGGATTTGAACACGCTGACGCCGCTGAAGGCTGGCCCGCGATCTACGACCGGGCATACCTGCAGTCCAACATCGCCGGAGGCGAAGGCTTTGACTGGTTCTATGCCAGCGCGGCTGATCGCTCGGCGCAGACCCGCACGCCCATTGACGACGGCGCCCATGGCAAGCCATGGGTCTTTCGCTACAAGGATCTGCGCGCCTGGTGGTCGGAGCTGCATTTCGACCGCCCGGGCGGGGTGGAGGCGGCGACGCCCACCGCATGGGTGCCCGAGTCAAAGCCCGTGTGGTTCACGGAGTTGGGCTGTCCCGCCGTGGATCGCGGCACCAATCAGCCGAACGTGTTCTTCGACCCGAAGTCGTCCGAGAGCTTTGTCCCCTACTTCTCGCGCGGCTGGCGCGACGATGCGATCCAGCGCGCCTATCTGGAGGCGAGTTATCTCTGGTGGGGCGAGCCCGCGAACAACCCGGTGTCGAGCATCTACGGCGATCGCATGGTCCATGTGCCTGAATGCGCCGCCTGGACCTGGGACGCGCGGCCCTATCCCTTCTTCCCGGCGCTGATCGATGTCTGGACCGATGGTGCGAACTGGCGGCTCGGCCACTGGCTGACCGGGCGGCTCGGGGCGGTGTCGCTCGCGGCACTGGTGCGGCATCTCTGCCTGCGGGCCGGGCTGCCGGAGAGCCGCATCGACGTCACCGGCCTCTGGGGCGCGGTCGAAGGCTATGTCATCGGCGCGCTGGAAAGCCCGCGCGCCTCGATCACCACGCTCGCGCGGCATTTCGGCATCGATGCCGTCGAGACGGAGGGCGTGATCCGCTTTGTCATGCGCGGCCGCGCGGCGGTGGCCGGGATAGGCATGGACGATATGGCTATTGCGCAGGCCGGCGGTGGCGAGGTGATCGAGCTGACCCGCGCGCAGGAGACGGAACTGCCGCAGGCGCTGAAGTGGCAGGTCGCGCGCGCCGACGAGGATTATGACGCCGCTCAGGTCGAGGCGCAGCGCATCACCGTGGATACCGCGCGCATCGCCTCGGAGTCCTTCCCGATGGCGGTGTCGCCCGAAGAGGCGGAACGCCGCTGCCGCCGCGCGCTCATGGAAGCCTGGACGGGGCGCGAAACGGCCGTGTTCCGCCTGCCGCCCTCGCGCCTCGCGCTGGACCCGGCCGATGTGGTGACGCTCGATCATGATGGCCGCCACCTGCCGCTGCGGCTGATATCCACCGCCGATGCCGAGGCCCGCGCCATCGAGGCCGTGCGCCAGGACCGCGAGGCCCATGACCTGCCGCCCGGACAGGCCCGCCCGTCCGCGCTGTCGCGTGCCGTGGTCTTCGGGGCGCCCGAGGTCGCGCTGATGGACCTGCCGCAGCTGACCGAGGACCAGCCCGCGCACCGCCCGCTGATCGCCGCGCACGCAGTGCCCTGGCCCGGCGAGATGGCGGTGTTCCGCAGCCCCGCGACCGACGGCTTCGAGCTGCTCACCAGCTTCGGGACGCGAGCCCGGATGGGCACGCTGGTCTCTGACTTCTACGCGGGGTCGGTGTCGCGCTTCGATCACGGCAACACGCTGGAGGTCGACCTGCTCACCGGCACGCTGGAGAGCGTGACCGATCTCACCCTGTTCGGTGGCGCGAACGCGCTGGCCATCGAGAGCACGCCCGGCGTCTGGGAGATCGTGCAGGCGGGGGCAGCCGAGCTGATCGCACCGGGGCGGTATCGCCTGACCCGGCTCCTGCGCGGCCAGCGCGGAACCGAAGGCGCCATGGGTGATCCGACCCCGGCAGGTGCGCGGGTGGTGGTCCTCGACACCAGCCTCGCCGTCCTGCCGATCGCCGAGGCCGATCTGGGCATCCCCTGGAACTGGCGCATTGGCCCCGCGAGCCGCCCCGTCAGCGACGAGACCCATGTTGCCCGCACAGTCGCGCCGGAAGGCATCGGGCTGCGGCCATTCTCCGTGGCCCATGTCGAACAGCCCTGGCGGCGCCCCCGCGCGCCCGGCGATCTGACCATCCGCTGGACACGGCGGTCCCGCGCGCTGGCGGCCGACAGCTGGGGCGGGCTCGAGGTGCCGCTCGGCGAAGAACTGGAAGCCTATGAGGTCGAGATCATGGACGGCGCGGCCGTGACCCGCGTGCTGAGCGCGACCACGACCAGCGCGATCTACAGCGAGGTCGACCAGATCGTCGATTGGGGCGCGCCGCTCGGCCCCGGCGACGCACTCACCGTCCGAATCTTCCAGCTCTCCGCCCTGATCGGGCGGGGCGCGCCCAGAACCGTCACCCTGAGTTTCTGAGAGGGTCCATGTCTGACACGACCACCCACCTCCTGCTGCCCTATATCCTTGCGGCGCAGGCGCAGAAGCATGCGACCCATAACGAGGCGCTGCGGATCCTCGACGGGCTGGTGCAGCTCGCCGTGAAGGATCGCGACCTCACCGTGCCGCCCGGCAGTCCTGCCGACGGCGAGCGCTACATCGTCGCCTCGGGCGCCAGCGGCGACTGGGCGGGCTGGGACCTGAACATCGCGCTCTCGACCGACGGGGCCTGGCTGCGCCTGCCGCCGCGCGCGGGCTGGCGGGCATGGGTCGAGGATGAAGGCGTGCTGCTGGTCTTCGATGGCTCCGACTGGATCGGCACGACGCCTGGTGAGCTGCAGAACCTCTCCCTGCTGGGGCTGGGAACGACGGCGGATGCATCGAACCCCTTCGCGGCGAAGCTGAATGCCGCGCTCTGGACCGCCAGGACCGTCGCCGAGGGCGGCAGCGGCGATCT
The DNA here is from genome assembly GCF_003350345.1 of Alkalilacustris brevis. Taxonomy (GTDB): domain Bacteria; phylum Pseudomonadota; class Alphaproteobacteria; order Rhodobacterales; family Rhodobacteraceae; genus Alkalilacustris; species Alkalilacustris brevis. The sequence goes on from NZ_QNVJ01000031.1 coordinate 2,818, forward strand.
GTTCTATACCATGAACAAGGAGACGGCAGGCGACGATCTCGGGCTCACGCTGCAGACCGGCTTCGTGACCAAGGCGCTGGTCGGGCTCTTCGGCTCCGATCACTTCCGGCTTGCGGTCTCGCCCGACGGCAGCAGCTTCTTCGACGGGCTGATCGTCGACAACGCCACCGGCATCGTCGACCAGCCCCGGCTGCCCCGGTTCAAGGCCTACACCAACTACGACAACTATGTCGGCGTCGGCACCTGGACGAAGATCGGCATCAACAACACCGACTATAACGATCAGGGGGCGTTCGACGCGGGCGCCAACCATTTCGTCGCCCCGGCGGATGGGACGTATCTCTTCGGCGCAACGCTGCTCTTCAAGGTCAATTCCAGCACCAATGCGCGCATGCGCGGTCGGCTGGTCCTGAATGGCAGCATTGAGCTCCGCGGGTCCTTCGGCGAGATCAGCGGCGCGCATGTCTCCGAGGCCACCGCGCTCTGGCTGCAGACCATGGCGGTGTTGCAGCAAGGCGATACCGTCGAGCTGCAGGGGTATTTCCGCGCGCAGGACGGCTTCTTCGCGGCCGATCACAGCAGCTTCTGGGGGGCGAAGATCGGATGAGCAACCGGCACACTCTCACCGAGCAGATCCTGCAGGCCTTCCGCGATCATGGTTTCACGGCGGCCATCGGCGTCTGGTTCACCTTCATCGCCGGGCTGGCGACCGCCGTG
>NZ_QNVJ01000014.1 GCF_003350345.1 Alkalilacustris brevis
GCTGATCGCCCCGATCGCCATGGAGGAAAAGCTCCGCTTCGCAATCCGCGAAGGCGGCCGCACGGTTGGAGCAGGGGTCGTTTCCAAGATCATCGCATGATCCTGGAAACGGGCGCGTCCGCGGAAACCGCAGACACGACCGGCGCGGGCGTCGTCTCGAAGATCATCGCGTAAGATCCACGGCGACAGCGAAAACAGAACATGGCGCGGCCCCGGGGCCGCGCCTTTTTCGTGACAACGACCTGGCGCCTCAGCTGTCGCGCTCAGGTCGGGCGTGACATCGCCTTGATGAGCGGCATCAGCCGTTCGGCTGCCGTTTCATGCGCGGCGGGACCGGGCAGATGCGCGGCTGCCTCGCGCTCGGCCGGGGCGAATATCATCCCCTCCACGTCGAAACCGTCATCTGCCGCAGCGGCAACCATTTCGACATAGCCCGCAAGACTGGGCAGCAGCCGGTCAAGCATGTCGCGCGTGACCATCAGCGGGTCTCCCGGCACGAACGGGCAGGCAATGGCAGGCGGCGCGTGACGCGCCAGCCAGAGCCCCACCACGGGCCGCCCGACCTGCGCGATCAGCGCCGCCGCCCGCTCGACCCAGGCCGCTGCCAGCACCGCGCGCACCTTCGCGAAGCGTCGCGGCCCACGCCGCGCAAGCCCGCCCAGAAGATGCCGCGTAAAGGTGAATTCGGTGAAATCGACCTCGGGATAAAGCGCCCGAAGCGCCGGCGCGGTGCGCAAGAAGCGATCGTTGCGCCGCGGATGCACCGTGTAAAGCGGGTTCGAGAGCGCGTGCGCCCCCGGAAGTTGCAGCACGACAGCCTCTGCGCCGCGGGCGATCTGCAACGCCTGCTCATCACCCAGAAAACTGTCAAGGCCAGCATTCACGCAACCCAGATTTATCACCCGTGTCCCTGCCTTCTGCTCAAGCAGATCGGCATAGGGCCGGGCAATGAACTTGCCGAAGCTTTCCGTCCCGCCAAGCACAGCGCAATAGCGCCCCTCAAGCCGCCGCGAAGGCCCGCGAAAGCGCAACCGTGACTGCCCGTATGAACAGCAGTGATAATCCAGCCCCCCGCGGCCCGGCCAGGAATAGGCCATCTTGCACCCCACATGATTATTTTCACACCCTCTGCCATTGTTTCCTGCCCCCGTTAGCAAAACCCTAACGCGCAGCGTGGCGCGCCTTCGGCCTTGCACCCCTGCCGGGCGGGGGCATAAGGTCGCCCGCGAAGACAGGATTCAGGGGTAGGTCATGGCGATAAGGACAGTCGGCATTGTCGGCGCAGGGCAGATGGGCAACGGGATCGCGCATGTTTTCGCCCTGTCGGGCTATGACGTGACCCTGAGCGACATCTCGCAGGAGCAGCTCAACCGCGCCCTTGCGACCATCAAGAAGAACCTCGACCGCCAGGTCACGCGTGAAAAAATCACGGCCGAGGATCGCGATGCGGCCCTGGCTCGGATCGGCGCCACCACGCGGCTGGCCGATATCGGCCCAAGCGATCTGATCATCGAATCAGCGACCGAGCGCGAAACCGTCAAGCAGGCAATTTTCGAGGATCTGGCCCCGCATCTGGGCCCCGAGACGATCCTGACATCGAACACCTCTTCGATCTCCATCACCCGGCTGGCAGCCCGCACTGATCGGCCCGGGCGCTTCATGGGGCTGCATTTCATGAACCCGGTGCCGGTGATGCAACTGGTCGAGCTGATCCGCGGCATCGCCACTGACGAGCCCACCTACAAAACCATGGCCGAGGTTGTGAAAACCCTGGGAAAGACGGCGGCGACGTCAGAGGATTTCCCCGCTTTCATCGTCAACCGCATTCTGGTGCCGATGATCAACGAGGCGGTCTATACCCTGTACGAGGGGGTCGGCACCGTCATTTCGATCGACACCTCGCTCAAACTGGGTGCCAATCACCCGATGGGGCCGCTTGAGCTGGCCGATTTCATCGGGCTGGACACCTGCCTGGCGATCATGAACGTCCTGCATGACGGGCTGGCCGATACCAAGTACCGCCCCTGCCCGCTTCTGACCAAATATGTCGAGGCCGGCTGGCTGGGCCGCAAGACCGGCCGGGGTTTCTATGACTATAGCGGCGAGACGCCCGTGCCGACGCGTTGAGGCCGTCGCCTCGCCGCGCTTTCGGCGATGACACGCCCCTTGCACCATGATACGGCGCGGATCATGCGAGAACTTCCATCGAAACAGGATCTGCGCGACTGGATCGCCGAGAACCCCGACAAGACGGGCAAGCGCGACATCGCGCGCGCCTTCGGCATCAAGGGCTCAGGCCGGATCGAACTCAAGCGTCTGCTCAGAGAGCTTGAGCAAGAGGGCCTGATCGAAAAGCGCCGGCGCAGCTATCGCGACCCCGAGCGGCTGCCACCGGTGGCCGTGCTGCAGGTGCTGCCACCCGATGACGCGGGCGATCTGTTCGCCCGTCCTCTGGAATGGCGCGGCGAGGGGCCCGAGCCGCGCATCCTGATCGTGCAGCGGCAATCCGACCCGGCCCTGGGGGGCGGCGAGCGGATCCTGGCTAAGCTGCTTCCCGTGCGCGGTGAAGACTACAGCTATGAGGCGCGGCTCATCCGGCGCATCGCGGCCGCGCCCAGCCGCATCATCGGCATATACCGCGCCGAGGCCGAGGGCGGGCGTATCGTGCCGGTGGCCAAGGGCGCCGACCGCGAGTGGCGCGTGGCCGCCGGAGCGACGCATGGCGCGAAGGACGGCGAACTGGTTGAGGCCGAGCACGCAGGCCCCGCCGGACGGCTGGGCGCGCCGCGTGCACGCGTGATCGAACGGCTGGGCGACCCGTCGGCCCCCCGTGCCGTTTCGCTGATCGCCATTCACCAGCACGGCATTCCCGACGCATTCCCCGAAGACGTGCTGGCCGAAGCCGAGCGTGCCAAACCCGCCGGGATTTCGGGGCGCGAGGATCTTCGTGCACTGCCCTTCGTCACGATCGACCCCTCGGATGCGCGCGACCATGACGACGCGGTGTTCGCCCGCCCCGACGACGACCCCGCAAACCCCGGCGGGCATGTGGTCTGGGTGGCGATTGCCGATGTGGCACATTATGTGCGCCCCGGCAGCACGCTGGACCGAGAGGCACGCAAGCGCGGCAACTCCACCTATTTCCCCGACCGGGTGGTGCCGATGCTGCCCGACCGGCTGTCGGGTGAGTTGTGCTCGCTGCACGAGGGTGTCGCGCGGCCAGTTGTCGCGGTGGCCATGGTGCTGGATGCCAGGGGGCGCAAGATCTCGCACCGGTTTACCCGCGCCATCGTGCAATCGGCGGCCTCGCTCACCTATTCAGAAGTGCAGGCCGCTGCCGACGGCGAGTTGAGCGAGCGCACGAAAGACCTTGCCGAGCCGGTGATCGGCCCGCTTTACGCCGCTTGGCGCGCCGTTCATGCCGAGCGCGTGCGGCGCGAGCCGCTGGATATCGACCTGCCCGAGCGCCGCATCCAGTTGTCGGAGGACGGGCGCGTCACCTCGGTCGCTTTTGCCGAACGCTATGATGCGCATCGGCTGATCGAGGATTTCATGGTGCTGGCCAATGTGGCCGCCGCCGAAGAGCTGATCCGCAGGCAGCGGCCGCTGCTGTTTCGCGTACACGAAGAACCCAGCCCCGAAAAGCTGGAGTCCTTGCGCGAGGTGGCGCAGGCCTCGGGGCTGACGCTGGCCAAGGGGCAGGTGCTGCAGACCAGCCACCTCAACCGGCTGCTGGCGCAGGCCGAGGGCACCGAATTCGACGAGTTGATCAACATGGCCACACTGCGCTCGATGACGCAGGCCTATTACAACCCCGAGAATTTCGGCCATTTCGGGCTGGCGCTGCGCAACTATGCGCATTTCACCTCGCCGATCCGGCGCTATGCCGACCTGATCGTGCATCGCGCGCTGATCACCGCCCATGGCTGGGGGCCCGACGGGCTTTCCCCCGACGAGATCGAGCAGCTGGAAGAAACCGCCAAGCATATCTCCGATACCGAACGCCGCTCGATGCAGGCCGAGCGAGACACCACCGACCGCTACCTGGCCGCCTGGCTGGCCGAGCGCGTGGGCGCCGAGTTCACCGGCCGCATCTCGGGGATCACCCGCTTTGGCGTGTTCGTGAAGCTGGACGAATCGGGTGCCGATGGCCTGGTTCCGATCCGCACGCTGGGGCACGAGTTTTTCCATTTCGATGGCGATAGGCAGACCTTGATGGGCGAACGCTCGGGGTTGACGCTGCGCTCGGGCCAGCGCGCGCTGGTGCGGCTGGCCGAGGCCACACCAGTGACGGGCGGGCTGACGCTGGAGCTGCTGGAACTGGAAGGCAAGGCGCTGCCGCGCGGGCCGCAGCCAGCGCGCAAGGGCGCAAACGGCAAACGCAAGATTGCGCGCGCGAAGGCTAAATCCGCAAAGGTCAAGCGCAAGGTCGAACGCAAGCGCAACGGCTGAGCCGCCCTTCAGGACGCGCCCCTGCGGGCCGCAAACCACCGCCGGGGCCTTGCACTGCCCGCGCCGACACAGCATGACCTGTGTACAGCAGGCAAGCAGGCAGGAGGGTTCCGGGTGCGCGAAAAATCAGGTGTGAGTCGCTGGCTGTCTGAAAGCCGGGTCGCCGTTCTGTCCGCCAGCCTGCTGCTGGCCGCCGCAACCTGCCTCGCGATCCTGTTCGAATGGACCGCCGACACCACCACCGCGCGGCTGGCCTCGGCGGCGACGGTGCTGGCCATCGCGATCTTGTGGTTTCAGATCGACTGGTCGCGGCGGGCGTTCGTGCTGGTCGCGCTTGGCGTGTTCCTGGCCGGGGTGGTCACCCTGCCCGACTGGCGCGCCGCCGCCGAGGCAGGGCTGCGCAGCTCCATCTTCATCGTGGCCTTCTTTACCTCACTCATCACCCTGCGCAGCGTCGCCGCCGGATCAACCGCGATCATGCGCTGCGGCCATTTCCTGGCTCATCAGCCACCTGGACGGCGTTACCTCGCGCTGTCGGCCGGGGGACATCTATTCGGGCTGATCCTCAGCTACGGCGCGATCACGCTGCTGGGCGGGATGGCGACGGCCAAACGGCCCGAGGATGACGAAGCCAGCGAGGAGGTGCGCAATCACCGTCGCCGGCGCATGCTGGTGGCGATTCAGCGGGGCTTTGTCTCAAGCCTGCCGTGGTCGCCCTTTGCCTTCGCCATCGCCATTTCGACCAGTCTTATCCCGGGTGCAAGCTGGGGCGCCGTTGTGGGCTGGTGCGCGGTCAGCAGCCTTCTGCTGATGGCATTGGGCTGGACCCTCGATACCATATTCAAGCCAAGGCTGAGTGCCCCGGCACCCGTGCGCACCGCCCCCGAAGGCACCTGGTTGGGCAATCTCGCGCCGTTGCTCGTGTTGCTGGGGGTGCTGGTTGTCGGAGTGGCCGGGCTTTACAGCATCACGCAATTGCGCATCGTCGCCATCGTGATGACGGTGGTGCCGCTGATCGCCCTTGGCTGGATCGCTTTTCAGCGCAAGGGCGATGGTCCGGGGCCGGCGCGGCGCATACAGGCGCTTGCCACGGGCTTCATCAACGATGACATCCCGCGCTTTCGCGCCGAGGTGGTGTTGCTCAGCATGGCCGGCTTTATCGGCACCATGGGTTCGCACCTGGCCGAGCCGCTGGTCCTGGCCTCGGGGGTTGACCTGACGGCGGTGCCCGGCTGGGTCATCCTGATGGGGCTTTTCTGGCTGATCCCGGTGGTCGGGCAGTTCGGGATGAACCCGATTCTGGCGGTTTCGCTGACGGTGCCGCTGCTGCCCAGCCCCGAAGCCCTGGGGCTGAGCCCGTCGATCCTGGTTCTGGCGATCACCAGCGGCTGGGCGATCAGCGGCGCGACCTCGCCCTTCACCGCCTCCACATTGCTGACCGGCGCGCTGGGAAATGTCAGCGCGACGCATGTCGGGCTACGCTGGAACGGGCTTTATGCCATCACCTGCGGTGTCGTGCTTTCGGGCTGGGTGCTGCTGGTTGCGCAGCTGATCTGAAGGCCCGCCTGACGGGCTGGGGGCGCGCAGCCAATGAAAAAGCCAAAGGCCCGCAAGCTTGCGCGCATGCGGGCCTTTGCGTGAAAACATGGCCGGAACGATGCAGTAAAGTGCCTTACAGCGCGCCGTGCGCGGCGAACAAGGCGCGCAGATCAGCCTCGGGGCGTGCGCCGATGTGGCCGATCACTTCGGAGGCGGCAATATTTCCCAGCCGCCCGCAATCGGACAGAGAACGCCCTTCGGCCAGCGCCCACAGGAACGCGCCGGCGAACATGTCACCCGCCCCGGTGGCATCCGTAACCCGGCTGGGCACCGCAGGCACATGCCAGTGCTGCCCCTCGGCCAGCACATGCACGCCATTGGCGCTGTCGGTCCCGGCGACGATCGCGACCTCGGATGCGGCGGCCTTCAGCGCGGCATCGAAATCGGTCGTTTCATACATCGACAGCAACTCGGCCCGGTTGGCAAACAGCAAGTCCACATCGGCCTGGATCATCATGCGAAACGCCGCGCGGTGACGTTCGACACAGAACGGGTCGGACAGCGTCAGCGCCACACGCCCGCCAGCCGCACGCGTCGTCGCGATGGCCTGGGCAAAGGCGGCATGGCTGTCAGGCCCGTCGAAGCGATAGCCCTCAAGGTATAGCCATTCGGCATCGCGCAGCAGATCTTCGTCAATATCCTCGGGCGCGAGGTTCTCGCTCCAGCCCAGATAGGTGTTCATCGAGCGCTCGCCATCCGGCGTGACCAACACGATGCAACGGCCGGTTTCCTGCGCACTGTCGCGCGGCGCCATGGGGGTTTTGTAAACCGCGCCTTGCGCGCGCAGGTCATGGGCAAAGATCGCGCCCAGCTGATCGTCGCAAACCTTGCCGATATAGGCCGTGCGCCCGCCAAGCGCGGCAATGCCGGCAATGGTGTTGGCAGCCGATCCGCCCGAAATTTCGCGTGCAGGGCCGACCTGGTCATAGAGCGAAACCGCGCGCTCCATGTCGATAAGCTGCATGATCCCCTTGCCGATGCCATTCTCGGCCAGAAACTCCTCATCTGTATGGGCCAGAATGTCGACCATCGCGTTGCCGATCCCGACAACCTGAAACTTCTTCATATCGTCTTCTCCTCGAACGGACAGAGGTCGCGCATGATGCAGGTGCCGCAGGCGGGTTTGCGGGCCTTGCAGGTGTAACGGCCATGCAGGATCAGCCAGTGATGCGCGTGCAGCTGAAACTCGGCCGGGATGTTGTCTTCGATCGCACGCTCGACGGCGTTCACATCGCGGCCGGGGCAGATGCCGGTGCGATTGCCCACACGGAAGATATGCGTATCCACCGCCTGTGCCGGCATCCGCCACCACATGTTGAGCACCACATTCGCCGTCTTGCGCCCGACGCCGGGCAGCGATTGCAGCGCCGCGCGCGACGAGGGTACCTCGCCGCCGTATTCCTCGACCAGGATGTGCGAGAGCTTGATAACGTTCTTGGCCTTGTTGCGGTAAAGGCCGATGGTCTTGATATGCTCGATCAGCCCCTCCTCGCCCAGGGCGAGCATCTTTTCCGGCGTGTCGGCGACGGCAAACAGGCTGCGTGTGGCACGATTGACCCCAACATCAGTTGCCTGCGCGCTCAGCGCGACGGCCACCAGCAGCGTGAAGGCGTTGACGTGCTCAAGCTCGCCCTTCGGTTCAGGCTCGACCGCGTGAAAGCGGGTGAATATCTCGCGGATACGGTGGTAATCCAGTTGCGTGGCCATGGCGCAAGGTATGGCCCGGCACCTGCGTCGCGGCAAGGGGGCACGGGCACAAAACAGCACCGCCAGGCGATTGCGCAGGATTCGGGTCGCACGGCAAGGCGGTTCAGGGTTACAGATATTCTTGGCGCGCAAGCACGGACAGCACCATGCGAAACATCCCCGACACCGGCAACGACCCATATCATTACGCGTTGATCGCCCGCGCACTGGAAATCATCGATACCGCACCCGCTGCACCCACGTTGGATGAACTGGCCGACAGGCTGGGCCTGAGTCCCGCGCATTTTCAGCGGGTCTTCAGCCGCTGGGTCGGAGTCTCGCCCAAACGCTATCAGCAATACCTGGCGCTGGACCACAGCCGCCGGCTGCTTGCGGCACGCCATAATGTGCTGGAAACCAGCCTTGCCACCGGGCTTTCCGGCAGCGGCCGGCTGCATGACTTGTTCGTACAATGGGAGGCGATGACACCGGGCGAATACGCCAGGGCCGGCGCCGGGCTTACCATTCGCCACGGCTGGGGCGCCTCGCCCTTCGGCCCGATTCTGGGCATGGCGACCGAGCGCGGCTTGTGCGGCATCGGCTTTGCCGCAGTGGCCGGACGCGCGGCCGCATTTGCCGACCTTGCAGCCCGCTGGCCAAAGGCGCGGCTGATCGCTGATGACGCGGCCGTTGCGCCCATGCTGGAAAGGGTGTTCCAGCGGCGCGAAAGCCCGGTTTCCCTACATGTCTGGGGCACGCCATTCCAGATCAAGGTATGGGAGGCCCTGCTGCATGTTCCCGAAGGCCATGTCAGCACCTATTCCGACCTGGCCCGCGCTGCCGGAACGCCCAGGGGCGTGCGCGCGGCCGGCTCGGCCATCGGCCGCAATCCGCTGGCCTTCATCATCCCCTGCCATCGCGCCTTGCGCAAATCCGGTGCCTTGGGTGGCTATCACTGGGGGTTGCCGGTAAAGCGCGCGATGCTGGCGTGGGAATCCGCGCGGGCCGAAGCGGGCTGAGTTCCGCCCCCGCCCAAACGCGCGCTAAAACGTCCAGCAAAACATCGCCAATGTGATCGCGGGCCGCTTGGAATAGCACACTCACACGATATAGTTGTCGCCGAACCCGGTGCATCCGCCGGGATGTGTATCAAGGAGTAAGCAGGAATGCGTTCTGGAGTCACAGTTGCACTGATCGGGGCAAGCGCGCTGGCCCTCACAGCATGTATGCCCGCCACCGAAGACAACCAGCGCACACGCACCGGCGCAACGATCGGTGCGGTGGCCGGCGGCCTTGCCGGCGCTACCGCCGGCGGCAGCCAGGATCGCCTTTTCCGCACCGCCGTGGGTGCCGGGCTGGGCGCGGCGGTCGGTGGCCTGATCGGCCAGCAGCTTGACCGGCAGGCGGCCGAGTTGCAGCGCGACCTTGGCAATGACGTGCAGGTCGTCAACACTGGCTCGCATCTGGTCGTGACCATGCCCAGCGAGATTCTGTTCGATGTGGACAGCGCGGTGGTGCGCGTCGGACTGCAGCGCGATCTGCAGACCCTCGCGCGCAGCCTGCAGGACTATCCCGACAGCAGCGTTCAGGTTGTGGGCCATACCGACAACACCGGTTCGGCAGCCTATAACCAGACGCTTTCGGAACGGCGCGCCAATTCGGTCGCCGCCGTGCTGCGCAACGCCGGTGTCGACCAGCGCCGGATCATCTCGATCGGCCGGGGCGAAGACCAGCCCGTAGCCTCGAACCTGACAACCGAAGGCCGGGCCCAGAACCGCCGGGTCGAGATTTTCATCATCCCGCATCAGCGCTGATCGCGGCAGGCGCTGGCCTAAAGGAACGGGAAAGGCCCGGCAGAGCGATCTGCCGGGCCTTTTCAATTCATCGGGCAATGCAGCCCAGTATCAGTGCAGCTTCTGCTCGATCACGCCGATGCCGTCGTCGACCAGGCGGTTGGCGTCGGCTGCCTTCATCTGCTTGGTTATCAACTCCCCCGAGGCGGCAACCGCAACTTCGACCGCCCGGTTGCGGACCGAGCGCAGCGCCTCTGCCTCGGCCGATGCGATCTGATCCTCGGCCGCCTTCACGCGGCGCTGAAACGAAGTTTCAATATCAGCGCGGGCCTGTTCGGCGGCCTCTTCGGCCTCGCGGCGGGCATTCTCGACGATGCGCTTGGCCTGGTCCTCGACCTCGCGCTGCTTGCGCTCGTAGGAGGCCAGCACCTGCTGGGCCTCTTCGCGCAGGGCGCGCGCCTCGTCCAGGTCGGCGCGAATGGCATCTGCCCGCTTGTCGAGCATCCCGGTGATGATCGCCGGCACCTTGTAATAGACCAGAATACCGACGAACAGCACAAAGGCGATCGCGACAACGATGTCGGTGTTATAAAGCGAGAAGAACGGGTAATCCCCGGCAGCGGCAAGCGCAGGTGTCGCGCCCGAGATCAGCGCCAAAGCGATCAGTGCTTTCCTCATGCCGCATCCCCCTGCTTGAGCCGCGCCGAAACCGCCGCGTTCACCGAACGCCCATCGGCCTTGTGCCCCATCGATTCCAGCACCGCCTTGACGGTATCACGCGCAACCTCTTCGATCGCTGCGTCGGCGTCTTTGCGGATCCCGGCAATGCGCTGCTCGGATTCGGCAGTGCGGGCCGCAATCTCGGCGTCGGCCTTGGCCATCGCCTCATCCAGCCGCTCCTGCATCTCGGCCTTGGTCCGGTCAACGATGCGCGCCGCCTCGGTGCGGGCATCTGCCAGCGCCTTCTGATAGGCCTCTTCGGCCTCTTCGGCCTTGCGCTTGAGTTCCTCGGCACGGGCGACGTCATTGGTGATCGTGCCACGACGCTCGGCCAGAACGGCGGCGATCCGCGGCAACGCCATGCGCGACAGGATCAAGTAGATCACGACCAGTGTGACCACCAGCCAGAATATCTGGTTGGGGAAAGTGGCGAAGTCGATCTGCGGCATACCCACGTCTTGCGGGCCCACGTCTTGCGGGGCAGACCCAAGCTCGCTCGCTTGCGGTTCCATTGCGGCCTCCTTCAGCGCAGGGCTTACGCCTGAGGCCGGGCGAGGCTGAACCCCGACCCGGCCACAGAAATGACGTAGCGGATCAGACCGCGAACATCAGCAGCAGCGCAACCAGGAACGAGAAGATCCCGAGAGCCTCGGCAAAGGCGATGCCGATGAACAGGAACGCCGTCTGGCCAGCAGCGGCGGCCGGGTTGCGCAGCGCGCCCGACAGGAAGTTACCGGCAATGTTGCCCACACCGATGGCAGCGCCACCCATGCCGATGGCGGTCAGACCGACACCGATGTACTTGCCCATTTCTGCGATATCGCCTTCCATGTCGTTTCTCCTTGAGTTTGGAATAGGCTTGATTGGGTATCCGGACCGTCGCCGCGCCTCGTCAGTGCGAGGGGTGCAGCGCGTCGCGCAGGTAGACGCAGGTCAGAATTGTGAACACATAGGCCTGGATCGCCGCGACCAGCAACTCGAGCGCGTAAAGCGCGGTCACCGCGAGGATCGGCACGAAAGAGGCCACGCCAAGCGCACCGGCAAAACCTGCGAACACCTTGGCCACCGCATGGCCGGCCATCATCGCGCCGGCAAGACGGATGGAATGGCTGACCGGCCGCGCGAAATACGAGATCAGCTCGATGATCGCCAGCACCGGGCGCAGCACCAGCGGCGCCGAGTCGACCCAGAAAAGCTTGAGGAACTTGGCGCCGTGCAGGACGAAACCCAGCACCGTTACCGAGATGAACACCGTCAGCGCCAGCACCGCCGTCACCGCGATATGCGAGGTGGTGGTAAAGGCGAAGGGGATCAGCCCCAGCAGGTTGGCGAACAGGATGAACATGAACAGCGTCATGATATATGGGAAAAAGCGCAGCCCGTCCTTGCCCGCCACATCCTCGACCATCTTGTGGATGAAGCCGTAGGACAGCTCGGCCATCGACTGGCCGCGCGTCGGCACGATGGCGCGCCCGCGCGTGCCCAGCATCAGCAGCACGGTGATCGCCAGCACCGTAAGCGCCATCCACAGCGTCACGTTGGTGGGGGTATACCAATGCACCACGTCACCGCCAAAAAGCGGTTTCACGACGAACTGGTCCATCGGTTTGATTACAAAGCCACCGGTCTGTTCAGCCACGTCGCCCGTCCTCTTCACCTTGCTTCGCGGGAGAGTCCGCGTCGCCTTCGTCCCTCTTGTCCGACATCGCGCGGGCGGTTCTGAGCATGGTCATCACACCCCCCGCGAAGCCCAGCAATGTAAACAGCAGCAGCAGGAATGGGCGCGTACCGAACAGCGCATCCAACCCCAGACCGATACCAACCCCGACCACAAGGCCCGCGACCAGCTCGGTGACCATCCGCCAGGCAAACTGCCCCTGGCTGTGATAGCCCCGCCCCCGAGGGCCGGCTTCGGCCGATTTACCGCGGGCGGCAGCTATACGTTCGCCGAGTTTCCTCAGCCGTTCCTGCTCACCTTGGTCCATCATGGCCGGATCCGCCCCTCGGACAGTCGCGCGGAAACTACGGAGCAGCGCAGCAGGAGTCAAGCGCCAACCGACCAGGTCAGGAACGCCCTATACATCTGATATAAATAAGAAATTTAAGAATTTCCGCTTCGCAGCATCGCCCCTGCGCGAATGCGGCATATTCAACTGTCTGGTTGACCATTGCGCGCGCCACCCATAATGCCTTGGCCATGAGCACGCCGCTGGACAGGACTTTCCACGCGCTCGCCGACCCGACGCGGCGGGCGATCCTAATGATGCTGCTTGAGGACGACATGGCCGTCACCGACGTGGCCGAGCCCTTGCCGATGTCGCTTGCCGCCGTGTCTAAGCACCTGGTGATCCTGGCCGATGCCGGGCTGATCAGCCAGGAAAAGCGCGGGCGGGTGAAATGGTGCAAGCTTGAACCCGACGCGCTGCGCGAGGCCAGCATCTGGATGCAAGCCTTCGGCCAGTTCGAGGCAATCAACCTGGACGCTTTCGAGCGCTTCCTCGAAGCCGAGCTGGGCGGCGAAAGCGACGTGGCAACGGCCACGCCGGCGCCAGAACAGGAACCGGAGTCCTGAACCCCGCAACCCGCGTTTCAGCGCACCAGGAACACTGACATCTCTGCATGAGCGGCAAGATCGGGGCCATGCGCCGAAAAGATCTTTTCGGCAAAACCCGGCACACGGGTCGCCATGACAATCAGGTCCGACCCAAGCTTGCGCGCCTCATCGAGAACCTTGTCATCCATGTCGATCTGCGGATCCGCCGACGGCACGGAATGCGCCTCGATCGGCACGCCGAGCCTCTCGGCAAGCTCAGCCGCCCAGGTCTTCAGCTTTTCCGCAAATTCCTGCGGGGTATGCGCTGCCGCACCAGGCAATGTCGGCGTCACGCCGACCAGATGCAGCGTCGAACCATGGGTCTTGGCCAGCCCAGCCGCGACGTTCAATGCCTTTTCCAGTGTGTCTGCATGGTTCAGATCAACCGGAACAACGATTTTCTCGAACATGGTCCCCCCGTTTGCTTTCAGTGTGTGGGAGCTTGAACGCTAGCAGGGAAAGGCCGCCTTTGTAAAATCCTCAGCGGCACCCGGACTTTCATGACTGATCTGACACCCCGGTCTCCTTGGCCGCGGCCAACTCTTGCTCGGGGTCGCCTTTCAGCAGCAGGATCAGCGCCAGAATGGTCAGCCCGACGCCGGGCAATACTATCGCCGGCGGCGCCCCGTGCCCCAGCGCCAGTTCCCAGCAGATCACCCAGGCCGGGGTCAGGTAGGTATAGGCCATCACCTTGGCCGAATGCAGGCGCATCGCGGCAAACTGCGTCAGGAAGGTCGTGGCCGCACTGGCGAAGACGATCAGATAGGCCATGACGATCCAGACCGCGAGCGAAAGCTCGTGCCACGGGGTATCGAGTATGTCCCGCCATCCGTAGGCCATCAGGCAGACAAAGCAGCCGCCCATCACCAGCGTGGTGGTCACAAGCGCGGGCTCGCCGCGGTTGAAACGCTTGAGAAGCGGCGCGACAAGCGCGTGTGTCGTGCAACCGATCAGGAATATCTTCTCGCCGCGCCCAAGCTCGAAGGCAAGCATCGCGCCGATATCGGCCCGGAAGATTACCAGGACCGCTCCCACAGCCCCTATGATCAGGGCAAATGCGATCCGGCCGGTCGCCATCTGCCGCAACACGAGAAAGGCGAAGAAAGCCGTCATCAGCGGCAGCAGGGTAAAGACGGCACCGGTCGAGACCGGCGTGGCGGTCTTGAGCGCCTCGAACATCGTGACGAAATAGACGGCAAACAGCGCCCCCACCAACAGATACCGCCAAGGGGCCTGGAAATGAGACCTGCGAAACCCTGTTCCAGCGGCCACCACCAGGCCGACCGCCAATGTCGCCACCAGATAGCGAAAGGCATTGATGGCCGGCGGGGCGATCTCGTTCGCGACCAGGGCCCCGAGGCTGTAGGAGCCTGCCACGAAGGCCGAAAAGCTCAGCATCGCCAGATGCCCCTGTGCCGCGGGCGTCAATCGCATCGCAGACCTCTTCCCGTTCCACAACGGTTCATCCCAACAGAACCCGCCCCGCATCTGCCTTGAGATGCGCCAATACCGCCTGCACCTTGGCCGACCGGTGCAGATCGACATGGGTGACAAGCCAGTAATGCACGACCCATGCCTCGCGCGGGGGGAGAACCGCAACCAGATCGTCACGGCCGGCCTGCGCCTCGGGCAGAAAACCCAGCCCCGCGCCCGCCAGAACCGCCTCGCGGATCGCATCCACATCGTTCACGCGGAAGGTCACGGCCCCGGGCGGGACATGTTCGTTGATCCAGCGCAGGAACGGCACGCGCGTGTCGCGATCATCGGCCCCGATCAGGCGATGCGCCGCCAGTTCATTCTCGGAGGCAGGCAGCCCGTTTGCCTCGATGTAGGACTGCGCGGCATAAAGGCCGTACCGGACCTGCCCGAACGGCTGCACGACGTTGTCGGGCTCTTGCGGGTGTGTGCCCGCCCGCACGGCAACGTGGGCTTCACCATATTCCAGCCGCAGAAGGCGCGTGTCGGACAGCAGCCGCACTGTCACATCCGGATGCGCCCGCTGAAACCCGGCGAGGCTGCGGCTCAGGAAACCGGCAACCTGCGGCACTGCGGTGACCGTCACCTCGCCGTTGACCATCTGCCCGCCGCCCTTGATCCTGTTGGCAAGCTGGGTGAACTGCTCATCGGTCGCGCGGGCAACCCTGAGCAGGTCTTCGCCCGCCTCGGTGGGGGTGTAGCCGCGCGAATGCCGCTGAAACAGCCGCACCCCAAGCCGCGCCTCAAGCGCATCTACATGGCGGATGACCGTGGCATGATGAACGCCCAGCGCCTCGGCGGCACCGCTGACCGTGCCGATCCTGGCCACATGGAAGGCCGTGCGGATCTCATCCCATGCCTCGACCGACATCTCTATCCTGCTGTTTGATCAGATCGGGCGTATCAGCGCATATGGCCGGGGCGGTTGCAACCCCCGGCCGGGCACGGCCCGCTCACGCCCAGGCGAGCAGAACGTTCCAAAAACTGTCAGAAAGGTGTTCAAATCTTGAGTTTACGCTGATTGCGCTCTTCGCTATCGTTTCCCAGATACCTCATGCCTTTCGACCAAAGCATTGCAGGAACGTCTGAAATGAAATGTCTGCCCGGCCGCGCCCACTCAGCCGTTTACTGCATTTCCGGCATTCTGGCGGTATTCGCTGCGACCGGGGTGGAGGCAAAGGATATCACCGCAAGCAATGACCCGCTGACGGTGTTGCCGCAAGGGCAGCCCGCGAACGCCGCGGCACATGACGATGCGCCCGCACCCGTTGGTCACGGCCCAGCCTACGCGCTGGAGGATCTGCGCCAGGTATTCGGCAACGTTTCCTTCAGTAGCGGCCCGCAACAGGGAAAGGCGGTTGCCCGGCCCGCCACCAGCCCGCTGGCTTCTGACGAAATTTTCACGGTCATGCTGCGCGCCCGGTTCAGTATCCAGGGGGCTCGCCCACCGGTTTCTGTTGACCGCCCGCAGCAGTTTCATGGTGCACTTGTACAGTTCCGCCAAGCCGACAGGGCCGGGCGGCATTTGACTTATGGTGATCTTGTCACCCGGCGCTGACACCAACCTGGTGCAAGCCAATGTCGGCATGTCCGACCTTCTGGCAGGACGGCTCCGCCGCCCCGGCAGACTCCAGAAACATTGACGTCGCTATCAGACACCAACAAGGAATGACGCATGAGACGCTCCAAATTGATGGCATGGGCTGTCGGGTTGCCGCTGGCCGTGTTTTCTTCGGCCGCTTTCGCCCAAACTCCGGGCGAGGCCAGCAGCGGAACGGGCGAAAGCCCGCGCGGCATCAGCACGGGCACCCCACCCACGGATTTCACGCCACGGGCTGTCCCGGTCATCGAGGACCCTTCCGTGCTGGACCAGATCGGCCGTGAAATCCTAGATGAGGAAGCCACGCGCGAACGCTTTGGCGCAACGGCCCTGTCACGCGATGGCACCGTCACCACCATCGAGGCCAGCGACGAGATGGTGCGCGCGATCCTCGGCGCAGGGGCCCCAGGCGCACCCCAACCGCAGGATGACGCACGCTCGCGCTTTGTCGGGCCGCAGGATCTGCGTCAGCAGGTGCGCGACCCCGGCAGCTACCCGGTCACCGCGGTGGGGCTGCTGTATTCGACCTTTGCGGATGGCGGCAGCAGTTGTTCGGCCACACTGATCGGCCCGTCGACCGTGATCACCGCAGCCCATTGCATCTACGATCACGCCGAGGGCTGGCCCAGCAACATCGAATATGTTCCGGCGATGATGGATGAGGCCACCCACCCCTACGGCGTCTGGGAATTCGACACCGCCTATGTGCTGAACAGCTACATCACCCGCTATCGCGGTGTTTACGGCGAAGTCGTGCCTTATGATCTGGCGGTGGTCACCCTGCTGACGCCGGTCGGCGATGAACTCGGCTGGCTCGGTTTTGGCCCGTCCGAGGAGATCCAGGGCTTTGATGCGACGATCCTTTCCTATCCCGGCGACAAGCCCTTCGGCACGATGTGGCACAGCAATTGCGACGTGTCGCTCGCGCCGGAATATGCCGACGACCTGATCTTCGTGCATTTCTGCCAGACCTATGCGGGATCGAGCGGCGGTTCGCTTTTCGCCCACTACCCCTCGCAGGATGAGCACCGCATCTACGGCATCAACGTGGCCGAGGTGCAGGGTGATGATGGCTACAACATCGCTGTGCGGATGAACCTTCCTTATTTCCAGTGGGTTGTCGAACGCTGGAAATAACCTGAGCAGCGGCCGGCCTTCGGACCGGCCGCTATGTATCCGCCATCCGGCAGGGGGAGCCCAGACATGTCACGACTTTCCATCTGTGTCGGCGCGCTGGCGCTGTGCATTGCACCGGCGGCTGGACAGGCGGGCGCGATAAAGCTGCCCGACCGTGCGGGCGCAAGCGACACCGGACATACGCGTCCCGAACACGCCCCCATGCGCCGTGTTCCGGAACTGCGCAGCGCCCGCGCTCAAACCGAAACCGAAGAGGCGCCCCGCGTCTTTGGCGGTGACGAGGCCGCGCTGGGCGCCTGGCCTTTTCAGGTGGCGCTGGCCTTCGCCGAATGGCTCGATGATGATCCGCTGTCGCAATACCATGCGCAGTTTTGCGGCGGCAGCCTGATCGCGCCTGATTGGGTGCTGACGGCGGCGCATTGCGTCGATGATTACGGGCGCGTCCTCGACCCCGAAGAGATCACGCTGCTATCTGGCTCCAACAGCCTGAGCGACGCCCGGCGCACAGCCGTGGCCGAAGTGATCGCGCACCCGGATTACAACCCGCAGACCCTGGATCATGACATCGCACTTCTGCGCCTGGAGGCCCCGATAGATGCCCGCCCGGTGGTCCTGGCGCAGGACACACCGGATTCGGGCCATGTGATCGTCACCGGCTGGGGCCTGACTGAGCGCGGCGATTTCCCCGACTGGCTCATGCAGGCCGAGGTGGCATTGCAGCCCTCGACCGCATGCAATGCCGGGATCAAGGAAATCTATGCCGGAGACCTGTCCGGCATGCTCAAGGATTTCGCCCCCCGCATGGGGTTTTCGGAACGCGCGATCAATGCCGCAGTCTCGGTCGTCGCCGAAAGCTTCACCGACCCGCTCACCGAAAACATGCTCTGCGCTGGCATGGCCGAGGGGATGCGCGATGCCTGTTATGGCGACAGCGGGGGGCCGCTTTTCGCATTCGCCGACGGTGAGGTGATTCAACACGGCATCGTAAGCTGGGGCGAGGGGCCGCGCGATAGTTCGGCCGCCTGCGGCCACGCCAATGCCTACGGGGTTTACACCCGTGTCGGGAATTACGGCGAATGGATCGCGCAAACCATGCTGCGCGATTTCGTGGGAACCGCACAGTAGGGCCATGAAAGCCCGCCATGCATGAACAGGGGGAAGAAGATGAACAGCACGATTACCCGCCGGAACCTCATGATGGGCACGGCCAGCATCGCCGTCGGCATGACGCTGGCACCCGGCACGGCCCGGCTCTGGGCCAGCGAAGGCGCGGCGCGCACCTATCACGCACTGATTGTTGCAGTCACCGATTACCCCAACCTGCCACCCAGCAATTCGCTGCCGGGGCCGAACAACGACGCGCGCCTGATGCGGGAGTATCTGCTCACCGGGGCGCCGGTCCCCTTCGCGCCCGAAAACGTCACCCTTCTGGCCGACAACCTCGATGGCGCGGAGGCTCCCCCCTCGCTTTCCGCGATCCGGCAGGCAATGGCCGATCTGGCCGATCGTGCAGGCGAGGGCGATTTCGTCTATCTGCAGTTTTCGGGACACGGGCATCAGCAACCCGCCCGCAACCCCGAACAGGAGATTGACGGGCTGGACGAAGTCTTCATGCCCCGCGACACCGAGATGATGACACGCGAAAACCGCTTCTGGCCGAATGCCTATGTGGACAAGGACATCAAGGAAGACCTTGATCGCATCCGCGCCAGAGGCGCCTTTGTCTGGGCGCTGTTCGATTGCTGCCATTCGGCCACGATGACCCGCAACCTTTCGCTGGCCGACTCGGGCGAGGTTGCCCGCAAGGTCGATCTGGCCAGCATGGACATTCCCGAAGACCTCTGGGAAGGGACGCCGCGCGGCCCGTCAGGCACCCCGCGACAGACAATGTTTTCGTCGGTGGATGCAGGCAACGGCACGACCTCGCCCGATACCGGCGGGATGGTCGCCTTTTTTGCCAGCCAGACCATTGAACCCACTTACGAAATGCCGCTGCCGCAGGGCTCCGACAACCCCACGCAGATGGGGCTGTTCACCTTTTCGGTGCTGGAACAGCTTGGTCGCAACCCGGCGATCACCTATCGGCAGCTCGGCGATTCGGTGCTGCAGCGCTATAACGCGATGGGCCGGCGCTCTCCCACCCCGATGTTCGAGGGCGAGATGGATGCGGCCGTCTTCGCCGCCGGTGACATGCAGTATGTTCCGCAATGGCCGGTGCGCGACGGCGACAACGGCAAGGAGATCGCCGCCGGGCATGTGCATCAGCTTGGAGTGGGCACGCGCATGGCGGTGCTGGCCGGCCCGACCGACCAGCTGGAAGACGCCCTGGGGCTGGTTGAAATCGCCTCGGCCAGTGCGATGCGCAGCACACTTGGCCCGGTGCGCCTGGGGGAAGATGACGCACAGCCCGACCAGCCGTTACTCGACCCGCAGGACATACCCGAACTGGCCTATGTGCGCATGATCGAACAGGTCATCTCGATGGAGCTTGCCGTATCGCTCCCCGCTGAAAGCGGCCCCCACGGGGAGGAACGTGCGCGCATCAGCCGCCTGCTGCAGCACATCGCCGATGACGCGACGGCGCCCTTTCGGCTGCGGCTGGTCAACCCGGGCCAGAGTGCCGATCTGCGGTTTGACGTGATATCACCGGGCGAAGTGCTGCGCATGATGGAAGAGCAGGAGGGGCCGCTCGCCGTCGACGGCGCGATCCGCGAAACCGCGGCCGCCAGCACCGCACCCGAATTGTGGATGCTCGATGCCCAGGCGACCGTATCGCTGCGCCCCGCTTTCCGGCCCCCCTCGCACAGTCTGGCAGGCAGCAGCGACGAGGCCCTGGAAACCTGGCTGCGCGCGTCGCTGATGCGCATCTACCGCGCCACGAACCTGTCGCGCATGGCCGTGAACGACGGCTTCGACGCCTCTGACATCACGGTCGAACTGTATCTCAAGCGGGCAGGCCAGCCCGACATGCCACTACGCAGCGCCGATGTGCCTTTCGCGCGGCCGGGCAACGAGGTGCATCTGCGGGTCGTCAACAACTCGCGCCGCGCCGTCGATGTGCATGCCCTGTTCATCGGGGCCGACTATTCGATCGTGCCCGCAGCGCACCCCGAGCGACTGTTTCCCGGTGATCCGGGGCTTGACCGGGGGCTTTTCGCGATCGCCGACCAGAGCTTCGGGCGCGAAAGGATCGTGGTCGCCCTGTCGGACGAAACCGACGGGATCGGCCCACGGCTCGATCTTTCCTATCTGGCGCAATCCGGTGTGCGTGCGGGCACGAAGACCCGCGCGGCGGGAACCGGGCTGCGCGGGCTGATGCAGGATCTGTCGAACGCCGCCGCGCCAGTCACCCGCAGCGGTATCGCGATGGGCGCCGGCCCGCAGGAAGCGCGCGAGGCGCTGCTGGTCTACGCACTGGACGTGACACCGGAAACCTGAGGCAGGCCGCAATGGCCGGGGTCATCCCTCCGCCCCGGCCAAATTACCCGGTGAACGAGGCGATGATCTCGGTCAGGGCGCGGATTGCGGCATCGGCCCCCTGCGCAATGGCCTGTCTCCAGCCGTCCAGCAGGGCCTCGTAACCGGCCAGCCACGGCTCGGCCGCCGGAAGCATTTCCGCCAGAAGCGGCGCGTAGACATAAAGGGCCAGCAACAGGATCGCCAATGCCAGCGCCAGCATGAACCCGATACGGAAACCCCGGCGGCGCGCTGCGAAGGCTTCCTCGTCCTCGATGTATTCGGGGGCCATCGCAAGGCCATGCTCGGATGCGGGCCTGAGCGAAGAATTGATCTCCTCGATATCCGGCAACTGCTTGCGCCGCGTCGGCGTGGTGGCAGCAGCCTCTGGGGCCCTTTCAGCCGAATCACCCCGTTCGGGCCGCTCCGGCCGGGGCGCGTCGGCGAGGCCCAGATCGGGCTGTGATTCCAGCGCGATGCTTTCAGCCCGACGGGCGCGAGCCTCGCGCTCGGCCTCTTCGCGCAGCACGGCGCGCAGCGCATCGTCCAGCTTGGCGGCGGGCGCCGGCTGGGCACCATCGGAAGGAGGCGCCGGACTGTCCGGCGCTGCTGATTCCTCGGTATCCTTGTCTTCTTCGGCGGGCGTCTCGCCACCGTCGGGGCGCACGTCCGCAACCCCGGATTTCACCGAATCCGCGAAATCAGGCGCGGGGGGCGGTTCTGGTGCGGCTTCGCCGTTTTCCGGCTCCGTCACGGGCGGGACGGACAAATCCTTTTCTTCCGCGGTAGCTTTCGCGGCCAGCGCACCCGGCGGCAACTGGAACCAGCCATGCCCGCAGCCCGAACATTGCACATCGCGCCCGGTTTCGGGGATCGCGCTGTCATCCACTTCGTACTGTGCACTGCAATTCGGGCAGATGAGCCGCATGTTGTCCCCGTTGCCGGCTGCCAGCCGAACGCGCCCCATGTCGCGCCGCATCTGGCCTTCACGTCTTGTAGCAAGACCACGAGCTTTCTCCAAGAGCCGCCGCGCGCCAACGTCATCTGGCGTGACCTGCAAGACACCCCGCGCCCCGCGGGCCACCACCCGGTCAACCCTGGCAATTGAAACCCGCAGCATTCCGGGGCATGACATCAGCGGGGGTGGTCACGATGACGGCGCACGATACGCCCCACCGCCACAGGCAGACAGGAACCCGATGATCGAGCTTGCGAAAGTGGCACACGGCTATGGCGGCGGAGATCTGTTCGCCGAGGTATCGCTGACGCTTTCGCCGGGGGCATTCTTCTTCCTGACGGGCCCTTCCGGGGCAGGCAAGACCACCTTTCTCAAACTGTGCTACGGCGAATTGATGCCCAGCCGGGGCGATGTAAACATCTTCGGCAGCAGCCTGCGTCGCATGAGCCGCGACGACATCGCCCTTGCGCGCCGCCGCATCGGGATCGTGCATCAGGACTGCCAGTTTCTCGATCACCTGCCGGTATCGGAAAACGTGGCTCTGCCGCTAGCCGTTGCCGGGCGCACCCCGCAAGACGTGGGCGCCGATATCGGCGAACTTCTCGCCTGGGTCGGGCTGGCCGAGCAGGCCGCGGCGCTGCCGCCCTCGCTTTCGGGGGGCGAGCGCCAGCGCGCCGCACTGGCCCGCGCCATCATCACCGCGCCCGATGTCATCCTGGCCGACGAACCCACCGGCAACCTCGACTGGGAGATGTCGCTCAGGCTGCTGACCCTGCTGGTGGAACTGAACAGGATGGGCAAGACCGTGCTGATTGCCACCCATGACCTTGCCCTGATCCGCACCGCCAAAGCACAGGTTCCCGCCCGTGTCCTGCGTATCTCGGGCGGCAACGTGCAACTCGCCGGAGCCGACCTGTGACCCTGCTCCTCCGCCTTTCCTCCGACACCGCCGCCGACCGCGTGGTGCCACCCTCGGGCTATACCGCGCGGCTCACCGGCTTCACCGCTGCGGCGATGGCGTTCCTGGCGGTGTTCGCGGTGGCGCTGTCGCTGGCTTCGGGGCGGCTGGCCGATCGCTGGCAAAGCTCGCTCGCGCAGACCGCGACGATCCGCATATCGGCCCCGGCCGAACAGATGACCGCCCAGACCGAGGCCGTGCTTGCCGTGCTGCGCACCACGCCCGGCGTCGCCTCGGCCCGGGTGATGGACGATGCCGAGCAGCGCGCCCTGCTGGAGCCCTGGTTCGGCCCCGACCTGCCGGTCGAGGCCCTGCCGCTGCCCCGGCTGGTCGAGATCACCGAAGACAGCGCCGGATTCGACGCCGCAGGCCTGCGGATGCGTCTGGCCGGCGAAGCGCCCGGCGCGGTGCTCGACGATCACACCCGCTGGCGCGAGCCGCTCGTGGCGGCGGCCGACAGATTGCGAATGCTGGGCCTGACAGCGGTACTGGTGATTGCGGGGGCAACGGCGGCGATGATCACGCTGGCCGCCAATGCCTCGCTGGCCGCCAATGCGCAGGTGATACGGGTGCTCAGGCTTGTGGGTGCGCGCGACACCTATATCGCGCGGGCCTTCGTGCGTCGGTTCACGCGGCGGGCGCTGGCCGGGGCAGCGGCGGGCACGGCGGCGGGGATGCTTGCAATAGCACTGCTGCCCGAGGCCGACGCGGCCGGCGCCTTTCTCACCGGGCTGAGCTTTCGCGGGGCGGGCTGGCTCTGGCCGCTGACGATCCCGCCGCTGGCCGCGATTGTCGCCTTCGCGGCCACTCGCGCGGCAGCTTTCCGCGTGCTGAGGGGGCTTATGTGATGGCCCACGCGCTGCAATGGACGCGCTCGCTTGTGTTCATCGGGCAGATGTATCTGATGATGGCGCTCATAGCGCTGTTCTTCACGCCCTGGGCCATCGCCAGCCAGCGCGGCGCCCTTGCCGGAATCCGCTGCTGGTGCCGCTGGGTCCGCTGGAGCGCGCGCTGGATGGTCGGCCTGCGCTCGGAGGTGCGTGGCGAGGTGCCCGGCGGCGCGGTGCTGGTCGCCGCCAAACATCAGAGCTTTTTCGACATCATCATCCTTTTCAGCGAACTGCCCCGCCCGCGTTTCGTGATGAAGAAGGAACTCAACCGCGTGCCAATCCTCGGCTGGTACGCGCGGCGCGTCGGCTGCGTGGCGGTGGACAGGGGCAAGCGCGGGCGGGCCATTCGTCAAATGCTCGAGGACGCCGCGCAAGACAGCGGGGCACAGAGCAAACAGACACAGGGGCAACTGGTGATCTATCCGCAGGGAACCCGCGTAGCGCCCGGCGCCACCCGCCCCTACAAGATCGGCACCGGGCTGCTTTATCAGGAACTTGGGCAACCCTGCGTGCCGGTTGCCTGCAATGTCGGCGTGTTCTGGCCCAGGCGCGGGATCATGCGCAAACCCGGCCTCGCGGTGGTCGAGTTCCTCCCCGCGATCGAGCCGGGGCTGGAGGTCAAGCCTTTCATGGCCACGCTCGAGGATCGCATCGAGTCCGCCTCTGACAGGCTGATGGCCGAGGCGGGTTTTCACAAGGATGGGCAGACATGAAACGCATCGAAAGCGCCGCCGCGCTGGACGCACTCTATGACACCCCGCGCGAGGCCGCGCGCGCCAAGGTCACACCGCGCCTGACACCGGCCTACCGCGCATGGGTTGAACGCAGCCGTTTCTGCATCCTTTCCACGGCCGGCCCCGAAGGCATCGATTCCAGCCCGCGCGGCGATGACCGGCCGGTGGTGCGCGTGCAGGATGCCGCAACCCTGCTGCTGCCCGACTGGCGCGGCAATGACCGCATCGACTCGCTGCGCAACATCGTCGCGGATGGGCGCGCCTCGCTGATGTTCATGGTGCCGGGGTCGAACAATGTCCTGCGGGCCAACGGGCGCGCCAAGATCACCGCCGACGAGGCGCTGTTGGCCAGCTTTGCCCGGGGCGACCGACAGCCGCGCAGCGTGCTGATCTTCACCATCACCGAGGTCTATTTCCAGTGCGCCCGCGCAATGATGCGCGCAGGTCTCTGGAACGGCCAGGACGACTCCACCGGCCTGCCCAGCGCGGGCGAGATGCTGCGCCAGGCGGCAGAGGGCGATTTCGACGCCGAAGGCTACGACACCGCCTGGGCCGCACGCGCCACGAAAACCATGTGGTGAATGGCTCAGGCCGCCAGCCCGCGCGCGCCAATGTTCAGGAACTTGGCGCGCCGGTCGGTCACGAGTGCCGCGCCGTCCTTGCCGTCAAGCTCCTTCAGCATTGCGGCAATGGCCTTGCCCACGGCTTCGACAGTGGCCTCGCGTCCACGCTGCGCACCGCCCAGCGGCTCAGGAATGATCCGGTCGGCCACGCCCAGCTTGTGCAGATCCTGCGCGGTCAGGCGCAACGCCTCGGCCGCCTCACGCATTTTCTCGGCATCCTTCCACAGGATCGAGGCACAACCTTCCGGGCTGATCACCGAGTAGACAGAATGCTCCAGCATCGCCAGCCGGTTGGCCGTGGCCAGCGCCACCGCACCGCCTGAACCCCCTTCGCCGATCACCACCGAAACCAGCGGCACCGCGACCTCCAGGCATTTCTGGGTCGAACGGGCAATCGCCTCCGACTGGCCCCGCTCCTCGGCCCCCTTGCCGGGATAGGCGCCGGGCGTGTCGATCAGCGTGATCACCGGCAGCCCGAAACGATGTGCCAGATCCATCAACCGGATCGCCTTGCGATAGCCCTCGGGCCGCGCCATGCCGAAATTGCGCTCGATCCGGCTCTTGGTGTCGTGGCCCTTTTCCTGCCCGATCACCACGACAGGACGATCATTGAACCGCGCCAGCCCACCCATGATGGCATGGTCGTCGGCAAAATTGCGATCCCCCGCCAGCGGCGTGAATTCGGTGAAAAGCGTCTCGATATAGTCACGACAATGAGGCCGGTCCGGGTGCCGCGCCACCTGGCATTTCCGCCAGGCCGAGAGGCCCTTGTAAAGATCCCTGAGCAGTGCCTCGGCCTTGCGGTCGAGCGCCTGCGCCTCGCGCTCCACATCCATCTCGGGATTGGCGCGCGCCATCGCCCGCAGTTCCTCGGCCTTGCCCTCGATCTCGGCCAGAGGCTTTTCGAATTCGAGATAGTTCATGCCACGCTCCAGAAACGGCCTCGCCGCTATATGCCGGTGATGGGCCGATCATGCAACTCGGCTCGGGCCACAGAATTCATTATCGCACACCCGCCTCATCTTCTTGGCGAAAATATCCTCGCCGAAGGCATACCGGACAACGGCCAGAGGCGCCCGCGCTCAACCCTGCGGGCTCCCGATCGCAACCCTTCCGTCACAACCAGTCGCGCAAGACTGGGATCAGCGGCAGGTCGGCCTCCGGCATCGGATAGCTGCGCAGATCGGCCGGGCGCACCCATTTGAGTGCCTGCGCCTCGCGCGGCTGCGGCTGGCCCTGCCACTTGCGGCAGGCGAACAGCGGCATCAGCAGGTGGAAATCGGCATAGCCATGGCTGGCAAAGCTGAGCGGCGCGAGGCAGCTTTCCCAGGTGTCGATCCCCAGTTCCTCGTGCAGCTCGCGGATCAGCGCGGTCTCGGGGGTCTCGCCCGGCTCGATCTTGCCGCCGGGAAATTCCCAAAGGCCCGCCATAGCCTTGCCTTCGGGGCGCTGCGCCAGCAGCACGCGGCCATCCACGTCGATCAGCGCCACCGCCGCCACCAGCACCAGCCGCTTTTCCCAGGTCTGGCGCGACATATCAGGACCGGTAGTCGGCATTGATGTCGATGTAACGATGCGTCAGGTCGCAGGTCCAGACGGTCGCACGCCCCTCGCCCAGCCCCAGATCGACGCCGATCACCAGTTCGGCACGCTTCATGTAGGCCGCGGCGTCTTCTTCGCTGTAGCTTTCGCTGCGCTGGCCGGCTTCGGCCACCTTGATGTCGCCGAAACGGATGGCCAGACGGTCGCGGTCAGCCGCCGCGCCGGATTTTCCCACCGCCATCACGACGCGGCCCCAGTTCGGATCTTCGCCGGCGATCGCGGTCTTGACCAGGGGCGAATTGGCGATCGCCATGCCAACGCGGTGGGCGTCGTCGTCGTCCTGCGCGCCGGTCACGGCCACCTCGACGAATTTGGTCGCGCCCTCGCCGTCGCGCACCACTTGATGTGCAAGGTCGAGCATGACTTTCTCAAGCGCCGCCTCGAAGGCCGCAGCAGGTTTGCTTCCGGGCTGGTCGATGGCCGGCGCCGCGCTGCGCCCGGTGGCCGCCAGCATCAGCGAATCCGACGTCGAGGTGTCGCTGTCCACGGTGATGCAGTTGAAGCTGCGCGCATTGAGCCGCCCCAGCATGTCCTGCAGCAGGCCCGGCGCGATGGTCGCATCAGTAAAGATATAGACCAGCATGGTCGCCATGTCGGGCGCGATCATGCCCGAGCCCTTGGCAATGCCGGCGATGCGCACGGCCTGGCCCCCGATGTCGATCTCGGCGCCTGCGCCCTTGGGAAATGTGTCGGTGGTCATGATCGCGCGGGCGGCGGCGGCAATACCCGCAGGCGAAAGCCGCGCGCGCAGCTCATCGAGCTTGGCGGTGATTCGCGCATGCGGCAGCGGCTCGCCGATCACCCCGGTCGAGGCCGAGAAAACCCGTGAGGCCGGCAGGCCCAGCGCCTGCGCCGCCTGCGATGTCACCGCCGCGACAGCCTCAAGCCCCGCAACACCGGTGAAGGCATTGGCGTTGCCGGAATTGACGAGGATCGCGGCGCCGGCCTCAAGATCGGCCTGCGCAGCCAGCTTGGCCTGACAGTCGAGCACCGGCGCCGCGCGGGTGGCCGAGCGGGTGAATACCCCCGCCACGGCGCTGCCCGGCGCAAGGCGCACCAGCATCACGTCGTCGCGCCCCTTGTAGCGCACCGCCGCCGCAGCCGAGGCAAACTCCACCCCGTCAATCAACGGCAGATCGGGAAAGGCGGGCGGCGCCAAGGGAGACACCGGCGGCGCTGCCGCGTCTTCCGGCAGCGCGCCTTGCAGCTTACGCAGCCGCGATTTCAGTTTGCTTACCGTGGCCGCCAGGGCCCTGGCCCTGGATTCCCAGCTATCGGCCTGTTCGCGGCTGGACATACCCGTCTCTCCGTGGGGTCAATCGTCGAGCAGTGTTTGCTCGCGAAGCAGAGCGGGGTCAATCCCCTCGGCGGAGAGGGTGATCTGGGCGGATTCGCGGGCCTCGGCAATGCGATTGCGCACGACTTCCTGCTGCAACTCGCCCACAAGCTGCGCGCGCACCGCTTCAAGCGCGGGCGCCTCTTGCGCGCGGGTTTCGTTCAGCCGGATCAGGTGCCAGCCGAACTGGCTTTGCACGGGGTCTGAAATCTCGCCCGGCTCAAGCGCAACCACTGCGTTCTCGAACGGCTCGACCATCATGCCCAGGCCGAACCAGCCCAGATCGCCGCCATTGGCGCCCGAACCGGGGTCGCGCGAATGTTCGCGCGCCAGGTCGGCGAACTCGGCCCCGTCAAGAAGCTGCACGCGCAGATCCTGTGCCTCGCCCTCGGTCTCGACAAGGATATGCGCGGCATTGAACTCGGTCTGCGGGTCGCCATCGAGATAGCGCTCGGCATAGGCGCCTTCGATGGCTTCTTCAGTCACTTCCGCCTCGACCGCGCGGGTCAGCAGGCTGTTGGCGACAATCTCGCGCGTCATGTTGTCCAGGTCGATCTGCGCACGCCGACCGATGGCGTCGCCGGCCTCTTGCGCCAGCGCGGACTGTTCGACAAGCTGATCGAGAATGCCCTCGAAAAGCACTTCGTCGTCGACGGACTGGAACTGCTCAGGCAGACGGGCCCGCATGGCGATCATGTGCCCCAGAGTGATGCTGTGCCCGTTCACCTCGGCCACGACAGTGTCCGCCACCGGCGTTTCGGCCTGGGCATTGGACGCTGCCAGCGCCACGGCGAGACCCGCCATTGCCATACTCATGCGTTTCATGTGCAGTCCTTTCCTGTATTCGCAGCGCACCGGGCTTTTCACACCGGGGCCGCGACGTTGACACTTTGCAGACAGCCCCTTACATCGCTGCATGGTCTTGCACTCGCGGGGCCAGCCGACATTCTCATGGCCGTTCATATGGAAGCGGGCCGGGGCGGGCAACCCGCTCATACCGCACCATTTCGTCAGGCCCTGCCACGCGGAGATGCAATGCTAGGCTTTGGAGCGATTACCCGTAAGGTCTTCGGCACGCCGAATGATCGCAAGATCAAGGCCGTGCGCCCGATAGTCGAGCAGATCAACGCGTTGGAGGCAGAATGCAAGGCGCGCTCGAACGCCGAGTTGACCGCCAAGACCGACGAACTGAAAAAGCGCTACGCCGAGGGCGAAACGCTTGATGATCTGTTGCCCGAAGCCTTCGCCAATTGCCGCGAAGCGGCCTGGCGCGCGCTGGGGCTGCGCGCCTTTGACGTGCAGTTGATCGGCGGTATCTTCCTGCATCGCGGCAACATCGCCGAAATGAAGACCGGCGAGGGCAAGACCCTGGTCGCCACGTTTCCCGCCTATCTGAACGCGCTGGCGGGCAAGGGCGTTCATATTGTCACGGTCAACGACTATCTGGCCAAGCGTGACGCGGAGTGGATGGGCAAGGTCTATGCGCGGCTGGGCATGACCACTGGCGTGATCTACCCTCAGCAGCCCGAATCCGAGAAGAAGGACGCCTACGGCGCCGACGTCACCTATGCCACCAATAACGAGCTGGGCTTCGACTACCTGCGCGACAACATGAAGGCGGAACTGGACCAGATGATGCAGCGTCCGCATTTCTACGCCATCGTCGACGAGGTCGACTCGATCCTGATCGACGAGGCGCGCACCCCGCTCATCATTTCAGGCCCCAGCGAGGACCGCTCCGACCTCTACACCGCCATCGACAAGCTGGTGCCCGACATCGAGGAAGAGCATTTCAGCCTCGACGAAAAGACCCGCAACGTCACCTATACCGACGAGGGCAACGAGTTCATCGAGCAGAAGCTGCACGAGGCCGGCATCCTGCCCGAGGATCAGTCACTCTATGATCCGGAATCGACCACCATCGTGCACCATGTCACCCAGGCCCTGCGCGCGCACAAGCTGTTCCTCAAGGACCAGCATTACATCGTGCGCGACGGCCAGGTCGTGCTGATCGACGAATTCACCGGGCGCATGATGGCCGGGCGGCGGCTGTCGGACGGGCTGCACCAGGCCATCGAGGCCAAGGAAGGCGTGGCGATCCAGCCCGAGAACGTGACGCTGGCCAGCGTGACCTTCCAGAACTATTTCCGGCTTTACGAAAAGCTTGCCGGCATGACCGGCACCGCCAGCACCGAGGCCGAGGAATTTCGCGAAATCTACGGGCTGGGCGTGGTGGAGATTCCAACCAACATGCCGATTGCCCGGATTGACGATCACGATCAGGTCTATCGCACCGCGCGCGAGAAATTCGACGGCATTCTGGCCGAAATCAAGACAGCGCATGAAAAGGGCCAGCCAGTCCTGGTGGGCACCACCTCGATCGAGAAGTCGGAATTCCTGTCGGAGATGCTCGAGAAGGAAGGCATCCCGCACAACGTGCTCAATGCCCGCCAGCACGAAAAGGAGGCCCAGATCGTGGCCGAAGCCGGACGGCTGGGCGCGGTGACGATCGCCACCAACATGGCCGGTCGCGGCACCGATATCCAGCTTGGCGGCAATGTGGACATGAAGGTGCTTGAAGCCCTTGCCGCCGACCCGGAGGCCAGCCCCGATGAGGTGCGCAAGCAGGTCGAGGCCGAGGTCGCCGAGGAAAAGGCAAAGGTGCTCGAGGCCGGCGGGCTTTTCGTTCTGGCCACCGAACGGCATGAGAGCCGCCGCATCGACAACCAGTTGCGCGGCCGCTCGGGCCGGCAGGGCGACCCGGGGCGTTCGGCCTTCTTCCTGTCGCTCGAGGATGACCTGATGCGGATCTTCGGCTCGGACAGGCTGGACAAGGTGCTTTCGACCTTGGGTATGAAGGAAGGCGAGGCCATCGTTCACCCCTGGGTCAACAAGTCTCTGGAAAAGGCCCAGGCCAAGGTCGAGGCGCGCAATTTCGACATCCGCAAGCAGTTGCTCAAGTTCGACGACGTGATGAATGACCAGCGCCGCGTGATCTTCGGCCAGCGGCTCGAGATCATGCGCGCCGAGGATCTGTCGGAAATCGTGCAGGACATGCGCCACCAGGTCATCGACGACCTCGTTGACGAATACATGCCGCCCAAGTCCTATGCCGAGCAGTGGGAGGCCGAAGCGCTGCACGAGCAACTCAAAGAAAAGCTGGGCATCGACGTGCCGGTCGACGACTGGGCCGAGGAAGACGGTGTCGATCAGGAGGTCGTGCGCGAACGGCTCTATGAGGCCTCGGACAAGTTCATGGCCGACAAGACCGAGGCCTTCGGCGACGGCACCATGCGCACGATCGAAAAGCAGCTTCTGCTGCAGACAATCGACACCAAGTGGCGCGAACATCTGGTCACGCTGGAACACCTGCGTTCGGTCGTGGGCTTCCGCGGCTATGCGCAGCGCGACCCGCTCAACGAATACAAGACCGAAGCCTTCACGCTGTTCGAATCCATGCTCAATGCGCTGCGGGTCGATGTGGCGCAGAAACTTGCGCAGATCCGCCCGCTCAGCAAGGAAGAGCAGGAAGCGATGGTGCGCCAGATCGCGCTGCAGCAGCAATCGATGAAGGTTGCCGCCGAAAACGATGGCATTGCGCCCGAACCGCTGGTCGAGGGTTTCGATGAGACCCGCCCCGAAACCTGGGGCAACCCCGGCCGCAACGACCCCTGCCCTTGCGGATCAGGCAAGAAGTTCAAGCATTGCCACGGCCGGCTGGTCTGACGCGCGCCCGCCCGCTTTGCCGGGCCGGCGCCAACCCCGCCGCGCCATCACCCCAGATCGGCCCAGCGTAGCTGCTGGTTGCGCCTGACCGGGCGGGTCAGCTTTCGCCCGACCACCTTGTCGAAGTCATAGCCCGCGATCTCGCCCGAGCCGGGGCGGCGCGCCCAGATGTCGGCCTCGGTAATCACATGGCCTTCGGGCAGATCGCGCTCGGCCACCACGCTCGCACGGGCAAAGCGATAGACGTCTTCTTCCGGCGCGGTGCGCTGTTTTTCATTGTGCAGCGCGATGGCGATCTCGGCGGAGCGGTCGATCAGGCGGCGCAATTCGGCCGGGTCCATCGAGCAGGGAATATCCGGCCCCTGCCGATAGCGGCTGTCGGTGAAGTGCCGCTCAAGCACGCGCGCGCCCAGCGCAACGGCCGCCAACGCCATCTCGGGGCCGATGGAATGGTCGGAGAACCCCACCACAGCCCCCGGAAAGGCGCGCTGCAGCTCGGTGACCCCCTTGAGCGAGACAATCTCGGGCGGTGACGGATATAGATTGGTACATTCCAGCAGCGCGTAATCTATGCCCGCCTCGTCCAGGATCGCGACCGAGCGCGCCAGGCTTTGGATCGTCTGCATCCCCGTCGACAGGATCACCGGCCTCCCCTTGGCCGCGATATGGCGGATCAGCGGCAGGTTGTCGGCCTCGCCCGAGCCGATCTTGAAGGCCGGCACGCCGATCTCGTCCAGGAAATCCGCAGCCGCCCGCGAAAACGGGGTGGACAGGTAGATCAGCCCAAGGCTTTCGGCATGGGCCTTCAGCGCGATTTCGTCCTCGCGCGACAGCGCGCAGCGTTCCATCACCTCCCAGATCGAGACATCGGCATTGGGCGGAAAGATACCCTTGGCCTCTTCGGTCATCTCGTCTTCGACGATATGGGTTTGGTGCTTGACGCATTCGCAACCGGCGGCTGCCGCCAGTCTGACCATGTGCTTGGCGACCTCCAGATCGCCGCCATGGTTGATGCCGATCTCGGCAATCACCAGCGGCGGCGCGGGCGGCAGGAGCGAGCGATGGGCAATCTTCACGGGCGGGCCTCCGGGCTTCGCAATACGTTGCCTCTGCCCTGCCCGACAACGCGGCCCAGATCAAGCGGCTTGCAGGGGCATGCTCAGGGCTGAAAGCTGATCGGCAAGGTGAAGCTGTAGGACGCCGCCGTCAACGCCGACGGGGCCGACGGGAACCGCCCGGCCCCGCGCACGGCATCCAGCGCCGCGCGGTCCAGTCCGGCATGGCCCGAACTGGCCGCCAGCCCCGCCGTCATCAGCCGGCCATCGCGCCCCACCTCGAGCGCCACGGTCGCGGTGCCGCCGATGCGTGCACGGCGCAGGTTGTCGGGATAGCTTTTGCGCCGTTCGACCTGCGCGCGAATACCGCCGCCCCAGCTTGCCAGGTAGCTGTTCCGCTGGGCCTGCGAGAGAGTGGCCGCAGGGGCGGGTTCGGCCCGTTGGCCCGCTGCCGGGCCGTCGCCCGCGCCGCGCGCGGCCTGTTGCGGCCTGGGCGCCGAGCTGGCGGCAGCGGCCTGTTGCGCGGGGCGCGGACGCGGGCGAGCATCCCCGGGGCGTGCCTCGGCCAACTCGACCGGGGGCGCGCGCGGCGTGGTATCCGGCGCGGCATCGGATCCCGACGCCGCAGCCCTGGGCTGCTGCGGCGCGGTTTGGACAGGCGGCGATGCCGGATCGGGGCGCGATTGCGGCGAGCTTGGCGCAGCGGGGGCATTCGCCGGGGCGGCGGGCCTGTCATATGCGGCCGCAGCAAGCGGGCCAGGTGCGGGTAAAGGTGCCTCAGCCCGCAGCAGCGACGGCAGGGCAGCAGGCGCATCAAGAGACTGCGGTGCGGGCTCGCGATCATGCTGCACGGCAGGCGCCATGTCTGCCGGCGCCGGTGACGCGGGCGCCTCAGTGACAGGCCCTGTTATGGCCTGCGGCGGGCGCTGCCATTCCTCGGCCAGCGCAGCATATCTGGCCGGCGCGGCCTCGATCGACACCAGCGCTGCGCCACCCGCGCCGCTGCTTTGCGCGCCCATCTGCCCCTGCAAACCCAACGCCAGCGCGACATGCGCCGCCAGCGCCAGCGCAATAAAGGGAACCGCCTGAAAGACGCCGCGCATCACCCTGGCCCCCCGCCCTGCGTGATCAGCGAGACCCGCGCAATCCCCAGCCCCGACAGCCGCGCCAGCACCGCCGCGAGTTCCGCCCCCGGCGCCGCCGCGTCCACGCGCAGCACAAGCGGGGCCTCATCACGCGCCGCCAGCGCGGGCCAGACGGCTTCGTCGCGAGCCGGCCCAAAGGCCAGCCGCCCATCCGCCCCTAGATAGAGCGCGTCCGGGTCGCGCCCGGCCTCGGGCAGCTGCGTCTGCGCCTCGGGCGGCGATACGTCGAACGGCTCGGGCGGGGCGATCTGCGCCGACATCAGGAAGAAGATCAGCAGCAGGAACACGATGTTGATCATCGGCACGGCGGACTCACGCGCCGGGCGCGGACGGGGTCTGGCGAATATCTGCATGATGCACGCCCTCCTATTCGACCAGAACGAGCCGGGTCAGCCCGGCCTCGCCCAGCGCCTCGATCACCGCGACGACGCGCTGCACCGCCGCCCCTTCACCCGCGCGCAGAAGCACCGGGTCGGCGTTGTCAGCCATCAGCGGCGCAAGTGCCCCGGCCAGCGCGGCCTCGTCAGCCGGGGCGCCATTCAAGGTGACGCCCTCGGGCAGCACCTCGACCAGCCGCGGCGGGCCCTGCCAGGCCTCGGCCTCGGCGCTGCCGGGCAAGGCAAGCTCCAGAGCACCCTCCAGCCCGAAGCGCGCGGCCAGCATGAAGAACACCAGCAGAAGAAACACCACATCGATCATCGGTGTCAGGCCGGGCTTGCGGCGCACAGGGGCGGGCAGCGACAGCATCACGCCCCCCCTTCACGCGCCCGCAGCCGGGCCAGAAAGACGCGGGTGGCGATGTCTTCCATGTCATGGCCCAGGCGTTCGGTCACCGCGTCGAACCAGCTGAGCACCAGCGAAGCCAGGATCGCCACCGACATACCCGCCGCCGTGGTCAGAAGCGCCTCCCATATGCCGCCGGCCAGGGTGGCAGGATCGGCCCGCGCGCCGGCCTCCTGCAACGCCTGGAACGCCGCGATCATGCCGATCACCGTGCCGAGAAGGCCCAGAAGCGGGGCGATGGTGGCGCTGAGTTCCAGCGCGCGCAACCCGCGCCGGGCCTTCTCCATCAGCTTGCGGGCGATGCGGGCGGTTTCCTCGCGCGCGGCCGCATCGGGCAGGGTCGCGGCGGCCTGCATCGCGCTCAGCGCCAGTCGCCCGCGCAGCCCCGCGCGCCCCTGCAACGCGGCCTGCGCGGCCTCGCCCTGCCCGCCGACCCAGAGCGCCAGCGCCGCCTCGGCCCGCGCGCCGCCCCCCCAGGCCCCGGTCATCATCAGGCGCCAGAGCTTCCACAAGGCAATCGAAAGCGTCGCCACCGATAGTGCGGCGATGATCCAGATCACCACGCCGCCGCGGTCCAGAAATTCCCACAACCCGGCAATCGCGTTCATGTCGCGGCCTCCTTCTGCGTGGCATTGGCGATGATCGTGCAAAGCGCATCGAACCCGTCGGTCAGCGCCGCAGGCCCCGGCTGCAGGATCAGCGGCGATTTGATTTCGTGGATCTGGCCCTGCCGCACAGCGGGGACCACCTGCCAGCCGGGGCGCGCGGCGATCTTTTCCGGGCGCACCTTCTTGCCACACCACGAGGCGATGATGACATCGGGCGCAGCCGCGATCACGGCCTCGGGCGGGATGATGCGGTCGCGCGCGGCCTGTTCATGGCGCAGATGGGCAAAGCAATCCTCGCCGCCCGCGCGCTCGATCAGTTCAGACACCCAGCCCACTCCGGTGATCAGCGGGTCATCCCATTCCTCGAAATAGACGCGCGGACGGGGTGCGGCGGGGGCGTCATGCTGCGGCTCCTCGGCAAGCCGGGCCTCGAAATGCGCCGCCAGCCGCGCGGCCCGGCGCGGGCACCCCACCAGCGCCCCCAGCGTGCGGATCATCGCCAGAATGCCGGCAATGTCGCGCTGGTTGAAGGCATGCACGCTGAGGCCGGCGCGGATAAGCTGCGCGGCGATATCGGCCTGGATGTCACAAAACACCAGCACCAGATCGGGATCGAGCGCCTGGATCTTGGCAATGTCGGCGCTGGTGAAGGCCCCCACGCGCGGCTTTTCGCGCCGCACTTGCGGCGGGCGCACGGCATAGCCGGTCACACCGACGATGCGCGCGTCCTCGCCCAGCATATACAGGGTTTCGACGGTTTCCTCGGTCAGGCAGACAATGCGTTCGGGAGGGAAGCGGCGCAGGCTCATGTCAGGCGCTCCAATGGCTGGAAAAGGGGGCCGTGGGGCGTGTCGATCATTTGCGCGCGGATGCCGAATACCTCGGCCAACCGCCCAGGCGACAGCACCTTGGCGGGCAGCCCGTCGGCCGCCACGCGGCCTTGGTGCATCATCACCAGCCGGGTGCAAAAACGCGCCGCCTGCCCCAGGTCATGCAGCGCGGCAACCACCGTGCGCCCCTCGTCGGCGAGCGCGGCAAAGACCTCCATCGCACCAAGCTGATGCGCGGGGTCCAGCCCGGCAATCGGCTCATCCGCCAACAGGAGCGACGTTTCCTGCGCCAGCGCACGGGCGATCAGCACCCGCGCCTGCTCGCCGCCCGACAGCTCGGTCGCGCGGCGATCCTTGAACCCGTCCAGCCCCATCCGGGCAAGGGCATTCGCGACGGCGCGGTGGTCGGCCTCCTGCCCGCCGGCACGGCGGTGCGGCGTGCGGCCCAGTCGCACCAGCGCCTCGACGCTGACGGGCCAGGCGATTTCGCGCATTTGCGGCAGCCAGGCGGCGTGGCGCGCGCGGACCTCAGGCAGCATCGTGGCAAGGTTCGAGCGCCCTTCATGCGGCAACAGCCCCAACGCCGCGCGCATCAGGCTGGTCTTGCCCGCACCATTGGGTCCGATCAGCCCCACGAACGCGCCCCGGCCAACCGAAAGGGTCACCTCATCGACCACCGGGCACGCGCCGCGTCGGACGGTAAGGTTCTCGAGGGAAAGCAATGTCATAGCCCCTCCCTCCGCGTGCGCCAGATCAGATGCAGGAAAAGCGGCGCGCCGACAATGGCAGTCAGCACGCCCAGCTTGAGGTCGCGCTCGGGCGCGATCAGCCGCACGGCGATATCAGCCGCCAGCACCATCGCCGCGCCGCCCAGCATCGACGCCCATAGCAGCCGCGAGGGCTGCGCCCCCACCAGCGGGCGCAACAGATGCGGCACCACCAGCCCGACAAAGCCGATCGCGCCTGCCACCGCCGTGGCCGCCCCCACGCCCGCCGCCACGCCCAGCACCAGCACCAGCCGCAGCCGCGCCAGCCCGATGCCCAGCGCTGCCGCCGCATCCTCGCCCAGGGTCAGCGCATCAAGGCCCCGGCCCAGCGCCAGCAACATCACCCCGCCCAGCGCCACGAAAGGCGCCGCCAGCCAGACATGCAGGAACGAGCGATCTGCCAGCGACCCCATCATCCAGAAAACCATCTCGGTCGCCGCGAACGGGTTGGGCGAGAGATTCAGCACCAGCGACACCAGCGCCCCCGCCAGCGCCGAAATCGCGATGCCGGCCAGGATCAGCGTGAACGCCCCGCCCCCCGGCCCCGCCAGCAACAAGAGCACCAGCACCGCCAGCACCGCGCCGCCCAGCGCCATCAACGGCAGCGCCAGCGCGAAGGCCGCCGCCAGCCCGGTCTGCAGCGCCAACACCGCGCCCAGCGCCGCCGATCCCGACACCCCGATCAACCCCGGCTCGGCCAGCGGATTGCGCAGATACCCCTGTAACGCCGCCCCCGAAAGCCCCAGCGTCGCCCCCACCAGCACCGCGAGAGACGCGCGCGGCAGGCGAATTTCGCGCATCACCAGCGTTTCCGCCGCGCCCGCCTCGCCACCCAGCAGGGCCGCGGCGCTCTGGCCCGGCGTCAACCCCGCCGGCCCGAAGGCCATCGACAGCACGAACAGCACCAGCACCAGCGCCCCCAGCAGCGCCATCAGCAACGGAAAGCGCAGCGCGGTCATGGCAGGGCCTCGCGTGCGGCGCGCAGCCGGGCGATGGCGCGCAGCACATAGGGCGTGCCGCAGACCCAGTCGGCGTCGCTAAGCGGCAAGAGTGCGCGCGTATCGGTAAAGCTGCGCAGCGCCGGATGGTCCAGCACCGCCTCGGCGCGCGAGCTGCCGCCGTAGCGTGTGCCGGTTATCACCGCATCGGGCGCCAGCATGATGAGTTGTTCCAGCGGCAAGGTGCCGCCATAAGCCAGCCCGGCCTCGGCGGCGGCATTGACAAAGCCCGCGCTGCGCAGGATCGCACCGGCCAGCGTGGCCTCGCCCGACGACCAGCTGTTGGCCGAATAAAGCACTGCGCGCGGCGGGTCGTCAGGCGCATCGGCGCGCAGGGCCGCCAATTCAGCGTCGAACGCGGCCAGAATAGCCTCGGCGGCGTCTTCGCGCCCCAGCAGCGCGCCGACGCGCAGGATGTCCGCGCGGATGCCATCGAAATCGCGGGTCGGGGTGAACTCGGCCACCGGCACGCCAAGGCGGCGCAACATTGCCGTGGCGTGATGGGTGGTATAGCTGCCCGCCAGCACCAGATCGGGGTTCAGGCGAAACACGTCCTCCGCCCCGCCGGGGGTAGTGGCATAGCCCTCGGCCTCGACGCTCATGGCCGACGCATGCGGGTCGCGCGCCAGCCGCGACACCGCTACCAACTGTCCCGGCGCGGCCAGCAGCATCGCCAACTGGTCGGTGCAGACATTGAGCGACACCACCCGCTGTGGCGGCGCGTCCCGAGCGCCGGCAAGCGCGGCGCAAGCCAGCCAGGGCGCCAGCAGCAGCCCGCCCAGCCAATGCCGGGCGCCGGTTGCTGCCGCTATGCCTGCCCGTGCCCGCATCGCGCCCCACCTTTCCTTCGTCAGAACCGCGCCGCGACCCCGGCATAGAATGCCCGGTCCGAAGTGCCATAGCCCGCGACCTGCTGATATTGCCGATTGAACAGGTTATCGACACGCAGCGTCAGATCGGCCTGCGGGGTGAGTTCGTAACGCAGGCTGACGTTGGCCACGGTGTAGTCGGGCAGCGGTCCGGTAATGCAACCCGGAGTGCAGATTGGCAAAGTATCGCGCCTATCAGCCACATGCTGCACCGTAAGCGTACCGTGCAGTCGCTCGGCGAGCTCGGCATCCAGGCTCAGCGACAGATCATGACGCGGCACGCGCGAAAGGCGTTGGCCGCTGCGCGTTCCCGCGGTGATTTCGGCATCAATATATGTGTATGCGCCGTGAAGCATGATGCGTTCGCCCAGCGGCAAGCTGCCAGCCAGTTCCAGTCCGCGGCGGCGCGTGCTTTCCACATTCTCAGGCGGAAAGCCATGAATCTCGTCATCGGTGCGCAGCACGAAAAGCGTTCCCGAAAGCCGCACGCCCCCGGCGAAGGCGTATTCGGCACCAATTTCGGCGCTGCGGCTGGTTTCGGCCTCGAGGTCAGGGTTGCCGAAGGGGCCGAAGCGTTCACCCGATGCCGGCGCGCGATACCCGTTCGAAACGGCAGCCCGCAGTGTCAGCCCATCAGCAGGCCGCCACGCCATCGCCATCCGCCCGGTTGGGAAGGTGCCGAAGTCGGAATGGCGATCAACACGACCGGTCACGGAAATATCAATCTCCGACGTCGCTGCCCACTGAGCCTCGGCGAAGATGCCCGCTATGGTTTCGCGGTAGCGCGGATAGCCCGTCCACGGGGCGACACCGCTTGTTGTCTCGCGACGGATGTCGGCACCCCATGACAGGGTCAGGTCCGGGCTGGTCTGCGCCGTGCCCTGATAGCTCGCGCCGATCCGCGTGCCTTTGAAGCGGTCGGGGGCGGTTCCGGCGCCAAGGTCACGGTCCTCGCGCCGGATACGATAGGCTGTGATGTCGAAGACATGGCTCACTGCGCCCGCCTCGACCTCGGCAAACAGCCTTGCGCCAAGCTCGCGGCGGCGTTCTTCAAACTCTTCATCAACGGGCCAGTCGTCGTAATCCGCGCGCGATCGCTGCGCAAAGCCCGAGAATCCCAGCGTCAGATCATCGGTCATCCGGTGCCGGGCCGAAAAACTCAGCCGCGTGGCCTCAAACCCGTCGGGCGCGCCGCCCTCGACAGCCGAAAAGCCGTCGCTGCGGAAATGGCTGGCGTTGAGGCTGACCTCGCCGCGCTCGCCGCGATTGGTGAAGCCGTAGCGCGTAGAGAGCGTGCCATAGCTGCCGCCCTCGATTCCGGCGCTCTGGCTGATGCCGGGGCCATCATTGCTACGGCTCGTGATGTTGATGACCCCGCCTACGGCCGAGCCACCATAAAGCGCCGATTGCGACCCGCGCAGAACCTCGATCCGGCCCACATCGGCCGTGGTCAGCGTGCCGAAATTGACCGCGGATTCCGGCGACGAGGGATCATTGACAAGCACACCGTCGATATAGACCGCAACATAGCGCTGGTGCGCGCCGCGCATCCGCAGCGCTGTGGACGATCCCGGCGGGCCAGTGCGTGCTACCGTGACCCCCGCCATCCGGTTCAGGTAATCCGAAACCAGCACGTCGCCCGAGGCCGCGAGGTCTTCTTCGGTGACCACGGTGACGCTTGAGCCTGTGCGCTCAAGCCCCGTGGGGGTGAGGTTGGCGAAGACGGTGATCTCGTCCAGCGCGAAAGCCTGCTCCTGGGCCTGTGCCGCGCCAGTTGCAGCCAGCGGCAGGGCGACCAGGGCGATGATGGATCGGGAAAGCCGGTTTTGTTTCATGTTTTTGATGTCCCTCATGAGGTGCGCAGGCGCACCCTGGATCAAGATGTGGATGTCTTGCGGAGGGACGTTCCCACTCCGCAGACGGCGCTTCTCGTCACCGCTGCGGCTCGACCGCTCCCATGGCGCGCCCCGCGCCCGGGTAGGGTGATCATTCCGGCAGGTCTCCTGGCTTGCGGGTCGTCGCGGTTGCCTCGCCTTCCCGACCAGGTGGTCAGTGGCATATGGAGGCACCGCTCGCCGCTCACAGTTGCGGGGGCAGCTCCGGCTTCGGCCCTTGCGGGCCACACCGGATTCCCTTTTCACCATCACCCGAAAGCGATGGACCGGAATGCTCACCGCCTAGATCATTCGCAAGCCGCGCGTCAAGAGAATTGCGGCACGCAACCGCAGCTGCGGAATTGACAACCGCGCCCCCCGCACCTAATCCGGGGCCAGCCCCCATCCCGGCGGGGCGCCTCAACCGGAAGCGACATGGACGAGAGTTCAAGTCGGGGTCAACTGGCCGACCCCGCACCCGAAATCGGCGACCCGTGCGCCATGACAGCCACGACATCGCGGCGTGGCGGACAAGTGGCCTGAACAGGTCGCTCCCCGCCCCGTCCGCATCTGACGGACAGGAGACAGGGGATGACCAAACCCACCTCGCTTGCCGATTTCCGCTTCGACCCGGATGCCGAGCACGACTACATCGACGCGGCCTTTGTCGCGCTGGAGATCACCCGGCTTCTGCGTGAGGGTGACACGGACTCCGTGCGCGAATTCCTCATCACGCAGGAACTGGCCGATGTCGCCGCCTATCTCGAAGAACTCGACGTCGACGAGGCGCTGACCGCCACGCGCCTGCTGCCCCTGCACGACCAGGCCGAACTTATCGGCTATCTCAAGCCGTCTTCGCAACTTGTCGTGGCCACCCAGATGCGCCGGCGCGAACTGGCCGCGCTGATGTCGGCCATGAGCCATGACGAACGCGCCGACCTGTTCAAGCAGCTCGACGAAGAGGCACAGGAGGCGCTCTTGCCGGCGCTGTCCAAGGCCGAGCGCGACGACCTGCGGCGCCTCGCCTCCTACGAGGAATGGACCGTGGGGTCGGTGATGACCTCGGACTACGCCACGCTCAAGCCCGAGATGAGCGCGAGCGAGGCCCTGGAGGCCCTGCGTGCCCAGGCGCTCGAGGCCGAAACCGTCTACACCGCCTATATCGTCGATGATGACCGGCACCTTATCGGGGTGCTCGACCTGCGCGACCTGCTGATTGCCCGCCGTCGCCAGCGCGTCGATTCGATCATGGACACCGAGCCGGTCTGGATCCGCGCCGACGCCGAACAGGAAGAGGCCGCGCGCATGATCGCCCGCTACGACCTGATCGCGCTTCCGGTCCTCGACACGGACGACCGCCTGGTAGGCATCGTCACCGCCGATGACGCCATGGACGTCGCCGCCGACGAAGTGACGGAAGATTTCCACAAGGGCTCGCTCGTCAGCCCGCTTGAGACATCGGTCGCCGAGGCCACGATCAGCGTGCTCTACAAGGCGCGAATCTACTGGCTGGTGCTGCTGGTCTTCGGCAACATCTTCTCCGGCGCCGGCATCGCCTATTTCGAGGAAATCATCTCAGCGCATCTGTCGCTTCTGTTCTTCCTGCCGCTGCTGATCGCCTCGGGCGGCAATGCAGGCACCCAGTCAGCCACGCTGATGGTGCGCGCGCTGGCCACCGACGATGTGCGCCCCTCGGATTTCGGGCGGCTTCTGGCGCGAGAGCTTGCAATCGCGCTGGCGCTTGGGGTGACGATGGCGCTGGCAGTCTCGGTGATCGGCATCTGGCGCGGCGGGGTCGAGATCGCCGTAGTGGTGGCGCTGGCGATGACCGCGATCGTGCTGATGGGGTCGCTGATGGGCATGTCTCTGCCGTTCATCTTTGCCCGGTTCAACCGTGACCCGGCGGCGGCTTCGGGGCCGCTGGTGACATCCATGGCGGATATTCTCGGGGTGCTGACCTATTTCGGCATTGCCTCGGTGCTGCTTGATATCTGACAGACATGGCCCCCCTACGCCCTTCTTCTTGGAAGAAAATATCCTCGGGGGGCGCGGGGGGCAGACAGCCCCCCGCCGCAGGCTTGCATTCGGGGGGCTTTGTGCTACGCCCTGAGCCCCGAAACGGACGCAATGTCAGGGGCGCGCAGGCAGATGGACGATATCGCATCAATTCGCAGCAGATATCTTGAACAGGTCGCTCAGGCCGACAGCCCCGACGCACTGGAATCGGTGCGGCTGGCCGCGCTTGGCAAGAAGGGCGAAATCAGCCTGAAAATGCGCGAGCTGGGCAAGATGACGCCAGAGGAGCGCCAGCAGGCCGGCCCAGCGCTCAATGCCCTCAAGACCGAGATCGACGCCGCCCTGCGCGCCCGCAAGGCCGCGCTGGAAGATGCCGCACTGGATGAACGCCTGAAAGGCGAATGGCTCGATGTCACCCTGCCCGCGCGCCCGCGGCGCATGGGCACGATCCACCCGGTCAGCCAGGTGATGGACGAGTTGACCGCGATCTTTGCCGATATGGGCTTTTCTGTTGCCGAAGGCCCGCAGGTGGAAAGCGACTGGTACAATTTCGACGCGCTCAACATCCCGCCCGAACACCCAGCGCGCCAGGAACACGACACATTCTTCATGCACCGCCGCGAGGGCGACAACACGCCGCCGCATGTGCTGCGCACCCATACCAGCCCGGTGCAGATCCGCGCGATGCAAGACCAGGGCGCGCCGCTGCGCGTGATCGCCCCGGGCCGCGTCTATCGCATGGACATGGACCAGACCCACACGCCGATGTTTCACCAGGTCGAGGGGCTGGCGATCGACCGCGACATTTCCATGGCCAACCTCAAATGGACGCTGGAGGAATTCTGCCGCGCCTTTTTCGAGGTCGATCATGTGGAGCTGCGCTTCCGCGCCTCGCATTTTCCGTTCACCGAACCCTCGGCCGAGGTCGACATCCGCTGCTCGTGGCAGGGCGGGCAACTCAAGATCGGCGAAGGCGACGACTGGATGGAGATCCTGGGCTCGGGCATGGTGCACCCCAAGGTGCTTCAGGCCGGCGGGATCGACCCGAACGAATGGCAGGGCTTTGCCTTTGGCGTGGGGATCGACCGGATCGCCATGCTGAAATACGGCATCCCCGACCTGCGCACCTTCTTTGAAGGCGACCTGCGCTGGCTGCGCCACTACGGCTTCAGCGCGCTTTCGGTGC
Organism: Alkalilacustris brevis; assembly: GCF_003350345.1. GTDB lineage: Bacteria > Pseudomonadota > Alphaproteobacteria > Rhodobacterales > Rhodobacteraceae > Alkalilacustris > Alkalilacustris brevis. The sequence continues at coordinate 43,471 of NZ_QNVJ01000014.1, forward strand.
CAACGCTCGCCGGCGGGCTGAGCGGTTGAACCGATCGGGTGGGGCGATCGTGCCGGAAGCGTAATCGCCCAAGCCAGGGAAGAATCGCGCGACGCGCCCGAATGTCGCCCGGTTCACGTTCGGGTGCCCACTTCAAAGCCGGTTCAAAAGCGCCCGCGTCGGCCATGCATCCGCAGGCAAGCCCAGTTCCTGTTGCACGGCCTGCACGCTGGCGCGGGTACGCGCGCCCAGAATGCCATCAACTCCGCCCACTCCGTGACCGCGCGCCTCAAGCCGGCGCTGCAACTCGCGCATCTCGTCGGGGTTCAGGCCTGGGTCGGGGTTGCCCGGATCGAACACCGGCGCGCCTTCAAGCCGGGTCGCGAAATAGGCCGTCGTGACCACATAGACAAAACTTTGGTTCCACTCGAACAGCACATGGAAATTGGGAAACACCATGAAGGCCGGGCCGTGGCGCCCCTGCGGCACCAACACCCAGGCGCGCGTCTCGCCGGCGGGCAAGCTGCCGTGGCGCGGCTCCACACCCAGCGCAACCCAGTCGGCCACGGTCAACTCGCTGCGCAACCCGGTGAGCGACCAGTCCAGCGTATCGGGCAAGGTGACTTCATGCAGCCACGGCGCACCCGCGCGCCAGCCGAGATTGCGCAGCAGGTTCGCCCCTGACAGCAGCGCATCTGGCACAGACCCTTTCAGGTCAACCCGCCCGTCGCCGTCGCCATCGACGCCGCTTTCCAGAATATCGGCGGGCAGCATCTGCACCTGCCCGATCTCGCCCGCCCAGGCGCCGCTGGTCCTGGCCGGGTCGAACTGGCCGCGCGCGTAAAGCTCAATGGCGGCCAGAACCTGCGGGCGAAACAGTTCAGGCCGGCGGCAATCATGGGCCAGCGTCACCAGTGCGTTGGCAGTGTTGTAGTCACCCTGAAAGGCGCCGAAATCCGTCTCGAATGCCCAGAATGCCAGCAGGATGCCCGGCGGAACCCCGTAATCACGACGCGCGCGCTCAAGCGTTTCCCGGTGCACTTCGCCGTTGCGCCGCCCATGCTGCAAACGGTGCTGGCTGATCAGCCGTCGGGCAAAATCGGTGAACTCGGTGCGAAAGATCCCCTGCGCACGGTCGGCCCGCAGCACGGCGGGATCAGGACGGACCGGTTGAAAGAAGCTCGCGACCGTCGCGGGGGGCTGGCCGGCAGCGACGGCCTCGGCGGCCAGGTCATCGACGAAGGCGCCAAAATCGCCACCGCAAGGGGCCGAGGCAGCGGCCTGCGTGATCGCGATCGTTAAAGCCGCGGCAAGAAACGGGGCGCGCATGAAAACCTCCGGACCAATTACCACGAAAGCTTAGCAATGCGCGCCCCGATGACCAAATCACGAACCCCGCAGCCGATGCGTCAGGCGGCGCGCAGATGCCCGCGCCCGTGCGGTTCGTCAAAATCCAGCACCGGGTTGATCGGGATGATCCGGTTGGGATTGATGGTGTCGTGGCTGTAGTGGTAGTGCCGCACGATATGGTCCAGCCGCACTGTCGCCGCCACGCCGGGCCGCTGATACAGCTCGCGCGTGTAGCCCCAGAGGTTGGGATAGTCGATTATCCGCCGTCGGTTGCACTTGAAATGCAGGTGATAGACCGAATCGAAGCGCATGAGCGTCGTTACCAGCCGCCAGTCGGCCTCGGTCACACGGTCGCCGACCAGGTAACGTTGCCTGCCCAGCCTGTCCTCCAGCCAGTCGAGCGACTCGAACAGCGCGGTGACCGCCTCGTCATAGGCTTCCTGCGTTGTGGCGAAACCAGAGCGGTAGACCCCGTTATTGACCGTATCGTAGACACGCGCGTTGACCGCATCGATTTCGTCGCGCAGGGGCGCGGGGTAGTAGTCGTCGCGATTGCCGGTGATGTCGTCGAAGGCCGAGTTGAACATGCGGATGATCTCGGCCGATTCGTTCGACACGATGGTTTCGCGCGTCTTGTCCCACAGCACCGGCACCGTCACCCGGCCCGAAACGTCGGGTTTGGCGCGGGTGTAGATATCGCGCATGTAGCGGCTGCCATAGAGATCATCGCCCGTGGCGCCGGGGAAATCATCGCGAAACTCCCACCCGTCGGACAGCATGTCGGGATGCACGGCAGAGACGGTGATGTGATCCTCCAGCCCCTTGATCGCCCGGAAGATCAGCGCCCGGTGCGCCCAGGGGCAGGCATAGGATACATACAGGTGGTAGCGCCCGCTCTCGGCGGCGAAGCCCCCCTCGCCCGAGGGGCCGGGGCTGCCGTCCGGCGTGACCCAATTGCGGAATTTCGATGTATCCCTGACGAACCGCCCCCCGGTCTTTTCCGTATCATACCAGTCGGTCTGCCAGGTGCCGTCAACAAGCTTGCCCATTGTGAACTCCTTTCATCCGGCAACATAAGCCGCGCGCCCCCGCACTGCGACCCCGTCCAGAGCGCAGCCCACCGCGCAAAAATGCACAATCCGAGCTGGGATTCGGGGAACCTGTCATTATCTCTTCACTTGTTTGCCAGAGGCTTGCAGGGCATTCTGCGCCGGAGAGGAGGGGCCCGAAGATGTTGGAAGATCTGCCCAAAGACGTGCGCGAGGGGCTGGAAGCCGCCCGCAAACTGGCCCGCCAGCGTGGCAAGACCCGGCTGCGCCTGCATGCGGGTGACGCGGTCTATCCGATCCTGCGCGTATGGGAAGATGGCTTTGCCCTGGCCTCCGAGACCACGCCGCATCTGCGCGGGCTGGTCGATGTGCATGAGGGCGGGCGGCATATCCTGCAATGCCTGATCGTCGCCTCACGCGAGGAAAACGGCGAAATCATTTGCGAATTCAAGCGCAACACCAGTGTTTCCGACCGCCCCGCACTGGATTTCGAACGCGCCGAGGATGCCCCCAGGGCGCTGCTGCCCCGCTACTGAAGGTCATCGAAGGCCTGTTGCAGGCGCTCGGCGGCTTCCTTCACCAGCGCGCGCGGCGTGCCCAGGTTGAACCGGAGGAAAGTCTCGCCACCACTGCCGAAGGTTTCGCCGTGATTGGCGGCGATCTGCGCGCGCCCCTCGACCCGCCCGATAAACTCCTGCGCGGTCATGCCGGTGCCTTCGAAATCGACCCAGGCAAGGTAAGTCGCCTCCAACGGCATGGAACGCAGCCCCGGTATCGCATTCACCGCCTCGTCGAACACCTTGCGGTTGCCGTCGAGATACTTGACCAGCGCATCGACCCAGGCCGCGCCCTCGGGCGTGTAGGCCGCGGTCGCCATGTGGATCCCGAAGGAATTGGGCGAAATCCCCAGCGCGGCGACGGTCTTGGCGAACTGCCCGTGCAATTCCGGGTCGGGCAGGATCACGTTGCCCACATGCGCGCCAGCGATGTTGAAGGTCTTGGTCGTGGCCGTCATCATCACCAGCCGGTCCATGATCTCGGGCGCGGCATTGGCCATGACGGTGTGATGCTGCCCCGGCATCACGAGGTCATGGTGAATCTCGTCCGACACCACGATCAGGTCGTGGCGCTCGGCGAACCGTGCCAGCGCCTGCAATTCCTCCTCGTCCCAGACGCGCCCACCGGGATTGTGCGGCGAGCAGAGGATCACCATGCGCTCATCGCCCTGCATCAGGTCGTCATAGGCGTCGAAATCCATGACATAGCGGCCATCCTCCCGCACCAGCGGGCATTCGGCCACCCGCCGCCCGGCGGCGCGGATCACCCGGGCAAAGGCATGATATACTGGCGTGAACAGCACCACACCCTCGCCCGGCTGCGTCCAGGTCTGCACGCAAAGCGCCGTGCCGTTGACCAGCCCGTGCGCGGTGAAGATCGCCTCGGGCTCGAGCTGCCAGAAGTGGCGCTCCTTCATCCACCAGCAGATCGCTTCGCGATAGGCGCGGTCGTCGCCGAAATAACCGAATACCCCGTGGTCGCACATTTCGCGCAGGGCCTCGCGCACGCATTCAGGCGGACGGAAATCCATGTCGGCCACCCACATGGGCAGGCCGGTGTCTTCAGGCACGTCATAGCGCGCCGTCATCATGTCCCATTTCTGCGAATGGGTGCCGCGCCGGTTGATGAGGTTGTCGAAATCCATGCGGGTTACTCCGTTTTCCTGCAGGCAAGGTTGCGCCCGCAGCGGGGAGGTGCAACCGCAAAATGCGGTGGGTTGGTCGGGCAATGGACCGACTGCGGGCGGATCTGCACTGCCCGCAGTTTCCCAGCATTGAAGGCACGGTCAGTTGCCGGCCGCAGACGAATACGAAACGCCCGCCGGTGGGCCGTAGGACACTACCAAGACATGTTGCGTTGAATTGCACTCGTCCAGCTCCGACCAGAGGGCATGCGGCCGCCCGAGGTGGGCGCGGATGCGCCCGCCTGGGGGGCGGGCGGGCGCATGCCCGGGCCGCAA
>NZ_QNVJ01000053.1 GCF_003350345.1 Alkalilacustris brevis
CAGAGCCGGAGCCCTCCAGACCAAAATCACGCCGACTATCCCAAATCATTCGACGACGGACAATCCAGGCGGCCCAGACTGCCTGTCTGGGCGCCTTGATCACGCGTTGCAACACCATGGTCCGTGCAGTCACATCCGCCAGATTGTCCAGCCCAGCGCCGAAACCCTGCTGGTAGCCCGCCTCCATGTCCTCGGCCAGCGACGAAAGCTGCACCGTCACCACCAACCGGCTGCCGGCGCCCGTGCCCGTGAAATCGGCCGTCACCAGCGCCACCGATTGCGTCACGCCCTCGGACTCGATCACCTCGTAGTTCACGCTGCGCTGCGCGTGTTGCAGCGCCAGCCAGCCGCACTCGCAGCGAATGTCAGGCTGACCCTCCACCTTGCACAGCGAGACCTCACGCCCGCCCTCCCTGGTGTCGGCCTCCAGAAATTCCACGGTGACCGAGGGGGTAGGGGCCGCCCAGACCGCCCGCGCGGCAGGTGCGGTCCAGGCTTCCCAGAGGGTCGTCACAGGTGCCTCCACCTGTCGCTCGAAACTCAGCGTTGCGAAACGGCCGCTCATTTCATCAGGCCCTTGGCATAGGCCTCCAGTTGCGTCGCCACCGTGCCCCATCCGTCAAGGAATCCCATGTCCTCATGCGCCTTGCGACTTTCTGGATTACGGTGGCGGGCGATCGCCGTGTAGGTCGTTCCACCGTTCGGCGCATCCGATAGCAACAGGATCGCGGTCATGAAGGGATCGGGCGCGGGTTTCCAGCCTTCGGTGTAAGTGTCGGTGAAGACCAGCTTCTCGCCCGGCACCACCTCCAGATAGACACCCGTGTTGTCCATCACCTTCCCTTCGACATCGAAACGCGTGTTGAACCGCCCGCCGACCCGCAGGTCGATATCCACCGCCGTCACCTTGTGAGGTGCTGGCACAAAGAAATTCGGGATATGCTCGGGCCGCGTCCAGCACTCCCAGATCAGTTGCCGCGGCACAGCCAGCGTGCGGGTGAAGCTCAGATCGGTATTGGGGTCCAGTTCCGGGATCATTTTTCGCGCTCCTCCATCAGTTTCGTGACATAATCGTCAAGCCGGTCGAGGCGGCCTTCCCAAAGCGCCCGCTGTTCGTCGAGCCATGTTCGCATCGGTGTCAACGCTTCGGGCAGCATGGCACAGGTCCGTACCCGCCCGTCCTTCGACGTGGCGATCAGCCCGGCCTCCTCCAGTACCGAAAGGTGCCGCATCACTGTGGGCAGTCGCAGCCCCGTGGGCTTGGCCAGCTCTGTCACCGGCGCTGGCCCCTCGGCCAGGCGCGTCAGGATCGCGCGGCGGGTCGGGTCTGCCAGCGCGTGAAAGAGCTGCGAGAGGTCTGTGTCATGCTTAGCCATATTGCTAACTATATATCGCGCCGTCGCATGACAAGAAAAACTTCGCTATATGGCTAAGTTTTATGGTAGGTTCTTCCAGCCATGAATATCCGACGGCGCATGAGGTCGCTTCTGCCGCAAGCTTGCAGCCAATCCGTTGTCATCTCGCGCACATCCTTGCCAGAGTGGGGGGTGCTGACAGAGTTCCACAGCCAAGTGGATGCAGTGCGAGAGCCCAACATGAAGCAGCTTGAAGGAGGATGCCTTTGCGGCAATGTGCGTATCGCAGCGCAGGGCGAGCCCTACGGGGTTGGCGTTTGCCACTGCCTCGACTGTCGAAAACACCATGGCGCGCTGTTCCATGCCTCGGCCGTATTCCCTGAGGACATGGTCACAATTACCGGCGAAACACGCGAATATGCGGGGCGGCACTTCTGCCCTGACTGCGGATCGTCAGTGTTTGGGCGCACGGGCGATGAAGTCGAGGTGAACCTTGGGCCTCTGGATGCCTCAGACCAGTTGATGCCCACCTATGAACTCTAGACCATCCGCCGCGAATCCTGGCTGCCGGCGTTACCCGTCGCGAGGCAATACAAGCGTGATCGCGATAACAATAGGCGTAAGGAGGGATAGGTTACTCTCGGCCCCTTGCCGACGTTCATCGAATCGCCGGATGCCGCAGTGCGGCCCGTCAAACCGGCCATTCGCTGCAGGCGCGCGGTTGAAGAACACGGTATGGCGGCAGTGCGGACGCTGTCGTTCGCCCCTAAAGTGCGGCACCTCTTCGCGGCTTCAGCGCCATGAGGTTGCCGCCTTCAGCAGGTCGCGCCCGATTTTTTTCCATTCGGTGTCGATTTGACCCGTGAATCTGCGACCATGGTCAGGGTGGTCCGCTGATTGATCGAAGCCTTGCCCTCAGATTGACCAGTCGCGATACTCGTGCGCAACAGCTTCAAAGCAGTTAGGTTTCGCTGTAAGGCTTGGCATGCACATCTTTTTCATATCAACGACGGCCATGCTCCTCATCGCGGCGACCGTCTTGATCCATTACGAGGCGCTGCGCTTCACTGGGCGGCTTCTACCGCGCCTTCCGATCCGACCGCGCCAGCGTGTGCTCGTTGTGATTGCGGCATGCTTTGTTGCCCATCTCCTCGAGATAATGCTCTACGCATTGGCGTTTGCCTTGCTCCATGACCGACAGGGTTTCGGACGGATCGAAGGGGAGTTCGATGCGACTGCGCTCGATTTCTTCTATTTTTCGATTACCAGCTACACGACCTTGGGCGTAGGAGATGCGTATCCTCAGGGGCTTCTTCGAGTGCTTTCGGGCATCGAAGCGCTGAACGGTTTTCTTCTTATCACCTGGTCGGCGTCCTTTACATACCTGATGATGCAACGCCACTGGCACCCGGAAAGCGACAAGTGATCGGAATCATGCTATCCATTTTCTGCAGACATCTGGACGGGATCAAGTCATGCCGAAGGGACCGATACGTATGACCGGCTGGGCAGAAGAGCGTTTGTGCGAGACGTGGAAATCGGATTTCGATCCTGAACACCCCGCCAGTGTCGACGCCGCGGGACTTGAAAAACGTAACGCAAGCTCGCTCGATGTTGCCCGTCAAGAGGATACTGGCAGGTTGGAAACTCCGCCGGTTTCCTCAGATTCCCTTGCGAAGAAAATGCTTGCGCGCCTGAGGAGAAAACTCCACTCCGGTGGTTGATTTCAGGGTTCCAACGCTTGGGATGGCGACAGGTCGAGATCGATCGCGCGAGCAGCGTGGTCAGCAAGCCCCATTCCTGCCTGGTTCATTGTCAGATAGGTATGGGTCGCACCAGCGCCTTTCAGTCGCTCGATATGTTCCTCGAACATGGCATGAGAGATGATGGGGCCCGTGAAACCGTTCCGCCGCAGAGCATTCGCCGCGCATTCCTTTGCCTCGACACCGTCCATCGCGAGGATCACGGCTTCGAGCTGCGCGACGTTCAGGCCGCGCCAGAAGCCAGCGTCCTCAACATCGGCGAACAGCACATTGCGACCGGCCTCGCGGTGGGCCTCGACCTTGTAGGTGTCAGCGTCGATCGCAACGATCCGGTCGCACGATGGGATCAGATGGTCATAGGCCGCTGTGCCGGTTCGCCCCATTCCAAGTATCAGGATCCGGGCGTTACCCAGATCGGTTGGCAACTCGTCACGATGTACCCGCGAGGGCTCGAACCGTTGCAGCCGTTCTTCCATTCGCTCGAATACCTGCTGCGCAATCCGATTGATGGGTGCCGCGATCACAAAGGACAGGCTGACGGCGACCGCCAGAGGCACCAACCATTCCGGCAAGACGCCGGCTGCGACGATCAGGCCGAATTCGCTGTAGGCGGTCAAGCTGGCTGCCGCCATGAATGCCGTCCGTGATCTGAGCCGGAAGAGGATCAGCAGGAAAAAGAACAACGCTCCTTTCAGAGGCAGGATCAGCGCGAACACCAGTGCGAAGGCCAGGTCGTGCCAGCCCGGGAGGCCGGACATGCCGATCTGGAGGAAAAAGCCGACAAGGAAAATTTCCTTCAGCGCCCAGAGTGCCTCCGAGAGTTCCTTCGCGCGCTTGTGCGTCGACAGCATGAGGCCCATGACCAGCGCACCGATCTCGGAGCTCAGACCCACGCTTTCGAAGCCCATGCCGCCGACCACCAGTGCCAGCAGCATCCCCATCAAGACGAGAAGTTCGTCGTGGCCAGTGAAGTCCAGCAGCCAGTGCAGTGCAGGACGCAGGAGCGGGATTGCGAACACGCCGAGTGCCCAGATAGAGGGTGCTTGCCCACCCCAGATCCCCAGCACCACGAGCGCAATGATATCCTGCACGATCAGGATCCCAATTGCGGTGCGCCCGTAAAAAGCACCGATGTCGCGCTTCGACTCAAGAATTTTGGCAGAAAACACGGTTGACGAGAACGATAGTGCGATGGCCAGCAGCAAGGACGTGTTCCAGTCGAGCTGCATGAACAGAGCAAGACCAACGCTGAAAACTGCCGTGGTGATTGCGAAGTGGATCAATGACCCACCCAATACCTGAGGCTGCGCGATCTGCCCCAGGCGCAGCTTCAAGCCGACTGCGAAAAGAAGCAGGAGAACGCCGAGATGTGACACGTATTTCAGGATGTCGCCCGTCTCCTCGGGCAGACCCAATCCGGGGCCAAAGGCGTTGATCGCAAAACCTGCCGCCAGGAACCCGACCAGCGGCGGCAATCCGACTTGGCGGACGGCGAGGCCAAAGAAAAAGGCGAAGGTGATGCAGATGACTTCGAACATGGGCGCGCTGCCATTACATGGGATTTCGTCCTGCCATAGGATTCATTGCTGCGGATCACAACGATTTTCGCCCTGTTCCGTGAAGGCGATCCCGGCAGCAGCGCTATCGCATTCTGGTTTGAGGCTCACTCGATACGAAAAGAAAGAAAGCGGTTTGGTTTCCGGCCATTCAGTCAACACGCAGCGAACGACGGCAATCCGCCCTTCGCGCCCAGGTAGCCGCCGGCATTGGCTCATGGTTTGTGCTTGCCAGTGTCCTTGTCACCTCGCCGCAACCGCATAACCGCCTCGGCATAGTCGCGCGCTGCCTCGATCCCCTGCGCATGGATGTAGTGCTTTTCGGCGGTGCCGAAGCCGGCATGGGCGAGGAGTGGCCGGATCAGCTGGGCGCATTCAGGTGAGAGGCGCACAAGCGTGGTGGCGGCGGCATCGCGAAAGAGGTGCGGCGGTACGCGCACGCCGGTCAGGCGCTTGGTGAGGCCCCCGATCTTCATGCCGAGGAAATTCGGATCGAACGGGCGCCCCCGGTCCGTGACCCACAGCACATCGTGATCCTCGCCACCGCGCTGCATCAGCCAGGGCCGAACCTCAGAAAGGTAGCCGCGCATGAGCGGCAGGACCGGCGCCGGCACCGGCGCCTCCCAGGGTGCGCCGGTCTTGGTGAGATCCGCCGGCAGGTCGACGACCAGGCTGTCGCCGGTGTCGTGGAAGGAGTGCCCGATCCGAAGGCCGGCGAAGGCGGACTGGCGTGGCCCGCTCCGCCGGCGGCAGGGCCAGCGCTGTCGGTTCCTCGGCCTTGAGCCAGCCGAGCCAGCGGGCATAATGCGCCCTGAGCGTGTCGACGGAGGTTGCGCGCAGATGCGCGAGCGCTCCCTCATCGTCAAGCGGTCCGCCTTTCCGCAGCAAGTTATTCCACATCAGCACGTCGGCGGGTGGCCAGGCGGAGTCAGGAAGCGTGAGGCTCATGCGCGCGGCCCCGTCTTGTCCGTGATCAGCTGGGAGAAGGCATCAGCCAGCGCTGGTCCTTCATCGGCCCGCCCGAGGTGGGTGATCTGAACGCCCCAAACGGCATCCGCGAATATGCCGAGCGCTATGAGCCGATGAACCGCGGCATCGCCGCCGAGCAGCGTGATCTCGTGCCATGGGCCGGGTCACTGATCGACTATATCGAGGAGCGATTCCGTGCGCGCCTGCCGCTCGATCAGCTCAAGGATCGTCAGCGCTGGCGCGACCGGCGGCTCATGGCGCTGGCCGTGCACAAGCAATGGGCTAACGAAAACATCAAGTGACTCAGTGCAGATGATCTGATCCGGGGGCGGCTGCCGCCTCCGGATCAGCCGGGGAAAGGGGGCAACCAATGCGCTCTCGCAGCTTTGCAAACACCGATCTGCAGATATCCGAGATCACCTTCGGTGCGCTGCGCGAGCTGAAAACCGAGCACATCGCCATCGTCCAGCACCTGCAGCGCGGAGTGCCCAAGGACATCATCTATGGCGAGCGCGGCGACCCCGATCGCATCGCCCGCATGGGGAAACCAATGCCGCGCTCGGCGAGACCGTGGAGGCCATGCGCCGCGAGGGCAAGATCGGCCATGTCATCACCTTCCCGCATACGCATGGCTTCGCCAAGCCCGCTGTGGCTTCGGGCGCGTTCGACGGGCTGATCGCATTCTGGAACTTTCTCGAAACCGAAATGCTCGACGTGTTCGACGATTGCGCCGCGCGTGGTATTGGGGCATTCTCGATGCGCCCATACCTGCAAGGAGTCATCACCGACAAGCGCGCCGATCGCAGCAGGCTCGCCACCGACGACCCCAAGCGCGATGCCGCGTGGGACAGGCATTATGCCCAGTTCGAGAGGGTCCAGGCCGAGCTTGGCGACGAGATCACCTCCTGGAGCGATGCCGCGATCCGTTTCGCCCTGTCGCACCCGGCGATCATCTCGGTCGTGGTGTCGCTCAACAATCCCGATCAGGTGCGTTCGGCGCTGGCCGCAATCGACGGCAAATATTTCGACCGCGACACGCTCGAGCGCATGGCAGGGCTCGCACGATGATCGCTGGACCCAACGACACGCCCGGAGGCAACCGACATGACGGCAAGGCACAGGTTATTGGTCACGCGCAAGCTCTCGCCCGAGGTCGAGGCCCGCGCGGCGCGCGACTACGACGCGGTGTTCAACCCCGGTGACCGGACATTCACCACCGAGGAACTGATTGCCGCCTGTCAGGACATGGATGCGGTGTTGCCGTGCCATTCGGAAGCGTTCACGGCACAGGTCATCGCCGCGCTGCCCGAGCGGCTGCGGGTGATCGCCAACCACTCGGTCGGGGTCGACCATGTCGATCTGGAGGCCGCGCGCGCCCGCGGCATCATCGTCACCAACACCCCCGATGTGCTTTCCGACGCCACGGCGGAAATCGCCATTCTGTGCATGCTGGGCGCCGCGCGACGCGGCGCCGAGGGGCACCGGCTGGTGCAGGAAGGCAAATGGGACAGCTGGTCGCCGTCCTTCATGGTCGGGTCTCAGGTCTCCGGCAAGCGGTTCGGGATTCTGGGCATGGGGGGTGTCGGGCAGGCCGCCGCCGCGCGCGCGCGTGGCTTCGAAATGGAAATCCACTATCACAACCGCAAGCCGCTGCCCGAGGTGCAGGCGAAGGGGGCCATCTATCACGAAACACCCGAGTCGCTGATCGCCAGCTCTGATGTGCTCTCGCTGCACTGTCCGGCGACCCCGCAGACCCGTGGGATCATGAATGCCGAAAGGATCGCCATGATGCCCGAGGGCGCGATACTGGTGAATACCGCGCGCGGCGCGCTGGTCGACGAGGGCGCGCTGATCGCCGCTCTGAAATCGCGGCACCTTTTCGCCGCCGGGCTGGATGTGTTTCAAACTGAACCGGGCGGCAATCCGGAGCTCTCGGCGCTGGATAACGTCTTTCTGCTGCCCCATATCGGTTCGGCAACTTTCGAGACGCGGATCGCCATGGGAAACCGGGCGCTCGACAACCTCGATGCCGCACTGCGCGGCGAGGCGCCACGCGACCGGGTGGCATGAGCCCCCTTGCCATGCGGGGCCGCGGCACCGGAAAGTGGCCGTGCATGCGCCATGGCAGATCCCGTTGTCGCAGGCCCCGGAACCATTCCTGTCAGGCGCCACAACCGGATCGCCGCCGGGGGGGTGAGCGCACGCAAGGTGACCGAGGCGTATATCAGTAGGCCTTCCCGCGTGCGGAAACCGGCCAGAGTGTCTCTACCTTGTCGCCACGCACTCCGACATACCAGTCATGCATGTTGCAGGTCGGATCGCAGTGGCCGGGGACGAGGCGGAGCTTGTCGTTGATCTTCAGCACGCCATCCGGGTCGTCGATCACGCCGTGTTCGTCCGAGCATTTGACATAGCGCACATCGTCGCGCCCGTAGATGAACGGCAGGCCGGAATCCACCGATTGCGCCTTCAGCCCCGCATCGCAGATCGCCTTGTCCGGCTTTGCGTGGCTCATCACCGATGTCAGGATGAACAGGGCGTTCTCCCACTCGCCCTGGTCGATGCGCCTGCCGTCCCTGTCGAGGATGCGCCCGTAATCGGCATCCATGAAGGCGTAGGATCCGCTCTGAAGCTCGTTGAAGACACCTGAGGTCCCTTCGAAGTAATAGCTTCCCGTGCCGCCGCCGGTGACGATGTCGCATTCCATCCCTGCGGCCTTGAGCGCGCCTGCCGCCTCCTTCGTCATGGCCACCGCGATGTCGAACTTCGCCTTGCGGTCCGCGTATCTCTCCAGGTGCTGCATCGCGCCCTGATAGGCCTGCAACCCGGAAAAGGTCAGCCCCGGCGCCGCGTCGATCTCTCTGGCGATCTGAACCACCGCTTCGGGTGTCGTGACGCCGCACCGGCCGGCTCCGCAATCGATCTCGACCAGGCACGCGATCGCCATGCCATGCCTGGTTGCGGCCTGCGAAAGCTCGGCCACATTCGCGATATCGTCGACACAGACGATCATGCGCGCACCCAGCAGCGGAAGACGCGCAAGGCGGTCGATCTTGGCCGGATCGCGCACCTGGTTCGAGACCAGCACATCCATGATGCCCCCGCGCACGAAAACCTCGGCCTCCGATACCTTCTGGCAGCATACGCCGCAGGCATCGCCCAGCTCGAGCTGAAGTTTCGCCACATCGACCGATTTGTGCATCTTGCCGTGCACCCGGTGTCGCACCCCCATCTCCTTCACCGCCCGGCCCATCTTCACGATGTTTCGCTCGAGCGCGTCGAGATCGAGAACGAGGCAGGGCGTCTGGATGTCGGCCGCGGGCATGCCGGGCAGCGCCGGCACGTCAAAACCAACCTCAAGGCCATCAAGCGCGCTCATTTCCGTCATGCTGTCTCTCCTGTCGCGGCCCTGTTTAAGGGCAGATTGTTCGGATCCTCGTTACCACCGTTGACGATGACGCCGAAACGGTGATCGGCGAAGAAATCCCGAGGGTCAGGACACCTTGAACGCCACCGCATGGCCTGAAGGGAGCGCTGGGCGGCCCGAGTCACGCGGTGCGATGCCGAGCATCCGATACCGCGTTTCGGCTCATCACGGCGCAACCGCCGCATCCCCGATTGCCGGAGTGGGAATTGCGACAATCGAGGCCAATGCAGCCTCAGGCCGCCCCGGCAACCGCGGGTGCGCCCGTCGTTGACCTGTAATATTCCTGCGCTGCCGCGACACCCGAACCGAGCCGGATCTGAACGCCCATATCCGCCATGACCATCTCTGCCGTGGCAATGCCGGACAACGCCATCACGTCGGTCATCATTCCCAGATGGCCGATGCGAAAGACCTGGCCCGCAACATCCCCAAGCCCCGCACCGAAGGCGACACCGTATACCTCCGCCGCGCGCTGCACGATCTCCTGCCCGTCAAAACCCGGCGGCACCACCACGGCGCTTACGGTGTCGGAATACAGCTCGGGCGACGCTGCGCAAAGCTTCAGCCCCCAGGCCGAGATCGCATCCCGCACGCCCTGGGCGATCCGGTGATGCCGGGCGAACACGTTGTCCAGGCCCTCGGCCCGCAGCATTTCGAGGGACTCGCCGAGCGCGGCGATCAACGCGACAGGCGGGGTATAGGGGTATCCGCCCTTGGCGTTGGCTTGCGCCATGTCGCGGATATCGAGATAGGCGCGTTTCAGTCCTGCCGTTTCGGTCGCTGCCATAGCCTTGGGGCTCAAGGCCGTGATTGCCAGACCCGCCGGCAACATGAACCCCTTCTGGCTGCCCGTCACGGCGCAGTCCACGCCCCATTCCTCCATGCGGAAATCCATCGACGCGATCGAGGAGACGCCGTCGACCATCAGCAACGCCGGATGCCCTGCCGCGTCGAGGGCCTGGCGGATTGCAGCCACGTCCGAGCGAACCCCGGTTGCAGTTTCGTTGTGGGTCACGAGCACGGCCTTGATCTCATGATCCGTATCCGCCGAAAGTTCGGCCGCGAAGGCCCCGGCCGGAGCACCCTCTCCCCAGGGGCGTTCGATCACCCGGCAGTCGAGCCCATGTCTGCGGCACATTTCGATCCAGCGCTGCGAGAACATGCCGTGCCGGGCCGCCAGGATCCGGTCTCCGGGCGAAAGCGTGTTGGTGATGACGGCCTCCCACCCGGCGGATCCGGTGGCTGGAAAGATCATGATCTGCGCATCACGCGATTTCACGATCTCCCTGATCCCGTCAAAGAGGGGAAGGAGCATCTCGGCAAAGGCGGATGATCGGTGGTCAATGGTCGGCAGGTCCACCGCCCGGCGCAGCCGCTCGGGAATGTTGGTCGGGCCGGGTATGAATACCGGATTCTGCGTGAACATGGGTGCCTCCTCGCTTTCGGCCAGATTACAGGCTCGACGCCGCCGGCACCATTTCTTTGAAAAGTTTTTTGATATTGCGTTAACCTCCAGAAATGCCAGCCTGATCATGTTGATCTGATCCCCGCAAACTGGGTTCCGGTCGCGGCTGGATGAAAGTTCAGTGGCAGGTCATTTATCGGCCATTATCAGGTTCTTCAAACATGTCGCCAAAATACCCCACCGTCCGCCCCAGCCCCTCCTCCAGAGCAACCTTCGGTTCCCAGCCCAGTTCGCGGCGGGCCAGCCCGATGTCGGGGCAGCGTTGCATGGGGTCGTCCTGGGGCAGCGGGTGGAAGGTCAGTTTCGAGCGCGATCCGGTCAGGGCGATCACCTTTTCGGCCAGTTCGCGGATCGTGAATTCACCCGGATTGCCAAGGTTCACCGGGCCGGTGAAGCCCCCGGGGCTGTCCATCAGCCGCAGGAAGCCCTCGATCAGGTCATCGACATAACAGAAAGAACGCGTCTGCCCGCCGTCGCCATAGATGGTGATGTCCTCACCCCGCAGCGCCTGGACGATGAAGTTCGACACCACGCGTCCGTCCTTGGGGTGCATCCTGGGGCCGTAGGTGTTGAAGATGCGCGCTACCTTGATGTCCAGCCCCATCTGGCGGTGATAGTCGAAGAACAGCGTCTCGGCGCAGCGCTTCCCCTCATCGTAGCACGAGCGCGGGCCGATGGGATTGACATTGCCCCAGTACTCCTCGCGCTGTGGGTGCGCGGTGGGGTCGCCATAGACCTCGGAGGTGGAGGCCTGAAAGATGCGGCAGCCCAGCCGCTTGGCAAGGCCCAGCATGTTGATCGCCCCATGCACCGAGGTCTTGGTGGTCTGCACCGGGTCGTGCTGATAGTGGATCGGCGCCGCCGGGCAGGCGAGGTTCCAGATTTCGTCCACCTCGACATAAAGCGGAAAGGTCACGTCGTGGCGCATGAACTCGAAGCGCGGGTTGGTGTGCAGGTGCTCGATATTGCGCTTGGTGCCGGTAAAGAGGTTGTCGACACAGAGCACCTCGTGCCCCAGGTCAAGCAGTCGGTCGATCAGATGCGAGCCGAGGAATCCCGCGCCGCCGGTGACGAGGATGCGCTTGCGCGAGTCGTAGAGGCGCAATTTTTTCAAACCATTTCACTCCGGTATGATTTCGACGTCTTATCCTGACATTCTGCCAAAGAAGTCTAAGCGCCACCACACCAAGGAGAACCCAGCCTCGATGCGCCCGATATTTCAAGAGAAACTTGTGACAGCTCAAGTGATCGCGGCTTGTTTGCCGGTTGGCTGGGCCTGTGAAGGTTCAGCCGGGTTTGCGCGCGATGACGCCCGGGCGCGGGCCGCCATGGTCGCCATAACTCCCGCCCGAGGGATCATGGCCCACCGGCGTCCATACCGTTCATTGACGCCCAGGCTGGTGCGACATTGGTCAACGATGCAATAGTGTCCTGCAATGCCGGCCTGTGCAAAGCCCTGCGCCGCGCAAGCCAGGATGCCGTGATCGGCCGCGCCTGAAATCAGCACCCGCCGCGCCCCGGCCCGCGCCGCATTGGCACAGGCCGTATGATAAAACCCCGCATCGCGCCCGACCGAGGCAAGCACCCGTCAAGACGCAAGACCCCCCAGATGTCGTGGTGTTCGCGACAGGCCTCCACGCAATGCCGCCGCCGACGCTTTCGAACCCGCCACCGCCACAGGAACTGAACCAGATGCTGCGCATTGCCGGCAAGTTCGACTTGGCAGGGCATGACGATGCACAGCCCCGGCGGCAATGGGCGGGTCACACCCCAGCAGGCCGCCGACCCGACGCAGCTGTATGCGTTGATCATACGATATTTCTCACGCTGCGGCTTGCCATTTATGATATTGACCTAAGTCAGTTACGGGGTACTCAGAAAAGCATATGCCATCCTTAAAGGATTCGAAAATGAATCGAACGGGAGTTGACAGCATCGAAAAGGTACAACCGAAATCGTCGTTCGTCTTCTTTGATGACCGTTTCGTCTTTGACCGGGTATCAGGCATGTTCTTCGCCATCAGCGAAGAGGCGGCGCTGATCCTGAGATCGGCGTGGGAAGGGCTTGATCGTGATGATATCAGGAACCTGTTGATGCAGCGCTTCGAGATCGAGCGCGGCACGGCGATCCGCGATACCGAGCAGTTTCTTGGCAAGCTGAAGGAGCTCGGCCTCCTCCCGCCGACATGGCGGGATCGCTCATGAAGGGCGCCCCATTGCATCCCGTGATCGCGGTCAGCGGTCTGCATCGCGGTGAAAGCCCGCAGGCCGGAGGCGCGGTGATCGAGTCGATCCGCTCTCGAATGCCTCAGGCGCGTTTCATCGGCATCAGCTACGACGCGATGGAGACGGGGCTTTATACCCGCGATCTTGGCCATGTCGATGCGGCCTATCTCTTTCCCTATCCGGTGGCTGGTCCGGGCGAGTTTCTGAAGCGACTGCGAATGGTTCACGAGGCCGAAGGCCTGTCGCTGATCATCCCGACCCTCGATACCGAACTGGAGAATCTTCTCACCGTGCAGTCCAGCCTTGGTGAAATGGGGATCAAGGTGGCCGTTCCTTCACGTCCGTCGTTGAACGCCCGCGCCAAGTCGGTGCTCGATCTTCTGGGCAAACGCGCCGGCGTGCCGGTGCCCCGCACCTTTGCGGCAAACGACCCTGTAACGCTTGCCGACCATGCCGGGAAAATCGGCTACCCCTGCTATGTGAAAGGCGCGCTCTATGACGCCCGCCTCGTCTACAACGAGGCCCAGCTCCATGAGGCTTTCAACACAATCTCTGCCGTCTGGGGGCCGCCCGTGCTGGTGCAGGAGGCCATCTATGGCGAAGAATACGTTGTCGGCGGCGTCGGCGATGGAAAGGGTGGGCTGGCCTGCCATTGTGCCATGCGCAAGCTGCTGCGTTCGAAGCTGGGCAAGGCCTATGGCGGCGTGGTGATCGAAGACCCGGTGGTAAACGATATCGCGCTGCGCCTGGTCAAGGAGCTGAAATGGGATGGGCCGTTCGAGATCGAACTGGTCAAGCCGGCCGGGCGCGAACATCATCTGTTCGAGATCAACCCGCGTTTCCCCGCCTGGATATCCTTTCCGTCCAAGGTCGGGTGCAACATGCCCGCCTATGTCGCCGAACGGGCGCTCGGGCTTGCGGCTGCTGCTCCGGGCAGAGTGCCGGCGGGCAAGATGTTCTTCCGTCATTCCGAAGACATGGTGGCCGACATTTCCGATGTCGCAAGGATCATTACCCACGGCGAAACCGAATACACAGTCGATGGCGGGCTCGCCGTCCCGGAAGCCGAGGAACAGCGGGCCAGAAAACGGGGATCCCCATGAACGACGCCTATCAAGGCCCGACGATCACCAGCGAGCTGGGCAGACTGCCGATCGAAGCTGCGGCCGATCGCAACCGCATGTCGCGCGGGACCGCCGGCGAAGCGCTGGAGATGATCGACGGCGCGCCCGTGGTCGAATTGTTGCGCGATCACGGCTCGCCGCTTTTCGTGTTCTCCGAAGCCACATTGCGCAGAAAACTGCGGCGTTTTCGCGAAGCCTTCTCCTCTCGCTACAAGAACATGAGCTTTGCATGGTCGTTCAAGACCAACCGGCTCGATGCGATCTGCAAGATCATGAAGGATGAAGGCTGGACCGCCGAGGTGGTTTCCGAATTTGAATACCAGAAGGCTCGCAGGCTCGGATATGCGGGGTCCGAGATCGTGTATAACGGCCCCTACAAGAGCCGTTCTTCGCTGAAAACAGCCCTCGAAGAAAAGGCGCTGATCCAGATCGACAATTGGGACGAACTGTCCGTCGTGGAGGAACTGGCGGAAGAACTCGGCGGCACTTTCGACGTGGGATTGCGGGTCTGGGTGACCACCGGGCACGCGCCGGTCTGGTCGAAGTTCGGCTTCAGCATGGTCAATGGCGAAGCGCAGCAGGCAGGGCGGCGCATTATCCGCAACGCCCAGTTCCGGCTGCACACGATCCACTGCCATGTCGGAACCTTTGTTCTTGACCCCGAAACCTATGGCGTAGCCACGCAGATCCTGCTCGGAATGCGCAAGGCCCTGTCCGACGACACCGGCCATCTGGTGCCATGCCTGAATCTTGGCGGCGGCTTTCCCTCCAACAGTCTGCTTCATGGCATGGCCGGGCCGGCCGAGGTCGTGATTCCGCCGATCGAGGAATACGCCGACGCGATCATCACCGAACTGAACGCGCTGCCGAAGCGCGAAAGGCCTCTGTTGCGTCTGGAATCGGGGCGCTCCCTGGTGGACGAGGCCGGCTATCTGGCCACGACGATCGTTGCGGTCAAGGGCGGGCCGCGCCCCGATGCCCCGGCCGAGACGCTGAGTTCGATTGCCGTCAAGGAACAGATGCTGCTGTCGGATACCGCCAGGCTCAGCTACGTGCTTGATGCGGGCGTCCACCTTCTCTTCACCGCGAACTGGTTCGCCATCCAGCCCTATCCGGGCCGGCGCGTGAATTCGATTCCTGTGCCGACCCGGCTGCTGGGATGTCTGTGCATGGAGATCGACGTCATTCGCGATCATGTCGATCTGCCCCGTCTGCAGACCGGCGATCATCTTACATTCCATCCGGTCGGGGCCTACAATTTCGATCAGTCGATGCAGTTCATCCATCTGCGACCCGCGGTCGTTCTGATCGGCGAGGACCGGAAGGTGCATCAGATTCGCCGCAAGGAAACACTTGCCGACATCGAGTCTGCCGAGACGCTGCCTGACCATTTATCCGGCTAGCCGGGCATCGAGCCCTGACGCCGCAACAGGAAACCACCTCCATTGGAAGTTTCGTCCACCGAGAACCAGTTTCCGACACCCCGGCAGATGATGGCCGTGGCAGCCCAGCTCTACCTGCGCCCGCTCGCGTCGATCCTGCTGATCGGCTCGGCCTGGGTCGGGGCGGGGATGTGGATCCTGCTGCTGCAGCAGCCGCTGCTGGCGATCGTGGCTTTCCTCGCGCTGAGCATTATCGAGATCATCAGCCAGATCATGGCGCGCGGGGACGCCTCGGTCTTTGGTGCCATGACGCGCGCCAACGCGCTGCTGTGTTCGCTGGCCGCGGCGTTTCTGATGGGTCCGATGAACCTGCCGTTTCTGCTGCAAGTCGTGCTCATGTTCGGCGCGCTGTGCGTGGGCCTCTACTTCACGCTGATATTTCGACGCCTGCTCAGGAACACCTCGATTCCGCCGGTAATCCTGCCTTACGTCACGCTGGCGGCGATACTCGCCATCCTCATCCCCGATGGCATGAGCAATGCAACCCACCACTTCGACTGGCCTGCTGTCGAAGTGGTGGGCTTCATCGACCTTCCCCATGCCTTCCTGCAGACCATGGGCGGGTTTCTCTACTCGCCCTGGATTCTGTCGGGCGCGGTGATCTCTCTGCTGATACTCGCCTGGTCACCGGCCATGTTCCTTGCCGGGATAATCGGCTGGCTGATGGGCGCCCTGACGTCGATGGGGCTCGTTGCCTCGGGCTTCGGTTCGTATTGGCCACCGGCCTCCTACAATTTCTTCCTTTCCGGTATGGCGCTCGGCGCTGTGTTTTTCCTGCCGGGCCCGCGCGGCATGGCCATTGCGGCCTTTGCCGGGATGATCTGCGCGCTCATCTCGGCGGTCTTGATGGTCTATGCCGGACCCTCCGGAATTGCCTACTTCCCCATCCCTTTCGGTCTCACCCTCATCACCGGCATACTTGCACTGGACAACCCGGCCTTTGCACCGGGTGTGCGGCGCAATCTCACCTGGTTCGAGCGGCCCGAGGACGCCTGGATCAAGGATGCATGGTCGCGCAAGCGCTGGGGAGAGCTGGGCGAGCTGCTGGCGATTCCGCTTGTCGGCCCGGTTGAGGTGGTTCAGGGATTCGACAGCAGACCCAGCCACCGGGGCCCCTGGAAACACGCCCTGGATTTCCAGCGCCCCCCGTCGGGTGAGAATCGGGAACGCCCCTCGCTGTTTGGCGAACCCGTTTATTCCCCGGCGGTAGGGGAAGTGGTGGAAATGCGCAACAATGTCGCAGACAACCCGCCGGGCATGGCGAACTATGGCGACAATTGGGGCAATTACCTGGTCTTGCGTACGGGTGCCGGCAATCATGTGCTGCTGGCGCATTTCATGCAGGGGTCCATAGCGGTCGCACGGCGACAGTGGGTCGATTACACGACCTATCTGGGCGTTGTAGGCAATTCCGGGCGCTCGACGGTGCCGCATCTGCACATGCAGGTGCAGAAGAGCAGCGAGCCAGGGGCGCCGACACAGCATTTCAGCCTTGCTAACTACCACACATTCGGCGGCGAAAATGGCGACACCCGGATATGGCATGCGGCCGGAACACCCCGCGAGGGCGAAATCGTTGAGGGTGCAAGAACCAATCCAGCAGTGTACCAACTGATGACCGCAAGCGGGCCTGGACGCTCGATCTTTACGGTGACGACCAAAGGCGAAGTGCCGGACTTCGCTGCCTCCAATGGCTCGATCATCGTAGAGGCGCACCTGACGGAAGCCGGGAACCTCGTGTACAGCTCCAGCGAGGGTTCGGAGGCCGAACTGAAACTGGACGCCGACGCAGCGCGTGTGATCCGCATACAGGGCGCGCCCGGAACGGCTATGGTGATGGCAATGATCGCCGCACCATCGGTCCCCTTTTGTGCTCAACCCGGCTTGCGGTGGACCGATGTTCTGCCTCTGACAGAATTGCAGACAATGCAGTATCTCAGAAAGGTCCTGTCGCCCTTCGAGGTGCAGGTCTTTGTAGCTTTCGAGTGCGAGTGCCTGGCCGTCCCGGATTCA
The DNA here is from genome assembly GCF_003350345.1 of Alkalilacustris brevis. Classification (GTDB taxonomy): domain Bacteria; phylum Pseudomonadota; class Alphaproteobacteria; order Rhodobacterales; family Rhodobacteraceae; genus Alkalilacustris; species Alkalilacustris brevis. The sequence goes on from NZ_QNVJ01000053.1 coordinate 17,340, forward strand.
TTCAGCCCAGCGCTGGTCATCCGCTCGCGCCCGCTGAAGCGCTATCCCGGTTTGCCGATCAGTTGCACGATGACGGTGGAACCCCTGCGCGACCCGGCGCGTATCGTGGCAGAATATCCAAGCGGCACGGTGACCTATTTAAATGCCTCTTTCGAGCCTCGCAGCATGTAGACCGCAACAGGAAAACCACCTGCGGCATGATCAGGGGTTGGCCCGAGATACAACAAGAGAGGCGAGGCCAGGACAAGCCATGCGAAGGCACATGGTAAAATAACGAAAGGAGAAGTGAAACCGGAATCACCTCATGGCCCGTCTGGAAGCGCGCCACTTCCGGTCAGCCGAACCTGATGATCGGACGCTCGCTTTATTTCGCGAAAACTGAGCAAGATCAATGCAGCAAAGATATGCTAAACTAATTTGGTGAGCATGGACTCAATTCGGCTCGCGTCTGGCACAGGGGTGCGGGCAGGTTTTTCACTTGTGCTTCGGGGAATTTTTTCATGTCAAGAATGCCAGGACTTTCCGGAATCGTCATGGGGGCAGCCATGTTGCTGGCTCCTCTTGGAATCACCGGTGCGGCGAATGCGCAGACGCTTCGCGCCGCCCCGCATGCAAATCTCGAGTTCCTCGATCCCATCTGGACCACGGCCTATATCACGCGCTCGCACGGGTATCTTGTCTACGACACCTTGTTCGGGATGGACGAGAATTTCGACCCGCAGCCGCAGATGGTGTCGGAATGGAGCGTGTCCGAGGACGGGCTGTTGTGGAGCTTCACCCTGCGCCCCGATCTGCGCTGGCACGATGGCACCGACGTGACCGCAGCGGATAGCGTGGCCTCGCTGCAGCGCTGGGCGGCGCGCGATGGCGTGGGGCAGGCGCTGTTTGAACTGGTCGAGGAAATCACCGCCGAAGACGCCACGACTTTCACGATCCAGCTAAGCCATCCTTTCCCGCGGATGCTTCATGCGCTGGGCAAGATGTCGTCAAACGTGCCGTTCATCATGCCCGCCCGCATCGCGGCCACGCCGGCCAGCCAGCCTATCACCGACCCCACCGGCTCTGGCCCGTTCATCTTTGCGCTGGACGAATGGGACCCTGCACGCCGCGCGGTCTATATCCGCAACGACGATTATGTCCCGCGCGACGAACCCACCTCGCTGACCGCGGGTGCGAAAATACCCTTCATGGAGCGGATCGAGTGGGTGTTTTTCGATACGCATGAAGAGGCGCTTGAGGCAACGCTTGCGGGCGACATCCATTTCTTCGAGTCGCCCTCGACCACGGTGACCGACCGTTTCACCGACCAGGAGGTCGCCATCCTCGAGGTGACCGACCCCAGCGGCAATGTCGGCATGGCGGTTTTCAACCACCTCATAGCGCCGTTCGACAACCCGGATATCCGGCGTGCCGTGCTCATGGCGATGTCGCAGGAAGACTACATGCGCGCCGCGCTCGGCAACGAGGATTACTGGCAGACCTGCCGCTCGATCTATCCGTGCGGCACGCCCTATTCGACCGAGACGGACATGACCGGGTTCATGGGCGGCGATGTGGAAACCGCGCGCCAGATGCTGGCCGATGCCGGCTATGATGGCACCGCGGTCGTGATCCGGGACCCGGTGGACAGCCCGGTGATCTCGGCCTTTACCGGTGTCACGCTAGAGCTTTTCGAAGAGCTGGGCATCAATGTCGACCATCAGCCCATGCTCTGGGCCGAGCTAGTCGAAGGCCGCGCCGTCCGCACCAGCGAAGAGGGCGAGGTGTGGAACATGTTCCACACCTGGTGGATCGCTGATGATCTGAGCGACCCGTTGCGCATCGCCTTTTCAGGGGATCCGGAAACCGGCTGGATCGGCTGGCCGAACGCCCCGGAGCTTGCGGAGCTGCGCCGCGCCTTCCTACTGGCGGAAACTGACGAGGTTGCCGCCGAGATCGCACAACAGGTTCAGGCCGTGATCGTGGAGGGCGCGCATTTCGGGATCCTTGGCCAGTTCTTCGAGCCGATCGCCTTCAACGTGGCGATCATGGGTCTGCAGCGACCGATCCAGATGTATTACAATCTGGCCATACCGTCCGCGAAGTAAAGGCAGGCGACAGAACCGAAGGCCGGGCGGCGCAAGCTGCCCGGCCTTTTTTTGTATTCTCGCCGGCTTCGGCGTGAACCCGCTGGTTTCGGCGTGAACTCGCCGAATCCTCCCGGATGAAAAACCACCCTGCAATTCCCTTCCCGGCAGAACGGGTTGCGCGCCCAGGGGCGGGCAGGGGGGCACTGCCGGTTTTCCGAAAAGGCGAAAAACTTCAAGCAGCTACGGGCGCGCGCGCACCCCGTCTGGCGCACGTCAGGAAAGATGAACCCGATCGGGCGCAAGCTGCACGAACTGCCAGATACCGGCGCGCGTCACCTCCAAACCCGCATTCGCCTGTGCCACGCAATAGCCGGATTCTTGCCACGGTGTTGACTGCTTCTGTTCCATCATGGTGTCTGGGCCCCCTTGTCCGCGCCCCTCGAGGCAATGCGGCAATCCTTCCTGACAGGCATAGGAACAGCATATGGTCGAGTACCCCCTCCCCGTTAACCCTCGTACAGCGGCATCTGCCAGGAGCCGCACCATCGCCACGCAGGTATTCGTGGTTCTTGCGATGGTTCTGTCGCTGCTGGTGGCGAAGCAGGCCAGCGCGCAGGGCGCATCGCAGCAGGTCAGGTTGCAGACCACCGCTTCTGACCGCGCGGTGCTGAACGCCCGCCTGCATCGCCCCAATGCGCGCGGGCCGGCGCCCGCCGTGGTCCTTATGCATGGTTGTGGCGGCTGGCAGCCCGAGGTTCTCGCATCTCTGGAAGAATATGCGCGCTTTCTTAGTGGCAATGGCTTTGTCGTGCTGAACGTCGACAGCTTCGGCACCCGCAATCGGGCCGGGGGGCGAGTTTGCGGCAGCCTTGGCGAGTTGTCCCGCGCCCGCGATTACCGCACGCATGATGCCTTTGCCGCGCTCCGGTTCCTGCGCCATCAGACCTTTGTCGATGCCGACAACATCTTTCTTGTCGGTCAAAGCAATGGCGGCAGCGTCGCCTTGATCTCGGCGTTGTCGCGCACTGCCAGCCGCTTCGGCGGCGAGGGATTCCGCGGTGTGGTGGCGCTTTACCCCTGGTGCGGTGCCGCCGGCGGCACACGGCTTGATCTGCATTCACCGGTGCTAGTTCTGGGCGGCGGGCAGGATAACTGGGTGCCCCCCGATCAGTGCAGGCGTTTTAGTGGCAATGGCCAGGAAGTTGCGGTCAAGGTTTACCCGAATGCTGCGCATTCCTATGACCTGAGGATTCCGATTCAGCGATACATGGGTAATCTGATAGGCTACAATCCGCAGGCGGCTTCTGCCACCCGAACCGAAATGCTGACGTTCTTCCGTCGCCACCTCGCCGATGGCCGGACCGCGGCTCGCTGAACGTGCCTTAGTGTGGCTAACCGGCAACCTATGGCGGCAATCCATCGCGCAATCCGTCGAACAGCGCGTAAGTCAGGGCGCTCGGTGCGGTTCTCTGATAGGGTGACGCAATTGAGACCAACTAAGCATCGGAGATGATCATGGTCCACTTGCGCCGCCTCGCCTTATGTTCCGCGTCCGCTCTGATTCTGGGAGGTTTGCCGGCGCTCGGTCAATCCTTCGAGTTTATCGGCGGGGTGCGTCAGATCGGCTCGAATGACACGCAGGGTTACGGCACCCTGACCTATGGGCCCGGAGGGCTGGAGGCCGATGGTGTGCGGCTGCGCGTTACAGGCACCGGGTCCAACTCGCATATGTTCACCACGCGGGTCCGCCAGAGGTCGATGGCGCTGACTGGGGGATACTCCTGGAGGGCCGGGGACGCAGGAAGCTTTGCGCTGATGGCCGGTCCGACCTATGTCAGGCGAACCGAAGGCGGTGTCTCGACCATTGACGAGGTGGGTATACTGGCTTCGGCCGAATATGCCGGTTTCGTGGGCGAGCGCGGCTTTGCCGTGGCTTATGCCGAATATTCCAGCCCCGATCGGGCGCTGTTCGCGCGTGCCTTCTATTCGCATTACACCACCGACCAGTTCGGGATCGGCCCCGATATCAGCTACCTTTCCGAGCCTGATTTCTCCCGCTTGAACCTGGGTGTGCGCGCAAGCTATGTGGTGGGAGCGACCGTACTCTCCGCGACGGTCGGACATGCGACCACGAAGAACGATCTGGACCCACCGACCAATCGCAGCCCGTTTCTGGAGCTTCAGGTCGCGACGCGTTACTAGGCCGGTGGCCGGCAGCTGCCCGGAAAACAGTTTCTCGGCGGCGTTCGGCGGCAGCGGAACAGCTCAGATTCGGGAAAACGGCAGGGACCGCCTGCGAGGCGCCTGCCGTCGCCCCCCCGAAATACGCATGACGGTAGGCTGGTGCGGCCGGACAAGGCACAAGATTGTCCGGCCCCAGGCGCGCCCCTTCCGCCACTTGCCCTCGGATGCGCGTTCTGCCGATCCGGCTACGGCCGGATTTTTGTTTTTCAAAGGGTTATGCGAACGGGGCTGAGCACTGGCCCGGCCGCCAGGAGGGCCGGGAGCGGTCTCTCGGGGCCTGATGACTGCGCTGCTTTGGTGAGCTTCTCGGCGTCAGCCTTGCTTCCCGTGTCGGTCCCGTTCGTCCGACGGCGACCGGGACCGAACCATTTTCGGGTTCAGTCAAACCGCGCGCGGTGACGATACCCTTCGGGCGCAAGCCGGCGACCACCTGCCGCCAGAGGGCGCGCGCGATGGGTGAGGCAAGAGCCCTAACCGCATGATCCGGCCAGGGCATCCTGCCTGCGACACGGGCTCACCGAGCCCGCGCAACATGCCGTCAGCGAACCTAATAAAAACAAATGGCAAGTAATAGGAAACGATATTTGTTCGCATCCGGCGCACGGCCTACTGATTGTCGTGATCACCCGGTCGTCCGCTTGGCTGGGGTGTCCCGGGCGCGCATCGCGTTGGCATCGGGGCTGGCACATGCTGACAAGGGAGGCTCTGGCCGTGTCGAGAATATATCTGTGCGATTTCGAGGATCTCACCCCGGAAGAGCCGCTTCTTGTGGAGGTCGAGGGGCTGGAGCTTGCGGTCATTCGCAAGGGCGACGAGGTCTTTGTTATCGACAACCAGTGCACGCACGGGCCCGGCTCGCTGTCGGAGGGGGATCTCGATGGTTACACGATCATTTGTGATTTTCACGATGGGGGGTTCGACATCCGAACCGGCGAACCCGTGATTCCGCCCTGCATGGTGCCCGTGCGCACCTATGAGGTGGAGCGCGACGCGGGCGCGATCATGATCGCGCGCGAGGCAGAAGCGGTGACCTGCGCGCGCAAATTCGGCAGCGGCTAAGCGCTTGACGGACTGAGGATCAAGGGAAGGCAGAACGCTGGCAGCGTTCGGTAAAGGAGAAACAGACGATGGCGACCCAGGAGCAAAACGACCTTTTGACGCACACCGGCCCCGACACGCCGATGGGCAACCTTATGCGTCAATACTGGATTCCGATTCTGCTGTCGGAAGAGCTGCCCGAACCGGACTGCCCGCCAGTTCGTGTTCGCCTGTTGTCCGAGCGCCTGATCGCGTTTCGCGACACGCAGGGCAAACTGGGCCTTATCGATGAGTTTTGCGCGCATCGCGGCGTTTCACTCTGGTTCGGGCGCAACGAGGAAGGCGGCATTCGCTGCCCCTATCATGGCTGGAAGTACAACACCAAGGGCGAATGCGTCGAGGTGCCCTCCGAGCCCGACGAGAGCGGGTTTTGCAGCCGTATCCGCCTGACCGCCTATTCGCTGGAGGAAAAGGGCGGGATCATCTGGGCCTATATGGGCCCGAAAGAGGAAAAGCCCGAGCTTCCGGACTTCGAGTGGATGTCGCTCCCGCCCGAGAATGTCTATATCTCCAAGCGCTGGCAGGAGTGCAATTACCTCCAGGCGATGGAGGGGGGGATCGACTCGGCGCATGTCTCTTTCCTGCATTCGGGTGAACTCAACACTGACAAGCTGCACCAGGGCACGCTGGGCGCGCAGTATCAGCGCGACCGAATGCCGAAGTTCGAGATCTACAACTCGCCCGGCGGGCTCTATATCGGCGCACGCCGCACGGCGCCGGACGATCACTATTACTGGCGCATCACCCAGTGGATCATGCCGTGGTACACGATGGTTCCGCCCTATGGCGACAATGCGTTGAACGGTCACGCCTGGGTTCCGATCGACGATGCGAACAACTTTGCCTGGACCTTCACCTATCATCCGACGCGGGCGCTGACCGAGGAAGAGGTGGAAACCATGCGCGACGGCGGCGGTATCCATACAAGGTTGATTCCCGGAACGTTCCGCCCAGAACTGAACATGGACAACGATTACGGGATGGACCGAAAGGCGCAGAAAGAAGGGCTCTATTATAGCGGTGTGCCGGGAATCGCGATGCAGGATGCCTCCATCCAGGAAAGCATGGGGCCGATCCAGGACCGCACCAAGGAAAACCTGACCTCCACCGACAATGCCATCATCATGGCCCGTCGCCGGCTGATCAAGGCCGCCAAAGCGCTTGAAAAGGGGACCCCGCCGCCGGCGCGCGACCCCAGTCATTTCAGGGTTCGGTCGGCGTCCTTCGTGCTGCCATGCGGTCAGGCCTTTCACGAAGAGCGCCCCGATGCGTTGACCGCCACACCCGGCGTTCATCACACGTCGATCTGAGTTGTTGAAGCGGGAACGGCAGCATGGAGCACCCCATCTGTCCCATGTATTGCAGTGCGAAAGGACATTACCAACATGCCCCTTGAAACCTTGCAGACGAAATCAGAAGAGGCCGCCGCGCTCGACCCGAAAGCCGCCGGTGCGCGCCGGTTCGAGGGCAAGGTTTGCATCGTGACCGGCGCCGGACAGGGCATCGGCCGCGCCACGGCCCGCCGGTTCGGCGCCGAGGGCGCAACGGTCGTTGTGGCCGAACGGGTTGAGGAAACCGCTCAGGAAACCCTTGAGCAGTTGCAGGCCGCCGGGGTGGAGGCGATGGCCTGCCTGTCGGATGTCAGCAGTTTTGCCGGTGCAACCGAACTTGTCTCGAAGACGGTCGAGCGCTACGGGCGTATCGATGTCATGGTCAACGTCGTGGGGGGAACCATCTGGTGGCAGCCCCTGCATCTTTATGGCGAGGAGCAGATCCTCCATGAAGTGGAGCGGTCGCTTCACACCACCTTGTGGTGTTGCCGCGCAGTGCTTCCGGTCATGGTGGAGCAGAACGGCGGATCGATCGTGAACGTCAGTTCAAGCGTGACAAAGGGCGGATTCTATCGCGCGCCCTACGCTGCGTGCAAGGGCGGTGTCGAGGCGCTGACACGGGTGCTCGGGGCGGAGTATGGCCAATATGGCATCCGCGTCAACGCGATCGCCCCGGGCAGCACGGAGATCCCCGACCGGCGCACCTCGCGGTTGACGCTGCGCCCCGGGGTTGATGCCGAGCCGGCCAAGGATACGGAAAAGTATTACAAGAGGATGCTCGACATGCGCATGGGGGGCTCTCCCGGTCTGGGGCGAAAGGGGCAGCCCGAAGAGCAGGCCGCCGCCATCGCATTTCTGGCAAGCGACGATGGGTCCTATGTCACGGGCCATGTGGTCGATTCAAGCGGAGGGTGCTGATGGAAAGCGCAATGGCTTTGCTCAATTCCTGCGCCGAAGCGCGGCTGCACCCCAGGCTTGACCGGAAAAACTCCGAACCCCGGCGTATCGCGGTATTCGCAACGGATGCCCAAGGGGAACGTGCGGTCAAAGACGCAACGCAGGCCGCGGGCGTCTCGGTGCTCCGCATCCTTCCGGAAACCGTGTCGGCCATGCCGGACAGGCTGGGGGAACGCCCCGATCTGATCGTCGTGGTGGGGTCGGCGGGCGGAACTGTGGACCAGCTGCCGGCGCTCTACGATCTGGCAGGAAAGCTTGGCATTCTATTGACGGCCGTGCTGCTGAGCGATGAGGAGCAACCGCAGCGCGGGCCGGCTGTCGAGGGGATGCGCCGCAACACCGATATGCTCGTGCAGGCGACCGACGAGGATTTCCTCGCTCTGATGCTCCATTGGCTCGAACGGTCACATTGAGGCATATCGCGCCCCCGGCCGGCGGCCGCGGTGGAGGAAAACCTTCGCAGATATGAATGCCCCGGGTATCACGGCACCGGTGCCCGAACGCGACCACTTGCCGCGGCGGATACGTTAATATCCATGGGCGGGGCAGGGCAGGGGGCCTGGGCACGGAAAGCACAGCTTGAGGGCGCTGCTTCCCGCGCCCGGAGGCAGGCAATCTGGCAAGCGTTCCGCAACCCCCGTTAATCAGAGGAACTTGTCGAAATGCATCTGCTCGGGCGCCACGCCGCGTTGGTACAACATGCGTTCCATTGCCTCGGCCATTGCCGGTGGACCCGCGAAATAAACCTCGTGCCGTGCCAGATCGGCGCCAAGGTCGGCCTCCACCACCTCGTGGAGCATCCCGCGCCGGCCAGTCCACCCCTCCGGCGCGCTTTCCGAGAGCGCGGGGACAAAGCGCAGCTTCGGCGTGCCGTCAGCCTCGTGCGGCAGGATCGCGGTGTCGAACAAGTCCGCCATGCCGCGCGCACCATAATAGAGGGTGATGTTACGGGCGCCGCAGCGCGGGTCCGCCACCGCGGCGCGGCAGATGGCCAGCATGGGCGACAGCCCCGAACCGCCGGCAACGCACAGGATGTCGCGCGGCGCCTCGGGGCGCAGATGAGCCGTCCCGAAGGGGCCGTCGAGCGAGAGCCTCGCGCCGTGCGAAAGCCCCGCCAGAACGCTTGAGCCCGCGCCGCCGGGCATCAGCTTGATCTGAAAGCTCCAAAGCGCGCCGCCCTCGCCGATGGCGGACATCGAATAGGCGCGTGGTTGCGTCATCCCCGGCAGATCGACCAGCGCATATTGCCCCGCCAGCGCATCCATCGCCCGATCCAGCCGCAGATCGTATTCGCGGATGTCGTGGGTTATCTCGCGCACGGATTCGAGCAACGCGCCGGTTTTCGCGGGGCGGATGGCAGGCCGGTATTGGTCATCGAGACGGAGCTTGATGCGGCAGTCGCCACGCGGTATCGCCTGACAGCCCAGCCAGCGATTGCGTCGGATGTCGCGCTCTGACCAACCTGCAGCCTTACCAAAGCCATGCTCGACCTCGCCCTCGATCAGGGTGAAGCGGCAGTTTCCGCAGCTTCCACTGTTGCAGGCATAGGGAAATCCGATGCCGGCCCGAAGCGCGGCGCGCAGGATGGTGTCGTCCTCGCAGGTGAAGGTTTCGCCGGAACGGTCAATCTCGATACGCGCCAAGTTTCACTCCTTTCGATGCTTTGGTCCTGGGGGTGGGGCGCCTTGCCTCAGTCCCCGGCGCGCCAGCGATTGACCGACCCGCTGTCGATATCGAACAGGTCGAGCATCCGCCCCACCGTGTGATCGATCACGTCGTCAAGCGTTTCGGGCCGCGAGTAGAAGGCGGGAACGACCGGCGCGACCACCGCCCCCATTTCCGCAAGCGCCGTCATCGTACGAAGATGCCCCAGATGCAGCGGTGTCTCGCGCACCCCGAGGACGAGGCGCCGGCGTTCCTTGAGGACGACATCGGCCGCGCGGCTCATCAGCGACGAGGTCACCCCAGAGGCGATCTCGCTCATCGTGCGGATGGAACACGGCAGGATCAGCATCCCCCGGGTGCGATAGGACCCCGAGGAAATTGCCGCGGCCACATCGCCGATCGGGTGCGCCGCGGTGGCGAGTTCACGGATTTCGCGCGGCTTCTGCGCCACCTCGTAGGACATGGTCAGCTCGGCCGATTTGGTGATGACCAGATGTGTCGGGATCGAAAGCTGGCGCAGAATCTCCAGGGCGCGGATGCCGTAGATCACGCCCGACGCGCCGGTAATGCCAATCACGATGGGAAGTGTGCGATCCGTCATGCAGCACCGCCGGGCGAGTATTCGAGAAAGGTGTGCTTGGTCTCCAGAAAGTCGGCCAGCCCTTCTACACCGTGAAGGCGGCCAAGCCCGCTTTCGCCGAAACCGCCTACTTCGGCCTCGGCGAACTGGCGGCGATGGCAGTTGATCCACACTGTTCCGAACCGCAGCCGGCGGGCGAGGCGGTGCGCAACCTCGATGTTTTGCGTGTGAATACTTGCGGCGAGACCGTAGGGGGTTGCATGAGCCATGTCGCGCGCCTCGGCTTCGGATGTGAATCGCTCAAGCGTGATGATCGGCCCGAACAGCTCTTCCTGCACGAAGGTAGAACGCAGATTGTTGATTCCCACAAGCGTGGGCGTCAGAAAGGCGCCCTTCGGGGGGACATCTTCGGGGCGTGCGCCGCGCACGATGACCTCGCCCTGGTCGCTGGCGGCGTCGATCAGCTTGCGCAGCCGGAGCTCGTTGTTCGCGTCGATCAACGGGCCCATCTCGCTTGAAGGGTCCGCGGCCGGGCCGACCTTGATACTGGCGAAGCGTTCGGCCATGCGGGCGCGGAAATCGTCATAAATGTCGGCATGGACGAGCAGGCGGCTGGCGCACATGCAGAACTGCCCGGCGACGGAGAGGGCACCGAAAGCGAGTTCACGAACGGCGCGGTCAAGATCGGCATCGGGAAAGACGATCCCCGGCGATTTGCCGCCCAGTTCCAGCGACAGGCGTTTCATCGTCGGCGCGGCGGCCACCATGATCGCCTTGCCGGTAGCGGACGCGCCGGTGAAGCTTATGACCTGCACGCCGGGCGAGGCGACCAGCGCGCGCCCGACCTCGATGCCGCTTTCATTGATGACGTTCACGGTGCCGGGCGGCAGGTCGGGGTCATCCAGCAGCAGGTCCATCACGGCGGCGTTCACCAGGCTTGTCTGCGGTGCGGGCTTGACGATCACCGTGCAGCCGGCCGCCAGCGCCGGGGCCAGCGAGCGCACGAGGAGCGTTACCGGCGCGTTCCAGGGCACGATCACTGCGGCGACGCCCGCAGGCTCGCGTGCGAGGATGGACAGCGAACCCGGCACAACCTCGCCGCTGCGACCCTGCGGCACACGCGCGAGTCCGGCGTAGAAACGCGCCTCGGAGATCGCGGCGAGCAGTTCGCCGCGCGCCTCGTGGCGCAGTTTTCCGTTTTCGCGGCAGAGAAGGCCGGTAATCGCGTCGCTTTGCGCAGCCAGCCGGTCGGCAAAGCGGCGCAGCACTTCCTCGCGCAGCCGCGGCGCCTGAGTCCATGATGAGGTTTCGAAAGCGTCGTTCGCGACAGCGACCGCGCGGTCGACGAGTTCCGCGTTTCCCGGCGCGTAGCGGCCGATCACCTCGCCGTTGGCGGGATCGGTGCTGTCGGCCCAGATGCCCTCGGGGTGTTCGACCCGGTCTGCCCCGATGCGATTCAATGCCTCACGCATGTTTTGCTACCTTCCAGCGGAATCCTTGTATTATTGCTCTGCCTTTACACTTGCTCCGCCGATGAGCGGCATACGAAACCTACATATCTGACCTAACTTTTCGTTTCTTGTGAGTTTGGTGGCCACCGGTAGCTTACGCATGTCGCTGCGCATCACTATCGGACCGGATGCGCAGCCTGACAGGGAGGGCAATGCGATGGCTGACGGAACTGGGCAGATCAAGCGTCACGAAGACCTGCGCGATCTGATCGAACACTTCGAGGCGCTTGGCGAGCTGGCGCGTGTGGATGGCGCGGATTGGGATCTGGAGGTTGGCGCCGTGGCCGAGTTGACGGCCCAGAAAGATCCCGGCCGGGGGCCCGCGGTGCTGTTCGACAACATCAAGGGCTATCCCGAGGGGTTCCGCATTCTGTCGGGGGCGCCCAATTCCTTCCGGCGGCTGGCCACGGTTCTGGGGCTGCCGATGCCCGATGACGAGATCGCGCTGGTGCGGTCCTATCTCGAGCGGATTCGGCAGGGCGGCGCGGACCTTATCCCCCCCGTGGAAGTCAGCGACGGCCCCATCCTTGAGAATATCCTCGAGGGCGACGATGTCGATCTGTTCAAGTTTCCCGTGCCCAAGGTCCACGAGCTTGACGGAAACCGCTATATCGGCACCGATGACATGGTGGTGATGCGCGACCCCGAGGACGGGCATATCAATCTGGGCACCTACCGCATTGCGGTCCATGACAAGAACACCGCGGGGATCTGGATCAGCCCCGGCAAGCATGGCCGCTTCATCCGCGAAAAGTATTTCAAGCAGGGCAAGCCCTGTCCGGTCCTGATTTCCTGCGGGCAGGACCCGTTGTTGTTTCTGGCCAGCCATCAGGAAATCCGTGGCGGGGTCTCGGAACTCGACTATGCGGGCGGTCAGCGTGGCCGCCCCTTCGAGGTCATTCCCTCGAAAAGCCACGGGCTGCCTATCCCCGCGAATGCCGAGATCGTGCTCGAAGGCACCATCCACCCTGGCGAGGAGCGCGAGGAAGGGCCGTTCGGCGAATTCATGGGCTATTACGCCTCTGAGGCCTCGATGCAGCCGGTTGTGAGGATCGAACGCATCTATCACCGCAACAACCCGATCCTGACCCTCGCGGTTCCCTCGCGCCCGCCCGAGAATTTCACCTTCGCCCGCTCTGCGGTGAAGTCCGCGATGATCTGGGACGAGGTCGAAAAGGCCGGGCTTGCCGGGGTGACGGGCGTGTGGTGCCATGAGGCGGGCGCGGGTCGCCTGTTCAACGTCATCGCCATCAAGCAAGGCTATCCTGGGCACGCAAAGCAGGCAGGGATGCTGGCGGCGAACTGTCGGGCGGGCAATTACGCGGGGCGCTGGACCATCACCGTCGATGACGACATCAACCCCGCCGATATCAACGATGTCATCTGGGCGCTGTCGACGCGCTGCGATCCGGTGGAAGATGTGGATTTTATCCGCCGTGCCTGGTCGACGCCGCTTGACCCGCTTCTGCCAAAACCGCCCTACGAGTCCAATCGCGCGGTGGTTGACGCCTGCAAGCCATGGGGACGGCTGAACGAATTTCCTATCACTGCCGAGGCGGGGCCGGAGTTGCGTCGGCGCGTGAAGGAAAAATGGCCTGAACTCTTCGCATGAAGACGATGCTCTAGCATTCGGATTTCTTGGACGGAGTCAGGGAGAGTTCCAAGCATATCAAAGGGAGGAAAGCTATGAAGATCACTGCAAACCGCCGTCAGGTTCTCGGGGGGATCGGCGCGGCCGCTGCCGCCGCGGCTCTGCCCGGGAGCATGGCATTTGGGCAACCGGTATCGTTGCGCATCGGCACCTCTAGCGTGGGTTCGGTGTTCTATACGCTTGCTGTTGGTGCGGGCGAGCTGATCCGTGACAAGGCGGGCATAAACACCACCGTCGAGCCGGTTGGCGGATCTGCGGCCAATGTGAACGGCATCGGCCGCGAGACCGTGGATCTTGCGGTCACCAATTCGTTCGCATCCTTTAGCGGCTACAACGCCATGCATGGTTTCAATGATCCGATTGACCATCGCCTGATCATTCAGGGGCAGCCGAGCTATCGGTGGATCTTCACCCGCCCCGGCGCGGGCATCGAATCCGCCCGCGATCTGGAGGGGCGTACGATCATCGGTGAGCGCCGCGCGCTGCCGGAGCTGCGTCTTGTGCTGGATGCGCTGGCCACTGCGCTCGATCTGGACATCGATTCCATGAACATCGTCGCGACCGCCGATACCGGTGAAGCCTTCGCCGCGATCCGGGCGGGCAGTGTCGATGCCTTCGTGATGCCCTTCAGCCCGCGCGCGGGGATCATCGAGGAGGGGATGCGCGACAGGCATATCCAGTTCCTCCACGTCACCCCAGAAGAACGTGACGCGATGCTCGAACACCTTCCGGCCGCGTTCTTTCCTGTCGATCAGCGAGCGAATGACTTTTCTAACCAGGAAGAGGTCGTGCCGCTGGTGTCGCTCAACACCTACATGATCGGCCGCACCGACCTTGACAACGAGACGGTCTATCAGGTGGTCAAGACGCTCTTCGAAGAGAACGAGACCTTCATCAGCTATCACGCCGCTGCGCGGAACTGGACGGTCGAGAACACGCTCATTCCGCCGGCGGTGCCGCTGCATGACGGGGTGGTGCAGTATTTCCGCGAGATCGGTGTGTGGACCGACGAGCACGAAGCCGTGCAGCAGAGACTTCTGTCGAACTAAGCCTGCCGAACCGGGTTTCGGAAAGGCTTCTTGCCGCCTCCGGTTCAGGCCGGGGGCGGAACAGATGTAACAGGTGCGGGAGGAGGCATCATGTCATCGCGTTTCGGTCTTGGGGCGTCCAACGTCCTGCTGGTGCTGACCACTCTGACGGCGGCCTGGCATGTGGTGCACATCACCCAGGTGACCACCTTCTTCGGCATCTTCATTCCCGAGGTCTCGGTCAAGGCGCTCAGCCTGACGATGGCCTCGCTCATCGCGTTGATCTTTGCCCGATCGCCCGAACCAGGGCCCAATGGCGAGGACGTCTTTGACCTGAAGTTCCGCTGGCACGATCTGGTGCTCTGGGCGATGATCGCCACCGGCTGCGGTTTCGTCGTCTTCTTCAACGATATCTTCCTTGATTACGGGTTCTGGGGCGAAGTCGACGATCTGGGCATCGTGATGGCGCTACTGGTCTCGATCCCGCTGCTTGAGGCCGTGCGCCGCAAGACGGGTATCGTGCTGCCCATCATCATCCTGTCTTTCGTGGCCCTGGCGCTGTTCCAGCAATATCTGCCCGGCGTCCTGCACGGGCGCGGCTACTCGCTCGAGCGGCTCCTCTACGGCACCTATGTCAGCAGCGCGGGGGTGTTCGGCGTCCCGCTGGGGATCGCGGTGAACATCGTGATTGTCTTTCTGGTCTTCGGTGCGCTGATGGAGCGCGCCGGCGCCAGCCAGTGGTTCATGGACCTGGCGTTGTCGCTGACGGGGCGTGCCCATGGCGGCCCGGCGAAGGCGGCGGTGCTGGCCTCGGGCATGTTCGGGTCGATTTCCGGCTCGCCCTCGGGCAATTCGGCGACCACGGGGGTATTCACCATCCCGATGATGAAAAAGGTCGGCTACAAGCCAACCTTCGCCGCAGGCGTCGAGGCCGTTGCATCGACCGGCGGGATGATCCTGCCGCCCGTCATGGGCGCCATTGCCTTTCTTATGGCCGAGTGGATCGGACGTACCTATGTGGAAGTGGTCACGGCAGCCATCATTCCCGCGATACTCTACTTCCTGGTCGTGTTCGCGTCAGTGCATTTCGAGGCACGCCGCAGCGGGATCAAGCCGACACCGACGCTGGACATACCGAACTTTTGGCGCACGCTCCGCGGCGGCTGGTATTTCGCACTTCCGATCATCGCGTTGATCTGGTTCCTGATCATAGCCGCCTATCAGCCCGGACGCGCCGCGCTCTACTCCTGCGGAGCTGTCGTGGTTGCGAGCTTCATGTCGCGCGACCGCACCAACTGGCTCTGGCCGATGCAGATCCTCTACGCCATTCGCGCTGCAGTGATGCGCTGGCTGGTCATCGTGCTGATCACCGCATCGGTGGGTATCATGATCGGCGCGCTTGAGCTTTCCGGAGTCGGTATCAACGTCTCGCGCTTCATAGTCGATCTCGGTGGCGGCAATCTCATCGTCACGCTGATTCTCGTGGGGATCGTCAGCCTGCTGGTGGGCATGGGGCTGGATGCAACCCCGGCCTATGTGACGCTGGCCACACTGATGGCGCCGGCATTGGTGATGCTGGGCGTGCCGGATATCGCCGCGCATCTCTATGTCATCTACTGGGGGCTTGCCTCGTTCTTCACGCCGCCGACCTGTATCGCGATTTTCGTCACCGCAGCGATCGCGCGCGCGCCGATCTGGGCCTCGGGGTTCGAGGCGATGCGCATCGGCATCGCGGCCTTCATCGTGCCGCTTGCCTTTGCGCTCAATCCGGCACTGTTGATGGAGGGCGACGCGCTGAGCATCATCTTTGCGGCGAGCACGGCACTGGTGGGGGCGGTTGCCATCGCCTCGGGGCTGCGGGGGTTCGCGCTGAACCACATGCCGGGCTACACGCGGGTGCTGATGGTCGGCGGTGGCCTGATGCTTGTGGCGCCGGGCGTGATGCTTCTGCTCGGCGGGCTGGCGCTGATAGTGTTGGCGGTCCTGCTATCGGGACGCGAGCAGATTTCTGATGATGATAAAGCACTCGAGCCCGCGCGCGCGCCCGATGCGTCAATGGAGCACCTGACACGATGAAGGACACTGGCAAGGCAACGATGACGGTCGCGGAAGCCTATCTGCGGCTGCTGAAGAAGCGGGGCGTCGATTACCTCTTCGCGAATGCAGGAACCGATTTCGCTCCGATCATCGAAGCACTGGCCGGAGGGGGCGCGGACCGCGGAGAGATGCCGCACCCGGTGATCGCGCCGCACGAAAATGTCGCGGTGGCAATGGCGATGGGGCACGCGCTCATCAGCGGGCGCCCGCAGGCGGTCATGGTCCATGTCAATGTGGGGACCGCGAACGCGCTGTGCGGCCTGATGAATGCCAGCCGCCTGCACGTTCCCATGCTGTTCACGGCCGGGCGCACCCCGATCCTGGAAGAAGGCGCCCCCGGCGCGCGTTCGGGGTTCATTCACTGGCCTCAGGAAATGTTCGATCAGGGCGGCATCGTGCGGGAAATGGTGCGCTGGGACTACGAGCTGCGTGACCCCCGGCAGCTGCGTCAGGTGGTCGACCGGGCACTTGCAATCTGCCGCTCCTCGCCCGCCGGTCCGGTCTATCTGACCTTGCCGCGCGAGGTGCTGGCCGCCCCGGTGACAGAAATCGACCTCGAGGCGGCGCCGGCGCTGGCCCCGGTTTCCGCCGGCCGCCCCCCCGAGAGCGCCCTGCAACAGGTCGCAGGCTGGATCGGCACGTCCCGCCGCCCGCTGCTGATTACCTCGGCCACGGGGCGAACCGCCGCGGCGCGCGCCGCGCTTGAAGCCTTCGCCGCGGAACACAGGATACCGGTGGTGACCTATACGCCACGTTTCGCCGAGATCAGCCACGACCACCCGATGAATGCCGGAAGCGACCCAAACCCGCTTCTGGGCGAGGCCGACCTGGTCCTTGTCTCCGAGGCGATGGCGCCCTGGATTCCGGGGCAGGCGTCACCCGGGCGCGATTGCCGCGTCGTGCAGATCGGCGAGGACCCTCTGTTCGCCGACCTGCCGATGCGCAGCTTTCCCGCCCATGTGGCGCTTTCGGGCGCACCGGCCGAGATATTCTCCGCGCTGCAGGCAATGGCGCGCGGCGACACCCCCGAGGCCGAAGCCGGCAGGGCCCGCGACGACTGGGCGGCTCGGACGACAGCCAATGCCCGCGTCAGCCGCACCGTCGAGACACTGCCCGACGATGCCCCGCCTCCACCCTCCGAAGTCACCCGGGCGATCGCAGAGATCCGCGGTGGCGCCCCGGTGTTCAAGGAATCGCCGCTTCTGCTCGGCGATCTGGGGGATACCGAAACCGGCGACTACTTCTTTGCCGGTGCGGCGGGTGGCCTTGGCTGGAGTATGGGCGCGGCGCTCGGTGCGTCACTGGCGCGCGGGCGCAAGCCAGTCATCGTGACGACGGGCGATGGCTCTTACATGTTCAACACGCCGCTGGCTGCGCATCATGTCGCCGCGAGCGAAGGCATCCCCCTCCTGACCGTGATCTACAACAACAATGCCTGGCACGCGGTGCGCCGTGCAACGCACGGCATGTATCCCGACGGCGCTGCCAAGGCAGCCTGCCCCGAGCCGCTGACCGATTTCGGCGTCGATTTCAATTACAGCAAGATGATGGAAGTTGCCGGCGGCCATGGTGAGCGTGTGGACCGCATGGACGAGTTGCGCCCGGCGCTGAAACGCGCGATGGCGGCGGTCGAGGTCGGCGGCCAGGCGCTGGTCGATGTGCGTATCGCCCACGGCCGCAAATCTTGAGCCCGACCACGGTGCCTGCGCAACCCTCCATGGCGGCCGCGCGTGCTGATGCCGGCCGCCTCCTGACCTTTGCCCGCTGAAGCGGGCCTTCGAAGGAGACCGTTCACATGCTGGGTGCGGCACTCGCCCTTAGCTCCGCCGCCTTCTTCGGGCTCAACAATGCAGTCGTCCGCCGCGGGGTTCTGAGCGCGACGATTCTGCAGGGCATGTCGATCACGGTGCTGCTGGGAATTCCGGTGTTCCTGTTCTTCGGGCTGTTTCTTGGCGCCTATGCGGCATTGGCCGAGATGTCGGTTCCGGCCTATCTGTGGATGGCGCTGGCGGGGGTGGTCCACTTCGTCATCGGGCGCTACGGCGACTATCGCGCAACCCGGTCCCTGGGCACGGCGCTGTCCTCGCCGGTGCAACAGCTCAGCGTTCTGGTGGCGCTGGCGCTGTCGCTGACCTTTCTGGGCGAGGAGATCACCGGGCTGAAATTCATCGGCCTTGTCCTCGTGCTCATGGGGCCGACCGTCGTGCTGGCAAGGCGCGCGCGTGCCCGCGAGCAGGCAAGGGAAAAGGCGTTCGAGCCTCGCTATGCCGAAGGTTTCCTGTGGGGTGGGATCAGTGCGCTGTGCTTCGGAACCAGCCCTCTTTTCATCGCACTGGGGCTTGGTGCGGGCGGTTCGGTCTCGGACGGCGTGGCCGGGGTGATCGTGTCCTATTCGGTGGCCGGCGTGGTGGTTCTGGCGATGATGATTCATGCGGGCGGCACCGCCTATATGCGGGCGATGGATCGCGGCGCATCGGGGTGGTTTCTGTTGGCGACGGTGCTCGTCGCGGTCAGCCAGATGCTTCGTTACATGGCGCTCAGCGTCGCGCCGGTCTCGGTCGTCGTTCCCATTCAGCGCCTGTCGGTCGTCTTCCGGCTGATCTTCGCCGCCATCCTTAACCGCGATACCGAGGTTTTTGACAGCATCGTCGTTCTGGGCATCATCATCGCGGTGAGCGGCGCGGTCGCGCTGTCGCTCGATACCGGTGTTGCGGCCGGGTTTCTGGCCTTTCCCGAGCGGATCGACAGGTTCCTTTTCACCCCGTGGTTCTGAGTGCGCGTCCGCGCGTCGGTCCGACAGGGGCCGGTTCTACTCGATTTGGGTCCAATTCATGGTGCCCTCGTCGAGAACTTTATGGATCAGCTTGACCACCACCTGCTGGAGCCGATGGGCGACCGTAGCCGGCAGCTTGCGGCTGATCACGAAATGCATCCGGCGCCCGACCGTTGGGTTGACGATATGGCGCGCCACCAGCTCGCCGCTCTGAATATCCTTGAGAAACAGTCCATAGGGCGAAAGGGCACAATGCTGATGGTGTAGCAGCAACTCGTGCTTCAATCCGGCAAGGCTGAATTCCATCTCGGGCGTGATGGTGATGCCGGCATCGTGCGCGACGCCTTCGATCTTGGTGCGCAAGCGGTTAGGATGCGGGGAGAGTACGAGCCGCTTGTTTGCCAGTTCGGAAAACTCGATCGGGCATGTGTCCTGACCGACCACCGCCGCAGGGCCGACAAGGTAGAGGTCTTCGCGGTAGAGCGGCTTGAGGATCACCCCCTGATCGGTCGGCGGGTCGTAGCAGAACGCGCAATCCAGTTCGCCTCGCTGGATCTCGTCGAAAAGCTTGTCCGACAGCCCCGCGCTGAGCTGAATGCGCAGCGCGACATCGGGCGACTGCGACTCGAAGAACAAAAGCGGCAGCAGCGTTCGTTCGATCGTCGGGGTCACACCGATGCGGACGCGCGCGGGTTGATCCTCGCGAAATTCGTTCAGGGCGTGTTCGGCCGCCTCCAGCGTATTGAGCGCGGTTTCCGCATAGCTGAGATAGACTTCGCCGGCGTGGGTGAGTTCGACCCCGCGCGAGTGGCGCTCGAACAATGGCAGCCCCAGACGTTCCTCCAGCTGTTTGATCTGGATGCCAATTGCCGGCTGCGACACATTGAGACGCTCTGCCGTTGCCGTGAAGCTGCCGGTATTCGCAACCCCGACGAAGTACTTCAGTTGGCGCAGGGAGATAATGTCCATTCGAGAGCGGCCTCAATCCGCAGCGGGCTGACTTGCCAAGGGATCAACTTCAGCTACTGCATGTCCAGATTTTTGACAAGCGCGCAGCATGGCCCCTCACGGCAACGCGAATGTGTGGATGCCTGCCGCGATGCAAGGAGCGCTTGGGGCAATTGAGCCGGGGATTGGGTGCGGTCATGTGGCAGGCCTCTCGCGGGCGGGCTGGCGACAGTCGGTGCCGCAGGGGTAGAGGGTCGCCACCCCGGCTGCGAGGGCGGCGACGCTCATCCGGTGCTCAGCACGATCTTGCCCATATGGGTGCCGCTGTCCATGTGCCGGTGCGCCTCGGCGGCGTCCTCCAGCGGGAACACCCGGTCGATCACCGGGCGCAGCGTTGTCGAGACGTGGGGCCAGACGTCAGCGCGGATGGCTTCGGCCAGCGCCGTCTTGCGTGACAGGGGCAGCGCCCGCAACAGCGCGCCCGACACCCGCGCGCGCTTAGCCATGAGCGCCCCGAGCGGCACGCAGAATTCCGGCGGGGCAGGGGACAGATGCACTAGGCGGCCATCGGGCGCCAACGCCTCGATATTGCGCGCGGCGTACTGTCCGCCAACGGTATCGAGGATCATATCCGTCCCATGGCCGCCGGTAATGTCCTTCACGGCGGCCACGAAATCGGCGTTGCGGTAATTTATGGCCGAATGCGCCCCATGTTCGGTGGCGCGTGCGCATTTCGCATCGGTTCCGGCGGTGACCAGCGTGCGCGCGCCACGGAGCGCGGCAAAGCGGATGCCCGCCATGCCGATGCCGCTGGTTCCGCCATGGATCAGAAGCCAGTCGCCCGTGCCCAGCCTGCCCAGTTCCACCAGGTTCAGCTGAAGGGTAAACAGGGCCTCCGGCAGGGCGGCGGCCTCGATCGCGCTCAGCCCCTCGGGCCAGTCCAGCAGCAACGCTGCCTCGGCCAGGGCATTGTCGGCATAGCCGCCGCCATCGGTCAGTGCGGCAACCTTGCGCCCCTGCAGCGCGGCATCCACCCCGGCGCCGATGGCCACGACCTCGCCCGCCACCTCAAGCCCCAGGATATCGGTGCTGCCTGCGGGGCCGTGCCCCCGGGTGCGCTGGTTGATGTCATGGCGGTTGATCCCCGCAGCCTGCACCCGGATCAGAACCTGCCCTGGTTGCGGTTCCGGTATCGGGCGTTCCTGCACGCGCAGCACCTCGGGGCCGCCGGCACATTCAGGCACAACTGCCCTCATGCCCGAAGGCCTGATTTTTCGCCGGCTCGGGGGTGGTGCGGGGGTGCGACGCGCAGCCTGGGATTCTGCCGGGACGAATCCAAACCTCCAGTTATGGTTGCAAAAGAATTAGTCATTTCGGGGCGCCTCCATTTGCCTTCACACTTCACAAATACGCAGCGAATGGAACATAATAAGCTTCAAATAACCAGAATGAAGCACTATTAACGATCTTTAATTTTACTATGTGACATAGGAAGGCGTTATTTGACGTTGATTCGAGGGGGTCGGTGGTGTTGGATACTCTTGGTTTCGCGGCACTGGCGGCAGGACGTAGCCGACAGCAAAGCGCCAAGGGGGAGGGAAGGTCCGCATGACGGGCAAGCAGATATATGAAGCTGTAGCCACTGCCTTTCACGCCGAAGGTGTCCGAACGCTGTTCTCCTTGACGGGCGATGGCAACATGCACTGGGAGGCAGCCCTGGCCGCCTTGCCCGGTGTGCGCAGCTATCATGTGCGGCACGAACATGCGGCATGCGCCATGGCCACGGCCTGGGCACGGCGCACGGGCGATATCGGCGTTGCCTCAGTAACCTGTGGGCCAGGGCTGACCCAGATCATGACCGCGTTGGCGACAGCGGCGCAGGCGCGCATTCCCATCGTCGTCTTTGCCGGCGAGGACCCTATCAACGCCCCATGGTACAACCAGCGCATTGATCAGGCGCCGCTGGTTACTGCGACAGGCGCGCTTTATGTGGCGGCGCGCAGCGCAAAACTGGCGGATCATCATGTGCAGGAAGCGTTCCTGCTGGCGCGCAGCCGGCGTCTGCCCGTGGTTCTGGGCATGCCTCTGGACATTCAGAAACTGCCCGCGCCAGACACAGGCTATGTTCCCTCGCGCGATGTGATGCCCCGGATGGGGCCGCGCTATCCCCACCCCGATCAGGTGGCCGCCGCCATTGCGCGCATTGCCGCCGCACGGCGGGTGGTGGTGCTGGGCGGACGCGGGGCGGGGCCTGAGGCCGCGCGCGCTGCTTGCATCCGGCTGTCCGAGCTCTGCGGCGGAGCGCTAAGCGATACGCTGCCCATGCGGGGGCTTTTCAATGATCACCCGCGCTATGTGGGGATTGCCGGGGGCTTTGCGCATGAGGTCACGCGCACGGTTTACGAACAGGCTGATCTGGTGGTGGCGGTGGGCACCAGCCTGACGCGCCACACCAGCGATCTGAACAGGCTTTTTACCCCCGATCAGGTGATCCAGATTGACGACGATCCGCCGGTCATCCGCCACGGTCAGGTGCCCGCAGGGCAGCATGTCGTGGCCGACGCGGCCTTGGCGCTGGACGCCATTTGCGACGGCCTGCAGGGCGCGGCCGATCCTCGAAAGGTGCCGGATTGGGACGTTGCGGCCCTGGCGCGGCGGGTCCATTGCGAACCCGCCGATACCCACCCCCGCCCGGACCCCGACAGCGCCGTGCTTGACCCGCGCGCGGTGGCGGCGACCTTGTCGCAGCATCTGCCCCGGAACTGGATGCATGTGGGGTCGGCAGGGCATTGTTCCTATTTTGCCACCCATCTTTACGGGCGCGGGCCGGGGCAGTTCCTTACCATCCGCGAGTTTGGCGCCATCGGCAACGGGCTGGCCTATGCCATCGGGCAATGGGCCACGGAACCGGACCGTCCGGTGATCCTGACCGAAGGCGATGGCGGCTTCCTGATGCATGTGCAGGAACTGGAAACGATCATGCGCTACCGGATGAAAATCCTGGTGTGCATTTTCAATGACGGGGCCTTCGGCTCGGAAATCCACAAGCTGCGCGCTGATGGCGTGTCTGACCATGGCGCGATCTTCGGCCATGGCGATCTGGCGGCCATTGCGCGCGGTTTCGGGCTGGAAGGGCACATCGTTACCGACATTGCACAGATCCCGCGCCTCGTCCGGGACTTTGATGCAACCGACGGTCCGGCCCTATGGGACATTCGCGTTTCGGACCGGATCATGGCGCCATCGATGCGGCGCCAGACGCAGAGTGGCCCCTGACCGGGGGCGACGGCGGGGCGGCGGGCCGGGAAGGGGCGCGCCGCCGCGAGAAGATCAATGACAGGGTGCAACCAAGGGAGGAGATACCAATGAAACGTACCTTTGCAGCCACGGCAGTTGCCGCGCTGATGTCGACAGGCGCGGCCTTTGCGCAGGACTATCCGACGGGCACGGTCACGATTGTCGTGCCTTACAGCCCGGCGGGTTCGACCGATCCGGCGGCCCGCTTCATTGCCGGTGAGCTACAGGAGAAATGGGGCGTCAACGTGACGGTGGAGAACCGCCCCGGCGCCGGGGCCACCATCGGCACCGCCCATGTGGCGACCACGCCGGCGGATGGCTACACCATCCTGCTGACCACTTCGGCCTACACAACGGCTCCTGCGGTCCATGACGATCTGCCCTATGATCCGGTCAACGACCTGCGGGCGGTGGCGATGCCGTCTTCGGCGCAGTTCGTGGTTACGGCAGGCGCCAGCGTCGAGTCCGAAACGCTTAGCGAATTCCTGGAGAATGAGGCCGCCGAGCGCGAGATCTTCCTTGCCACGGCAGGGCTGGGCAGTTCCACGCATTTCGCGGGCGAATTGCTGGCGGCGGCAACGGGCATGAACGCGGTTCCCGTGCATTACAGCGGCGGCAGCGACGCGATGGTCGATCTGATCGGCGGGCGCGCCGACATCTATGTGGGGTCGATGACGGCGGTTCTGAGCAATGTTCAGGCCGGCCAGATCAAGGCGCTTGGCGTGTTTGGTGCGGACCGCGCCCGCGCACTGCCCGATACCCCCTCGACCGAAGAACTGGGTATTGAGGGTGCCAGCTCGGGCTTCTGGCTGGGGGTCTTCGCACCCGCCGGCACCCCGGAAGAGATCATCACCAAGCTGAACGAAGACATCACAGCCGTGATGACCTCTGACGCGGGCACGGCCTATCTGGAGAACCTCGACTCCAATGTAGGCACCATGTCGGCCGCCGAGTTCCAGGCCATGGTCGAAGCCGAGATCGAACAGTGGAAAGTGCTGGCCGCCGAGCGCGGCATCGCTGCCGACTGATCCCGGACCCACAGACGGCAACGGCCGGGGCGGCACAAGCCGCCCCGGCCCTGACCGCACACAGGACAAGCCAATGAAACGACTTACCGGCAAGATAGAGGCTGCGCGCATCCGCAGCATGGAAACACCGCGCCCGCCCGAAGGGATTGTCGAGCGCATCCGCGCGTTGGGATGTGACACCAGCCTGATCTCCGATGCGATGGATGATCTGGGCATTGGCGGCACGCTGCCGGGCTCGCGCTATCGGCCCACCATTGCAGGTGCCGGGATCGTCGGCCCGGCGACCACCGTGCGCAACGTGATGTCGCCGCGGATGTCCTCGGTTTCCACGCGCGCTGTCGAAAAACGCAACGGCATGGCCGAAATGGAGGCCCACAACCTGGCATCTCCGGGCGATGTGGTGGTGATCGAAGGGGTTGCGGGGCTTTCGAATATGGGGGGCATTTCCGCACTGATCGCCAAGCACAACGGCGTTGCCGGCGCAGTGATTCAGGGAGGCATCCGCGACGTGGGCCATTCCCGCGCCGAAGGGTTTCCGATCTGGTCAAGCGAGATCAACCCCTTGACCGGCAAATGGCGCATCGACACGGTCGAGATCAACGGCCCCGTAAACCTGGATGGCCAGCACGTTCGCCCCGGCGACCTGATCATCGCCGACGATACCGGAGTCTGCGTCCTGCCGCCCGAGTTTGCCGATGAGGTGGTTTCGCGCGCCGAAGCGCAACATGCACTTGAAGCGCGGCGGGTCGAGGCGGTGAAGGCGGGCGTTCATGTGGCGGACCTGCCGAAGTGACATGCCCGTGACGGTTGCCCAGTTCATGCCACGGTCAGTGCGGCCCCAGTTCTGCCGTGTTGCGAAAGGCCGCTCCCCCGAGGCTGACGGTGGCCTCCTCGGCCAGTTCAAGCACATGCGCGCCATAGGACGGAAACTCTTCGACGCGCAGTTCGGTTTCGCTCGATGTGAGTACGATCGCGCCCAGCGGTTCGGGCGCCTTCGACCACACCGGCGCGGCGACCGAGTTCATGCCCTTGCGCATACCGCTGACCGACCAGGCATAACGGTCGCGGCGGACCTGCTGCACGACCTCCTCGATCACATCCAGATCAAGCCCGGGAAAGGGAACGAAGCCGGTCCAGTCCGTGGCTGGCTGCGCAAGCTGGGCCCGGCGCCTGGCAGGCAGATAAGGGAATATAGCCTTGCCCGACGCGGTGGCGGTCATGGGCACCTTGCGCCCCGGTTCGGCCGAATGCGGCCGCCCGCGCCGCCCCTCGACCCGGTCAAAATAGACCACGAAGGGAAAGCTCTCCATTGCGAAAAAGCATGTCATTCCAGTGACATGCGCCCCAAGGAGCAAGGTGGGGCGCAGCAGCCGGCGCAGGGCGCTGTCCTCGACCGAACGCTGGCCAAGTTCCCACAGGGAATAGGTCAGCCGATACTTGCGCGTCCCTTCGGCTTGCCGGGCGTAGCCCTGCTTCACAAGCGTGTTGATCAGCCTTTGCACCGCACTCTGGTTCATGTCCAGCATCCGCGCCAGTTCGGTGATGCCACGCGGCTGGTTGCTGTGGGCCAGCGCTTCAAGAATGCGCAGTCCCTTGGTCAATGTCTGGCTCATGCCGGGCGAAACTCCGAAATATGCAGTAATGGTGCGATATTCGATGTCATCTTGCAAATAAAGACACAAATACCCCGCGCATGCGCGTCCAGCGTCGCAATACCGGAAAGGGCCTGACATGTCGAACGCGAGCTTTCAGTCACAGGTTCAGGACCCCGCGGAAACCGGTGCCTGGGAACTTCCCGAGCATTTCGTCATGCTGCGCGATACCATCCACCGCTTCATGCGCGATGAGGTGCACCCGGTCGAGGAACGCCAGCCTCATGATGCCTGGGCGCTCCCTGCGTCCGAACTGGAGGCGCTGCGCGCCAAGGCCCGCGCCTCCGGGCTTTGGTGCCTGGCCTCGCCACAGGAATATGGCGGCGGCGGGCTTGGGCTTCTGGGGCAGGTGGTGGTGGCCGAGGAAGCCGCCAAATGCCGGATGGGGGCATATGTTCCGGCTTGCGGCGCCTTCGGGATCGATCCGCCATCGGTGATCTGGCTGGGAACGCCCGAGCAGCGCCAGAAATACGGGGTGGCCGGGATCGAGGGGGGCAAGAAGAACTTTGTCGCCATATCCGAAGCCGCAGGCGGGTCCGACCCGGCGCGCAAGATCGAAACCCGCGCCCGGCGCGATGGTGGCGATTATGTGATCAATGGTACCAAGATGTGGATCACCGCTGCCGACAAGGCCGACTGGGGCATCGTGTTCGCCCGCACCGAGCAGGGCATCACTGCCTTCATCGTCGACCGTGACACTCCGGGCATAAGCTGCCGCGAAATCGGGGTGATCCGGTCCTATGCGCCTTTCGAGGTGCATTTCGACAACGTGCGTGTGCCCGCCGAGAATATTCTGGGCGAAGACGGCAAGGGCTTTGCGATATGCCAAAAATGGCTGGTACATGCCCGCGTGCCCTATGCCGCCGGGGTCATCGGCATTGCGCAGGCGGCACTGGAAATTGCCATTGACCACGCTCGCCAGCGTCATGTGCACAAGTCGCTGCTGGCGGAAAAGCAGGCGGTGCAATGGATGATCGCCGACAGCGAGATGGAACTGCGCGCGGCACGGCTGCTGACCTGGCAGGCCGCCTGGAGCGGCGATCTGGGCCGGGACATCAAGACCGAAGCCTCGATCGCCAAGGTCGTGGCCACGGAAACTGCCGGGCGGGTAGTGGACCGCTGCATCCAGATCCTGGGTGCCATGGGGGTGGCGCGCGAAATGCCGCTGGAGCGCTGGTACCGTGAGTTGCGGATCAAGCGCATCGGCGAAGGGCCAAGCGAGGTGCACCGCATGGTGCTGGCCCGCGAATTGCTGAGGAGCTGACATGTCGATCGATCTGGATATCCACGAAGGTGTGGCCACCATCACCATCAACCGTCCCGAAAAGCGCAACGCGCTGGATGCCGAACATTACGAAGGGCTGTCGAAAGCCTGGACCGAGGTGCGCGATAACCCCGAGATCCGCGTCGCCATCATCACCGGTGCGGGCGACAAGGCATTCTGCGCTGGCGCCGACCTGAAAAGCTGGATCGGGCGCAAGCAACCCCTGTCCGAAATGTGGCTGACCCAGAAGGACCAGTTGCTCAACCGCGGGCTGGAGGTCTGGAAACCCGTGATCGCGGCCATCAACGGCGTTTGCGTGGGCGGCGGGACGACCTTGATGCTGGCCACCGACCTGCGGGTGGCCTGCCCCGAGGCACGTTTCGGGCTGGCCGAGGTCAAGCGCGGGATCATCGCGGCCAATGGCGGCACGCAGCGGATCATGCGTCAGTTGCCCTATGCGGTGGCCATGGAAATGCTGCTTCTGGGCGACATGATGGATGCCGAAACCGCTCTGCGCTGGGGGTTCATCAACCGCGTGGTCCCGCGCGAGGGGCTGATGGACGCGGCACAGGACATGGCCGCACGGGTGGCGGCCAACGCCCCGCTGGCCACGCAGGCGGCGAAGGAGCTGGCCGTGCGGTCGCAAGACATGAGCCTGGCCGAAGGGTTGCGGCTGGAGCAGTTCACAAACCGCATATTGTCGCATTCTACCGATGCAGCGATTGCCCGCGAAGCCTTCGCCGCCAAGCAGAAACCCGAATTCCGGGGTGAGTGACCATGACGCAGCCGCTTCCCCTTGCCGGTATCCGGGTGTTGGACCTGACGCAGATCTACAACGGCCCCTATGCCACCTTCCTGATGGCCATGGCCGGGGCCGAGGTGATCAAGATCGAACCGCAGGATGGCGAATACCTGCGGCGGCGCGATGCGTCCTCGGGGGCGGGAGTGCCCTTTGCCATGCTCAATGCGTGCAAGGATTCGGTCTCGCTCAACCTGAAAACCGACAAGGGGCGCGAGATCTTTCTGCAACTTGCCGAAACCGCCGATGTGGTGGCCGAGAATTTCTCTCCCGGCACCCTGGACCGGCTGGGCATCGGCTGGGAGGCCCTTTCGGCGCGCAACCCGGCGCTGATCCTGGCCAGCAGTTCCGGCTATGGCCAGGACGGGCCGTACCGCGACATGATGGCCATGGATATTACCGTGCAGGCCATGTCCGGGCTGATGAGCGTGACCGGCACTTCTGATGGCCCGCCGCTCAAGACGGGCGCGGCGGTGTGCGATTTTGGCGGCGGCATCCACCTCTACGGTGCCATCATGACCGCGCTCTTTGAACGCACCCGCACCGGCTGCGGCGCCCGGATCGACATTTCCATGATGGAATCGGTCTACATGACGATGGCGTCGAACATGGGTATGCTCTTCGGGGACCGCCGGGGCGAGATTCCGCTGCGCACGGGCAACCGCCATGGCGGCCTGAGCCTGTGCCCCTACAGCGTATATGCCACAAGCGACGGCCATGTGGCGATCATCTGCAACAGTGACCGGCATTGGGCGGCGCTGGCACGCTGCATGGACCGCGCCGACCTGATCGATGACCCCCGCACGCGCCACAATCGCGACCGCGTCGCTCATATGGAAATGGTGGACGGGCTGATTGCCGAATTCGCGGGCCGGCACAGCACGGAGGACCTGGCCGCGATGCTGCGCCGCAACAAGGTGCCCGGCGCCCCGGTGCGCCCGCTGCCCGACGTGATGGCCGATGAAGCCCTGCACGAACGCGGATTCCTGCACCGGGTGAACCATCCGGATTTTGGCGAGATCAGTCTGCCGCGCTCGCCGCTGCGCATGGGAGGCGCGGCACAGGCCGAATACCGGCCCAGCCCGCCCCATGCGCAGGACAATGCGCGTATTCTTGGCGAATTGGGAGTGGACGGCGCCGCACTGGAAGAATTGCGCCGCGAGGGGGTAATATGACGACGCTGCGAGGGAAAACCGCCATCACCGGCGTGGGCCACACGAGTTGGGGCAAACACCCGGACCGCGACCGGCTTTCGCTGATGACCGAAGCCGCGGCAGCCGCAATCGCCGATGCCGGGCTGGAAAAGGGGCAGATCGACGCGGTTCTGGTCAAGATGGCCAATTCTGCACCTTCCATTCTGTGGGGCCAGAAGGTGGCCGAGGCGCTCGGCCTGCAACCTGCCATCGGGCTGTCGCTGGATCAGGGCGGCGCGGCCTGCACCGGGCTTGCCACCTATGCCGCGCTGGCAATCGAAGCGGGGATGATCGAGAACGCGCTGATCCTTTATGCCGACACGCCGCGCACCGGGTCGCGTGCGGCCATGCACAGGCCCCGCGGCGACGATGCGGTGATGGGCTGGTATTCGGTGGCGGCGGGCTATGCCATGCTGCACCGGGCCTATCGGGAAACATACGGTGCAAATGACGAGGATTTCGGCATCATCGCCGTGCAGGCCCGCGCCCATGGCGCCGCCAATCCCCATGCGCATCTGCGTCTGCCGCTGAGCATGGAGGAGTATCTCTCCGGGCCACTGGTGGTCGAACCCATGCGCCGCGATGATTGCTGCCTGGTCTCGGACGGGGGGGCGGCGATCGTGATCGGCGCCACGTCGCGGGCAGCCGATCGTTCGCGCGCCGTGCCGGTACTCGGGCTTGGTCAGGGACAGGAAAGCTGGGAGGTGCATCTGCGCCCCGACCTGCTGCAGACCCGCGCGCAGGCCTCGGCGGAGATGGCGTTCCGCATGGCGGGGATCGGGCGCGGCGACATTTCCTTTGCCCAGCTTTATGATTGCTTCACCGTGACCGTGCTGCAGACGCTCGAAGACTATGGCCTTGCCCCGCGAGGGCAGGCCGGGGCGCGCGCGCGCGGCGAAGGGGTCGGCGTGGATGGCTGGTTGCCGCTGAACACCTCGGGCGGGTTGCTTTCGGAATCGGGCACGCCGGGGCTGCAACTGATCATCGAAGCCGTCCGCCAGTTGCGCGGCGAGGCGGTGCTGCAAACGCCCGCACCGCGTTTCGGGCTGGTGTCGAACCAGGGGGGAACCATGCACACCCATGCCACCATGATCCTGGGAGAGCCCCAATGACCCGCCCCATGCCCGAGATCACCGACATCAACCGCCCCTATTGGGACGGATTGGCGCAGGGCGAGTTGCGCTTTCAGCGCTGCGACGGCTGCGGCCATGCCTGGCTGCCTGCACGGACGCATTGCCCCCAATGCCTGGGCGCGCGGGCGCAATGGCAGGTGGCATCGGGGCGCGGGCAGATCGTGTCCTGGGTGGTCTATCACCGTGCCTATGCGCCGCACCTGCAGGACCAGATTCCCTATAACGTGGCAATTGTCGCGCTGGAGGAAGGTCCGCGGATGCTGACCAACATCACCGATTCCGCCACCGGCGAAGGTTTCGCCATCGGCGCGCCCGTGGAGCTGACCATCGAAGAGGAGGACGGGCTGCATCTGCCGCGGTTTCGTCTGCGCGCATAGGGTCGGGCGTGCGGGAAATCGTTTCCTTGTCATCCGGATATGGCACACTGCGGCTGTGGCAGGGCGTTCGGGCAACGAAAGGGTATCCACATGCGCATTGACAGGGGCGAGGTGATTTCGGGGCTGATCGTGATCGCCTTTGGCGCCTGGTTTGCCTATGGCGCGTTGGACTATCGCATAGGCTCCCTCGCGCGGATGGGACCGGGGTTCGTGCCCTACAGCCTGGGGCTGATCAGCGTAGGGCTGGGCACCTTGATCGTGTTGAGTGCCTTCGGGCGCGTGGGTCGGGTTCCGTCAATTGACTGGCGCGGCATGGTCTGCGTTCTGGGGGCGGTGGGGCTGTTTGCATGGCTGCTGCCGCGCACGGGCATGATCCCCGCGACGATTGTCGGGGTGGTGGTGGCCTCGGTGGGTTCGCCGCTGACCCATCCGCCGGCGGTGCCGATCCTGGCCGTTGGCGTTGCCGCCGGCGCCTGGGTGGTCTTCGCGTTGATCCTTGGTATCCAGATACCCGTTTTCCGGAGTCCGTTCTGATGGAGCTTGTGGACAACGTTATCCTGGGGTTCGGTATGGCGCTTTCGCCCACGAACCTGTTTTACTGCTTCATCGGGGTGTTTCTGGGCACCATGCTGGGTGCGTTGCCGGGGATCGGGTCGCTGGCGGCAGTTTCGATGCTGCTGCCGCTCAGCATTGGCTTGCCGCCCACAACGGCGCTGGTGATGCTGGCGGGGGTGTATTACGGGTCGGAATATGGCGGGTCGACCTCGTCGATTCTGCTCAACCTGCCTGGTACGCCCACAAATGCCGTGACCTGCATCGACGGCTACCCCATGGCGCAGCAGGGCCGCGCGGGCGTGGCGCTGTTTTCCACCACCATAGCTTCTTTCGTGGGGGGCAGCTTCGGGATCATCGCGCTTTACACGCTTTCGCCACTGCTGGCTGATGCGGCCATCGCCATCGGCCCGGCCGAGTATTTCTCGCTGATGGTGGCGGGGCTGGTGGCAGCGGCGGTCGTGACCGATGAGCGCCCCCTGAAGGGGATTGCCATGGTGGCGCTGGGGCTGATGTTTGGCACCATCGGCACCGATGTGGACAGCGGCGTGGCGCGCTACAACCTGGGCTATCTGGAATTGCGCGACGGGATCAGCTTCATCGCGCTGGCGATGGGGCTGTTCGGCGTGTCTGAGGTGATCATGTCGTTGCGCTCGTCCATGAGCGGACGGCGAAAGATCGACAAGGTGACCTTCCGCTCCATGCTGCCCGAACGCGAGGAATGGCGCCAGTCGGCGGGTCCGGTCGCGCGGGGGGCATTGCTGGGCGGCGTGTTCGGCGCGTTACCTGGCACCGGAGCCACCATCGCGACATTCCTGAGCTATGCCATAGAGAAGAAGATCGCCCGCGACCCGTCGCGCTTCGGCAACGGCGCGATCGAGGGGATCGTCTCTCCCGAGTCGGCCAACAACTCGGCGGCGCAGACCGCGTTCATTCCCACGCTCACGCTGGGCATTCCCGGCAGCGCCACGATGGCGATCATGCTGGGTGCGCTGATCATGAACGGGGTCGCGCCGGGCCCGCAGTTGATGATGAACAACCCGGAAATCTTCTGGGGTCTGGCGGCCAGTTTCTGGATCGGCAACGTGCTGCTTCTGGTGCTGAATATCCCGCTGATCGGACTGTGGATCCGGTTGCTGCAAATCCCCTACACGCTGCTTTATCCGGCAATCCTGATCCTGATATGCATCGGCACATACACGGTGCGCAACAGTGCCTTCGATATCATGCTGGTGCTGCTCTTCGGGCTGCTGGGCTATGTGCTGCGCACGCTGAAATTCCAGCTGGCGCCGATTCTGATCGGTTTCATTCTGGGCCCCATGATCGAGGAGAATTTCAAGCGCGCCATGCTGTTTTCGCGCGGGGATTTCATGACCTTCCTGGAGCGCCCGATTTCGGGGATCACCCTGTCGCTGACTGCGGCGCTGCTGCTTTGGGCGGTGTTCAAAACGCTGGCGGGCAGGCGCAGAGCTGCGCGAGCCATTGGTCAATAAGGTGTTCGCCGGCGACCGGCGGGAACGGCAGTGCAACACCCGGCCACAGCCGCAACCCAGATACAAGTGACCGAGGGAGGGACGCTTGACTTCCGACAAACCGCTGCAAGGGGTTCGCGTTCTGGACCTGACCAATATGCTTTCAGGGCCTCTGGCCTGTCACCAGCTTGCCAGCATGGGCGCCGAGGTGATCAAGATCGAACCGGTCGGGCGTGGCGATCTGGCCCGCCAGCTTGGCGAGGTTCCGGCGCAGAATGCGCAGGGCATGGGCGCTTCGTTTCTGGCGCAGAACGCGGGCAAGCAATCGGTTTCCTTGAACCTAAAGGACCCGCGCGGGGCTGATATCCTGCGAAGGCTTGTGCGCGGCGCCGATGTGCTGGCGGAAAATTTCCGGCCCGGGGTGATGGCGCGCCTGGGGCTGGATTATCCGGCGCTCAAATCCGAAAACCCGTCGGTGATCTATTGCGCGATTTCGGGGTTCGGTCAGGATGGTCCGTGGCGGGACCGGCCCGCCTATGACCACATCATTCAGGGCGTGGCCGGGGTAATGTCGGTGACTGGCGAAGGCCCCGATCGCCCCTTGCGCGTAGGCTATCCCGTGGCCGATTCCATTGGCGGGCTGACAGCAGCCATGGCAATCTGTGCGGCGTTGAACGCGCCGGAACGCGGCTGCTTTCTGGATGTGTCGATGCTGAATGCGGTGCTGTCGACCATGGGCTGGGCGGCGTCGAATTACCTGATCGCCGGGGTGGAGCCCGTACCCGTTGGCAACCGCAACGTGACCTCGGCACCGTCGGGAACCTACCAGTGCCGCGCGGGGCTGATCAACATTACCACCAACAAGCAGGAGCAATGGGAGATTCTGGCCCGGCATCTGGGCCTGGAACGCCTGCTGGAGCGTCCTGAATATGCCACCGGCGAGGCCCGCAAGACCAACCGCGAGGCTCTGGAAGTGCTGGTGTCGGAGCGGCTGGTTACGCGCGACGCCGTGATCTGGGCCGAAGAACTGTGCGCCCTGGGCGTGCCGGCAGGCGAGGTTCTGACCATTCCGCAGGTGCTGGCCCATCCGCAGTTCGCCACCCGGGACCAGGTTGCGGAATACCCCGGCGTGCTGGCCGATGGCGCGCCCTTGCGAGTGCTGCGCCCGGGCTTCATGGTGGATGGACGCACCCCCGATACCCGTACTGCGCCGCCCCGGCTGGGCCAGGACACGGATGCGGTTCTGGGCGAACTGGGGCTCGATTCCGCGGCGCTGGAGGCGCTGCGCCGCGACGGCGTGATCTGACGCAGGAATCGCATGGCCGCTGCTCGGCGCGATCCTTGCCATATGGGTGCGGCTGTCCATGCGCCGATGCGCCTCGGCGACCTGCTCCAGCGGAACGCGCGCTCGATCACCGGGCGCCATCGCGGCAGCCTGCGTGACGGCGTCGGTGTTCAGGGTGCTGTCGAGGCTTATAGAAGGATCCGGAACAGTGCAGGTTGGCCGGGGCTCATGACTGGCTAGTGGCCTCTTGCTTGCGATGCTCGGCAAGGCTGCGAAAGGCATCTACGGTGCGCTGGTAGTGCACTGCCAAAAGTTTGCAGCTTTCTTCGGCATCACGGCGCAGAACGGCATCGTGCAACTGCCTGTGCTCACGTGCAACATCCTTGTTATAGCGCACGCCAGCCGATGTAACCGCAACCCGGCGATAGCGTTCGCATTTGCTTGCCAGGCGCTGCTGGGTGCGCAACAGCCAGATCGACGGGCACCCCGACAGAAGCGCGGCGTGAAATTCGGCATTCGCCTTTTCCCAGCGGTCGACTTCGTCAGACGCTCCGGCAAGCATTTGGGTATCCCATTTCTGCAGGATGTAGCCGGTTGCGACAATTCGGCCTTCCCAATCCTCGTTGCCGTGTTCGATCGAAAGGCGCAATGCGGCCAGTTCGATCGCAGTGCGCGCGATGTTCAGATCGACGAATTCGTCAACGGTCAGCGGGGCAACCTGGAATCCGCGCCCCCCGCGGGCAATCACGAGATCCTCGGCCGTCAGACGCTGAAGGGTTTCGCGCAGTGGCGTGGGGCCAACTCCGTAGGCGCGGCTCATCCGGTCGATGCGCAGGTTCTCGCCCGGCTTGCGTTTGCCCGAGATGATGTCTTCCTTGAGCGCGGCGTATACGGCATCGACAGCCGAAGGGGTCATGTTCGGAGGTGCGGTGTCTTGCGGCATGGTCGCCGGCTTTTCAACTTTCATCGCCTTATGCTCCATCATCCAATCCGTGTAATGCCCCTGACCAGCGCGAAACAGGGGTGTGTTCTGCAGACGATCCGGGGGATTCGACCGCGCAAGGGGCGCGCGATACATTTGACCCGCTCCCCCGATGCATCCGCAATAGCCGCCACTGACAGTGATACCACCGGTCCTGCCGCGAAGATTGCAAAGGACTATCATATCGAGATATGTGGCGCATACGCGCTTGGCAAGGCAGGGCGCCCCGACGCGCGAAGGCAACGGGCCCTGGCGCGCGCGTCAACTGCAGGCCGGTCCCCGGCACTGTCCTTTCCTTCCGGGATCGCGACTGCGGCCGGAGTTTCGCGCAACGGGACTGGAGCGTGCTCAGTACCATCCCAGGACCTGCCACCAAAAATGTGCCGCGATGAGCGTGACAGGCGTCGTGACAGCCGCCAGCCAGAGCAGAACGCGCGTTGCGTCCCGCATCGAAATCCCTGTCATGGCCAGCGCCAGCATCAGCGGCGGCAACTGATAGGGCAACAGCGGGGTCGCATAGCCAAGAACCTGGCTCATCCCGACAGCTTCAATCGTCCAGCCGGTCGAGATGGCGATATCAGCAAAGAAGGGCGCGGTCATCGCTGGGGCGACAGGCATGGTCGTGGCCAGCGATGTGAGTGTCGCGACCGCCGTCAGTAAAAGCAGGCGCATGAGATTGCCGGTGTCCGCCAGCGGAAGGTTGCTCACGATCAGGCGCGACAGCGCCTCGCCCGCGCCCGAATGCGTCATCACCGCGCCAATTCCCAGAACCGCACCGATGTATAGCAGCATGGGGAAGATCGAATGCAGGGGCATTTCCTTGAAATCGATTATGCCCATGAAAGGCATCAGGCACAGAATGGCCGCGCCGAGGCCCACCCAGGCCGGGGATATACCGTGCAGGAAATCGACGCTCCACAGCGCCAGCGTCGCGACCAGGACAAACAGCAGGCGCTGCCCGGATCCTGAAAGCGGCTCGATGTGCCCTTCGTCGTGCTGGGTTGCGGGGGCCGGGGCTTCTCTGAACAGGGCGTTGACGATCAGAACCAGCGCAACGCCCTTGACCAGCCCGATCACCGGGAAATGCAGCACAAGATAGGCGCCGAAAGTGGGTGTGATGCCGTAGATCGACTCAAGTGAACCGGCAAGAACGATATTGGGAAGGTTGGCGGGCAGGAAGGTGATCGGCACGATATAGGTTCCGACCGCCGCGGCCAGAACCAGGCCCGTCCGCCCCTTGCCGCCCGATTGATAGCCGAACTGATCGCACAAGGCGATCACCAACGGCAGCAGGATCGCCACGCGCCCAAGGGTGGACGGCAGAATGAGAGCCAGCCCCGCCGAGAAGGTCACGACGATGGCCACGCGCATCCCATAGCCTGTAGAGGCAAAGATGCCCCCGACCGAGTGCGCGGCCAGCCAGTCGGAAAGCCCGGTCCGCGTGGCGCTTGCGCTCAGTACCGCGCCCGCAAATATGAGCCAGAACGCCGTTGTCGTGAAACCCGAGAAAACGACCGCCGGTTCAAGCTGAAGCAGCAGCGTCGCTCCGAGCAGGAACAGCAGCCCGGTAAGCGCTTCGGACAGGACCCCCAGCCCCCAGAAACCGATCGCCATCAGGACCAGCGCGATGCTGTTCGCCATTACTGCGGGGGTGTCGCCGCTGTGCAGCCATATGGCCAGCCCCGCACAGACGAGCACCACCACAAGGGCGCGCCGACCGGCGCTGCCGAATGTCCGGCCGGCCATGAGATTGCTGTTCCAGTTCATCCTTTCCCCCCGGTCGGGCAGGCGATTACCCCGCAGGCCAGAAACCGCGCCGCGCCGCAATCTGCGCGCATGACCCCAGTCGTTCAACCGTGCCTGCTACAACAGGCTCGGCAGATAAAGAACCAGCGACGGAAACACATACATCACGACGATGAGTATTGCATCGCATCCCAGATAAGGCGCCGCGGCGATGGCGACCTTTCGCAGGGTCGTGCCCTTTGGTGCGACCCCGAGCATCACATAAAGCAACAACCCGAAGGGTGGTGTCGTCTGGCTCATTTCAAGGCAGATCAGAACGAAAAGGCCAAACCACAGCGGGTTGATTCCAAGTGTCTGCGCCAGCGGAAAGAAGATCGGGGTGGTAATCAGGATCATCGAGACCGGATCCATGAACATCCCGAGAAACAGCAGCGCGATGAACATGAACAGGAGCACGGTCACGGTGTTCACATCAAACGATGCCGCAAAGCGCAGCATCCCCGAACTTGCCCCCGAATAGGCCAGAAGCTGGCTGAAGATGCTGGAATTCAGGATGATGAAGAACACCATGCCGCCGATCTTCACAGTCGAAAGCAGGGCATCGTGCAGCGCCCTGTATGACAGCACCCGGAATGCCGCCATCAGGATCAGAATGGAGAGCACCCCGAAAGCGGCCGACTCGGTCGGGGTGGCGATCCCCAGCAGGATCAACCCTACCACCATGAACACCACGAACCCCATGGGCACGAGATTGACCAGGGCGGCCCAGAGCTTTTCACTGAGTGGAACGGGTGCGACCTCGTATTGCGGTGCATAGGAGGGATTGCGCCAGACCTGCCCGACGATGACAAGCGTATAGAGCAGCCCGAGCACCAGCCCGGGCAAGATGCCCGCAATCAGGAAGCGCCCCACGTCCAGCCCGGCCACTGTTGCCAGCAAGACGCCCAGCGTCGAGGGGGGAATGATCATGGCCAGTCCGCCGGTGCCCAGGATCGGCCCCAGTGACATCCGCCAGTGATAGCCGCGGCGCTCCATCTCGGGCACCATCATCGACCCCAGCATCGCGGTGTTTGCCATGCTCGACCCGGTAAGCGTCGAGAACAGCGCGCCGCCGCCCACGGTCAGAAAGCACAGCCGCCCTGGAATACGTCCGAGCAGCAGATCGAGTGTGGTGAAGACCCGCTGCGCGATGCCTGAATAGAAAAACAGCGCCCCCATCAGGATGAAGAAAGGCACCGGCGCAAGCTGAAAGCGGGTGATCAGCGAGGTCGAATTGTCGACCACCTGATAGAATGCGAAAGTGTCGCCCATGAAAAGATAGGCGCAAAGCAGGTTCGCCGCCATGAAGGCGATGGCCACCGGGACGCCCAGCATCATCTGGCCCACCACCAGCGATATCAGCAGGCCGAGCGCGAAATACCATTCCAGAATCATCACAGGCCCTCGCTCGAATCCCGGGTGTCATAAAGGCTGCGCGAGGTCAGCAGATAGCGCGCGAACTCTATCAGCAGCAGCCCGAAACACAGTGGAAACGCCGCGTAGAGCAGCCAGTAGGGCAAGTCGACCGAGCGCTCATCGAAGGTTCCGCGCGCGATCGCGTCACGCATGATCTGCACGCTGACCACCACGAAGATCCCGGAGACCGCGATCCCGATCAGGTAGATCACCGATTCAAGCAGGCGCCTGGGCAGGCCGGACAGGTTCTTGATGACCATGTCCACCATCACGTGCCCGCGGTTGTGCAGAAGGTATGGCGCACTCAACAGCGTGAAGTAGAGCAGGATGTATTCAACGGCAGCAATCGTGGCCTGAAACGACCCATACCCCATTGCGCGCGAGGCGACATTTGCAATGACCAGCCCGATGGACACGACGACAAGCAGTGCGGCAAGGGCCGCAAGCCCGTTTATGAGGCCCGCATAGGCGCGGCCGAGGATAGCCAGCATGATCAAACCGTCCGGTTGATGAACAGATACGCAAAGGGCGCGCGCCACATGGCGCGCGCCCCGGAACGGTTTCCGTGATCAGTCGGCCCTGTAGATCAGTGCCCGCATTTCCTCGGTGGTTTCATCGCCCACATTGCCGCGCACGTTGTCCCACATCGCCTCGAATGCGACCGACAGGTAGCGATCTGCCGCTTCGCCTTCCATGCGGACGGCCTGCACTCCGGCGGCATCGGCCGCGGCGACGTCGGCCTCGCCCATCTCGTTCATTTCCACGATCGACGCCTGCTCATACTCAAGCGCGATGCGGCTGAGCTGCTCGCGGGCTTCGTCGCTGAGGCTTTCCCACTTGTCCTGGTTGACCAGGACGACATTGGCCAGGTGGTAGAACGGCGGCTCGACCCGATAGTTGACGGATTCCTGAAGCCCGATCGATTCGAGTCCGACGGTCGGCCAGCCGAAACCATCGATCACCCCGCGGTCAAGCCCCTGTGGGACATCACCGGCCGGAATGGCAACGGGCGAGCCGTTCAGCGCCTCGATGATCGGACGATAGGCCCCGGTCGAACGCATGGACAGGCCCGTCAGATCGACCACGCCATCGTCGTCTAGTGCCGGCTCGGATGTCAGGTAGAGGTAATAGCCGGCGCTGGTTTCGCTCCAGGCCAGGAAGTGCCCGTTCGCTTTTTCGCGAAAGATGCCGGCGTAATGGTCGAAGGCACCGTTCGAGCGCAATTCATCGATGCCGACATTCTGCAGCATCATCGACTGGGCCTCGGGCACCTGACCGGTCATGAAGGCAGCCGGGGTCCACAGGA
Organism: Alkalilacustris brevis; assembly: GCF_003350345.1. Classification (GTDB taxonomy): domain Bacteria; phylum Pseudomonadota; class Alphaproteobacteria; order Rhodobacterales; family Rhodobacteraceae; genus Alkalilacustris; species Alkalilacustris brevis. The sequence goes on from NZ_QNVJ01000053.1 coordinate 56,833, forward strand.
TATCAAGCAGGCCGCGTTCCAGCGCCTGCACCGCGCGGTCCTGGGGGTTCACCTCGGGCCCGCCAAGCAGGTTGATCTGAACCGTGCCGTCGGCATTTACCACATCAATGAAGTGCTTGATGAAGCTCTGTGACAGCGTGTGCTGCGTCGGCAAGGTCGTCTGCGCGCGCAGAACTTCCTGCGCGGATGCCGGAAACGCTGCAACGGCCGCCGCGAAGGCAATGGCGTAAATCGGTCGTGTCATTTGTGAATTTCCCTCCCTTTCATTCTTGTTACAGGTTTTCCCTGTAATCTAGAGTATAATTTTTTATCGATGATATTGTTTTCTGTCAAGCTTTCTGCCCCTTGCTCGACAGGATGTCTGCCCCGCTGCCGCCTGCGCTGGAGGTATGGATTTCTTCGCGCACCGTCGTGCCCCGCTGCTGGCGATCACTGCGCGCGGGGCGGGGCGCCCAGCTTCTCGGCAAGCCAGTCGGCCATGAGCGGGCGGACCCTGTAGGGGATATTGTCACACACGTGATTACCTTCGGCGAAGATCGCGAGATCGGCCTTTCCGCCCAGCTCGGCCGCCATCCTGTGGCTGTCTTCGACCGGGCAGACATTATCCTGTCCGCTATGCACGATCAGCACCGGGCAGGAGACCGCGCCCAGCACCCCCTCGAGTGTATAATGCGCTGCCAGTGCAGCGGCCTCGTCGGGGTCACGCGCGCCGAAAGCATGGCCGAGCGATTCTGTCGTGCCGCGGGGCATACGCGGCCATGCTGGCCCCATCGCGTAGAATCCGCCGATGCTGACACAGGCGCGAAGGCGCGGGTCGGTCGCCCCGCGCAACGCGCAATAGGCGCCAAGGCTGCGCCCCCAAATGCCGATCCGTTCCGGGGCGATGGCAGGGTGCCGCGCGATCCGGTCGATCACTGCCGCAATCGGACGCTCGAAATCGGGGCGCAGCTTCATGGCGTCCCATGTCAGCCCCTGTCCCGGCCCGTCATAGCTGAAGGTCGCCAGGCCGCGGCGCAGAAACTCGTTCTCGAGCGTGTGAAACTCTTCCTTGGTCGAGTCGGCCCCTGGATTGAGCAAGACGCATGGCGCCGGGCCTGGCGCCCCTTGCGGGATGCGCAGGTTGCCTTGAAAATGGATCCCCTCGAACGGAATGGCGATTTCCTCGGCCGGGGGGGAAAGCCAGCGGGCGGCCCGCCGATGGGCATCGGCCTGCAACTGCTGCAGCCGCCGCTTGCGCGCCAGATCGTCGAAAAGCACGAACTGCGCAAAGTGGTAATACAGCGCCGCTGCCTGAAACGCCGCCCCCGCCGAGACATGCCGCCCCGCCTCCATTGCGGCCAGGCCGTGGGTTTCGCGTTCGCGCGCCAATCGCTCCCATTCACCGGGCCAGTCAGCTATTCGCGTGATACGCGCCAGAAGCATCTGGACATCGTTGTAATCTACGCCTGCCGCGAATAGGCGTGGCAGCCTGTCCCGCAGGGTTTCGGCAAGCATCTCGTCTGCCATGGTTTTCTCCTGACGGGTTTGGGCTGTCCGGCAAAAAGTATAGTAAGCAAAGTTTCCTAGGTTTACATGATAATCAACGATGAAATATGGTCGCAACGAATGTTGGCCAGGGGTCCGCGCGGCTGCGGCCTTGGATGCGGGCAGCCGTCTTGAAGCTGGGCGCAGGGCCCTGAATGCACGGATGAGGATACAGGTATGAAGCTTTTTCGCTGGGGCCCCGCGGGGCAGGAGAGACCCGGAATGCTCGACGCCGAGGGGCGCGCGCGCGATCTGACGGGCCTGGTGCCAGATATTGCCGGGCAGGTGCTTTCCGATGTCGGCCTGGACATGCTGCGCGGCATCGATCCGGCGGCGCTGCCCGCGCTGCCCGAGGGCGCACGCCTTGGCCCCTGTGTCGGCGGAACGGGCAAGATCATCTGCATCGGGCTGAACTATTCGGATCACGCGGCGGAAACCGGCGCCCAGGTGCCGCCCGAGCCGATCACCTTTCTCAAGGCGACCTCGGCACTGTCCGGCCCGAATGATCCGATCATCGTGCCGAAAGGGTCTGAAAAGACCGACTGGGAGGTAGAGCTGGCCATCATCATCGGGCAAAGGGCCCGCCACGTCGAAGAGGCCGGGTCGCTGGCCCATGTCGCGGGCTATGCCGTGGCCAATGATGTGAGCGAACGGGCCTGGCAGATGGAACATTCCGGCCAGTGGACAAAGGGCAAGAGCGCCGACAGCTTCGGCCCGGTCGGCCCCTGGCTCGTTACCCGTGACGAGGTGGCCGACCCGCAGGCACTGAACCTGTGGCTGACCGTCAATGGCAAGACGATGCAGAACGGATCGACCGCGACGATGGTGTATGGGGTGCAGCACCTGGTCAGTTACCTCAGCCGGTTCTTCACCCTGCATCCCGGCGACATCATCATGACCGGCACGCCGCCGGGTGTCGGCCTTGGCATGAAGCCGCCCCGCTATCTTGCGCCCGGCGATGTGGTTGAACTCGGCATCGACGGCCTGGGCGGCCAGCGCCAGGAAGTTGTCGCCGAAGGTTAAGCCCGGCACGCCTGCGCAGATCACGTGAAAGAGGCCGGAAACGTCATGCAGCAACAGGACCGCGCCCCAGATCAGGCGGCAGATCGGCAGCCCGGCGGTCGGGTGGCCGTTCTTGCCCTTGGCGGCACCATTGCGATGACCCGCGATGCCTCCGGCGGTATCGCACCGTCGCTTTCCGGGGCCGACCTGGTCGCGGCGGTGCCGGGGCTGGGCGAGGTGGCCGATGTCACCGTGGCCTCGCCGTTTCAGATGCCTGGCGCCTCGCTCGGGATCACGCATCTCATCAGGGTCGCGGCCGAGATCGAGGCGGCCTTGGCCGCAGGCGCGGCGGGGGCGGTCGTCGTGCAGGGCACCGACACGATCGAGGAAACCGCCTTCGTGCTGGATTGCCTGTTGCAGGTGGGGGCGCCGGTCGTCGTCACCGGGGCGATGCGCGGTGCCCAGGCCGCCGGGGCGGATGGCCCGGCCAATCTTCTGGCCTCCGTGAGTGTGGCGGCCAGTGGCGCGCGCGATACCGGGGTTCTGGTCGTGCTTGGCGATGAAGTCCACGCCGCGCGTTTCGTGCGCAAGGGGCATACCGGGCGCCCGCACGCGTTTACCTCGGCGCCTTTCGGGCCTGTCGGGCATGTGGTCGAGGGGCGCTTTCAACAACAGCTGCGGCTTCCGGCCCGCCCGGTGTTCAGCTTGCCCCCCGATGCCGTGCCGCCGCCGGTTGCCCTTGTGCAGATCGGCCTGGGCGACGATGGCCGGATGTTGCCGGCGCTGCCAGACTTGGGCTATCGCGGCGCGGTGATCGCGGCCATGGGGGCAGGGCATGTGCCGCAGCCCGTTGCCGGGCCGCTGGAGGCCCTTGCGGCACAGATGCCCGTGGTCCTGTCAACGCGGGTTGCCGAAGGCCCCGTTTTCGAGCGCACCTATGGGTTCGAAGGTTCCGAGATCGACCTGCTGCGGCGGGGCCTTGTGCACGGCGGTGGGCTGGGCGCGCTGAAGGCGCGGCTGCTGCTGCAGCTTGCGCTTGCCGATGGCACGGCCTCCGGCGAGGATCTGGCCCGCATCTTCCGGCATTACGCATGAAATCATTCGGTTTTCGTTGAAATACCGAATGGCTGTAACCTCCTGACTTGTAGCGATTTCCGAGTCGCCAGGTGATCCCATCTGACTTGAAATTGCTTTGTCAGGCTGCTGAAGAACTACGAGCCCAAGCATTTGCCGGCGCAGCACTGGAAAGGTGTTCTGCGCCACGCCGGCCCAAGCCCTGGCGCGGGCTGCAAGCCCGGGCCGCGCCCGCCCTTCCCCCCGGGTGGGCGCTTCGGCGATGTCCCGAAATGCACTGGCGGCATTCATGCTTTTTAGCGTTGCGTTCCGAAGTATCGCCGCACAGCGCCCACCCAAGGTCGGGCGCGGCCCTCTGCGCCTCGTGATCGGCTGTAGTGTAGGGAATGATTTTCCAACGCCACGAGATAATGCGGCTTGTCTACTGCCTGCCAGGCACACAAGACGCCGCGCCCCACCGTGGCCGAGGCGGCAGCTACTTCACCCCTTTGCTTCGCGCGCCTCCTGAATGGCCTGCCATACCCTGCACGGCGTTGCGGGCATGTCGAGATGGCGCACACCCAGCGGCGAAAGCGCGTGGATCACCGCGTTCATATAGGCCGGCAACGCCCCGACAGCCCCGGCTTCGCCCGCGCCCTTGATGCCAAGCGCGTTATTGGTGCTGGGCACCGGGTTCGAGATCACGCCGATCATCGGCAGATCGGTCGCGCGCGGCATCTGGTAATCCATGAAGCTGCCGGTCAGAAGCTGCCCGGTCGAGTCGTCGAAGACGATTTCCTCGCCTACGGCCTGCCCGATGCCCTGCGCCACGCCGCCGTGAATCTGCCCCTTGACCAGAAGCGGATTGACCACTGTTCCCACATCATCGACGACCGCATAGTTCACGATCGCGACCTGCCCGGTCTCGGGGTCCACCTCGACCTCGCAGACATGCACGCCGTTGGGGAAATTGGCCTCGGGCGGGATGACGATGGCCTGCTCTCCCAGGCCCATCTCCCAATCGATCGGGAAGCGCCCGCGAATGTAGGAGGCGCGCGCCACCTCTTCGATGCGGATATTGCGGTTTGCGCCACGCACCCGGAACGTGCCGGCATCGAAATCGATCTCTTCTTCCCCGGTTTCGAGCAGGTGCGCGGCGAGCTTTCTCGCACGGGCCAGAAGCTTGTCGGACGCGCGGCGCAGGGCCAGCCCCCCCGCCATGGCCGAGCGCGACCCGAAGGTGCCCCGCCCGTGGCGTACCGCGTCGGTATCGCCCGAAACCACCCGGACATTCTCGGGCGCAACCCCCAGGAACTCTACGGCCATTTGCCGGAAGGCAGTTTCATGGCCCTGCCCGTGGTTTTGCGTGCCCATCAGAAGGGTGACGCCGCCGCCCGGGTCAAAGCGGATCTCGGCACCCTCTTCATTTGTGGCACCAAACGGCCCGCCGGCAATCTCGATCGCGTTGACCAGGGAGATGCCGCGCAGCAGCCCCTTTTCCTGCGAGGCCTTCCTGCGGGCCTCGAACCCGGCGAAGTCCGAGGCATCGAGCGCGGCATCCATGTTCCGCTCGAATTCGCCGGTGTCATAGACGAACAGGAACCCGGTGTCATATGGCATGGCCGAAGCCGGGATCAGGTTGCGGCGGCGCAGTTCCACCCTGTCCATGCCAAGCTCCTCTGCCGCCAGGTCTATGACGCGCTCGATCGCGTAGGTCGCCTCCGGACGGCCGGCCCCACGGTAGGGCGCGGTCGGCTGGGTGTTGGTATGGACGCCCAGCACCTCGGCATGGATCGCCGGCGTGGTGTAGACCCCCGACAGGCCGCCAAGGTTGTTCGTGGGCGAATGCGGCGTGTTGAACCCGAGATAGGCCCCGAGATTGGCCTTGGTGCGCACTTTCAGGCCGAGAAAACGGCCTGCCTTGTCCAGCGCAAGCGACACGGTGGTGAAGTTGTCGCGCGCATGGAAATCCGACAGGAAGGATTCCGAGCGTGTCGCGGTCCAGCGCACTGGCCGGCCAAGGCGACGGGACGCCCAGAGCACCAGGACATGTTCAGGAAAGGGGCTGCCCTTCATGCCGAAGGCCCCGCCCACATCGGGGGCGATGATGCGCAGGCGCATCGGGTCGATGCCCAAGGTGTTCTCGGCGATCTCGCTGCGGATCTTGTGCGGGATCTGCACACCCGAAACCAGGGTGTAGCGTTCTTCGATGGGGTCGTAGCTTCCTATGGCGTTGCGTGGCTCCAGCGGGTTGGCCGAAACCCGCGTCACGCGAAAATCGAGCGTGGTCACATGATCGGCCTTAGCGAAAGCGGCATCGGCGCGGTTCTTGTCACCGGCCTCGAAGACGAATGAGATGTTGTCCTCCACAAGGCCCGGCCAGACGACCGGTGCGCCCGGCTCCAGCGCCGTTTCGGCGCTGGTCACGGCGTCGAGCGGCTCGTAATCGACCATCACCATATCGGCGGCGTCTCGCGCCGCGTTCATGGTCTCGGCAACCACGACCGCCACACCCTCGCCGGCGAAACGGACCTGCTCCACGGCCAGCGGGTGAAAGGGCGGCCGTTCCATCGGGGAGCCGTCGCGCTTGTGACGCTGCACTATCGTGTGCAGCGTGCCGATACCATCGGCAACCAGGTCGGCGCCGGTCAGCACCGCCAGCACACCCGGAAAGGCCTCGGCCTCCGCGATATCGATCCCGGTGATCCGCGCGGCTGCGTGGGGCGCGCGCACAACCGCCATGAAGGCCTCGCGCCCTGACGAGATGTCATCGACATATCGCCCCCGCCCGGTGAGCAGGCGTTGATCCTCGGACCGCGGGAGGGGCTGGCCGATACCTGCACGCATTGTCATCCTTTCAGCATCCTTTCTCCGGGGTCATTCCACGAGCGCGAGGGTCGAGGGGTGGAACAGCTCTTCGGGGTCCACCTTGCGGCTGGCAGTGCCGTCGGCCTGCATGAACCGTGTCATCGCCTCTAGTTCGTCGCGGTTGCGGGCGAAACCGTAGGGCCAGGGGTTGCCACCGGTAAGCTGCATTGCCTCGGTAAAGTCATGGACGCTCCAGGGGTGGGAAACCCGCAACACGTTCGTCATCGCCATTTCCTCCTGCCGCTGCCGTTTCGCGGCGGTGAAGGCGGTGAAAAGCGCTTCGGGCAGCCAGGGGTGTTCTTCGGCGACATCCTTGCGAACCGCCAGCGCGTGCATGATCGGGAAAAAGCCCGTCTCCTTGTAGTAGGCCGTTTCGGCAGCTTTCAGATCGGGATAGAGCCGCGCCACACGCCTGTCACCGCGCACAAGGCCATCGGGCACACGTGGCGAAATGATCGCATCAAGCCGCCCCGAGAGCAACATCTCGTTCAGCGTGTCGGCGCCTGACAGAGTGTTGACCTTGATGTCGTCGGGAAGCGATATCTTGATCCTTTCGCCCTGGCTCGGCGCGTTCAGGCCGCCGACATGCCATGTCACATCCGATGCCGCGACGCCGGCCTGGCTCATCATGCCCCGCACCCACATGGCGGCGGTCTGCTGGTATTCCGGCACCCCGATATTCGCCCCCTTCAGATCGGCCAGCGATGAAAACCCGGCCTCGGCCCGCACGAAGATCGCCGAGTGACGGAACGCGCGCGACAGGAAAATCGGCACCGCGACATACCGGGCATCGCCGCGTGCGGTGGTGATGATGTGGCTCGACATCGACAGTTCGGTGATTTCGCTGGATGCGTTGTTGAGCGCTTCGCGAAAGATCGCTTCCGGCTCGCCGAAGCGGAAATCAAGCTGCGCGCCGGGCACGTTGACTTCCCCCGTGGCAAGCGGGCGCGTCCTGTCCGAGGCAACACAGGTGATCGTGAAGGCTGGTTTGGTCATGTCGGGGCTCGCTATCTGAAGGGGTGAGCGGTGGGCTCAAGGCGTTTCGGCGGGCGGGTGCGCCTCGGTGTGGCATCGCCGAGGGCCGTTTGCCGTGACAGGGGCGGCAGGCCGGGCACGGAGCAGCGAAATATTCTCGTTATTTTTCATTACTGTCGATAATAATAGAAAGCATCGTCTTTGACTGTCAAGCGCGGCCGGTTGCATGGCCGCGCAGCTGCAGCGCCCGCAGGCCCGGGGTGCCGCCAATCGGGGCAGCGCAGCCCGGCGCCAACCGTTCAGAACCCGAAAAGGTTGTCGCGTACTGTCTGAAGGTGCACGGTGATCGCACGCTCGGCCTGCTTGGCATTGCGTGTCTGCAAGGCTTCGAGGATATCTCGATGCTCGCGCTTGTAGGTCGCGCGCCGCTCATCGGTGATGCTGCCGCGCTTGAGGTCGCCCCATTCCGCAGTCTCGCGCGACAGGGTGATGATCTTGTAGACCTCGACGAGCAGCTTGTTGTGCGTGGCGTCGGCGAGAAGCTGATGAAAGCGGCCGTCCCAGAGTTCGAACGAGGCGAAGTCGGGCGCATCGTCGGCCCGCGCCAGGGCGTCGGCCAGCGCGGCAATATCGGCGCTGTTGGCATTCATTACGATCAGCGTGGCAAAGCGGGGCTCGATCAGCAGGCGGGATTCCATGATTTCCTGAGGGCTGAAATCCCGTGTCGCGGCACCGGCGTCGGCCAGGGGGGGCGTGGACGCCTTGGCAACATAGGTGCCGCTGCCGATGATCCGCACGACCCGGCCCGATGCCTCGAGCCGGGCGAAGACCCGGCGCACGGTATTGCGCGACACGCCCAACTCTTCGGAAAGCGACCTCTCGGTGGGCAGGCGGGTGCCTGGCTGCATTTCGGGCTTGTCCAGAATGTCGAATATCCGCGCCTCCACAGTGCTGAGGTCGGATGAATGCGAAGGCTTCTGGGTCATGATGGCGGTTTTCATTCCGGCTTCCGGCAATCTGCGCGGGCTGTCTCTTCAAGTAACGCATTTGATGAAAAAATTGCAAGCCAATTGCCAATTCGTGTTGAACTTGAGTGAACCAATGACGTATATATTTCGCGATTGCGAGACCATTTGCTTACCAATTGGCCGCCAATTGGTGCTTTGCCAAATCAGACAACAAGCTACGGATGGAGGAGTGAAACATGGCTGTAACCGATGATGCGCGGACGTATGAGGGCACCGAGCACTGGACGAAGAAGGGCGACGTGAACCTGTTCCTGTGGAACAAGAAAACACCCGGCGGCGCACCGAAAGGCACCATACTTTTCGTGCATGGCTCCTCCATGGCCTCGCAGCCGACCTTTGACCTTCAGGTGGCTGGGCGCCCGTTCTCCTCTGCCATGGATTACTTCGTGTCACAGGGCTACGACGCCTGGTGTGTGGACATGGAAGGCTACGGCCGGTCGGACAAGCACCGCGAAATCACGTCCAACATCGCCGACGGCGCCGACGATCTGGCGGCGGCCACCGACTACATCATGCAAACAACCGACGCCAAGGAGTTCCTGGTTTACGGGATTTCCTCGGGCGCGTTGCGCGCCGCGGCCTTCGCCGAACGCCACCCTGAACGCGTGGCAAAAATCGCTCTCGATGCCTATGTCTGGACAGGTGAAGGCAGCCCGACACTGGCTGATCGCAAGAAAAAACTAGAGCAGTTCCGCGCGATGAAGCGCCGCCCGATCGACCGGGACTTCGTGTTCTCGATCTTCAACAGGGATCACCCGGGCACCGCGGAAGACAAGGTCATCAATGCCTTTGCCGACGCCATTCTGGCGCTCGACGATTCGATGCCCACGGGCACCTATGTGGACATGTGCTCGCGCCTGCCGCTGAACGACCCCGACAAGCTGACCATGCCGACGCTGATCATGCGCGGCGAGTATGACGGGATCGCCAGCGTCGACGACCTGCTGAAATTCTTTGCCCGGCTGCCGCATCCTAACAAGCAGTTCACGGTCATGGAGGGGATTTCCCATGCCTCGTTCCAGCAGAAGAACTACCTGAAGGTCTATCACATCCTTCAGGCCTTCTACGAGCAGCCCGAGGCCATCTACACCGGGGATTGATCCTTGCCGCCGATACGCTCCGTGCCCTGCGGAAGGGGCGCGGGGCGTCGTGACGCAATTCACCCATTTTGGGGTTTCCTTTAGGATCGCTGCGATTTGGTTGATCAATGCAGAATTTGGTTGACTTATTGGGTGTCCAATGGAAGCCTGAGACTGCAGAGGAGCAAAGCCCGCCTTCGGGTCGGGCCGATGGGAGGAAAACATGACAAAGAGACTTATCACCAGGGCGCCGGGTCTGATCGGGCGCCGCTCGTTTCTCAGGACATCGGGCGCAGCCGTGGCGGCAACCGGCCTCGGCGGGTTTACGGGGGTTCGCAAGGCGTTCGCCCAAGACTACCCTTCGCGAAACATCGATATCGTGATCCCCACCGGCGAGGGCGGCGGCGCCGACCGTGACGCGCGGGCCTTCACCTCGGTCTGGGGCAAGCACCTGAACACGAATTTCCAGTTCGGCTACTTCCCCGGTGCGGCGGGGCAGGTCGGCTATGAATTCTACATGGACCGCGAACCAGATGCCTATTCGCTGCTCTTCGCCAATCTCGGCCCCGAGATCATCATGCTGGCGCTTCAGGATACCGGCATCGAGGTCGGCCGCGACATCGTCTTCATCCAGCAGACACTGTCGGAGCCAATGGCCGTCTGGGTCGGGCCGAACAGCCCCATCCGCACCCTGGAAGAGCTGGTCGAGCTGGGGCGGAGCAGGCCCATCACCGTGGCCACCAGCCGCCTGCCGCACCCGGCCTCGATCGGGATGCTGGCGCTGGGCGAGGCCATGGGAATGGAGATCGTGCTTGTGCCCTACGGCGGCGGCAATCCCACCGCCATGGCTGCCATCACGCAGGAAACCGACTGCGCGGCGCTGCCGGTGACGAACACCATCGTGCTGGACGATCAGGCGCATGTCCTGGGCCTCTTCGCTGATGAAAACGTGGCCCCCGAGGGCACGGACAACGCACCGACGGTCAACGACGCGCTTGGCACCTCGATCCCCGAGCTGACCTCGTCGCGCGCCTGGGGCGTGCATCGCGCGGCCTATGACGCGCATCCCGACCGGATCGCCGCCCTGGTGGAAAGCATGGAGGCCACGCTGGCCGATCCCGACTACACCGCCGCGGTGGAGGCTGCGGGTGTTCCCACGGTCTTCATCGATCCGGGCGACGAGGCGCGGGCGATGGCCAGCGCCGCGGCCACGACCGAGCTTGCCCGGCGTTATCGCGACCTGCTGACCGGCTCCTGATCGGCGGCGAACTCCGGCAAAGGGGGGCATTCCCCCTTTGCCGCCCCCTGGCATCACGGTGGAAACATGTCTGAGGAAAACAAGCCCGCCCGCAAGAGGGTCGGGGCAGACCTTCTGATCCCGGTCGTCGGAACGCTCTATGCCGGGTATTATGTTTACTCGGTATGGGATTTCCCGCCCGAGGCGCAGCGCAGCGGCTTCTTTCTTGCCGCGCTCCTGGTCGGGCTGTGCGTCATCCTGTTCCTGCGCACCGCACTCCTGCATTTCGCCGGGCGCGCCGAATGGGAATTCAGCTCGCTGCTCGGCCCGAGAGAAGGGCGCATGGGACGGATCGGCTTCGTGGCGCTGATTTTCGCCTATCTGCTGGTGGTGCGTCACGCGGGGTTCACGCTGACCACATTCGCGTTCCTGTTTGCGGGCAGCCTGCTGGGGGGGATTGGATCGCTCCGCAAGGCGGCCATTTTCGCATTCGTCACCGCCATCTCGGGGTGGCTCTTCTTCATCGTCATCCTTGGCACACGCTTTCCGCGCGGGCCGTTTGAAAACCTCGTCACCATGGTGGTCGCGACATGGAACTGACTGCTGGCAACCTACTGGAGCTGTTCCTCTATTCCGCGTCGATGTGGTGGGTGATCATTCCCGCCGTGTTCATCGGCATCATCATGGGCGCGATCCCCGGTTTTGCCGCCCATAACACGATCATCATGCTGTTGCCGCTGACCCTGGCGTTCGAAGCCGATATCGCGCTGACCTTCATGGTCGCGCTGTATTGCGCCAGCCACCTGGGCGGCGGCGTGCCGGCGATCCTGCTCAACATTCCCGGCACGGGCGGTGCTGCGGCCACAACGCTCGATGGCTACCCGATGTCGCGCAAGGGGCTTGCCTCGCGGGCGCTTGCGCTGAGCTTCGTGGCGTCGATCCTTGCGGGGCTGATCACCTCGGCGCTGACACTTTTCGTGCTGCCCTATCTGTCGCAGGTGGGGTTCTACATCCGCTCGGTCGAGATGGTGGTCGTGATGCTGTTCGGCCTGGCGCTGATCGCCGCGATCGCCGCGCAGGACATGATAAAGGGCCTGATCGCGGGCGCCTTCGGGCTGATGCTGGGCGCGATGGGCGCCGACCATATCTATGCCACCCCGCGCGGCACTTTCGGGATACTGGAGCTGTTCGACGGCATCCCGCTGGTGCCGGCGCTGATCGGCCTTTTCGCGATATCCGAAGCATTGATCATGCTGGAGGAGAAATCCATCGCCGCGGGCCACAGCAAGAGCGTCACGCCCAGCTGGCGCGAGGCCCTGCACAATATCGGGGATGCCTTCAAGCACTGGTTCCTGATCATCTGGACCAGCGTTCTGGGGTTGGTGATTGGGGTGATGCCGGGGGCAGGGGCATCGATTGCGGCCTTTGTCGCCTACCAGCAGGCACGCGTTTTCTCGAAGACGCCCGAAAAATTCGGAACCGGCCACGAACAGGGTGTCGTGGCGCCTGAAGCGGCCAACAACGGTGTAACCACTGGCACGCTGGTTCCGCTTCTGGCGATCGGCATTCCGGGCGGCAGCACCGCGGCGGTCATGATGATCGTGCTGCAGTTTCACGGCGTGCCCTTCGGCCCGCGCCTGTTCATGCAGAACCCGATGCTGGCCTATGGCGTGATCATGTCGATGTTCGTCGCCTACATCTTCATGCTGATCACGCTTTTTCCGCTGACGCGCTACCTTTCGCGCATCACGATCGTTGCGAACTACTACATGGCGCCCACGATCGTGGCGTTCACGCTGGTGGGCGCGTTCGTGCCGCGCAGTTTCATCGCGGACCTGACCATTGCCGTGGGCTTTGGCCTGATCGGCTATGTCGCCCGCAAGACCGGCTATCATGTGGCGGCCATCCTGATCGGGGTGATCCTGGGCCCGCTTCTCGAGCGCTCGTTTCTGCTTTCCATGCGCATATCGGGAGGGGATCCGATGATCTTCTTCTCATCGAATATCGGGAATGTTCTCTGGGTGCTCCTGTTCGCGATGCTGCTGGCTTCGCCAGTCCTCAAACTGTTGAAAAAACGCCGATCCAAGGGCGACATCTACTAAAAAAGCAAAAAGGAGATTCAAGAAATGCGCCTGTTGACTATCGACTCCGGCGACGGACCGCGAGCCGGAGTGATGACGGACGAGGGCGTCATCTTGCTGCGCGCCCTGGGCAAAGAGTTCCCCGACACGGTCATCGAGATCATCGAGGGTGGAGCAAAGCTGAAATCCGAAATCGCCAAGGCACTCGCCAGCAGCGAAGCAAAGCCGCTCGCTGAAGGTGAATACACCGTGCTTGCCCCGATCCCACGCCCGCGCAAGAACATCTTCTGCGTCGGCAAGAACTATATCGAGCATGCGAAAGAGTTTCAGAATTCGGGCTTCGACCAGACCTCGGGCGGGCAGGATGTTCCGGAACTGCCGATCGTCTTCACCAAGGCACCGACCTCGGTCACTGGCCCCGGCACCGTTGTCGACAGCCGGCTCGATCCTACCGGCACGCTCGATTACGAGGGCGAGCTGGGTGTCGTGATCGGCCGGGGTGGTCGCGGCATAAGCCGGGCCGATGCCTATGATCATGTCTATGGCTATGTCGTGATCAACGACATCACCGCGCGCGAGACACAGAATGCCCACAAGCAATGGTTCCTGGGCAAGTCGCCCGATACCTTCTGCCCGATGGGGCCGATGCTCGTCACGGCTGATGAAATCGGCGATGTCACCGCGCTGAACCTGATCACCCGCGTCAACGGCGAGGTCCGCCAGGACGCTGTGGTGAAGGATCTGATCTTCGACATCCCGACGATCATCGAGACGATCTCGCGCAGCATCACCCTCGAGCCGGGCGACATCATCGCCACCGGCACGCCTGTCGGGGTGGCGATCGGCTTTACGCCGCCAAGGTATCTCTGCCCCGGCGACAGGGTCGAGGTCGAGATCGGGCCGCTCGGCAAGCTCGTCAACACGATCGGCTGAAGCATATGTGGCGCCGCCCCTCATCAGTGCAAAGGCATGATGCATGGATCTGCTCTCGCTCGATTTCCTGATCCTGGCCGGCGTCATGCTCGCCGCCGGGGCGGCCACCGGCGTTCTTGCGGGGGTTTTCGGTGTGGGCGGCGGTGCCCTGATGGTGCCGGTGCTGTTCGAGGTGTTCGGCCTGCTGGGGGTCGCCGACCAGGTGCGCATGCAGCTTGCCGTCGGCACCTCGCTGGCGATCATCATACCGACCTCGGTGCGCTCCTATCTGGGGCACCGGGCGCGCGGCGCGGTGGATATGACACTGCTTCGCAACTGGGCGGTTCCCATCGTGCTGGGGGTCGTGCTGGGCGCGGGCATTGCGCGGTTCGCGCCCCCGTCGGTGTTCATGGGGGTGTTCGTGTTCGTCGCCGGGGTCAACGCCATCAAGCTGATCAGCGGAACCAGGCGCTGGGACATCGCGTCGGACCTGCCCGGCGGCCTGCTCCTGCGCGCCTATGGGGGTGTGATCGGGCTTCTGTCGTCGCTGATCGGGATCGGGGGCGGCCAGGTCGCCAACATCATCATGACATTGCACGGCCGGGCGATTCATCAGGCGGTGGCCACCTCGGCCGGCATTGGTGTCCTGATCTCGATTCCCGGCACCTTCGGCTATATTCTGGCCGGGCTCGGGCAGCCGGGGCTGCCGGTGGATGCGCTGGGGTATGTGTCCCTCATGGGGGTGATGCTGTTCGTGCCGACCACGGTTCTGACAGCCAACCTGGGCGTGCGCCTGGCCCATGCGCTTTCGCGTCGGTCGCTTGAAATGGCCTTTGGTGTGTTTCTGGCCATCGTCAGTGTGCGTTTCCTCTACGCCATGTTCGCGGGCTAGGTCGCGGACGAACACCGATCGGGGAGAACACCATCATGGAACGTCGCATGTTCGGTCAACTCAGCGTGCCGGCCATCGGCCTTGGCTGCATGAGCATGACACCCATCTACGCGCAGCCTGACGAGGGCGAGGCGATAGCCACCGTGCAGCACGCGCTCGACCACGGGGTGGAACTGCTGGATACCTCGGATGCCTATGCCGCGGGCGCCAACGAAAGCCTGATCGGCAAGGCCGTGCAGGGCCGCCGGGACAAGGCGATCATCGCCACCAAGTTCGGCAATCTGCGCACCCCGGAAGGCAAGCAGGCGGTCTGCGGAGACCCCGATTACGTCAGGCAGGCCTGCGAGGCCTCGCTGAAACGGCTCGGGGTCGAGGAAATCGATCTCTATCTCGCGCACCGCATAGACCCGGATGTGCCCATCGAAGACACCGTGGGCGCCATGGCCGACCTGGTGCAGGCCGGCAAGGTGCGCCACCTCGGCCTGTGCGAGGCAGCCCCCGAAACGCTGCGTCGCGCCCACGCCACGCATCCGATCGCGGCGCTTCAGACCGAGTATTCGCTCTGGTCGCGCGATGCCGAGGCCGATGTGCTGCCGCTTTGCGCCGAACTCGGCGTGGGCTACATGGCTTATGCGCCGCTGGGTCGCGGTTTTCTTACCGGAACCATCCGCGATACCGATGCCCTGGCGGAGTCCGACCGCCGCAGGGCGCACCCGCGTTTTCACCCTGAAAACCTGTCACGCAACCTGGCGCTTGTGGAACAGCTCGATGCGCTGGCGCAAGAGGCCGGCTGCACCCCGGCGCAGCTTTCGCTTGCCTGGGTTCTGGGGCAGGGCGGTCATATCGTGCCTATCCCGGGCACCAGCCGGCGCAAATGGCTGCGCGAGAACATCGCGGCCGCACAGCTTCAGGTCGCGCCCGACATCCTGGGCAGGCTTTCCGAAGCATTCCGCCCCGGCATTGCCGCAGGGCTGCGTTATCCCGAGGGGCAGATGAAGCACCTGCGCGTCTGACACCGACAGGCAGATTCGGGTCAGGGACTGGCTTGCGTGCTGCGCGGCACGGGTGCGTCGTTGCCATGGAAGCCTGTGCGTCGGGCCACGGCCTGGATCGGTAAGGCGATGGCCGACCGGTCGCTGGCCAGCCTGCAACTGAAACTGATCGGGACCGCCGCCCGAATCGTGCGTCAGGCGCGTGACCACAATCCAGCCCCGAATTCGGCGAAAGCGGCAGGACAGGCCCGCCCGCCGCGCTGGAAAATATTACTGCGAGGCCCGGAAAACCCGCCGTCACGGGCCGGTCAGGCCAACGCCTGGCATTTCCCCGGCCGCGGGCGCCGTCCGGGGTGAAAAATGCTTGATCTGCCGTCAAGATCAGGCGGCCTTGCGGTCAAGCCGCAGCCCCCCGGGGAACGTCGGCTCCCCCATGCGCGCCCTCAAAATCTGCGGAGAGATCGTGTTTGGCCTTTGAATCTTAAAAGATTTCAAGCGCCTGCGGCGTTCCGGCCGAGCAGGGGGGTAAATTGGTTAATATCATATTAAGGATAGGCAGGTTTTAATTTCTTTGCGAAGAGCCGGAAAACTACATAATGTGAGTTCACTTGGGGTGCCTGCTGAGGAGGGCAGGGGCTTCTTGTCTTGGATCTGATCCAAAACACTATCGGGAGGGAAAAAATGACGAATTCAAGCAATGCACTGAAGCCGACAGGCGTTTCCCGGAGGTCGTTTCTGACCAAAGGGGCTCTTGCGGGTGGCGCTGCTGCCGCGACCGGCCTGGCCGCGCCCGCAGTTCTTGCGCAGGCGCCGCTTGTGGTGCGGATGCAGACGTCCTGGCCGGCATCCGACATCTGGATGGATTTCGCTCGTGAATATATCGAACGGGTGGAACAGATGTCGGGGGGGCGCTTGCAGGTGGATCTGCTGCCGGCCGGCGCGGTCGTCGGCGCCTTTCAGGTAATGGACGCCGTGCACGATGGTGTTCTGGATGCTGCGCATACGGTTCCGGTCTACTGGTATGGCAAGCACAAGGCGGCGTCGTTCTTCGGCACCGGCCCGGTGTTCGGTGGCTCGGCCACCACGATGCTGTCGTGGTTCTACCAAGGCGGCGGCGACGAGTTGTATCGCGAGCTGACGCAGGATCGTCTCGGCCTCGACGTCTATGGCTTCATGGGCTTCCCCATGTTCGCCCAGCCTTTCGGCTGGTTCAAGACCGAGGTGAACACCCGCGAGGATCTGCAAGGCTTCCGCTATCGCACCGTGGGTCTGGCCGCGGACCTTCTGCAGGCGATGGGCATGAGCGTCGCTCAGCTTCCGGGCGGCGAGATCGTGCCTGCGATGGAGCGCGGGGTGCTCGACGCGTTCGAGTTCAACAACCCTTCGTCGGACCTTCGCTTCGGTTCGCCCGACGTGGCCGATCACTACTACCTGTCCTCGTATCACCAGGCTTCGGAGAGCTTCGAGTTCCTGTTCAACAAGGATTTCTTCGATGATCTCGACCCTGATCTTCAGGCGATCCTGAAATACGGTGTCGAGGCCGCCTCGACCTCGAACACGGCAACGGCGATGGACAACTATTCGGCCGACCTGCTGCGTATCCGCGACGAGTTCGGCGTGCAGATTCACCGCACGTCCGAGGACATCCTGGCCGCGCAGCTTGAGGCATGGGATGTCATGATCGAGCAGCTTGAAGCAGAGGACGAGCTCAACAAGCGTATCATGGACAGCCAGCGTGCGTGGGTCGAGCGAGTCACCTACTTCGAGCTCATGAATGCGCCCGACTACGAGCTTGCCTACGAGCATTTCTTCCCTGGCCGGCTTGCTCTCTGAAGGCTGTTCATAAACATCACATCCTGAAAGGCCCGGCACCATGGAAACTGGTGCCGGGCAGCAATTGCGAAAAGGCAGAGGAACGAGGATGATCTGGTTCATTCAGTTCGCTGACAGGCTTTCGGGCTGGATCGGCAAGACATTCGGATGGCTTGTGATTCTCATGACGCTCGGGGTCAGCTACGAAGTTTTCGTGCGCTATGTCCTCAATTCTCCCACCTCGTGGTCTCTTGATGTCTCGTTCATCATGTATGGGACGCTTTTCATGATGGGGGGGGCCTATACCCTTTCGCGGGGCGGGCATGTCCGGGGTGATTTCCTCTACCGGCTCTGGCGACCGCGCACACAGGCGATGGTGGATTTCGTCCTCTACCTGTTTTTCTTCTTTCCCGGCGTCACCGCGCTTGTCATTACGGGATGGAAGTATTCGGCGCGGTCCTGGGGATATGGCGAAGTCAGCATCAACAGCCCCGCGGGCATACCGGTCTACCAGTTCAAGTCGGTTATCGTTGCCGCCGGGGTGCTGCTCTTTATCCAGGGCATAGCCCAGTTGTTCAGATGTGTCCTTTGCATGCGCGAAGGCTACTGGCGCGTTGCCGAAGAGGATGTGATGGAAACCGAAGACCTACTTATGGAGCAGGTGTCAGAAAGCGAAAAATGACGCCGTAACCCGATCCGCCGGAAAACAAAATCAACCGGAGCCCTGACCGTGACAGTGACCGAACCTCAAGTCGCCCTGGCGATGCTCGCCATCTTCATCTTCCTGGTCTTTCTCGGTTTTCCCATTGCCTTCACCTTGATGGCCCTGGGCATATTCTTTGGATATTTCGCCTATTTCGACCCCAGTAGGATGTGGCGCAGCTATTACCGGCTGGATGAAGACGCCGGCCTTTGGGATAGTGTCTCGACATGGATAAACGGGTTTTTCAACAACAGGGTTTTCGACCTGTTCGTGAACCAGACCTATACCGTGATGTCGAACGAGGTTCTGACCGCGGTGCCGCTTTTTCTGTTCATGGGCTACATTGTCGAACGGGCCAATATCGTTGACCGCCTTTTCACCACACTGAACATCGCGTCCCGCAACGTGCCCGGCTCCATGGGCGTTGCAGCGCTCATCACCTGCGCGCTGTTTGCGACCGCGACCGGGATCGTCGGCGCGGTGGTGACCCTGATGGGCCTGCTGGCGCTGCCGGCGATGCTGAAGGCGCGTTATGATACCAGCTTCGCCTCCGGCATCATCTGTGCGGGGGGCACGCTCGGGATCCTGATTCCTCCATCGATCATGCTGATCGTCTATGCGGCGGCCTCGGGCGTTTCGATCGTGCGGCTCTACGCGGGGGCGCTTCTGCCAGGCCTCGTGCTTGTGGGCCTTTATCTGGTCTATGTCGTCGGTCGCTCGATCCTTCAGCCGAGTGCCGCGCCGAAACCGACGAAGGAGGAGGTGCCCGAGGTTCCTTTCTTCCGGCTTGTCTGGTTGTTGCTGACATCGTTCTTCCCGCTTGCGTTCCTGATCATGGCCGTGCTCGGCTCGATCCTGTTCGGGCTGGCGACGCCGACCGAGGCGGCCGCGATCGGCGCACTGGGCGGCATGGTTCTGGCCGTCGCCTATCGGGCGATGACCTTCCAGCGATTGCGCGAATCGGTCTATCTGACGGTGCGGACCACGGCGATGGTTTGCTGGCTGTTCGTTGGTTCCTATGTGTTCTCGTCGGTTTTCTCGTATCTGGGCGGGGAAAGGCTGATCGCCGAATTCGTCGCGGGGCTGAACCTGACCCCGCTTCAGTTCCTGCTGTTGGCGCAGGGGATCATCTTCCTGCTCGGCTGGCCTCTGGAATGGTCCGAGATCATCATCATCTTCGTGCCCATCTTCCTGCCGCTGCTGCCGATGTTCGGGATCGACCCGCTGTTTTTCGGAATCCTGGTGGCGCTGAACCTGCAAACCAGCTTCCTGACACCACCAATGGCAATGTCGGCCTATTACCTGAAGGGGATTGCGCCGCCGAATGTCGAGCTGATGCAGATATTCAAGGGTGTCATGCCGTTCCTGTTCATGGTCTTTGTCTCCATGGTGCTGCTCTACAACTTCCCGCAGCTTGTGTTCCATCTGCCGCAGGTGTTCTATGGCCGGTAACATGCAGAAAGAAGCAAACCCCCTACTGGTCCTCGGCGCGCTCGAAATGCGCGACCGGCTTGCAAACGGCTCGCTGCGCGCGGTCGACCTGGCGCAGGCATACCTGGCGCGAATCGCGGAAGTCGACCCAGAGGTTCAGGCATGGGCCTGGCTCGACAGCGAGGATGTTCTGCGACAGGCAAAGGCTCTCGATGCCCACCGGGCGTCGGGCCGCCCGACGGGGCCGCTGCATGGCCTGCCGGTCGCACTCAAGGACATCATCGACACCCGGCGCATCCCGACCGAAAACGGAACCGCGATCGACGCCGGGCGGGTGCCGGGGGAAGATGCCTTCGTCGTCCAGAGACTCAGGGCCGCCGGCGCGATCATCATGGGCAAGACCGTCAGCACCGAACTGGCCTTCCTGCACCCGGGCAAGACCCGCAATCCGCATAATTCCGAACACACCCCCGGCGGGTCATCCTCGGGGTCGGCGGCGGCGGTGGCCGCGTTGATGGTGCCGCTGGCGATCGGCACCCAGACGGGCGGCTCGGTGACGCGCCCGGCCGCCTATTGCGGCGTGGTTGGGTTCAAGCCGACCTTTGGCGCGATTCCCCGCACGGGTGTTCTTGCCCAGTCGCCTTCGCTGGATACTCTCGGTGTATTTGCCCGCACGATCGAAGACGCCGCGCTGCTGTCCGAGGTTCTGTTCGGCCACGACCCGGCGGATCGGGCCACCGAGCCGATGCCGCCACCCCGACTGTTGAAAACGGCGCTATCCAGGCCACCCGTCAAGCCGATGTTCGCATTCGCGCGGCTTCCGGGCTGGGACCAGGCCGATGCGCAAACCCATATGGCCATGAAAGAGCTGACCGAGGCGCTGGGAGAGCAGTGTTTCGAGGCGCTGCTGCCCAATGCCTTCGACGAAGCCAGTGAGATTCGCGAACGGATCAATTTCGCCGAAATGGCCAAGTGCTACTATTCCTACGAGCGGCGCGCGCCCGAGCTTCTGTCGCAGGTCATGCAGCAGGCCATGGACGCGGGCAAGGCGATTCCGGCGCGCGATTACATAGCGGCGCTTGACTGGCCCGACGTACTGTATGCGGGCCTTTCGGAAATATTCGGGCGTTGCGATGCATTACTCGCACCATCGGCGCCGGGTCCGGCCCCCAAGGGGCTGGAAAGCACTGGCAGTTCCATCTTCAACGGATTGTGGACGTTGTGCGGAACACCGACGATAACGATCCCGCTGCTTGAGTCCGAAAACGGGCTGCCAATGGGCGTGCAACTGATCGGGCGGCGCGGCGACGACGCCCGGCTCTTGCGCACCGCGCGCTGGCTGGCGCTGCAGATCGCCGCTGTCGATGCAAAGGAGCAGGCCCATGTCTGACCGCGTACTGGCCTTTTTCGCGTTTCTGTTGCTTGTGGCCTTTCTGGGCATACTTGCCTGGGAGTTGCCACGCCTGGACCTGGGGGGCGTGATCGCGATCACCCTGGCGCTGGCGGGATGGGATTTTCTGAGCAATGCGCTGAAACGATCCGGGCGTCGCTGAGCGCGATTGCGCCATCGGCCGGGTATCGTTGCAGAGATCACGCAGGGGTGTGAGTTTGCACTCCCCATTGACGTCAGCCCACGCGCACGCTGGCGAGACTTCGAAAGCGTGACGTGATCGTCGAAGCAGGCTCTCGGAAAACCGACCATCCGGATGCGGCACTTGATCCATCGGCGCCAGGCGGCCTACCATACCACCGGGACCGCCGCCTTCATTATTCACATCGCCTGTTCCTGTTCATTCGACGACGGATATTGTGACTCATGCGCCGATTTTTTCACCCCGCCATCCTTTCACTCGGCCTGGTTGGAGCGCTGTGGGTCACCCCGCAGCCGGTCTGGGCACAATCCGACGATGATGCACAGGCCGCGCAGCGTTTCTACGCCGCCGGGCAGGCCGCGATGGACGAAGGGGACCGCTTGCGGGCCGTGGCTGCGTGGCGGCTGACGGTGCGCCATGACCCGACCCATTTGCAGGGTTGGATCGCGTTGGGCGATGCGCTTCTTGACACCGATCCGGCCTTTGCCGCCACGGCCTACCGGCGCGCTCTGAGCATCCTCACCGAGGCTGCGCCTGCCGTGGCGCAGGCCGCGCCGACCCCCCGGCCGCTCACCGAGGGGGCGGAAACCGAGGGCGTCCTGGCCGCGGTTGCGGGGCATCTGCAGCACGAGTTGGGCCGGCCGGTGCACCTCTCGCCGCTTGTGGCGCGGCGATACGGCGCGCATGCGTTCCTCATTGCCACGGTGCGCAGGCCCGATGGGCGGCCGCTCGACTGGGAAAACACCCCCTATGCCGATATGTGGGCCGCTGACATGATGAGCGACACCAGCATGACGCTGCTGGAAGAGGCGGGCGGCTCCTGGCACGTCAGGGAACACGAAACCGGCCCCACCGATGTTGCCTGGTTCGGCTGGATGCAAATCCACGACCTGCCGCAGGCGCTGTTCATGGAAGATGAGTAAACACGATGTTTCCACGGTTTCGTATCCTTGCTCTGCCGATGGCCCTTGTCGCTTTCCACGGTCTGTCGGAACCCGCCCTTGCACGTGATGCCCCAGGCGCGGACTCGGGCGTTCCCGACGGGCAGGAACGGCTTATGTTCCAGATCGTTCGGGCTGGCGTCGATATCTGGGGAACGGGCGAGATGTTCACCGTCGGCTTTGACCGAACCTCGCGCTCGATGGGGGAGTTGTGGATCCGTGCTGAAACCGCACCCGAGAGCGAGGCGCGATCCATCGGGGTCTTTCTGGCGCACCGCATCCACTATGTGTTCGAGGCCATCGATGCCGGTGATCTCGCGCCGCTGAGGGCGCTGCTTTCATCTGGCGATCCGGGCGGAGATGCTCCCTCGCTCCCATGGCCTTCGGAACCGCCCGGGTCGGCGCCCGAGGCGGCGCCCGATTTTGGCTGGCGGGATTTTGATGCTGAGTATGGCACGCTGCTCTGGATGCCGGCGGCGGACGATGACCGCCCGCTTCTGCCCATGGTCTGGACCTGCCTGGACACGATGGTCGAGGTTTCCTTCCCCAGAACCGGCCCCGAGGAAAGCGCCGAGCCCTGGCAGATGTTCCTGCGGGTAAACGGGCAAAGCTTCGTGTCGGATGTGACCATCCACGATCACGGTCTGACCACTAGCTACCCCCTTGCCAGCGGCCTGTTGACCGCCATGCGCGGGGCACGGGAAATGGTGCTTGCGCCTGACGGCGACGATCAGGTGGTTCTGCCTGCGCAAAGTGGCGATCTCGGCGCGCGGGATCGCTTCTTTACCTGGTGCCTCATGTCGATGGAGCGCCCCGATGCCACGACGCCGTGAAACGCCTCGCACCGGGGCGCGCCGGCTTTTTTGGGTCAGCGCGCTGGCCGGGCTTGTGCTTGCGATGCCCGCCAGGGCCGAAATCCCCGACGATCTGACGGTCTTTCTCGAGGCGCTCACGGCCTCGCCGGAAGCCGCGAACGCCCTCGACCCGCTCATCTCGCGGGATGACCGCCTGCGCCTCTTGCAGGCCCTCGCCCGCGGGGATTCCGCCGCAGTGGTCGATTCCATCCTCGGGCTTGCCGAGGGACGGGCCATGGAAGAGCTGAAACGCGCCGTGCCCTTTCTGGGGAAGGTGTTCCTGGCGCGCGATGCGGGGCTTTGGCTGAGCGAATATGTCTGGGATCGCGCCGCCACACATGGGTTCGAGACCGCCAGGGCGCGGCTAAGCGAGACGATCCCGCGCGAAAACTGGCCCCGCGACTGGGACAGCTACCGCGCCTCCGGCCAGTTCGATGCCGAGCTTTTCCGCAGCTTTCTGACGCATGACAGCATGGTGTTTACCAATGCCGTCTGGCGCGAACATGGCATCGAGAACGCCGATCATCCTGACGCCGAAAGGGTTTTGTTCGAGGCATTCTGGAACCGGGTTCTGATCGAGGATGCCTATGAGGCCGCCGGACTAACGGGAAGCGCACGCACCCCCGAGCGCCTGCGTGCCTGGTTGGACGATGAAATCGCTTTCCAGCAGGAACTGGCCCTGATGAGCGCGGACAGCTGGCGCGAGCATCTGCTTTTTCTGGAAAGCGTGCAGGCACAGGCGCGGGAAAACGCGCTGAGGCAGCAGGCCGAAGCGCTTGCGGAGGAAGAGAGTCTCCCGCCTGCCGACGAAGCCATGGAAACAGAGATTGCCATCGCCATCGAGACGGAGGTGATGGAGCTGGAAGAGGCAATGCCTGAGTTGTCCGAGGCGCATCTTGCCCCTTCACCCCCTGACCAACCCGACCCCGAGGAAGCTGCCCCCCCCGCAGTGACGGGTTTTGCGATCTCGCACGGAACACAGGTCCAGGGGGAAAGCACGCAGCACAGCGTCAGTATCGCCCAGGACGGCGACACGCCGGTGACGCTGTTCCTGTCGCTTGCTCCCCTCGGCCAGGCGACAAGCGGCGGGCTTGGCCACGGCACGATCCCCGAGATTCTTGCGCTTGGAGTTGGAGACAGCTGGGCGGTCGAGATCATGGTGATGGGCGATCACCCCGGCGCAATGCTGTCCGTCGGGCAGGGGGCGGAAAACCGGACCCAGTTGGCGCTTCTTCCCGCCCACGAGGTCGAAGACCCGCAGCCCGCACCGCCTTCTGCGCCACCCCTGCCTGGCCCGCAGGACGACCCCGATGCGCTCTGGCTTGCCGCGCCGGTGGTTTATGAGGGGCAGCAACGGATCGTTTACCGTCTCAGCGTAGGCGGACGTGTGCACAGTTCGGAATGGGTGGTGCCCGGTGTCACCTATACATTCCTGCCCAGTGGGGAGCTACTCACGGCGCATGGCGGCTACACGGCCATGTTTCCGGCCCACACGATTGACGAAACAGGTGAAATCAGCTTCATCACGCAGCCCCAGGCCATCGATCCCTCCGAGCTGACACTTGGACAGGTCGCAGTGGATGACGGCCGGGTCAACGTGCGCGGGTTGATTGACCTGATCGAGCAGCGCATGGGCGAGGCCGGATTGAGCTTCGGCAACGCGGGAACCACGGAGATCACCGTCGAGCGCATTACCACCGACATGGCGATCGATATTCCTTACCCGCAAACATCGCCGCCGGTTTCGCTCCGCATCGAGACCATGATGCATCTGGACCGCTTGAACGGGGGGGCATCGCGTTGAAGCGGCGCGGGCGGCTATCGTGAACACGATATCCGGATCGTCACCGGGAACGGCGCCGAGAGCATCACCGGGTTTCCCTATGGGCCCTCACACAACGTGATCGGCTGAGTCTGGCGTGGGGCGGGCGGTCAACCCTGCGCGAGGCGGGCCTCGAGCCAGGCCAGCATGTCGGTGATCTCGTCGTCATCGAGCATGTCGGTGCCCAGAAGTTCCATGCTGCGCAGCGCGTTGACCACCAGAAAGGCCACGGTGGCAAACTCCGGATCGGCGGCATTGGTGCGGATACGTTCCAGAAAATCGCGCTGGTGGCGGCGCACCGGTTCCAGCAGGCCGGGGTTCTCCACCAGCACCGCCAGCAGGCTGGCCGGCGGTGGCCTGTGACAGGCCATATCCTGGCGGAACTGTTCGATATAGCCGGAAATCACGGCATCCGGCGCGCCGGTCCGTTCGCGGCTTTGCAAGGCGTCGTCGGTCTTGCTCAGATGGTGTTCGACCAGTCCTTCGAACAAGGCGAGCTTGGACGGAAAGTGATAAAGAAGCCCGCCTTTCGATACCCCCGCCTCGGCCGCCACTGCATCAAGCGACAGGTTCGACGGCCCCGCCTCACGCGCCAGCGCCTCGGCCGCCTCAAGAATACGCTGGCGGGTCGCTCCGGGGGTCCGCGTGCGTTTCCTTTCGGCAGGAGGCGGGGTTGGGGGCATGGTGGTCTCCTCGGCAGTGCAACCTTGACTTTACCGACCAGACGGTATAGCTGCCGCTGACATTATGCAAGACCTCTTCCCCGGAGCCTTCTGAATATGTTCAAGCGTTTCGTCATCGCCATTTTGCTGCTCGCCGTGGTCGGTGGCGGTCTAGTCGGGTTCAACCTGTTCCGTGACCGGATGATCGCCGAATTCCTGGCCGACATGCCGGTTCAGCCGCTGCCGGTCGAGACGGTCGAGGCCGCGGAAATCACCTGGCAGCCGGTTCTCACGGCAATCGGCACGATCAATGCGCTCAAGGGTGTCGAACTGACGGTCGAGGCTGCGGGCATCGTGCGCGAATTGGGTTTCGTGGCCAATGACGAGGTTGCGGCGGAACAGGTCCTTTTGCGCCTAGATGACGAGGTCCAGAGCGCCGACCTGACAGCGGCCCGTTCGCAACTGGCACTTGAGCGGGCCAACCTGGAACGCCAGCGCGAACTGCAGGAACGCGGCGTGGCCTCGAATGTCTCGCTCGATCAGACGCAGGCGGCGTTCGAGGCCGCGACCGCCCAGCTTGCCCGCGCCGAGGCCGTGATCGCCCAGCGTACACTACGTGCCCCCTTCAGCGGCACCATCGGCCTGCCGAGGGTGGAGCAGGGCGATTACATAAGCCCTGGCACCGTCATCGCGACCTTGCAGGATCTCGATGACATGCGCGTGGATTTCAGCCTGCCTGAGCAGGCGCTGCCCGAACTGCGGATCGGCCAGAGTGTCGATGTGCGCGTGGACGGCGATGCGCACAGCCATACCGGCGCGATCACCGGGATCGATCCGCGCGTCGATCCGAACTCGCGCATGGTGGCGGTGCGCGCCACAATCGAAAACCCCGAGCGCAACCTCACCCCGGGCCAGTTCGCCCGCATCCGCGTCAACCTGCCTGTAGAGGATGGCGTGATCGCCCTGCCGCAAAACGCCGTCACCATCAGCCTTTATGGCGATTTCGTCTATGTGGTGCGCAGCCGCGAGAACGGCGCCGAGGATGCGCTGGAGGTGCGGCAGGTCTTTGTCACGCTGGGCCGGCGCTCCAACGGGGTGGTCGAGGTTGTCGATGGGCTGTCATCCGGCGATCTGGTGGTATCGTCCGGCCAGAACCGGCTTTCAAACCGCGCGCCGGTCTATCTGGCCGAAACCCGCGCGCCCGAGCCGGTCGCCGCGGAGGCCCGGCCATGAACATTTCCGAGCCGTTCATCAAGCGGCCTGTCGGCTCGACGGTTCTGGGGCTGATGATCCTGCTTGTGGGGCTGATGGGGGCCCTGGGCCTGCAGACCCGCCAGTACCCCGAGGTGGACGAGACGGTCATCACCGTGACTACCGTTTATCCCGGCGCCTCGGCCGAGCTGATCCAGGGCTTTGTCACCACCCCCATCGCCGGCGCGGTGGCCGCAGCCGAAGGGGTGGATTACGTCACCAGCCAGTCGCGGCCCTCCGCCTCGGTCGTCACGGTCAACATGCGGCTGGGGCAAGACCCCGATGTCGCACTGACCGAAGTGATGTCCAAGGTGCAGGAGGTGCGCTCGCGCCTGCCTTCGGGCGCGCTGGACCCGAACATCGTCAAGGGCACCGGCCAGACCTTCGCTACCATGTATCTGGCGGTGCAAAACCCCGCCATGACCGCCGAGCAGGTCACCGAATACATCGAGCGGGTGATCGTGCCGCGCATGTCCACCATCGAGGGCGTGGCCGAAAGCCAGGTCATGGGCGCGGCCAACTACGCCATGCGCGTCTGGATCGACCCGGTGCGGCTGGCGGGGCAGGGCTTGACGGCAGGCGAGGTCTCGCAGGCGATCAGCAACGCCAACTTCCTGGCCGCGCCGGGCCGCACACGCAACGAGCTTGTGACCTATTCCATCTCGATGGACTCCACGCTGCAAACGCCCGAGGAATTCGGCGCCCTGCCCATTGCCGGCTCGGGCACCGAAGTGGTGCGCCTGCATGACGTGGCCTTTGTGGAGCTGGCCGCCGAGAACACCGATATGGTGGTCAATTTCGACGGCGAGCCAGGCACCTTCATCGGCGTTTTTCCCAGCCCCGGCGCCAACCCGCTGGATGTCTCGGCCGCGGTGCTGGCCGAGTTGCCCGCGCTGCAGGCCAGCCTGCCCGACGGCATGACCATGGAGCTGATGTATGACGCCACCGAACAGATCGCGGCCTCGATCAACGAGGTGCTGCTGACCATCCTGCAGGCCACGCTGATCGTGGCGCTGATCATCCTGTTGTTTCTGGGCTCGGTCCGGTCGCTCTCGATTCCGCTGGTGGCGATACCGCTGTCGCTGGTGGGCGGGCTCTTCATCCTGTTCCTGATGGGCTATTCGATCAACCTGCTGACGCTGCTTGCGATGGTGCTGGCGATCGGGCTGGTGGTGGATGACGCGATCATCGTGGTCGAGAACGTGCAGCGCCACCTCGACGCGGGCAAATCGCCCATGCAGGCGGCCTATACCGCCATGCGCGAGCTTTCCGTCGCGATCCTGGCGATGATGACGACGCTTTTCGCGGTGTTTCTGCCGCTTTTCTTCACCGGCGGGCTGACCGGGGCGCTGTTTCGTGAGTTCGCGGCGGCGCTGGCGGGGGCGGTAGCGATCTCGGGCATCGTGGCGCTGACGATTTCGCCGATGATGGCGGCGCGGGTGCTGCGGCCGGGCGGCGAGAACCGTTTCCAGCAGGCCCTGGGGCGGGGTTTCCTTAGCCTCGAGGGCTGGTATGAACGCAGGCTTTCCTCGTCGCTCAGCTTTACGCCGGTAACGGTGCTGCTGGTGGTGGTCCTTACCGGGGTGACGGGGTTCCTGTTCCTCAACACCTCGTCCGAGCTGGCCCCGGAGGAGGACTCCGGCGCGCTCTTTTCCTTTGTCAACGCGCCGTCCTTCGCCACGACCGAATACACCAGCCACTATATCGACCAGATGCGCGCACGCACCGCCGATCTGCCGGAACTGGCGGCGAATTTCTCGATTGTCGGATTTGGCGGGCAGACCAACTCGGGCATCATGCTCTGGGCTTTTGACGACTGGGCCGACCGCGAACGCAGCCAGGCCGAGATTCAGGCGGACCTCCAGGCGCGGATTGCGCCGATTGCCGGGGTGCAGGCCTTTGTTTTTGCGCCGCCCTCGCTGCCCGGTGCGGGCGGGGGGCTGCCCATCGGCTTGGTGATCCAGTCCACTGGCGACCCGTCCGAAGTCTATGAGGTGGCCGAGCGCATCCGGCAGGAGGCCGACGCTTCGGGCCGCTACCTGGTGGTGCAGAACTCCATGTCGTTCGATACCACCGAAATCGTCGTCACGATCGACCGCGACCGCGCCGCCGCGCTCAACCTGCCGGCCAGCCAGGTCGGCGCCACGCTCAGCCTGCTGGTGGGCGATGGCGCGACCGCGCAGTTCGACCGGGATTCCAAAAGCTATGACGTGATCCTGCAGGTGCCGCGGGAATACCGCGACAATCCCGAACGCCTGGGCGAATACCATGTCCGCGCCCTGAGCGGCGAGATGGTGCCCCTGGGGGCCGTTGCCGATATCTCCACACGCGTGGCTCCGCAGTCGATCGAGCAGTTCAACCAACTCAACTCGGCCACGATCACGGCGTTGCCGGTGCCCGGAACCTCTACCGGGGACGGGCTGGCCGCGCTGGAAGAGATCGCGCTGGCCGAGCTGCCCGACGGGTTCTTCCTCGACTATCAGGGCCAGTCGCGGCTGGAGAAGACCGAAGGCAACACCATCGTGCTGGCCTTCGCGCTGGCCATCGTGGTGATCTATCTGGTGCTGGCCGCCCAATTCGAAAGCCTGCGCGACCCGGTGATCATCCTGATGTCGGTGCCCTTGTCGATCTTCGGGGTGATCGTGCCGTTGAATCTGGGGCTTGGCACGCTCAACATTTATACACAGGTGGGGATGATCACGCTGATCGGGCTGATCACCAAGCATGGCATCCTGCTGGTCGAATTCGCCAACCAGCTCCGCCGTGACCGGGGCTTCGACCGCCGCACCGGTATTGTCGAGGCTGCCAAGCTGCGCCTGCGCCCGATCCTGATGACCACCGCCGCCACCGCGCTGGGGGTCGTGCCGCTGATGATCGCCGATGGTGCGGGTTCGGCGGCGCGCTTTGCCATGGGGCTGGTGATCTTTTCGGGAATCACGGTGGGCACGGTGTTCACGCTGTTCGTGGTGCCGGCCTTCTATGTGATGATCTCGCGCCCCGAAAATGCCCCCGCCCCCGAAGAGCCGCAGCGCGACACCCCGGCCCCGGCGCAGGCCTGAGCCGCAACCGGCCCGGGCGAGCAAGAACAGATCAAACGCGACACGCCCTAACCAGAGACCGAACCAATCATGTGCGGGTTGGCTTCAAGGAAGTTGATCTGTTCCCTGCAGATATGAACGCCCTCGAAAACCCACCCAGGTTTCGAACATCCCTCTTCGGCATCCCCGAGGGCGTTCAGACCTTCATTGACATTTTGTTAGGAATCCATACTAAATATCTTAAATACAACAAAACAGGGAGGAGCATCGATGGACACGTTTGAACAGGACGGGCGCGCGAGTGCCGTTCCCGGCGAGCGACCGGTCGCCGAGCAGGGAACCTGCTTGCAGAGTGGCGGAGACAGCGGGGCTGCGGCCGCCCGCCTCCGCCGAACTGCCCGCGCACGCGCAATTTACTCCTGATCAGGTGCAAGATGATTATTGATGCCTATACGCACTTCATACCTGCCGAGTTCATCCAGGCGATGGAGAAGATCGCCGGAGACCACAAGGACATCGGCATGCGGATGCGCAGCATTCCCGCAGTCCACGACCTTGACGTACGCAAGCGGGTGGTGGCCGGGTTTCCCGACTATCGGCAGGTGATCGCCTATCCCCAGCCACCGATCGAGAATATCGCGAAGCCGGAGCAGATAGACGACCTTCTCAAGCTGATAAATGACGGGCTTGCAGGCCTTTGCGAGCGCGAGCCGGACACGTTCTGCGGCTGGATCGCACAAGCCTCGCTTGCCTCGCCCGACTGCAGCGCGCGCGAGGTGGAGCGCGCGATAGCAAACGGCGCGCTCGGCGTGCAGGTCTACACCAACGTCAACGGCGAGCCGCTGGACCAGTCGAAGTACGAGCCGTTCTTCGACACGATGAACAGACTCGGAAAGCCGGTTTGGCTGCATCCGGCGCGCACGGCGGCTCATCCCGACTACATGAGTGAAGACAAGTCGCTATACGAGATCTGGTGGGCGCTGGGCTGGTCCTACGAGACCGCGGCGGCCTTCTCGCGCCTGGTCTTCTCGCAGACATTCGACCGCTATGAGGATCTCCAGCTCGTGCTCCACCATTTCGGCGGTATCATCCCGATGCTGGAGGGGCGCATCGGGCCTGGCTGGGATCAGCTTGGCTCCCGCACCTCGGGTGAGGATTACGGCGCCTTGCTCGATCGCCTGAAGAAGCGGCCGCTCGACTATTTCAAGCAAAACTGCTTTGTCGATTGCGCCACGTTTGGCGGGCGGGGGGCCATGCTCTGCGGCTTGGACTTTTTTGCGCATGACAAGATACTGTTCGCCTCCGACTGCCCTTTCGATCCGGAGCAGGGGCCGGGCTACATTCGCGACACGATCGCGATCCTTGACGCGCTGGATCTGAGCGAGAGCGAGCGCGAGGCGATCTACTCGAAGAACATCGAGAGACTCACAGGCCGTGACTTCGGCCGATGAGCGCTTCAGGCGCCTGCAATTCCAGAAAAGGTTGATGGACTTTTTCGATTCGGAGTTGCGCAAAATCAAGGATCTGCAGCGGTTCGGCTGTTTCAGCGAAAAGGTCGAAACCTTGTGGGGCGATCCGCCGCTGCCTGGCGGCGGCATGTGTTGAGGACTTGATGTGACCAATCTCCGGCCGTTTCGAGCCGGAAAACACCAGGGAGGAACAACAGATGAAACATGCAATCGCGACCGTGGTCCTGTCGCTTGGAGTCGCTGCCGGCGGATCAGCCGCAGCGCAGACCGTCGGGGTCGCCACCTCGAATCCGGGGTCGCTGATGCACGGCATCGGCACCGCCGTCGCAACTGCCGCCAGCCAGTCCGGTCTCAATGCCTCGGTTCAGGCAGCCACGAGCCCGAGCCAGTACCTGCCATTTGTCGCCGGCAACAATATCGAGTTCGGCGTCTCCAATCTGGAGGAGTTCATCTACGCCCTTGAGGGCCGGGAGTGGTTCGGCGGTCAGGCGAATGAGAATCTGCGTGTGGTCGCGCTGATCATGCCGCTGCAACTGGGCACCTTTGTCCGGGCTGACTCGGGCATCAGGACGATCAGCGATCTGGAGGGGCGCTCGCTTGTCGGTGGGTTCGGCGCCCAGCCGACGGTCCTGCCGCAGCTCGCCGGCATCCTGGCGACGGCGGGGCTGACGCGTGACGATGTGGTCACCGTCCAGGTGCCGAGCGTCGTCGCCGGCGCCGATGCTTTCATGGCCGGCGATGTCGATGCTTTCCACTTCGCTCATGGGGGCGGCAAGGTGCGTGAGGCTGACGCCGCCGTCGGCGGGGTCTATGCGCTGCCTGTCGAGAATTCGCCGGAGGCGCTCGAGGCGCTGCGCGAGCATTGGCAAACCGGGCAGATTCTCGAGATCTCGCCGGGGCCTGCAGCCCCGGGCGTGACCGAGACGGCAAGCTATGTCGCGTTCCCCCAACTCGTCTTCACCAATGCCGATGTCGATGATGCGATGGCCTACCAGATGGCAAAGGCGATCTACGAGAACCAGCAGCTGCTTGGCGAGACTTTCCCGCCGTTTCTCCAGTTCGATCCGCAGGAGCACATGGTCGGTGAGGTCGCGCCTGCCGAGTACCACCCTGGCGCCATCGCGTTTTATCGCGAAGTCGGCCTTTGGAACGACTAGGAACCAGCGTCCCGGGGCTCCGGGGCCGTGACCATTGCCTTGGCGGAGGCCGCTTTGCAGGCCGCTTCCGCCAAGGCTGCCGAGGAACCGTGTTCCATTCACGTTCGGTGAAAAATGTTCTCGGCGGTGCCGCCGGATACTTGCCTACCGCGGGAAGCTCCAGTTTTCGTGACTTATTTCAAGGATGCGTATCGGGGCGCCTTCTTGCTGCGTATCGGCGCGCAGGCTGAATTCCACCATTTGCGGGCGTCCGAAATTGCGAAATGTCACCTCGACGGTGATCATCCCGCGAAACACGGATCTCGGGGTGACCGAGAAATCGGTAATCTCGATATCCTGTGCATCGTACAGCGGATCGGCCCCCATCGGATGGTCGGCAATCAGCCCGACATCGTCGAGAAAGAAGAAGTCGCGCGCACGCGGGCGCTCCAGCGGGCTGAGCGCCTGACCCCGCGCCGCGAGGTCGTGAAGGGTGTATAGCCGCTCGACCAGCCGAACCGCTGCGTCCTCCATGTCAATTGTGTCTTGGGTATGGTCTGCATCCGCCGGCGTGCCGTCCTCGGCCAGAAATCGTGCTGAAACCCAACCCTGGCGGCGTGAATCGGCCGAAGCCATGAGGCACCAGCGAGGCGGCAGGTCGAGCTGCTGGCGCCGTGCGGGCGACAGGTTCATCCCTTGCTCATAAGTCATGAACGGCACGCAGGTGACCTGGACAAGACCGGTCTCGCCGGGTGCGAACTCACCAATGATCGGGTATTGCGTTCCCGGCCCCATGCGTGCGTTGAGCACATCATCGGGCGCCACATCGATAACCTGCCAGGCGTCGGGCCCGTGGCCGTCAAGATACGCCTGCGCCTGCGCCAGGCCTGCGCCCAGTGTCACGATCATCCCGGCAGTGATACCGATCGCCCCGTTTCTTATCAGTCGCCAATTCATGAAGTTATCCCTTTTGTTCAGTGCCTTGTCGTGATCCGCGCAGAGCTGCGCACCCCGGTCGGCGAAGCCCGGCCAGAGCTTGTTGTGCGACCGGGCTGAAATCAGGGTCATCAGCTGCGCCAGCCCGGTCGGGGAAATCCGTCCACCGGGCTAGGGCTCCGGGGTAAGCTGCAGGCCCCGCGTAATCGACGCGGAGCCTGCCATTTCCGACAACGGACCTGAGCTTCGACTTGAAAGCCATGGGCACGCCCCCCTAGAACCTTCACCCGCAGCATTGCACACGTGAAGGCCGGGGCGCAACGCACCTGCCAGAAGCTGCTTTCATGTCAGGCACGCTGCCAGGACGGACGCGCCCCGCGCGGATGGCGCGCCGGGGGGGGGGGG
>NZ_QNVJ01000096.1 GCF_003350345.1 Alkalilacustris brevis
CCCCGGCGGGGCGGCGTAAGCCCCCGGAATGGCAGGCGCTGCCCGGCGTTGCCGCCGGGCGGGCCGCTCGGCAAGGTGCCTTGTCATGCAGAAGCCTTTGATCTCCTTTCGACGTGCTCAGATTCCAAATGCGATAGCCCTGCCAGGTCAAGACCGCCGAATCGCGTTTTGCGCCGGTTTGTGATACCCTCTCGCGCCATCGTGACCGAACCCGCCAGGGGGAGAGGAAGAGATGGCGCAACACCCCGCCCCGGATATCGCCACGCTGACCGAGGCCGCCCGCGCCCTGTGGTCAAGCGGGGATTTCAACCAGATCGCCCGGCAGACCATGATGGTGGCCGAGGACTTGTGCCGCGTGGCTGACCCGAGGCCGCGCGAGCGGATGCTCGATATCGCCTGCGGAAGCGGCAATGTCGCGCTGATCGCTGCGCGACGCTTTTGCGATGTGGCCGGGATCGACCTGGCCGACAACCTGATCGAACGCGCGCGGCTGCGCGCCGTGGCCGAGGGGCTCGAGGCCGAGTTCCGCCAGGGCGACGCGCAGGCGCTGCCCTGGGCGGATGGCAGCTTCGATGTCGTCACCTCGGCCTTCGGCATCATGTTCGCCCCCGATCAGCACCGGGCCGCCAGCGAGGCGCTGCGTGTGTGCCGCCGCGGCGGCCGGCTGGTGCTGGCCAACTGGATGCCCGAGGGGTTCGGGCAGGACTTCTTCGGAGTCCATGCACGCCACGCCCCACCGCCCGAGGGGATGCCCTCGCCGCTGAACTGGGGCACGGAAGTAGGGCTTCGCGATCTGTTGGGGGGTGGTATCTCCGACCTGCGGCTGGAGCGCCGGTCGAGCAACGCCTATTATCGCTCGCTCGGCCATGCGGTCGAGGTGTTCACCAGCTATTTCGGGCCGACCATCCGCGCGCTGTCGGTTGTCGGGCCGGAGGGCGAGGCCGCGCTGCGCGAAGATCTGGCCGGCGCGATCGAACGCTGCAACATCGCCCGCGATGGCACCGTGGCGATGGAAACCGATTACCTGCTCGCGGTGGCCACCCGCGCCTGAAACCGGCCCACCCCGCCCGACCCGGAGACTGTGCTTTACCGCGATGCCCGCGCGGGCTACATCCAGCCTGGGCAGCGGCGGCTTCTGCCCGTGTGCAAGGACAGGATAGGGGTGCCGGATGGGGTCGGAGACGCTGGAGTTCAGAGAGGCGCGGGAGGGCGATTTGCCCGCGATTCTGGCGATGCTGCGCGACGACCGCCTGGGCGCGACGCGCGAGGGGGCGCCCGATGCGGCCTATCGGGCGGCCTTCGCGCGCCTGCTGGCCGAGCCTGACAACCATGTGATCCTGGGCGAGATGGGCGGCGCGCCGGTGGCGACCTATCAGATCACCTTCATCACCGGGCTCACGCTGGGTGCTGCGCGGCGCGCGCAGATCGAGAGCGTGCGCGTGGCCTCGAACATGCGCGGCCACGGGATCGGCGCGCGGATGATCGACGATGCCGCCGCCCGCGCCCGCGCCGCCGGATGCAGCCTGATGCAGCTGACCACCAATGCAAGCCGCGCCGATGCCCGCGCCTTTTACGAGCGCCTCGGCTTTACCCCGAGCCATATCGGCTTTAAACGCGAGTTGAGCGCAGCGGAGTGAGCGACATGCCCGAGGATCTGATCAACAGTTTCATGTCCGGCCCGGACGAACGGGGCCGTTTCGGCAAGTTCGGCGGCCGTTTCGTCAGCGAGACGCTGATGCCGCTGATCCTGGAATTGCAGGCCGAGTATGAGCGCGCCAAGGATGACGCCAGCTTCTGGGCCGAGATGGACGACCTCTGGACGCATTACGTCGGCCGGCCCTCGCCGCTCTATCATGCCGCGCGGCTGACCGAGCATCTGGGCGGGGCGAAGGTCTACATGAAGCGCGACGAGCTGAACCATACCGGCGCGCACAAGATCAACAACGTGCTGGGGCAGATCCTGCTGGCGCGGCGGATGGGCAAGACCCGCATCATCGCCGAAACCGGCGCGGGCCAGCACGGCGTGGCCACCGCCACGGTCTGCGCCAAGTTCGGGCTGAAATGCGTGGTCTACATGGGTGCGCATGACGTGGAGCGGCAATCGCCCAATGTCTTTCGCATGAAGCTGCTGGGCGCCGAGGTGGTGCCGGTGACCAGCGGGCGCGGCACGCTCAAGGATGCGATGAACGACGCGCTGCGCGACTGGGTGACGAATGTGCACGACACCTTCTACTGCATCGGCACGGTGGCGGGGCCGCACCCATACCCGGCGATGGTGCGCGATTTCCAGGCGATCATCGGCCATGAAACCCGGCGCCAGATGATGGAGGCCGAAGGCCGCCTGCCGGATTCTCTGGTGGCCGCGATCGGTGGCGGCTCGAACGCCATGGGGCTGTTTTTTCCGTTCCTCGATGACCGCTCGGTGCGCATCATCGGGGTCGAGGCCGGCGGGAAAGGCGTGAACGCGAAGATGGAGCATTGCGCCAGCCTGACCGGCGGGCGCCCCGGCGTTCTGCATGGCAACCGCACCTATCTGTTGCAGGACGAGGATGGCCAGATCCTCGAGGGGCATTCGATCAGCGCGGGGCTGGATTACCCCGGCATCGGACCCGAACATGCCTGGCTGCACGAAACGGGGCGTGCCGAATATGTCGCCATCACCGATGCCGAGGCGCTGGAGGCGTTCAAGCTGTGCTGCGCGCTCGAAGGGATCATCCCCGCGCTGGAGCCCAGCCACGCGCTGGCGCATGTGATCAAGATCGCGCCCGATCTGCCCCGCGATCACCTGCTGGTGATGAACATGTGCGGCCGCGGCGACAAGGACATCTTCACCGTCGCCCGCGCGCTGGGCGTGGAGATGTAAGCCTGCTGCGCGCGCGCGGTGCGCGTGGCCGGGCGGCGCGTGCGCCTCAGTCCTCGGCCGCGTATTTCCTGAGCAGCCCGAGCGGGACAGCCTCGGTCGCACGCAGATGGGTGGCAGGCAGGTGGACCCGCGGCGCCACACCCTCGTAATGCGCCTGCAGGAAGCGCGCGGCACACAGGCACCAGCGGTCGCCGGCCCTGAGGCCGGGAAAGCCGAATTCGGGGCGCGGGGTGGTCAGGTCGTTGCCCAGATACTTGGAATAGGCGAGGAACTCGTCGGTCATCACCGCGCAGACGGTATGGCTGCCCTGATCCTCGTCGCAGGTGTCGCAGGCGCCGTTGCGGAAAAAGCCGGTCACCGGCGCGGTGGAGCAGGGGGCAAGCGCACCGCCCAGCACATTCACCGATGGGGCCATCCGGGAGGGCATGGGTCGGGGTCTCCTGTTTTCACGGCGCGATAGTTGCAATTTCGGGAAAAGCTGACAAGGCCTTCGCTGCAAGGCTCCGGCAGAACGGGGCTTGCCGGGCCGCTTTGGAGCTTGCCTGAAGCCTGGGCGCCGGGAACAGCCGCCCGCGCGCCCTCTGGCCGGCGGGGGCCTGCGGCGCGGATATTTTCTTCACAGTGAAGAGACGGCGCGCGCCCTTGCCCTTCACTGTGAGAAAAATATCCCCGCCGGAGGCTTCGGTGCGGCTGTGGCCGCACCGAAAATCCCGGCTGTCGCGCAAGCGCGGCGTTGACCGTCCCTTGAGGCGGGGGCGGCACGCGCGCCGGGCCTCTCTCAGATCATCTTGCGCAGGTAGGTCCAGGTCGGCACCGCGGCGCCGCGTGCGACCGACCAGGCCTCGGCATCGCCCAGGTATTCGAAACCGCAATTGGTCAGCACGCGCGCCGAAACCGGGTTATCCTGGAACACTTCGGCAAACAGCGTGCGCGCCTTGTGGGGGTTGGCCTCGACCAGCGCGCGCACTGCTTCCGAGGCAAAGCCCGTGTTCCAGAAGGCCGGCGCCACCCAGTAGCCGATCTGCGACTGGTCGCGCTCCAGCCGGGTCAGGCTGATCACGCCCAGCACCTCGGACAGGCTGTGTGCGGAGCCGTCGAGCACCCATACATCCTCGTTCGAGCGCCCTGATTCGGCGCGCTGGATGAACGCCTCGGTCGCGCCGGGCGGCAGTGGGTGCGGGATCGAGCGCGTGGCTTCGGCCACCCGCCGGTCGCCGGTGTGGAGTGCGAGCAGCCCCGCATCCGAGCGCCGCAAGGGGCGCAGGGTGAACCGCTCTGCCTCGATCACCGGCAGTGGTGCAACGATCGTTTCATGTTTCATACCTTGCCTCCTCCGGCCTTGCGCGCCGTCTGGCGGCGCGTCTTCGGTCTGGTAATTACTCATCGGCCACGCTCCTCCTTCGTGGCGGCTGCCCGGGGGCAGCCCGAAATGAAACAGGGGGCCGGGCTTTTCGCCGACCCCCCGATACAATGCTTGTGTAAAGGTTCGGCTACTCCGCGGCCTCCGATACCGGCAGGACCGAAATGAAGGTGCGGCCCTTGAGGCCCTTGCGGAAGGTTACATGACCTTCGGTCACGGCAAAGATCGTGTGGTCACGGCCCATGCCCACGCCTTCGCCCGGCCACCACTTGGTGCCGCGCTGGCGCGCGATGATGTTGCCCGGCGCCGCCTTCTGGCCACCGAACAGCTTGATTCCGAGGCGGCGACCGGCTGAGTCGCGGCCGTTGCGGGAGGAACCGCCTGCCTTCTTGTGTGCCATTGCGCCTTACTCCTTCTCAGCAGCCAGTGTCGCGGCCTGCGCGACCCAGCCGTCACGTTCCATGCGCCCCTTGAGCGAGAGCTTCTCGTCCATATAGGCGCTTTCCTCTGCCGTCCAGGCGGCGATCTGGTCGTAATGGAACACGCCGCTTTCGTTCATCAGCGTTTCCATCTTGGGGCCCAGGCCGGTGATCTTCTTCAGATCGTCGGCCTTGCCGTCGCGGGCGGCCTCGAGCAGGTTGCCGGGCTTGCTGCCAGCCGTCTCGGCGGGGGCCTCGGCTTTCTTCGGCGCGGCCTTTTTGGCAGCGGGTTTTTTCGCCGGGGCTGCAGCGGCCAGCGCCGCGCCCGAAACCGAGCCTGCGCCCACAGCCGCCTTGACGCCCGACTTGTCGGCGCCCGAGGCAAGAATCTCGGTCACCCGCAGCACGGTGAGCTGCTGGCGATGCCCGCGCGTGCGCTGCGAGCCGTGCTTGCGGCGCCGCTTGACGAAATGGATGACCTTTTCGCCCTTGGTCTGTTCCAGCACCTCGGCCTGAACACCCGCGCCGTCGATCAGGGGCGTGCCCACGGCGGGGCTGTCGCCGCCCAGCATCAGCACCTCGTTGAACTGCACCGTCTCGCCGGAATCGGCTGCCAGCTTTTCCACGCGCAGCACGTCGCCGGGCTGCACACGGTATTGCTTGCCACCGGTCTTGAGGACCGCAAACATCGCTTCATTCCTTGTTCATCCGCGCCCTTCGGCCCCTGAAAACTGGTTTCAGGCGTTTCCTTGCCTTCAGACAGCGCGCCCCGTCGCGGGACGTCATCACACCATACCCTTGCGGGCAAAAACTCAGACAGCGCGGCTGGGAGGCCACGCTGCGTGGGGCTATATCTGCCGGATCGGCGCAAAAGTCAACCGCCTCTGCCGGGCGGCGCGCCGGGCCGGTTATTGCGCGCTCAAGGGGGTTACAGGCCCAGTTTCCACAACGTGGCCAGCGCGAGCAGCGCCAGCACATGCAGCCCGTCGATCCAGCGCGCCGCGCTGCCGCGCGCGAGCCCCGAGATTGCCAGCGGGATCGACATGGGCAGCGCGAAGGCCAGCCAGCCGTACTGGAAGCTCGCATTGTCGAGCATAGCCATGTAGCGCGCGCCCACACCGCCCGGCGATGTGCCGCCGAAGATGAACACAAGCGGCAGAAGCGCAAAGACCAGCGCCAGCACCGCCCAGAACCGCGCATGCGCCCGCGATATCCAGGCCCGCCACATCGCCAGCCCCGCCACCAGCGAGGGGAAGGCCGTGGCCAGCAGGATCATGTGCAGCGTCAGCCCGGTATTGCCGATATCGCTCATGGTCTAGCGCACCGATTCGATGGGGCCGTCGGCGCGACCGTGGATGAACTGGTCGAGATATGGATCGCCCGAGGTTTCGATCCGGTCAACAGGGCCGTGCCAGCGGATCACGCCGCCATGCAGCATGGCCACCTTGTGGGCGATCTCGCGGACCGAGCGCATGTCATGGGTGATGGTGATGGCGGTGGCGCCCATTTCGTCGACGATCTCGCGGATCAGCGCGTTGATGACGCCTGACATGATCGGGTCCAGCCCGGCCGTGGGTTCGTCGAAGAAGATGATCTCGGGGTCGTCGGCGATGGCGCGGGCAAGGCCCACGCGCTTTTGCATGCCCCCCGACAATTCGGCGGGCATCAGGTCGGCGACCTCGGGCTTCAGGCCCACGCGGCGCAGTTTCCCGATGGCAGTGTCGCGGGCCGCGTCGCGCGGGCGCTTGCCCCGGCCCTGCAACAGCCGAAAGGCCACATTCTGCCAGACCGGCAGGCTGTCGAACAGCGCGCCGCCCTGAAACAGCATTCCGAACCGTGCCAGAAAGGCGGTGCGTTCGGCGGTCAGCGCATCATGGCCATCGACGGTGATGCGCCCGGCATCGGGCGCAACCAGGCCGAGGATGCATTTTATCAGCACCGACTTGCCGGTGCCCGAGCCGCCGATCACCACCAGGCTTTCGCCGCGCGCAACCTCGATGTCGATGCCCTTGAGCACCTGGTTGCGGCCGAAGGCCTTGTGGACATTCTGAAGCTCGATCATGGGCGTCTTTCCCCGTCGCGCAGCGGCGGGATGCGCCCGCCCGTCCGGGCAGGCGTGTCCCGTCGGTTGATCTGATGTGCGATATGCCGACCTGTGCCGCTCATGCGGAAAAGAACAGCTCGGTCAGCAGGTAGTTGGCGGCCAGGATCATCACTGCCGAGGCCACCACCGCCGTCTTGGTCGCGCGACCGACGCCCTGCGCGCCGCGGCCCGATTGCATCCCGCAATAGCAGCCGGTCAGCGCCACGATGAAGCCGAAGGCCGCCCCCTTCACCAGCCCCGAGGCGACATCCCAGAATTCGAGGAAATCGACCGTGTTGCGCAGATAGGCCACTTCGCTGAAGCCCAGCCGGGTGATCCCCACCATGTAGCCGCCGAAGATGCCGATGGCATCGCCCACGCCCACCAGCACCGGCACCGCCAGCGTCGCGGCGGCGACGCGGGGCACGGTGAGGTATTTCATCGGGTCGGTCGAAAGCGTGACCAGGGCGTCAAGCTGCTCGGTCACTTTCATGGTGCCGATCTCGGCGGCGATCGAGGAGGCCACGCGCGCCGCCACCATCAGCCCGGCCATGACCGGCCCCAGTTCGCGCACCATGCCGATGGCGACGATCGAGGGCACCACCGCTTCGGCGTTGAAGCGCACCCCGCCGGCATAGATCTGCAAGGCCAGCGCGCCACCGGTGAAAAGTGCCGTAAGCCCCACCACCGGCAGCGACAGATAGCCGATGGCGTAAAGCTGCGCGCCCAGTTCGCGCAGGTAGAACGGCCCGCGCAGCATGTGCATCAGCGTCAGCAACGCATAGCGGCTGAAATGCCCGATGGCGGCCAGCAGGTGCCGGGTGGCGCGGCCCAGCGCTGCCAACGCGCGCAGGGCTGCGCTGCCCTGCCGCCGCCGCTGCTGCTGCTGCCCTGCCGCGCCCGCGCTCATTGCGTGCCGCCCATGTATTGCCTCGCATAGCGCGCACCCAGCGCGGTGAGGATCTCGTAGCCGATGGTGCCCGCGGCATCGGCCAGCACATCGACCCCCTGCTGCGGCCCCAGCAGATCGAGGGTTTCGGGCACCTCGTCGAGATGGCTGACATCGACGGTGAGCAGGTCCATCGAGACGCGCCCGCGCAGGGGGCAGGGCGTGTCGTCGCTGTAAAGTGCGATGCGGTTGGAAAGCGCGCGCAGGATGCCATCTGCATAGCCGGCAGCCAGGGTGGCGATGCGGGCCGGGGCCTCGGCCGTCCAGGTGCAGCCATAGCCCACGGCCTCTTCCGGCTCCAGCTCGCGGGTCTGGATCACCGGGATCGACAGCCGGGTGACGGGGTTGGCCTGCGCGAAGGGGGCGCCGCCATAAAGCCCGATGCCGGGGCGGGTGAGTTCGAAATGGTACTCCGGCCCCAGCAGCACACCGCCCGTGGCCGCGATCGAGCGGGGGATGCCCAGCCCGTCGGTGACATCGCGAAAGATGGCAAGCTGGCGCGCGTTCATCGGATGGTCGGGCTCGTCGGCGCAGGCGAGGTGGCTTTGCAGCAGGCGCGGCCCGCGCGGCAGCGCCAGTTCGGCCACGGCGGCCCATTCGGCCGGCTCCATCCCCAGCCGGTTCATGCCGCTGTCGAGCTGGATGCCGAAAGGGTGATCCGGCAGCGCCTCGAAATGGCGGGTGAGCTGCTCGACCGAGTTGAGCATGGGCACCAGATCCTTGCCTGCAATCAACCCGGCATCGCCCGGCATGTGGCCCGAATAGACGAAGATTTCAGGCCCCGGCCCGAGAATGTCGCGCAGCATTACGCCTTCCTCGGCGATGGCGGTGAAGAACTTGCGTGCGCCGGCCGCGGCCAGCGTGCGCGCCACCGGCGCGATGCCCAGCCCGTAGCCGTTGGCCTTGACCGTCGCAGCGGTTTCAACGCCCGCTGCGGAAAAGGAATCCAGCGCCGTCCAGTTGCGGGCGAGCGCGTCGAGATCGATGAAAAGCTGTGCCTGTGCCATGCGGTGGGTTCTGCGCAGCCCCTGCCGGTGCGTCAAGCCCGAAATCACGCCGGTGGCTGCATGCCGCCCGCCGAGCGTTGCGGCAAGGCGTTTCGGGCTGCTCTCTGGCTGGCTTATTCGTCTTCCTTCACCAACTGCCGCACGGCGTAATCGGCGGCGTCATCGAAGGGCTTGAGGATCACGCTCGCGCCGCGGTTCAGCAGGTCATCGGCCTCGGCCATCTGCTGCACCGAGAGAAACACCTTGCCCTTGAAATTGGCCGATTTCAGGCCGTGGAGCAGCGCAAGCTGCGGGTCGGCCTCGGTCAGGCTGCCGCGTTCGCGGGGCACCGCCGAGACAACGGCCCTGACGTGGCTGAGATCGATATGGGCGACGAATTCGGGGTCGGTGGCATCGCCAAAGGCCGCGTCCATTCCCATCGACCGCCAATGTGCCAGCGCCTCGGGGTCGAAATCGATGCCCAGCAGGCGATAGCCCTTTTCCCGCAGGCGCTGGCCGATCCGGCAGCCATAGCGGCCCAGCCCGAAGATGACATAGTCGTAATTGCGCGAAAGGTGGGATTGCTCGGTATCGGTCTGTTCGCGATGGGCATTGCGGCGCTCGAACAGGCCCAGCCAGGGTTCGAGCACCTCATAGAGCTTGTGCGACCAGGTGATCATGTAGACCGACAGCGCGATGGTCACGAGGCCCACCAGCGTGACCAGCCCCATGGCCTCGTCGCCGATATGGCCGATGGTGATGCCCATGGCCATGAATATCAACGAGAACTCGGAGATCTGCGCCACCGTCAGGCCGGCCAGGAAGCCGGTGCGCTTGCGGTAGCCCATGAAGCCCATGATCGCCAGCACGATCAGCGGGTTGCCGATCAGCACGAACAAGGACAGCACGATGGCCGGGCCGATCTGGTCACCCATGGTGTCAAGCGACAGCGCCGCGCCCAGATTGATGAAGAAAAAAAGCAGCAGGAAATCGCGCAGCGAGGTCAGGCGCGAGCTGATCGCCTCGCGGTATTGCGTGGAGGCCAGCGAGACCCCGGCCAGCAGCCCGCCCAGCTCCTTGCCGAAGCCCAGCGCGTCGCCTGTCGCGGCCAGGCTTGCCGCCCAGCCCACCGCGAAGATCACCATCAGTTCGGACGAGCGCGACACCAGGTTGAGCAGTGGCTCGGCCACGTAGCGGATGAACAGGATCACGAAACCGACCATCGCCGCGCCGCCCAGGAAGACCAGCGCCACCTCGGCCACCGATCCGGCCTCTTCGCCCAGACCCACGCCCAGCGCCGAAAGCGTGACCATGCAGAGCACCACGAAGATGTCCTGCACAATCAGGAAACCCAGCGCGATCTTGCCATGCAGGGCGCCGATTTCCTGTTTGTCGGACAGGAGCTTGACGATGATGATCGTCGAGGAGAACGT
This sequence comes from Alkalilacustris brevis, assembly GCF_003350345.1. Classification (GTDB taxonomy): domain Bacteria; phylum Pseudomonadota; class Alphaproteobacteria; order Rhodobacterales; family Rhodobacteraceae; genus Alkalilacustris; species Alkalilacustris brevis. The sequence goes on from NZ_QNVJ01000096.1 coordinate 10,094, forward strand.
CAGTGCGATCGAGATGTAGACCGAGGTCAGCCAGTCGATCCCCAGCGCCAGGCAGATCAGGAAGCCGAAGAAGGCGGTAAAGGTGACCTGGCCAAGCCCGGTGGCCACCGCGACCTTGCCGAGGTTGCGCACCAGGCTCACGTCCAGCTTGAGCCCGACCAGAAACAGCAGCACCGCGATCGAGATCTGGCTCAGCGTCTCGATGAATTCGGTCGAGGAGACCAGCCCCAGCGCATCCGGCCCGGCCAGCACGCCCACGGCGATGAAGGCCACCACCAGCGGTTGCCTGAGCAACAGCCCGACGAAGCCCACCCCCGCCGCCAGCAGCACCAGAAGCGCGATTTCGTAAAAGACCGAGGCGAAGCTGGTATCCATGGGGGTCGGTTCCGTTGAACAATGATTCGTACAAGGTATAACGGGCGCGGGTGGCGGCGCGAAAGTGGGTGCGGCGCGATTGTTGGCCGCCGGCGGCGCCCCCGGGCCGGTGACGGATGCCTTCGGCGAGGATATTTTCGCCAAGAAGATGGGGCGCGGCGCGAAAAGAGTGCGGTCGAGGTGGTGCGCATGGGGCAGGGCAGGGCGGCAACGGGCGGCGCGGGGCAGGCGCATCGGTTCGCGTGCCGGGTCTATTACGAGGATACCGACCTTGCGGGTATCGTCTATTATGCCAACTACCTGAAATTCATCGAACGCGCCCGCAGCGAATGGGTGCGCACGCTGGGGGTGGACCAGCGGAACATGAAGCAAGATCAGGGGCTTGTCTTTGCCGTGCGCCGGGTGGAGGCTGACTACCTTTCGCCGGCGCGGTTCGACGATCCGCTGGAGGTGACGACACGGCCTGTCGCGGCCGGGCCGGCGCGGCTGGTGCTGGAGCAGGATGTCTGGCGCGGCGAGGCGCGTCTTTTCGCGGCGCGGGTGACGCTGGTGTGCCTCGATGCGGCGGGGCGGCCGCGCCGGTTTCCGGCCCCGCTGGCCGGGCTGATCAGCGAAATGTGACCGGCAATCGGCGAAATCCCGTGCAACTGACGCGGATGTGTTGGCTTTCAGGCTTAAAAACGGGTAGGTTCGGCGCTAATGAGAGCTGCCTTCAAGGCGGCCCCACCCGAAAACGAGCAGGCAGATGGACACAGATACCCTTGCGATAACGCAGGAGATTGATTTCTCGCTGCTCGCGCTTTTTGCGCGGGCCGACATCGTGGTGCAGCTGGTGATGATCATCCTGGTGCTGGCCTCGGTCTGGTCGTGGGGAATCATCATCCAGAAAAGCATCAATTTTCGCCGGGCGCGCGACGAGGCGGCGCGCTTCGACGCGGCCTTCTGGTCGGGCGAGCCGCTTGACGAGCTGTTCGAGCGCCTCGGCCCGGTGCCCGCCACCCCGCCCGAGCGGGTCTTTGCCGCGGGCATGCAGGAATGGCGCCAGAGCCACCGGACCGATGGCGCGCTGATTGCCGGCGCGCAGGCGCGCATCGACCGCTCGATGGATGTGGCGATCGCCCGCGAGGCCGATATGCACAATGGCGGGCTGACCTTTCTGGCGTCAGTGGGCTCGGCCTCGCCCTTCATCGGGCTGTTCGGCACGGTCTGGGGTATCAAGAATGCCTTTGAAGACATCGCGATGGCGCAGAACACCAACCTCGCGGTGGTCGCGCCCGGCATTGCCGAGGCGCTGCTGGCCACCGGGCTGGGGCTGCTGGCGGCGATTCCGGCGGTGATCTTCTACAACAAGCTCTCGAATGACAGCGACCGCATCGTGTCTGGCTACGAGGCGTTCGCGGACGAGTTCTCGACCATCCTGTCACGCCAGCTGGAGGGCTGAGGCGATGGGGGCGCAGCTGATCGAGAAATCCGGTGGCGGCGGGCGGCGTTCGCGCAGGCGGCGATCCAAGCCGATGTCGGAGATCAACGTCACGCCCTTTGTCGATGTCATGCTGGTGCTTCTGATCATCTTCATGGTGGCGGCGCCGATGCTGACAGTGGGCGTGCCGGTGGAGTTGCCGCGCACCGCCGCCGGCGCCCTGCCGGCCGAGCAGGAAGAGCCGCTGACCGTGACGATCACCGCCGAGGGACAGATCCTGATCCAGACCAGCGAGATTGCGCCGGGCGAATTGATCGCGCGGCTGCGGGCGGTTGCGGCCGAGCGTGTGAATGACAAGGTATTCCTGCGTGCCGATGGCGCGATCCCCTATGAGCGGGTCGTGCAGGTGATGGGCGCGCTCAATGCCGGGGGGTTTCGCAATATCGGTCTGGTGACCGAGAGCGGCGGCCCCGGCTTTGACGATCAGGGCGGTTAAGGGCCCCGGAGAATGGACACTGGCACCAAGATATCCGGCCTGGCGCATGCGGGGCTGATCCTGTGGGTGATGCTCGCTGGAGTGTTCAGCAGTGGCGAGAGCGCGCGCCCTGCGATGGTGTCGGATGTCTCGCTGATCTCGGCCGAGGAATTCGCGGCGCTGACGGCGCCCGCGCAGGTGCCGGCGCCTGCAACCGAACCTGAACCCGCGCCAGAGCCGGCGCCGGAACCCGCCCCCGCCCCCGCCCCCGAGCCGGAACCCGAGGCGCCCGAACCCGAGCCGGAGGCCGCGCCCGAACCCGCGCCGCAGCCCCTGCCATTCGCGCCCGATACCCCGCCTGCGCCGGCGGCGCCCGATGCCGCGCTTTCGCCACTGCCGCGCCCGGCAGACCGTGTCGCGCCCGAACCCACGCCGGCGCCGCCCGAAGAGGCCGCGCCCGATGACACCACGCGCGAGGCCATCGCGCCCGAACCCGCCCCGGAGGCGCCCACTGAGGTGGTGGAGGAGCCCGCGCCCGCCACCGCGCCTGAGGCCGCGACCACCCAGATCATCACCGAGGCGACCGAAACCGACGAGCAGGGCGGCGGCGCGCCGCTGACCAGCCCGCGCCCGCAGGTCCGGCCCGAGCGGCCCACGCCCACGCAGACGGCGGCGACCGATCCCGATCCCGAGCCTGCGCCCACGCCCACGCCCTCCCAGCCGCAGCCCGAGCCTGACCGCGACGCCATTGCCGAGGCGCTGGCGGCAGCAGTGAACGTGCCGCAGAACGCGCCGGTCGCGCCCGCCGCGCCGACCGGCGGCACCCTGAGTGCCGGCGAGCGTGACTCGCTGCGCCTTGCGGTGCAGCAGTGCTGGAACGTGGGCGGGCTGTCGACGGATGCCTTGAATGTGACGGTGACCGTGGCCTTTTCCATGAATCGCGATGGCCGGCCCGATGTCTCTTCGCTACGCATGGCCGGGGCCAACGGCGGCACCGGTGGAGCGGTAGAGCGGGCCTATGAAGCCGCCCGGCGTGCGATTCTCCGCTGTGGCGCCGACGGTTTCGACCTGCCACCCGAGAAATATGACGCCTGGCGTGATATAGAGATGGTGTTCAACCCGGAAAGCATGAGGATCAGATGAAAATCAGCCGTCGAGCCGCCCTCGTGATGCCCGCCGCGGCCCTGCTCAGCGCGGGGCTCGCGCCTCTTGCTGTCCGGGCGCAGTCAAACGGGCCCTTGCGTATCGAGATCACCGAAGGGGTGATCGAGCCAGTGCCCTTCGCCTTGCCAGATTTCATCGCCGAGAACGGCCCGGCGCAGGAATATGCCGCGCCGATCGGGCGCGTGGTGGTGTCGAACCTGGTCAACACCGGCCTGTTTCGCGAGATCCCGCGCGAGGCGCATCTGACGCGCGTCACCAGCTTTGACGCCCCCGCGGCCCTGTCCGACTGGCGCGCGGTCAACGCGCAGGCGCTGATTGTCGGGGCTGCCAGCCTTTCGGGCAGCCGCCTGAGCGTCAAGTTTCGGCTGTTCGACGTGTTCTCGGGCCAGCAGATGGGCGAGGGGCTGCAATTCGCCGGCGACACTGCCAACTGGCGGCGCATGGCGCACAAGGTCTCGGACGCGGTCTATTCGCGGATCACCGGCGAAGGCGGCTATTTCGACAGCCGCGTGGTGTTCGTCTCGGAGAGCGGCCCGCGCGACAATCGCGTCAAGCGGCTGGCGATCATGGATCAGGACGGCGCCAACCTTCAGCACCTTACCGACGGGCGCGCGCTGGTGTTCGCGCCGCGCTTTTCGCCCGATGGCGGGCGCGTTCTCTATACCTCGTACGAAACCGGTTTCCCGCGGGTCTACCTGATGGATCTGGCGACGCGCTCGGCGCGCAACCTGGGCGACCAGCCCGGCACGATGACCTTTGCGCCGCGGTTCGCGCCCAACGGGCAGACGGTGATCTACTCGCTTTCGCGCGGCGGCACGACCGACCTTTACAGCCAGAACCTGTCAAGCGGGCAGATCACGCAGCTGACCAACGCGCCCTCGATCGCCACGGCGCCCAGCTATGCGCCCGATGGCAGCCGGATCGTGTTCGAATCCGACCGTTCCGGCACCCAGCAGCTTTACATCATGCCCGCCGGCGGTGGCGAGGCGCGGCGTGTCAGTGCCGGGCAGGGGCGCTATGGCACGCCGGTCTGGTCGCCGCGCGGCGACCTGATCGCCTTCACCAAATCGCATCAGGGGCGGTTCCATATCGGGGTGATGCGCACCGATGGCAGCCAGGAGCGGCTGCTCACGGCCTCGTATCTTGACGAAGGGCCGACCTGGGCGCCAAACGGACGGGTGATCATGTTCACCCGCGAGGTGCCCGGCGGAAACCCTGCCCTCTATTCGGTGGATATCTCGGGCCGCAACCTGCGCCGGGTGCCGACCGAGGCCGCCGCGTCCGACCCGGCCTGGTCGCCGCTGATGCCCTGATGGCGCCCGCGTTCCCAAGAAAGTCGAAGACTGGTATGTTTACCCCATCGAGCAAACAATAACCCGAAACGAAGGACACCCAGCCAATGCCTCGCTTTTTCTCTGCACTGATCCTGACCGCCGTGGTCGGCCTGGCCGCCTGCACCAATGCCGACCGCTTTGGCCCCGGCAGCGGCGACGACGATTTCGGCTACGGCCCTGGCGGCATCCATGCCGCGGCGCTGGGCGACCCGAACGATCCGCGCTCGCCGGCCTATTTTCAGCAAAGCGTGGGGGACCGCGTGTTCTTCACCACCGATTCCAGCTCGCTCAACACGGCGGCGCAGCGCACGCTGGATGCGCAGGCGCGCTGGCTGAACGACAACCGCGACCGGCGCATCGTGATCGAGGGCCATGCCGACGAACGCGGCACCCGCGAATACAACGTGGCACTGGGCGCCCGCCGCGCCAATGCGGTGCAGGAATACCTGCATTCGCAAGGTGTTGCGCTGAACCGGATGCGCACCGTCAGCTATGGCAAGGAGCGCCCCGTGGAGGCCTGCCCCGAGCAGCGCTGCTGGGATCTCAACCGCCGCGCCGTGACCGTGATCACCGCGGCCGCCGGGGCGTGACATGATGGCCCCTTGGCGCATGAGCCCCGGCGGGCGGTTGCCGGTTGCGCGCCCGGCGGTTCGGGCGCGGCTGGGGACGGCGGCGTTGGCGCTTGCCTGTGTGCTGGGGCTGGCGCTGCTGGCCCCCGCCACCCCGGCGGCGGCCCAGCAGGCCGACCGCGAGACCCTGGCCGACATCCGCCAGGAGCTTTCCCATCTCCAGAACGAGATCCGCCAGTTGCGCGCGGAACTGGAGCCTGGGCAGGGCGGCGGTGGCAGCATCGGCGGCGGCAGCGTGCTTGAGCGGGTGGATGCCGTCGAGGCCGAACTGCGCCGCCTGACCGGCTGGGCCGAGGCCATGGAAATCCGCATCCAGCGGATCGTGACCGATGGCGCCAACCGCATCGGCGATCTGGAATTCCGTATCGTCGAGCTGGAGGGCGGCGATTTCAGCACGCTGGGTTCGCCCGAGCCGCTGGGCGGCACGGCGCCCGAACTGGGGATAGGCCCGGCGCTGCCCGATCCTGGCGCAGGTGGCGAAGGTGCGCTGCTGGCGATGGGCGAGCGCGAGGATTTCGATCGTGCGCGCGATGCACTCGATTCGGGCGATTACGAGACCGCGGCCGAGTTGTTCGCCCGTTTCGCCGAGACCTATCCGGGCGGCCCGCTCAATGCCGAGGCGCATTTCCTGCGCGGCCATGCCCTTGCCGGGCTGGAGCAGCAGACCCGCGCGGCGCGCGCCTGGCTCGATGCCTTCAATGCCGCCCCCGACGGAGACCGGGCGCCCGAGGCGCTGCTCATGCTGGGGCAGACGCTGGGCGCGCTGGGCCAGCTCGAGGAAGGCTGCCTGATGCTCGACGAGGTGGCGCGGCGCTTTCCCGACTCGGAGATGGTGCCGCAGGCCGGCGCAGCGCGGCGCGATCTGGGCTGTTCGTGACCGGCAGCGATAACCTGCCTGAATCGCTCGCGCCGGGCGCGCGGCTGGCGCGGATACTCGATACGCATTGGCCGGCGCTTGCCGGGCCGGGCGATGATGCGCCGGGTCTGGGCGTTGCCGTCTCGGGCGGGGGCGATTCCGTGGCGTTGTTGCTGCTGGTGGCGGACTGGGCGGCAGCGCGCGGGGTGCGGCTGCGGGCGGTGACGGTGGATCACGGGCTGCGCGAAGGGGCCGCGCAGGAGGCCGAGGCGGTCGCCCGGCTGTGCGCGGAGCTGGGCATCGGCCATGACATCCTGCGCTGGCAGGGATGGGATGGGCAGGGCAACCTGCAGGATGCCGCCCGCCGGGCGCGGCAGGGCCTGATCGCCGGCTGGGCGCGCGATCACGGCCTCGCGGCGGTTGCGCTGGGCCATACGCGGGACGACCAGGCCGAAACCGTGCTGATGCGGCTGGCACGCGGGGCCGGGGTGGACGGGCTGTCGGGGATGGCCCCGCTGCGGCTTGCCGTCGGCCTTGCCTGGCTGCGCCCGCTGCTGGATGTGGGGCGCGCCGAGCTGCGCGCGCTCCTGCGGGCCCGCGGTGTGCCCTGGGCCGAAGACCCGAGCAACGAGGATGCGCGCTTTCAGCGGGTGCGCGCGCGCCGGGCGCTGGAGGCGC
>NZ_QNVJ01000033.1 GCF_003350345.1 Alkalilacustris brevis
TGCCATTCCGGGGGCTTACGCCGCCCCACCGGGGCGACGGTCCCCCTCCATCCCGGCAGGCGCTGCCCTCGGATCTCTTCTCGGGCCGTAGTCTGCTGCGGCCTTTTACAGGCCGTCCGGGCCGGGCACGCAGATCAGCGGCAGCCCGGCGTCTTCCGCCGCGCCCGCCAATCCCGGGCGGGCCGCTCCCCTGCCCAGCAGCAGTGCGCCCGCCAGCCCCGGCTGCACCAGGAGCGCGCGCCCGGTGGTCGCGCCGCCGCCCTGCACCAGCCCCAAGGCGCCAGGCCGCAGCAATCGCGCCCCGTGCAGCGCCGCCACCAGCATCAGGGGCACCACTGGCGCGCGTGGCGCGGGTTTGATCAGCAACGACCGCCCCACAGCCAGCCCGCCGGCAAGCGCCCCCGCCCAGAGCGCAGGCCGCGCCCCCACCGCCCCCAGCAGCAGCAGCGCCCCCTCTTTGGGCAACACGGGCAGATCGGGCGGCACAGACGCCGCGCGCAGGCTCGCGGCCAGTTCGCGCGCAGCCTCGGCACGGGTGACGCCATGTTCAAGCATGATAGCCTCGGTCAGCAGGTCGGCCTGTGCCTCCAGCGCAGCAGCCACGGCCTCACCTCCGGCGCCCGGCCCAACCTGCACCCGCCCGCCCGACTGCACCGCCGCCAAGGCGCGCGCCACATCCTCGGGTCCGGCCTCGACCAGCGCCCTCTGCCCGCCGCGCGCCAGCGGCACGGGCCGCATCGCGGTGCCCAGCGGCGCCCGCCACGCGCCCGCGATGTAATAGACCAGCAACCGTTCGCCGAGTTCCATCAGCCGCGGCCCCCCATCGCCTGCCCCACCGGCGCCTCCCTTTCGTCGTCAGCCTCGCTTCGGGCATCATTCCAGAAGATGAGCCGGTTGCCACCCCTTTCAGACCGGACCGCGCCAGTCAGAGCCAGATCAGGAGGTGTTGTCTTGAATTGAACTCATCCAACTCCGACCGGAAGGTATGCGCCCGCGTCGTGCCGCAGGTGCACCGCCGGCGGGGCGGGCGCATGCCCGGCCTGCCCCATTTCCACCCTTCTGATAGCGGTCAGTGCCGATCCGAGAGTGCGACCGCCACGTCGAGCACCGCCTGCCGCCGTTCGCTGCGGATGACCTCCACGGCGCGGGCCAGGGCGCCGGGCAGATCGGCGCCATCAAGCACGCGCTCGGTATGCGCGCGGCTGGCCGCGGCGACCATCAGGTAATCGGGGGCCGGCTGGAGCGAGGTCAGCGGAACCGTGTTCGCGCGCGCTGCCGCCCCATCGGGATACGAGCCGATCACGGCACGCCGAACGGCGTTCCAGATGCCGTTGTTCTTGATGATGACCAGAACCGGCAGTTCCAGCGCCTCGGCGATCTGGTGGCAGGCCACAGGATTGGCGAACATGTAGGAGCCGTCGCCGATACAGGCGATCACCAGCCTGTCGCGATCCGCGAGTTGAGCGCCAAGCGCCGCGGGAAACCCCCACCCGAGCCCGCCGGAATGGGGATTGTTGAAGATGCGGTTCGGCCCCTTCGCGGACATCGCGCCCGGCACCAGCCCCAGTTCGCTGAACGCGACGGCATCCTGGTCCATGATGTCGGACACGCATTTGCTGAGCCACTCACCGCTCATCGGGCTGGTGGCGCCGCTTTGCGCGACTTCATCCGCCTTTGCGCGGCGCTCGGCCGATTGCGCCGCGATTGCGCGGCGTCGTTTTTCCACCGCCTCGTCCGGCGCACCAAGTGCCGCGGCCAGCGCATGCAGCGCGGCCGCCGGGTCGGCCTGGATGGCAAGATCGGTGCGGTAGCCACGCACCGGCATTCGGCGGAATTGCGGATCGGGGCCGATATGCACGACACGGGTTCCCGAACCGGGGCGATGGGCCGCCTCGATCCAGGGCACACCACTGTCGAGCACGATGACAAGGTCGGCATTGGCGATCGCCGCCTTGGGGTCGTTGCCGATCAGCATCGGGTGATCGCCCGGCAGCACGTTTCGCACCAGGAACGGCTCGGCCACGGCAATGCCATGGCGTTCGGACAACACTGCCAGCGCCGAGGCCGCGCGGCCTTCGGTATCGCTGCGCTGGCACAGGATCAGCGGATTGGCCGCCTGCGCCAGCCATGCGGCCAGCTGGCCAATGGCCGCCGGATCGGGATGTGGCAGGGATGAGGGCTGCTGCGGGGTCGCCTCCTCCAGGCCTGCCGGTATCTGCTCCATCAACGGCTCGCGCGGCAGGCTCAGGTAAACCGGCCCACAGGGCGCACTGTTGGCAAGCGCAACGGCGCGCGTGGGCAGGGATTCGCCTTGCTCGGGATAGCGCATTTCATAGTTGAACTTGGTCACGTCCCGCACCAGCGAGGTCTGGTCATACATCTCCTGGCCGTACTGGATCGGTGTCATTCGCCCGCCGGGACGACCGCGTTCGGTGATCGGCGTGCGGCCCGACATCATGACAACCGGAATATCATCGCTTGCGGCATTGATGATGCCCATGGCGCAGTTCGCCAGGCCGACATTGACATGAACCATCACACCCTGCGCCCGGCCGGTCACAAGATAGTGGCCATGCGCCATGGCGACACCGGCGGTTTCATGGGGAACAAGGACCATTTCGGGCCGCTGGTCGGCCTCCAGCGTGGCGATGGCCTCGATGATCGGCGGGAAGTCGGTCCCTGCATTTGAGAATACATAGTCGATCCCGTTGCGCTTGAGGCTACCCAAAAGGGCCTCCGCGCCGGTCGGGTTGCGGGATTCGGAAGCCTCTGCTCGCGACGCGCCTTCATCGGAATCACGGTTTATCAATATCTTACTCCTCGCAAGCGTAGTTGGATGCAGCCTCAGGCCACATCATTTTCCGGCTCTCCGGTGAAATCTCCTCTTGAAATGCGGCGGATGACAAGCAAAAAAGATGTATCAAAATCTCAAATATCGGGATTTTGTAGAGGAGATCGGCCAGCCAGGCCGACACACGCATATCCATCCAGGGAGGAAAAGAATGCGACATCTCGTTTCCGGAGCCGCGCTGACAGCTGCGCTTGCAATCGCGGGCGGTGCGGCCAGCGCCCAGAACGTGGGCATCGCCACGTCCAATCCCGGCTCACTGTTCCACAATATCGGAACCGCCGTGGCCAACGCGGCCAATGCCTCCGGCCTGCGCGCCACGATCCAGCCCGCCACCAGCCCCAACCAGTACATCCCGCTTGTCGCATCGGGCGGTATCGAGTTTGGTGTCGCCAACCTTCAGGAGGTGAACTACGCCCAGCAAGGGGCCGAATGGTTCAGCGGCAGCGAAAACCCCGACCTGCGCGTCGTCGGCCTGATCATGCCATTGGTCGAGGCGATTTTCGTGCGCGCCGATTCCGACATCATGACGGTCGCCGACCTTGAAGGGCACCGCATGGTGGATGGCTACACCGCGCAGCAGACCATCATCCCGCAGCTCGATGCAATCTATTCGACCGTCGGATTGACGCGTGCCGACATGCAGCCCGTCAACGTGCCCAGCGTGGTTGCCGGGGCGGATGCCTTCATCGCAGGCGACTCGGTCGGGTTCATCTTTGCCCATGGCGCCGGCAAGGTCCGCGAGGCGGATGCCGCGGTCGGCGGATTGCGCGCCCTGACTGTCGAACCGACCGAGGAAAACCTAGAACGGGCACGCGAACACTGGCCGGTGGCATTCTTCCACCATCTGAGCGAGGGCGCGATGCCCGGCGTGCTGGAAGATGGCTGGTACTTTGCCTATCCGCAGCTCGTCTTCACCCATGCGAACGCGCCTGATGAAGCCGTCTACGCGATGACAAAGGCGCTCTATGAGCAGACCGAGATCCTTGGCGACACCTTCCCGCCGTTCAATGCCTTCAATCCCGAAGAGCACATGGTCGGCGACACGGGCGTGACCGATTATCACCCCGCTGCGATTCGCTTCTACCAAGAAGTCGGTCTCTGGAACGAGTGAGCCAGGCATATGTCGAATGACCTGAAGGGAAAGGCCGAAAGCGGCCTTTCCCCCGCCGTTTGGCGGCCCATCGCGAACATCCTCGCAACATGCATCACTCTGGTCGCGGTGGGCTGGGCGCTTGGCGTGCCCAGGATGCTTGGCATTTCCTACTATCCGCAGCAGATCCTTGCGGTGATCCTCGGGCTGTCGATGGCGGTCGCCTTCGTGTCCATGCCCTTGCGGCGCAGCGCCTTGCGCGACCGGCTGCCGTGGTATGACGCGGTCGCCGCCATCGCGTGTCTGGGGGCGGTTGGCTACATCGTTCTCTACTACCCGCAGATGGTGAACCTCATCTTCATGGGCCCGATGAACATCTGGCTGCCCGGCGTGATCATGACCCTTCTGCTGCTCGAGGCGCTGCGTCGCGCCACGGGCTGGGCGCTGGTCATCATCATATCGGTCTTTCTGCTCTACGCGCTGTTTGGCAATCTGGTTCCCGGGCGGATGCAGGGCCGTGCCCAGAGCTTCGAGGTGCTGGCCGGATACATGGCGCTCGACTCGAACGGCATCCTTGGCATCCCGATGGCGGTGGCGGGCACTGTCGTCGTGGCTTTCATCCTGTTCGGACAGCTTCTCAATGTCTCGGGCGGGTCCAATTTCTTTACCGATGCGGCGCTTCTGGTGATGGGGCGTTTTCGCGGGGGCGCGATGAAGATCGCGGTGCTGGCCTCGGCGCTGTTCGGTTCGGTTTCGGGGTCGGCGGTGGCGAATGTGGTCGGCACCGGTGTCGTCACGATCCCGCTGATCAAGCGCGACGGCTATCCTAGCCACAAGGCCGGGGCCATCGAGGCCGTCGCCTCGACCGGTGGGCAGTTGATGCCGCCGGTGATGGGCGCGGCCGCGTTCCTGATGGCCGAATTCCTGGGCGTGCCCTACACCAACATCGTGCTGGCGGCGCTTGCGCCTTCGCTTCTGTATTACGTCGCGCTTTTCATTCAGGCCGACCTGGAGGCTGCCAAGCTGGGAATTTCCAGCGTGCCCAAATCGCGCATCCCGCCCCGGAGCGAGGTGCTGACGGGGCTTCACTTCCTGTTCGCCTTCGTCGTGTTGATGTATGCGCTGTTCTCGCTCAACTGGCAGCCCGAACGGGCCGCGATGGCGGCAGCGGCGTCGGTTATCGTGACCTCGCTCGTGCTGGGATACCGCAAGGCGCGACCGGGGTTAGACACCATCATCGGCGCGGTCCCGAAAACGGGGTTCTCGGTGGTCGAGATCCTGCTGATCTCGGGCGCGTCCGGCATCGTGATCGGGGTCTTGAACGTCACCGGGCTGAGCTTCAACCTGACCTATGCACTGGTGCAGATCGGGGCAGGCAGCATGATCGCGCTGCTGGCGCTTTCCGCGCTGGTGTGCATCGTGCTGGGCATGGGGCTTCCGACGCTGGGGGTCTATGTGCTGCTGGCCGCACTGGTCGCACCCGCGCTTATCCAGACTGGCATCGAACCGATCGCCGCGCATCTTTATGTCCTGTATTTCGGCATGATGTCGATGATCACCCCGCCCATTGCGATGGCCGCCTTTGCGGCCGCCTCCATCGCCAGGGCCGCGCCGATGGCGACCGGCTTCGCGGCGATGCGCTTCGGGTGGTCGGCCTATGTCATTCCGGTGCTGTTCGTGTTCTCGCCATCGCTTCTGATGATCGGCGCGCCGCTTCAGATCGGGTTGGCGCTGTTTACGGCCGTTATCGGCGTTTGGCTGGTTTCGGCGGCGCTGGCGGGCTTCATGGCCGAACGGATGACGCCGTTCGTCCGCGTCCTGTTCGGCAGCTTCGGGATGCTGGCGCTGCTTCCGGCCGGCATGTTCGATGGCGCCTGGATCAGCGATCTCGTCGGCGTTGCCGGCGGCCTTGCGCTGATCGTGACCAGCTTCCTGCGCGCTGCGCGCAAGTCCGAAGAGGCGTAACGTATGAGCGGCCTCAACAGTCTCGACCGCGTCCTGGCGATCCTCGATTTGTTCACCGAGGATCGCCTGGAATGGACGCCTGACGAGCTGATGCAGGAACTGGGCTATTCACGGCCGACGCTCTATCGCTACCTCAAGACGATGAAGGATGCGGGGCTTCTGGCCTCGTATCCCAACGCGGGATTCACGCTGGGCCCGCGCGTGGTCGAGATGGATTATCTCATGCGCAAGTCCGACGCGATGGTGCGCCACGGGCGCCCGCACCTCGAGGACCTGACCGAACGCTATCCGTGTTCGGCGCTTCTGGTGCGCTGGTACGGGCAGCGCATCCTGTGCGTGGCGGCGGATTGCTCCATACCCGATCCGCTTTCCAGCTATCCGCGTGGCCGCCCGATGCCGCTGGCGCGTGGCGCGATCTCGCGCTCGATCATGGCATTCCTGCCGCGCCGCCAGATGCTTGCGATGATCGAGGAAAATTTCGACGAACTGCGCAGCATCGGTCTGGGCAGCTCTGTTGCGGACATTGCCGAGCGTATGCGCGAGGTGCGCAAACTGGGCTACGCCGTGGCTTGTGGCGAAGTGACACCCGGCGTCGTGGGAATCGCGGCGCCCGTGTTCGACACCGCGCGGGTGCCCGTCGCAAGCCTTTGCGTAACCATCGCCGGCACCCTGGCCGCAGCCTATCGGATCGACGAGATCGGCGGCCGCGTGTCCGACCTAGCAGAAAGGATCAGCGCGCAACTGGAACGCCAGCGCGCCGAGGATGAAACGAAACAGGCCCAGGAGGGCGCGCCAACCGCGCGCCGGGCATGAACTCAAACGGAGGACACATGAAGAAGATTGACGCTTTCAACCACATCTGGCCGGAAAAGTTCTTTGATGCGCTGATCGGCCATATCGGCACCATGAGCGACATCACCAAACGGTCGGGCGACGTGCCGATGATGACAAATCTCGACCGCCGCTTCGAGGTGATGGACGAGTTCGGCCCGGATTACTGCCAGGTGCTTTCGCTGGCCTCGCCGCCGCTTGAAAAGCTGGTCGATTCCGACAAGGCACTCGAGCTTTCGCAGATCGGTTCCGATTCCATGGCCGAGCTTTGCCAGAAATACCCCGACCGCTTTCCCGCCTTCATCGGCACGACGCCGATGACGCACCCCGAAGGGCTGGTCGCGGAATCGCGCCGCGCGATCGAAGATCTGGGCGCCGTGGGCATGCAGATTTTCACCAATGTCAACGGCAAACCGCTGGACCTGCCCGAGTTCGCGCCCTTCTTCGAATACATGGACAGCGTCGGCAAGCCCGTCTGGCTGCATCCGGCCCGCGGCGCGAATTTTTCGGATTACCTGACCGAGGACCAGTCGGAATACGAAATCTGGTGGACCCTTGGGTGGCCCTATGAAACCTCGGCCGCGATGGCACGCATGGTGTTCTCGCAGTTTTTCGACCGCTGGCCGAACCTCAAGATCATCACCCACCACGCCGGCGGCATGATCCCGTTCTTCGAGGGCCGCGTGGGCCCCGGCTGGGACCAGATGGGCGCGCGGACCACGGACCGCGACCTTGCTGCCGTGCGCAAGGCCCTGAAACGGCCCCACCTGGATTACTTCAAGGAGTTCTACGCCGACACTGCCAGCTTCGGTTCGCAAAAGGCGATCGAACACGCGATGGAATTCTTCGGCGAGGATCGGGTGCTGTTCGCCTCGGATGCGCCCTTCGATCCGGAAGGCGGGCCGAAATACATCCGTGACACCATCGAGATCATCGACCGGATGGAGATCACCGACGCGCAGCGCCAGAAGCTCTATCAGGACAACGCCGTGAACCTGCTTGGCCTGAAACTTTGACCAAGGGCACCATGACTCCCGCAAGACACTACATAAACGGCGAATGGCTGGGTCAGGGGGCGCTGCGCGACAGCCTCGACCCGGCGACCGGCGCGGTGCTGGGCCAGTATCACGCAGGCAGCAAGGCGCTGGCAGAGGAGGCCGCCGCCAGCGCGCGCCGGGCGTTCTTCGGCACCAACTGGCAGACATCGCCCCGCCAGCGCGCGGATGCGTTGTTCCAGATCGCCGACCGGCTGGAGGCGGCGCAAGACGAGATCGCCGGGTTGATCGTCTCCGAGAACGGAAAGCTTCGTTCCGAAGCGATGGGCGAGATGATCGGCGCCATATCCGAGCTGCGCTACTATGGCGGCCTGGCCCGCACGATCCTCGGGCGCACTTTCGAGGCGCAGACCGGGGCCCTTTCCATGATGCACCGCGAGGCCGCCGGCGTGGCGGCGATCATCGTGCCGTGGAACGCACCGGTCATGCTGCTGGCGCGTTCGCTTGGCCCGGCCCTGGCGGCGGGGTGCACCTGCGTGATCAAGCCCGCACACCAGACACCGCTGATCCATCAGCGGGTGATGGAATGCCTGGCCGATTGTCCCGCCTTGCCGCCGGGCGTCGTGAATTCGGTGAACGAGAACGGCTCGGAGGTGGGCGAGGCGATGGTCGCCTCGCGCGATATCGACGTGATCAGCTTCACCGGATCTTCGGCCACCGGGCGCAAGATCATGGCGGGGGCCGCGCCCACGCTCAAGCGCGTGGGGCTGGAACTGGGCGGCAAGGCGCCGGCGGTCGTGTTCGATGATGCCGATCTGGACCGCGCGGTGCGCGAGCTGACACGCGGCGCATTGGTCATGGCGGGGCAGATCTGCGTCGCCGCGACTCGGTTTCTGGTGCAGGAAAGCATCCTGCCCGAATTCACCGCCCGCATCACCGAAGCCTTCCGGTCGGTCAGGACAGGCCCCGGTGCCGACGCATCCAGCCAGATGGGCGCGCTGATCGACAAGGAGAACGAAGCTAGGGTCGCCGCCCTGATCGAACGCGCGGGGGACGAATGCGAATTGATCCTGCGCGGCGCCAACCCCGGTGGCAAGCTTGCGCGCGGGGCGTTTCTGACGCCCAGCCTGTTCAGGACCGACGACCTGCAATCGCCGCTGGTGCAAGAAGAACTGTTCGGGCCGCTGGTTTCGATCGAGGCATTCGGCGACGAGGCCGAAGCGGTCGAGCGCGCCAACGCCACTGTCTATGGGCTGGCCGCCAGCGTTCATACCGCGAACCTCGAGCGGGCGATGCGGGTGTCGCGGGCGATCCGCGCGGGGACGGTCTGGCTGAATTGCCACGGACGGCTCTTCGCCGAAGGGGAAACCGGAGGCTACGGCCAGTCGGGCCTGGGGCGCCTGCATGGCGTCGAAGGGCTGAACGACTTTCTCGAAACCAAGCACATCTACATGGAGCAGGGCAGCGTTTGATCCGCTGCCATGAAACATATGACAGAGCGGGAAAACATGACAGAGCAGGAAAAATATGACGTGGTGATCGTCGGCGGCGGCCCGGTCGGACTGGGGCTGGCGATCGAACTTGGCCAGCGCGGCGTGCGTGTCGGCGTGGTCGAGCGCTATACAGAGCCCCAGCCCGTGCCCAAGGGCCAGAACCTCACGCAGCGCACGATGGAGCATTTTCACGCATGGGAGGCCGAGGCAGAGCTGCGCGCCGCGCGCACCGTGCCCAAGGGCCACGGTATCGGCGGGCTGACCTGTTACGGGACAGTGCTTTCGGATTACCATTACGACTGGCTGCAGCGTGACCTGGTGCGCCAGTACTACTTCACCGAGAACGAGCGCCTGCCGCAATACGCGACCGAGGCCGTTCTGCGCGCGCGTGCCGCCCGGATCCCGCAGATAACCGTGCATTACGGGTGGAGCGGCGTGGGCTTCACCCAGGACGACAGCGGCGTGAGCGTCGAGATCGAAGCGCGCGACGACCGCGCCCGCAAGACCCTGCGCGGCAGCTATCTTGCCGGGTGCGATGGCAGCCGCTCACTGGTACGCGAGCAGGCCGGAATCTCCGAAGACCGGCGCGATCACGACAAGAAGATGGTGCTTCTGGTGTTCCGTTCGACCGAGTTGCACGATCTGCTGGAACGCTATCCCGACAAACAGTTCTACAACGCCCTGCACCCGGATCTTGAGGGCTACTGGATGTTTTTCGGGCGCGTCGATCTGGGGTCGACATGGTTCTTTCATGCCCCGGTGCCGATGGATACGACCGAGGACAATTTCGACTTCAAGGCCTATCTCCATCGCGCGGTGGGCGCCGAGTTCGCGGTCGATCTCGACTATGTCGGCTTCTGGGACCTGCGCTTTGCCATCGCCAACAGCTACCGCGCCGGGCGCGTGTTCATCGCAGGCGACGCGGCGCACAGCCATCCGCCATATGGGGGCTTCGGCATCAATTCGGGTTTTGAGGATGCGCGCAACCTGGGCTGGAAGCTGGCCGCGCATCTCGAGGGCTGGGCCGGGCCGGAACTGCTGGACAGCTACGACGCCGAGCGCCGCCCCGTCTTTGTCTCGACCTCGCGTGATTTCATCGAGAACTTCATCGAGGAAGACGCGGAGTTTCTCGCCACCCACAGCCCCGAAAAGGACCGCGCCGCGTTCGAGGCCGCGTGGCAAGCCCGCGCCGTCGGGGCCCGCGACGAGGTCAACGCCTTTGAGCCGAATTATCGCGGCTCGCCAGTGACGGTGGGCGGCGCCGCGGGCAGCCCCAGTGCGGTGGGCGCGCACAGCTTCGAGGCCCGCGCCGGGCACCACCTGCCCCCGCAGGAGCTGTCCGACGGCCGCAACGTGTTCGAGGCGCTGGGGCGTGGTTTCACCTTGCTGGCGCTGGACGCGCCCGAAGCCGCCGTGGCGGCCTTCGAGAAAGCCGCGGCTGCAACAGGCATCCCGCTAACCGTGGTTCGCGATACGCGCCGCGACGGGCGCGAGGCGTGGAAGGCGGCGATGATCCTCGTGCGGCCGGATGAATTCATCGCCTGGACGGGCGAAGATGCCGAGGATGCAGAAGCCATTCTGCGCCACGCTGCAGGGCGCCGCCAGGACGTGTCGCGTTGAATTGGACTCGTCCGGCACCGATCTGAGGGCATGCGCCCGCCTGGGCGGCGGGCGGGCGTATGCCCGGGCCGCAAGCGTCCTGGGCGGGGTGATGCCGTTCAAGCGCGGGCACGCTATAGTTATTCAGTCCCCGCATCCGATGAACCGGAACGGCGGGCTGTTCCACACGGTCAACGCCCTCAAGCGCGGGCGGCACGGTGTCCAGCTCTCTGGCCAGGGTCACGGCACCCCGAGGGCGCGTCACTCCTTCCCCGTGCAGGGCAGGACGACGGTAAAGCAGCTTCCCTGCCCCGGTTCACTGGTCACGCCAAGCTCGCCGCCGGCGCGCTGCACGAGATCACGCGACACCGCAAGACCCAGGCCCGTCCCCTCGCTGCGCTTGGTCGAAAAGAACGGGTCGAAGACCTTGGCAACAACCTCGGGCGGCATCCCGATGCCGGTATCGCGCGCCTCGATGCGCACCGCATCGGCGCCATGCAGCGTGTCGCTGCGGCTGACGATCTCGAGCCGGCCACCGCCCGGCATCGCCTGGATGGCATTCACCATCAGGTTGATCATGACCTGTTGAAGCTCGGTCTGGTTCATTCGCACCTGCCCGCCCGCGTCAAGGTCAAGCCGCAGTTCGATTTCCGAACGCGTGAGCACATGCTGGATCAGAGGCAGGGTATCCCGGATCGCCTGGTCAGGGTCGACACCGCCGCCGCTGTCGGCGTATTCCTCGGGACGGGCAAAGCGCAGCAGCTTGGTGACAAGGATATGGATCGCCTGGATCTGTTCCTGCACCAGTTGAAACTCGGTTCGCAGCGGCTCGACACGCGCGCCCAGTTCTTCGCGGATGACATCGAAATTGCCCTGGATAACCGCCAGCGGATTATTGATCTCATGCGCGACCCCTGCGGTGATCTCGCCGATGGCCGCCAGCTTCTCGGACAGGATCAACTGCTTGCTCGTGGTCTCGATCTGGCGATTGGCCTCGGCCAGGTCCGCGGTGCGCGCGGCGACGCGATCCTCAAGTTCTTCGGCCCAGTCCTTAAGTGCACGGTTCTGCCTTTGCAGTTGCTCAAGCAAGCTGTCGAGCTGTGCGGCCACACGGCTGATTTCGTCATCCTGCGCGATGGTGCCGGTGCGCGCGCCCAGATCGCCTTGCTGGACCCGCCCGATCGTGGCGTTGATCCGCTCGAGCGGGCGGAAGATGCCGCGCGCCAGCCACAGGAAAAGCGGCACCGCCACCGCGAGAACGATCAGGAACGCCGCCCCCACACGGATCATCATCTGCCGTTCGGCCGCGCGATAGGGCGCGTCCAGGAACCCGACATACAACATGCCCACCCGGTTGCCGAAACTGTCGGTGATCGGCTCATAGGCCGACACATACCAGTCATTGACCACGAACGCCCGGTCAAGCCACACTTCGCCCTCATCCAGAACCCGCCCGCGCACCGCTGCCGAAACCCGCGTGCCCAGCGCGCGGACATCCTCGAAAAGGCGGACATTGGTGCTGATCCGCACATCGTCGAGAAACAGCGTGGCCGTGCCCTGGCTGCCCGCGGCAAGGCTGGCCTCGGGGTAGACGATGGTGTTGATCTCGTCGATGAAACCCAGGTTGCGGTTGAGCAGAACGCCGCCCAGCAGCACCCCGCCGGGGGCAGGCGCGGCGACATGCACAACCATGCCCCGGTCCTCGATGGTCTTGTCGGTGGGCACGGCGGCGCGGGTTTCCACCAGCGGAACGATAGCGCGCTCGGCCAGGTCGGGTGACAGGGCGGCAAGCTCTTCCTGATCGAGTATGTCGATGGCACCGGCCCGCTCGCCATCATGGGCGCGCTGCACAACCGGCCATCGCGCCTGCGCTGCTTCCCGCGCGGGCAGATAAAGCAGGTAATCGAAACCCAGCGGCCCGGCTTCGCGCTCCAGCAAGGGCTCCAGTGGTTCGCCTCCGCGCAGATGCCGCACCACCAGCCAGGAGCCACCCAGCGCCTCGACCGCGGCACCGCGGCTCTCGATCAGGCCGGCAAGATGCTGATGGGCGATGGTCAACTCGCTGTTGACCTTGGCGGTGAGCGTATCGTCGAACTGGGCGATCCAGCCGCGCATCGTGGCGCCCAGCAACAAGGGCATCAGCAACAGCACCGGCAACAGCGCGATCACCAGCAACCGCGCGCGCACCGTCTTGTAGAAGGGAAGCCGCGCCATGATCGCAGGTGCCGGATCAGACATTCCACATCGCGCATTTGCGGTCGATGGTCTTGCGCGCCACGCCGAGCCGGCGCGCGGCCTCGGCCCGGTTGCCGCCGCAAGCCTCGAGCACGGTCAGGATATGGCGCCGCTCCACCGCTTCGAGGCTTTCGGAAGGCTCGGCTTGATGCGTGTCGTTGCTGGGAGCAAACTCTGGCGGCAACTCGCCCAGGATCACCGCGCGCTCGATCAGGTTGCGCAACTCGCGCACATTGCCGGGCCAGTCGTAGCGGCCCAGACGCACCAGCACCTCCTCGCTCAACGGCAGGGGTGGCGCGCCCATCTCGCGCGCGCTGCGGCCCATGAACATGGCCGCGAGATCGGCAATATCGCCCACCCTTTCGCGCAGCGGCGGCATGCGGATCGTCATGCCCGAGATCCGGTAATAGAGGTCGCGGCGAAAAGTTCCGTCGGCCACCGCCCGCTCAAGATCGGCATTGGTGGCCGCGACAAAGCGCAGGTTGAGCGGAACTTCCCGTTCCGATCCGCTGGGGCGCAGACGGTTCTCGTCGATCACACGCAGCAGCGAGGCCTGCACCTGCAGGGGCAACTCGGCGATCTCGTCCAGAAACAACGTCCCACCGGAGGCATTCACCAAGAGCCCCTCATGCCCGGCGGCGCCGATCTCGCCAAAAAGTTCGCTTTCGATCCGGTCCGGCGTGATGGCCGCGCAGTTGATCGGCACGAAGGGGCGCTCGGCGCGATCCGAAATGGAGTGCAGCGTGCGCGCGGCAATTTCCTTTCCGGTGCCGCTTTCGCCTGTCAGCAACACTGGCATCGACATTGGCGCGACCTTTTCCAGAGTGGCGCGCACCGCCTCGATCGAGGGCGAGTTTCCCAGCAACCGCCCCCGTGCCGCCGGAGACTCGGCCCCCAGCTCATAGCGCAGAAGAAAGTTTTCGCGCCGCAGCACCCGCCTGTCGAGGCAGCGCATCACCGCATTGAGGATCTGGTTCGAACGGAACGGCTTGAGCACGAAATCGGCCGCGCCCAGCCGCAAGGCCTGGATGGCAGTCTCGAGATCGGCATATGCCGTCATCAGGATCGCCTCGGAGAAAAACCCGATATGGCGTTGCTCATCCAGCCAGTCGAGCCCCGATTGCCCGGGCATCACATTGTCGAGCACAACAAGGTCGTAGTGGTGCGCATCGAGTTGCCGCGTCGCATCCTCGGCGCTGCCCACCGCATCTACCCGCTTGGCGTGACGCTCAAGGATACGCACGAGGAAATTGCGCATACCTGGCTCGTCGTCGACCACCAGGATCGAGGCATGGGCGAGTGTCGCCCCGGATTGCTCCGCCTCGAAGGGCGCTTGACCGGAAGGATGCGTCCGCGCCGGTCGGCGCGCGGCGTCGGTGGCGGACGGCATTACGTGGCCCTTTGGATCGCTCGCAATTGTCAGTCCAGGCGGACCGCAGGCCCGCTGGTAACTTCCTCGGTCGAAAAACCCGCCCGGTCAAGCGCAATATTTGCCAGCACGGCCAGAACGATCGTCGCTGCAAAGGCCAGGTACATCGCTTTCATCATTCACTCCAGTTCGCGTGCGGCCCGCGGGGGCGGCGCAAGCAATTGCATTAGCCCTGTCATTCTGCCGGCTGTGCTGCCGGCTTCTTGGAGGCAGTGGCCTGCTTTTCCTTCTCTTCTTCGAACCAGAGGCTGTGGTGCTCCTTTGCCCACTGCTCCTCGACCTCGCCGCTGCCCATCGCGTCGAAGGCCCCCTCCATCCCGACCGAGCCGAGATAGATATGGGCCATGATGATCGCCATGAAGACAAAGGCCACGATCGCGTGCCACGCCTGGGCGAGTTGCATTTCCTCGTGCGGGGCAAGCACTTCGGGCAACGCACCATAGCCAAACAGCTGCGGCAGGCCAAGCGCGTTGAGCTTCTCGAAGGTGACGGCAAAGAGCGGCATCTGGAAGGGGAACAGCAGCGCCAGCCCCGAGGCGGAAATCGACAGCCCCAGCACCACAACCGCCCAGAAGATCAGCTTCTGGCCGGCGTTGAACTTCTTGGCCGGGGGGTGGGTGCCCTTGCTGAACAGCCCGCCGCCCTTGGCCAGCCATTTCAAGTCGTGCCGGTTGGGCAGATTGTGAACCAGCCAGAACACGATCACCATGAGCAGGGCCAGCATGAAGGGCCAGGCGAAATTGTTGTGAACCCATTTTCCCGCCAGCGCGACGGGGGCGAAGGCCTCGCGCCCGATCAGCGGGATGATGAAAGCGCGCCCGAAAAGCTGCACAAGCCCGGTGATCGCCAGAAGGATGAACGAGCCCGCCAGCATCCAGTGGGCAAAACGCTCGATCGCGCTGAATCGCAGCATGCGCCGCCCAGTCTTTTCGCCATCGATGCGGATCCGTCCGCGCAGGGCAAAAAACACCACCAGAACGGCCAGCATGCCGAGCAGCAGATAGCCCCCGTATGTCTTTAGCGGGCCGCTGCGAAACTCAAGCCAGCGCATGCCGCCATCCTGCATAAGCACTTCGGCGGCCGCCACGCGCGAAGAAACCTGCACATCGGCCTGATTATAGCGCAGCGCGCGCCAGACATCGCTGTCCGAGGCACCACCCAGCGTGCCGAGCATCTCGTTCATGGTGGCGGCAGCGCCCGGATCACCGATCTCGGTGCGCCGAAAGCTGTCATCTATCTGCTCGCCGCGTTGCCGGGCAAGGATGTCCTCCAGCGTCTGTGCGCCGCCGGTTTCCGCGCGTGCGGGCGCCTCGCTCGCTTCAGGGGTCTGGGCCTGCCCGGCGCCCGTCGTCATCGAAAAGGCTGCCAGCAGCAGAAGAACCACCAGGGATCGAAACAAAGCCATGCGCGTGTCCTGTCGTCTCGTTGTTATTCGTCATTGACCCGAACGGGGTTCGCCAAGTGCGCCAGAACGGGTAACGCGGCCCGTTACGGCCTGTCATGCCGCAAGGGCCGCGCGGGCCGCCGGTGCATCATTGCACCGCCGGCCCCAAGGCGTGGCACTCAGTTCCGAGCAGTCGCCGAGGTCTCGCGATATGCCGATCCCCAGCCCCAGGCGCCGGCGCCGAACCCGCGTGCGACAACACGCTCGCGGTAGATCGTGGCGACGACATCGCCATCGCCCGCCAGCAGCGCCTTGGTCGCGCACATCTCGGCGCAGAGCGGCAGCTTGCCTTCGGCGATCCGGTTGCGACCATATTTGGAGAACTCGGCATTGGAGTGGTTTTCTTCCGGGCCACCGGCGCAGAAGGTGCACTTGTCCATCTTGCCGCGCGATCCAAAGTTACCCGCCTGCGGGAACTGCGGCGCGCCAAAGGGGCACGCGTAGAAGCAGTAGCCGCAGCCGATGCACAGGTCCTTGGAGTGCAGCACGATGCCGTCCGCCGTCTGGTAGAAGCAGTCGGTCGGGCAGACGGCCATGCAGGGCGCATCAGAACAATGCATGCAGGCGACCGAGATCGACCGCTCCCCGGGGCTGCCATCATTGATGGTCACCACCCGGCGACGGTTGATGCCCCAGGGCACCTCGTTCTCGTTCTTGCACGCGGTGACGCAGGCATTGCATTCGATGCAGCGCTCGGCGTCGCAGAGAAATTTAGCTCTTGCCATTCTTTCGGCTCCTTATGCTGCGCTGATCTTGCAGAGTGTGGCCTTGGTCTCCTGCATTTGCGTGACGGAGTCGTAGCCGTAGGTCTGGGCGGTGTTGGAGGATTCACCCAGCACATAGGGATCGGCCCCGGACGGGTACATTTCGCGCCGGTCCTGACCCTGGTAATGCCCGCCAAAGTGGAAGGGCATGAAGGCCACGCCAGGCCCGACCCGTTCGGTCACCATCGCCATCACCTTGACGCGGCCACCTTCGGGCCCCTCGACCCAGACCTGCGCCTTGTCACGCACCCCGAGATTGTTCGCATCGCGCGGGTTGATCTCGACGAACATGTCCTGCTGCAGTTCGGCCAGCCAGGGGTTGGAGCGGGTCTCGTCGCCGCCGCCCTCATACTCGACCAGGCGCCCCGAGGTGAGAATGATCGGGTAGTCCTGGCTGAAGTCCTGGTTCTGGATCGACGCGTAGAGCGTCGGCAGACGATAGAACTTCCGGTCGGCATAGGTCGGGTAGTCGGCCACCAGATCGCGCCGGTTGGTATAAAGTGGCTCGCGGTGGATCGGCACCGGGTCAGGGAAAGTCCAGACCACGGTGCGGGCCTTGGCATTGCCGAAGGGCGCGCATTCATGCGCAATCGCCACCCGCTGGATGCCGCCCGAAAGGTCGACCTTCCAGTTGGAGTTCGGCCCGCCCGAGGCCTCGATCGCGGCAAGCTCCTCTTCGGTCAGCTCCGAATCCCAGCCCAGATCCATCAGCATCTGCATGGTGAACTCCGGATACCCGTCCTGGATGTCCGACCCCACCGAATAGACGCCATCGGCCAGCAGGTTCTGCCCGTCCCGCTCGACCCCGAAGCGGGCGCGGAAGGTCAGGCCGCCCTGCGACACCGGCTTGGACATGTCATAGAGGTTGGGCGTGCCGGGGTGGCCCAGCTCGGCCGTTCCCCAGCAAGGCCAGGGCAGACCATAGTAATCGCCGTCGCAAGGCCCGCCATTGGCGCGCAGCGTGGTGCGATCGAAGGTGTGCTGATTGGCCATGTGCAGCTTGAGCCGCTCGGGCGACTGGCCGGTATAGCCGATGGTCCACATGCCGCGATTGAACTCGCGGGTGATGTCCTCGACATTCGGCTCGCTCTCGCTGTCCATCGAGATGTTGCGCAGCAGACGATCCTCGAAGCCGAACTTGCGCGCGAAGAGCGCGATGATCTCGTGATCCACCTTGGATTCGAACATCGGCTCCATGATCTTGTCGCGCCACTGCAGCGAGCGGTTCGAGGCCGTGACCGAGCCGCGGGTCTCGAACTGGGTCGTTGCCGGCAGCAGATAGACCCCGTCGGTGCGGTCATGCAGCGCCGCCGAGACAGTCGGGTAAGGATCGATCACGACCAGCATGTCGAGATTTTCCATCGCCGTCTTCATCTCGGTCATGCGGGTCTGGCTGTTCGGGGCGTGGCCCCACAGAACCATCGCGCGCACATTGTCGGGCTGGTCCATGTTCTCGGCGTCCTCAAGCACGCCATCGATCCAGCGAGACACCGGAATACCGTTGGTATTCATGAGGTTGACGGTGTTTCCGTCAGCATCGGTGTAGCTGTCGAAGCGGCCCTTGAGCCAATCCAGATCCTCTTCCCAGACAGCGGCCCAGTGAGCCCAGGCACCTTCGGCCAGGCCGTAATAGCCGGGCAGGTCATGGCTGAGCACGCCAAGGTCAGTCGCGCCCTGCACGTTGTCGTGGCCGCGATAGATGTTGGTGCCGCCACCGCTGGTCCCCATGTTGCCCAGCGCAAGCTGAAGCACACAATAGGCGCGGGTGTTGTTGTTGCCGCTGGTGTGCTGGGTGCCGCCCATGCACCAGATCAGGGTGCCGGGCCGGTTGTTGGCCAGGGTGCGCGCCACGCGCTCCAGCTGGGTGCCGGGCACGCCGGTCACACGCTCCACTTCATCGGGTGTCCAGTTGGCGACCTCATCGCGGATCTGGTCCATGCCCCAGACACGGGTGCGGATGAACTCGCGATCCTCCCAGCCGTTCTCGAAGATGTGCCACAGGATCCCCCAGATCAGCGCCACATCGGTGCCGGGGCGGAAGCGCACAAATTCGTCGGCATGCGCCGCGGTGCGGGTAAAGCGCGGGTCGCAGACGATGAAGGCGGCGTTGTTTTCTTCCTTGGCCTTGAGCATGTGCATCATAGCAACCGGGTGCGCCTCGGCCGGGTTGCCGCCGATCTGCAGGATGGCCTTGGAATTGTGGATGTCGTTGTAGCTGTTGGTCATGGCGCCGTAGCCCCATGTGTTCGCCACACCTGACACGGTGGTCGAGTGACAGATCCGCGCCTGGTGATCCACGTTATTGGTGCCCCAGTAAGCAGCGAACTTGCGGAACAGGTAGGCCTGTTCGTTGTTGTGCTTGGCCGAGCCCAGCCAGTAGACACTGTCAGGGCCGCTTTCCTCGCGGATCTCAAGCATCTTGTCGCCGATCTCGTCGATCGCCTGCTCCCAGCTGATGCGCTGCCAGGCGCCGTCGACTTTCTTCATCGGGTATTTCAGGCGACGTTCACCATGCACGTTGTCGCGCACCGCCGCGCCCTTGGCGCAATGGGCGCCCAGGTTGAACGGGCTGTCCCAGCCGGGCTCCTGTCCGACCCAGACGCCGTCGCTGACCTCGGCGATCACCGTGCAACCGACCGAACAATGCGTGCAGACCGACTTGACCGTGCTGACCGCGCTCGTCGCGGCAGATTGCGCATCCGCGCGCGTTACCGTTCCGCCTGACATGCCGATCGCCGCAAGCCCGCCGATCGCCAGCCCCGAACCGCGCAGAAACCCGCGGCGATCCACTGTCTTTTCGGCCATTTGCGACAGGAACGACGTGCGATGTGCGACGCGTGCCCCCCCGCCTGTTTTCTTTCTCAGCATCTCTCTCTCCCTTGCTGCGCCGGTCCTGCCCGGACTGCTGGGTCAATATCTGGTGAACCCGGCGCCCGCTGGCGGGCGCCCGGCAATCGGGTCAGAAACGGGCGCTGTCGTAATAGGCGCGCGCGTGGCCGGTATCGGCGAGCCGCGGCTCGCCCGAATCCGAGATGGTCGCCGCTTCGGCCGGTTTATGGCCAAGGCTGACGGCCGCCACCGCCGCCGGTGCGGAAACCGATGCGAGCTTCAGAAAGCTGCGCCGGCTCTCGCTGGTCTTGTCGGATTTTCTTGCCATGGGCTTTTCCCTCCCCTTTTGAACTGTCTTGCGGCCGCGCCGCATGGGTATGACGGGCGCGACACCGCGCCCGCATCATCGGTGTGTCAGGCCTCCGCGCCGCTCATGCGGAATGCCTCGCGCTCAATCTCCATGAAGGCGCGGCCGATCGCGCCCACCGGCGCATACAGAAAGGCTGATTCCGCCGCTTCGAGATCGGTAAAGAAATGCATCGCCCAAGGAGCAATATGCCGGTTGAAGAAGGCTTGTTGGTCGGCCAGCGAAGCCGGTGTGCCGAACCGGCCCAGGATCATGCCGCCCATCATTTCCATCAGGCTGGCGATGTTGTCTTCGGGCTCGTACACATTCGGCGCGCGGGTGATCCCGCGTGCCGCCATGTCCCGGCGCAGATACGCCAGCGGCTTTTCGTTGAGAAAGCCGGTCATGTAATAGCTGGCATAGGGCAGCAGCTCCCCCCGGCCGATACCGATGAAGAGATCGGTAAACTCGCGCTCGGCCGAGCCGGGCGTGGCCTTGCGGGCAAGCTTGGCAAGCGTGCTGAACCCCCGGCCCAGATCCGTCTCCTGATCGCCGCTCAGCCCGGCGGTGCGATCAAGCAGCGCACGATCGGGCGGCGCGGCCAGGATCGCCGACAGGAACATGTACAGGTCCGCGCGTAGACGGTCCTCTTCGGGCACTTGTGGCTGGGCGGCACTGGCCTGGCTCATTCGGTCGATCCCTCGCTTGGTTCGGGCCTGAAGGCAAAGCGCATGCGGCGCCGCGGCCGTTCGGCGGCAGCGGGCTCTTCGGGCACGGTTTCGGAATAGGCGGTTGCGCTTTCAGGGGGCACGCTGCCCCACTCCTCCGCATGACCGGCGGCTGTTACGGTATCGGCTTCGCCGGCAGGGATGTCATCTGCGTCTGCGGCGGCCGGCTCCTTGGCCGCGCCCTCCGGCGCGTCGCGGGCAACGGTATCGGCCTGCGCCTCGCGCTCGGCCTGCGCGGCCAGCTCCTCGACGTGGCGCAACAGGCCGCGCCCGACCTGATAGGTCGTCTTCATGTCCGGCACGACCATGGCGGCATCAGAGAAGTCCTCGCCGAAATCGACCAGGCCATCGAGATTGGCCAGCACCGGGTTGGAGCGCCACAGCCGGCGCAGCGCGCGGCGGCGCAAACGCTCGGGCACCGCGCTCTGCATGAACACGGAGAAATCATCGCCCATCTGCAAGCTGTCCGGATCAGGCAATTTCAACTCTTCCAGCAACTCTTCGTCGGTTTTCTGCTCTTGCGCGACAGCCCGCTCGGCCTCGGCCTCGGCCAGGGCGGCAGCCTGTGCCGCTTCCTGCTCGGCGGCCTCCTGCGCGGCGACGGCGGCGCGACGGCGCGACCAGAAGTCCGTGCCTGCCCCTTCACGCCCCATTACACGGACCTCCGTGTCGTCGGCGCGCGAAAGACATCGGCGAGTTGACGCACCCGCGGATCGCCCTTGCCGTCCTCGACCAGATCGACGCGTTGCCGGTCGCGCTTGCGTTTGACAAATGGCTCTTCCACGTGATGGGCATCCACGAAGGCCTGCACCCAGGCAATCAGCCCCGCCGGCATCGGCACCAGCTCAACCAGGCCATCGCCGCTGTCCAGGTAATCCTGCCCTTCATAGGCCGAGACGGTCACGAAAGCCGGCCGCCAGGGTATGCGCGCGCCAGGGTCAGTGTTATCGCGCAAAACCACCGTCACCCCGGGCACCGTGGAGCCGAGATTGACCTGATACCCTTCAGTGTCCGAGGAATAGAGATCGAGCGTGAGGGTCGCAGCGTGGTATTCCACCGCGTCAGCCTCGCGGCGGAGCTCGCGCCAATCCGCCGGGCCGGCCCCGGGCAGGACGGCAACAACCTTCCAGGCCCAACGCGCCCAACGCGTCACACCCGGTGTGCGCCTGACCACAACACCCAGTGGCATCGTCTCGTGCACGAGCGGCATTTTGGCGTGGACCCTCCCAGATCGTTTTTTTTCGACTTGCAAATCAGGCTAGCGGGCCGGCGCATCTCGCCAAAGGGTTTCTTCGCGAATCGGTCCATGAAAGCCGCGCAAACCGGCCCGAGGGACAAATTGTCCAAATCTACCGTCTGCCGCGTCAAAAAATGTGGACGAAATGATCCATGCACAAAATCTGATCGTTTTGCTCGACAACAAGGCAGCCCAAAAACCCGCGAATCACCCCGCTCAGCGGCGTATTCGGACTTTACGCGAGCGGGCCTTTCGTGGCTTGCTCGCCCCAAGTCAGTATTCGTGCAGGGGCGTCTCTGCACGGGTTCCTGCCAGGGGGGAGAAATACAAATATGGCTAACCGATTGATTCTATGCGATTGTCTCGGCAGTCAGACGATCGATGCAGAGACGATCGGCAAGGCCAGCGGCCTGAAATGCTCGCGCGTCCACACAGCGCTCTGCACCCGCGAAGCCGAAACTGCCGCGAAATACATCGCCGAGGGCGACACCATCATCGCCTGTGCCCAGGAGGCCGCGCGATTCGAGGAAATCGCCGATTCGCTCGACCGCCCGGCCCCGGCCTGCATCGACATCCGCGACCGCGCCGGCTGGAGCGACGACGCCGACACCGCCCCGAAAATGGCCGCGCTTCTGGCCGAAGGGATGATCGCCCCTCCGGCCGCGAAATCCATGGATGTGACATCCGAGGGGTTGTGCCTTGTCATCGGCGCAAGTGGCGTCGCCGATGCTGCCGCAGAACGGCTGGCCGATACCCTTGCGGTGACGGTCCTGCTGACCGACGAGGCGGACCTGCCCCTGTCGCGCGCCTATGAGGTGATCCGCGGACAACTGCGCCGGGCCGAAGGCACGCTGGGCGCATTCCGGCTGTCGTTTGACGGATTGCAGACCGTGGAGCCGGGCGGGCGTGGCGAGTTCACGCTTGCCCCCCCGCAGGACGGCGCGGAAACGCAATGCGATCTGATCCTGGATCTGTCGGGAGAGACCCCGCTGTTTCCGGCGCACCACAAACGCGATGGCTATCTGCGCGCCGATCCCGGCGACCCCAACGCAGTTGCGGCAGCCGTGTTCGAGGCCGCGCAGATGGTCGGCACCTTCGAGAAGCCTTTTCACGTGGTGCTCGAAGAACACCTCTGCGCCCATTCGCGCGCGGGCAAGACCGGGTGCACCCGCTGCCTTGACGCCTGCCCCACCGGTGCGATCCGGCCTGACGGCGATCATGTGGCGGTCGATCCGCGGGTCTGCGCGGGCTGTGGGGCCTGTTCGTCGCTGTGCCCCTCGGGTGCGATCAGCTATGACGCGCCCCCGGTTTCGCATGATCTGCGCCGCATGCAGCGGATGGCCGAAACCTACCGCACCGCCGGCGGCACGGCGCCGCGGCTGCTGGTGCATGACGATGTGCATGGCAACGAGATGATATCGCTGGCCGCCCGGTTCGGGCGCGGCCTGCCGGGCGATGTGATCCCGCTTTCGGTGGCGGCGCTTGCCGGGTTCGGCCATTCGGAAATGCTGGCGGCACTGGCGTTGGGCTTTGCCTCGGTCAGCATCCTGCCCGCCCCGCGGACCGAGCGCGAGCCTATCACGCGGGAAATCGCGCTGGCCGAGGCCATGGCCGGGCCGGACGCAGGCGACGATCCCGGCACCCGGCGCATCGCGCTTCTGGATATCGGCGACCCCGAGGCATTGTCCGACCACCTCTATTCGCAAACCCGCATTGCCGCCGGGGTCACGCCGATCCTGCCCATGGGCGGGCGGCGTCAGGTCGCGCGGCTGAGCGCGCAGGCCCTCAACCCCGGCGCGCAGGAACCCATCCCCCTGCCCGAGGGCGCCCCCTATGGCGCGGTGCATGTGAATACCGACAGCTGCACCCTGTGCCTGGCTTGCGCCTCGCTCTGCCCGTCGGGCGCATTGATGGACAACCCCGATCTGCCCCAGTTGCGCTTTCAGGAAGATGCCTGCCTGCAATGCGGGATCTGCGCCACGGTCTGCCCCGAAAACGCGATCACCCTGGAGCCGCGTTTCAACCCCGCCGATTCAGCCCTGTCGCAAGAAGTGCTGAACGAAGAGGAGCCCTTCGCCTGCATCGAATGCGGCGCGCTTTTCGGTGTGCGCTCGACGGTGGAGCGCATGATGGACAAGCTGGCAGGCAAGCACTCGATGTTTCAGGGCGGGGATGCCGCGCGCCTGATCCAGATGTGCGACGATTGCCGCGTGCAATCGCAGTTTCACAGTGCCGACAACCCCTTTGCGATGGGCGAGAAACCGCGTCTGCGCACGACCGAAGACTACCTGTCGAAGCGCCGCGATCACTGATGCTGGAGTTCTTCCCCAAGATCGGCCGGTTCCAGACTGGCGGCATAGGCACGGATGGCCTCGGCCTCGTCGAGCGTCAGTTCGACCGGCACGATCGCCGGCGGGCGATCATGCCGGAAGGGCGGACTCACACCGTGCAGCCGCAGGAAGGACGGGTGCGGGTTCAGCGCGTAGAAGGCCATGAAGCGAAAGGCCCAGTCGTCCATTGCCCGCAGCGCCTGAAACGAGGGGGTCGAGCCGATACCCCCGCGTCCGCCCTCGGCGGTGACATGGCAACGCCCGCAATGTTCGGCCGCCAGTTGCTCGCCCAGAACGATATCGCCCTCGAAGGTGATTTCGAGCATTTCCTCCTTCGCCTCGACCGGGGTGAAACCTGCGCCCGTTTCCGGCGTGAAGGCGGCGATGGTGTTGTGCCCGGGCTCGGCGGTGAGCCAGTCGGTGAACATTCGGGCGGCGGCGTTGTCGCTCTGGAGGCGATAGGCGTAACGCAGCTCGTCGCCCCGCGCCATGAACACGACGGCGCCCGGCTCGGCACGACCGATCCAGAGGTCGGCCTTCTCGGGTTGCGCGGCCGGCTCGCCGCGCCGGCCCGAGCGCAGCGCGAAACGCGGCAGGACATGGTCGAGAAACCCGCTCTCGCTCAACTCGGGCGGGGCCAGGTAGGAAAAACTCCGCGGCTCCTCGGCCGCGACGCCCCCGGCCACACAAAGCAGCACCGCCCCGAGCCTGAGCGTTGCCTGCCCCGGCCGCCACCAGCGTCCGGATCGCGACCTTCGAGATGGGCTATGGGCCATCGGTGCCTCCCCGTGCCACGCTAGGGGGGACATGCCATCACGGTCAAGCCGGTCGCAAACCAAGACAGAGCTGAGAACGTCAGCCAGAACAGCACGCAGAACAGCACGGAGGAAATCATGAGCGAAGCTTTCAACATGTCGATGCGCAAGTTTCTCAAACAGGTGGGAGTGACCTCCCAGCAAGCCATCGAGGAAGCCATGCGCAGCGCCGGCCCGGAAGCGGCCGGCAAGAGCTATCGCGCCACAATGGTGCTTCGGATCGACGAGCTGGACCTCGAACATGTGGTCGAAGGCCGGATCGAAGCCCCGGAAGGGGAACAGCAGGCATGAGTGCCACGCGTGAAGACGTCCTCGCCGCCCTGCGCGAGATCACCGACCCGATCGGCGGGCAGGATATCGTGGCCGCAGGCATGGTGCGCGCGCTGAATGTCACCCCCGGCCCCGATGGCGCCACCGTGCGTTTCGTGCTCGAAATCGACCCGGCACGCGCCAAGACGATGGAGGAAGCCCGCGCGCAGGCCGAAGCCCGGCTCAAGGCGTTGCCCGGCGTGGCCACGGTGTCGGTGGTAATGACGGCCCACAGCGCCCCTGCCCCGCCGCCGGATCTGAAACAGGCCGCGCCCAAACCCACGGGCCCCGAGCCGATACCCGGCGTCGCGCGCGTGATCGCCATTGCCTCGGGCAAGGGCGGGGTCGGCAAATCGACCGTGGCGGCCAACCTGGCAACCGCGCTCGCCGCCGAAGGCCGGCGGGTCGGGCTGCTCGATGCCGATGTCTATGGCCCTTCGCAGCCGCGGATGCTGGGCGTGTCGGGGCGCCCTGCCTCGCCCGATGGCAAGACGATCCTGCCGCTGCGCAACCATGGTGTCACGCTGATGTCGCTGGGGTTGCTGACCCAGGAGGACGAGGCGGTTGTCTGGCGCGGCCCGATGCTGATGGGCGCGTTGCAGCAGATGCTGTTCCAGGTGCAGTGGGGCGCGCTTGACGTGCTGCTGGTCGATCTGCCGCCGGGGACGGGCGATGTGCAGATGACATTGTGCCAGAAGGCGCGTGTCGATGGCGCGATCATCGTCTCGACCCCGCAGGACATCGCGTTGCTGGATGCGCGCAAGGGCATCGACATGTTCCGGAAACTGGAAACGCCGATCCTTGGCCTTGTGGAAAACATGTCGATGCATGTCTGTTCGCAATGCGGCCATGTGGAGCACACATTCGGCCATGGCGGCGTGGCGCGCGAGGCCGAGAAGATGGGCGTGGCGCTGCTTGCCGAGATCCCGCTCACCATGTCCATCCGAACCGCGGCGGACGGCGGGGCGCCGGTGGTCGTCTCCGACAGCGACTCGCCCCAGGCACAGGTCTTCCGCGCACTGGCGCGGCATCTCGTCAACGAGGGGATGGCATGAGTCTGGCGCTGCAACTCCCCCCGCTGATGCGGGGGCTCGCCACCGGCCCGACCGATCCGTTCAAGGTGGCCTGCGGAGAGGCCGAGCAGGGAACGGATGCCGGCCTGCTGACATGGTCGATCACGCCGGACCGGCTGCGGGCGGCACTTGTGCTGGCGCCCGAAGCCCCGCTCGAAGAGGCGATGGCCGGCTACATCGCCTGCAGCCTCGGCATACAGAACGCACTTGGCGCGATGGGCCCCCCCGAGGTCGCGGTGCACCTGGGCTGGGACGGCGAGATACGGCTCAACGGCGCGCGTTGCGGCGCGTTCAAGCTAGCCGCCAGCCCGCGCGACCCCCGGCACGAGCCCGACTGGCTGGTGGTCGGCCTGTCGCTGACGCTGCGCCTGAGCGACGATGTGGAACCCGGAGAAACCCCCGATCGCACCTCGTTGCGGCAGGAAGGCTGCGGCGAGATCGGCGCCGGCGACCTGCTGGAGGCCTGGGCGCGCTACAGCATGCTCTGGCTGAGCGAACTCGAACGCCCCGACGGGCGCGCCGTCCTGCACCGCGAATGGGAAGGGCTGGTCTGGAAACAGGGCGGGAACATCACCGCAAGCTTGCCCGACGGGCCGAAAACGGGGCATTTTCTGGGTGTAGACGAGAATTTCGGACTGTTGCTGAAACAGGATGACGGACAGACCCGGCTGATCCCGCTCTCCGCGCTACTCGGAGGAGACTGACATGCATCTGGCGCGCGCGATCCATTTCGATGAAAGTGACCGCAACGTGTTTCACTGCCCCGCCCGCACCGGCGAGTGGGCGATCTCGGGCGGGTTCGAATTCTCGGACTGGACCGAGGCCGACCTTGTCGGGAAGGCGCGCCAGGCCTTCGCCAACGGCTGGCTGGGGCTGGAAACCTTCGGCCGCGTCACCTTTGTCGCGGTCACGCGGATCGAACCGTCCGAAATCGAAGACCTGGCCAACCGCCTCGCGCAGCATTTCGTCGAGATCTACGGCGCGCCCTCGATCGAGGCCGCTCGCCCCGTCGCCGACGAGGAAATCGCCCAGATGGCAGAGCTTTGCGCTGATCACGACCCCAACACCGTCCTGACCGTGATGCGCGAACTCGGCAGCGCCGGCGTGCGCGAGCAATACCGCTTCATCCCGCCCAACGAGGCGGGACTCGATCAATTCGCGATCCATTCGGTGCCCGAGGAATGAACACGGCGCGACGTATTCGGCGGATGCCGCATTCGCGCATGGCGGCGCCCGAGCGCACCGCCGCAAACGCGCCACACCAGGAACTGCCAGCAGCGCAGATACAGATGCCATGAACGATATCGCACAGGGGCTGTGGCAGGCCCTCATTCTGGTGGTCAGCCTCGATGCCGATCTTGTCGAGATCACTGTCCTCTCGCTGCGCGTGAGCCTGACCGCGACGCTCATCGCCTCAGCCATAGGGCTGCCGCTGGGGGCCTGGCTGGCGGTCAACCGCTTTCCGCTGCGGCGCGGGGTGATCGCCACGCTCAACGCGCTGATGGGCCTTCCGCCGGTGGTTGTGGGGCTGATCGTTTACGTGCTGTTTTCGCGCTCCGGGCCTTTCGGGGTGCTCGGGCTTCTGTTCACCCCCACGGCCATGATCATCGCGCAGGTCATCATCATCACGCCGATCATCGCCTCGATCACGCATCAGACGATCCGCGAACTCTGGAGCGAATACCGCGACCTTCTGATCTCGCTCCACACCACCCGGCGCCAGCGCATAGCCGCGCTGCTGTGGGACGGCCGGCGCGCCCTGATGACGGCCTCGCTTGCCGGTTTTGGCCGCGCCATCGGCGAAGTCGGTGCGATCATGATCGTCGGGGGCAATATCGACCATGCCACCCGGGTGCTGACCACCGCCATCGCGCTGGAAACCGGAAAGGGGGCGTTCGACATGGCGCTGGGGCTGGGTTTTGTCCTGATTGCCCTTGCGATCGCAGTCAACCTGGCGCTGCACATGGTCTCGAACACCGAAAGGGGGGCCAGGTGGTAGCCACGGTTCTGCCCCTCACGCTGGAAGAGGTCACCTTGCACCGGAACGGGCGCTGTATTCTTGGCCCGGTCTCGCTGGAGATTCCCGGCGGCGGGATAACCGTCGTGATGGGGCCCAATGGCAGCGGCAAGACCTCGCTTCTGCGCGCCATGCACGGGCTGGAGCGAATCAACGCGGGGCAAGTGCGCTGGTCCGGCGAGACCGAGCGCGTGCGCGCATCGCAGGCCTTCGTGTTTCAAAGCCCCATCCTGATGCGCCGGACGGTTGTCGACTGTATCGCATACCCCTTGCGGCTGAGCGGAATGGGGCGCGGCGCGGCCAGAACGCTGGCCGCGCAGAAGGGCGCCGAGGTGGGCCTCGCGGACAGTCTGAACCAGCCGGCGCATGTGCTCTCGGGGGGCGAACGGCAGAAAATGGCCCTGGCGCGCGCCCTGATCCGTGACCCGCAGGTGCTGTTTCTCGACGAGCCATGCGCCAATCTCGACGGCCGGGCCACGCTTGATATCGAAACCATCCTGACCGAGGCCCGGAATGCCGGCACCACGCTGATCATGTCGACCCATGACATCGGGCAGGCCAGGAGGCTGGCCGACCGTGTTGTGTTCCTGCATGATGGCAAGCTTGTGGAAGAGGCGCGCGGGGCGTCGTTCTTCGCTGCACCGAAAAGCGCGGAAGCGGCAGCATACCTGCGCGGAGACCTGCTGACCTGAGGAACGCCATGCGACTGAGAACACTTGCATTGGTGCTGCTGGCTGCTTGCGCCGCGCCGGCCGCGAGCGCGGAAACCGTCATGCGCATGGCGGTGACGACCTCGTTTGCGAATTCCGGCCTGGCAGAGGCGCTGCTGCCGCGCTTTCGCGAGGAAACCGGGATCACTGTGCAATTGTTGATCGTCGGCTCCGGCCAGGCGCTGACAATGGGGGCTGCAGGCGATGTCGATGTGATCCTTTCCCATGATCCGCAGGCCGAGGCCGCGTGGCTTGCCGAAGGGTACGGCACCGAGCGCCGCGAGATCATGTATAATGACTTCGTGATCGTCGGCCCCCGGGACGACCCGGCCGACGTGGCCGGCGCCTCGACCGCGTCGCAAGCCATTGTCCGGATCGCCGAAGCCGGCGCGCTCTTTGTCAGCCGTGGCGATGAAAGCGGCACGCATGTGGCCGAACGGCGGCTGTGGCACGCCGCTGGCATCGAACCATCCGGTGCCTGGTATCGTGCGATCGGGCAAGGCATGGGGGCCGCACTCAACACCGCCGCAGCGATGGAGGCCTATACGCTTTCCGATCGCGGCACATGGCTCGCTTTTGAAAATCGCAGGGGGCTTGCGTTACTGTTTTCAGGCGATCCGGCACTTTTCAACCAGTATGCCCTCCTGCCGGTCAATCCCGAACGCCACCCGCATGTGCGGGCCGAGGCAGTGGCACGGCTGGCCGAATGGCTGACCTCGCAGACCGCGCAGACGTTGATCGACGGGTTCCACCGGGACGGGGTCCAGCTTTTCCATTTCAACGCCCACGTCGCGCAATAGGCCGGGCTGCCCCATCGCGTGGTCAAGTTCGACTGCCCCCGCTTCACCTGGCCGTGATGCGCAGGTGCACCGTTCGAGTCTTGCCGCTTTCCGGGAACGTCACGCTCTCACTGCTTGCCGCCTGGCCATCGACCGTGAAGGCAAGGCTTCCGCCGGCCAGGCCCGATGGCTTCTCGCAGATCACCTCGATCGCGCCACCGCCGCGCACCAGCCGGGCGGTGAAGCCATCCCAGTCAGGCGGCAGGCAGGGCCGGATGACAAGCGCACCGCCGCGCAGGCGCAGGCCCAGGATATGCTCGACCACCAGCCGCCAGCCCCAGCCCGCCGCGCCGGTGTACCAGCTCCATCCCCCGCGCCCCAGATGGGGGGCGACACCGCCGATATCGGCGGCCATGACATAGGGCTCGGTCATGTAGCGCCGGGCGGCCTCGGGCGTGCTGGCCTGCCGAACGGGGTTGAGGCGGTCGAACACCGCCAGGGCGCGCGCGCCGTCGCCAAGTTCGGCGAGTGCGATGCCCAGCCATGCGGCGGCATGGGAATACTGCCCGCCATTCTCGCGGATGCCCGGCGGGTAGGCGCGGATATAGCCGGGATCGCGCGGCGTGGCCTCGAACGGCGGGTCCAGCAGGCGAACGATGGTGTCATCGTCACGCATCAGGTGGCTTGCGGCGGCGTCCATGGCGCGGCGCGCGTGCCCTTCGTCGCCCGCGCCCGAGAGCACCGCCCAGGATTGCGAGATCGAATCGATCCGGCATTCGCTGTTTTTCGCCGAACCCCAGGGGCGCCCCTCGTCGTCGCGCGCGCGCATGTACCACGCGCCGTCCCAGCCGGCGGCCTCGACGGTGCGGCTCAGCGTATCCAGGCGTTCACGCCAGAGCGTGGTCAGATCGTCGCGCCCGGCGGCGGGGCACAGGTCCAGAAACCCGCGTATCGTGGCGATCAGGAACCAGCCGAGCCAGACGCTCTGCCCCCGGCCCTTCGCACCCACGCGATCCATGCCGTCATTCCAGTCGCCGGTGCCGATCAGCGGCAAGCCGTCGGCGCCCATGACATGGGCGCGCTGCAGCGCGCGCTCGCAATGCTCCATGAGCGGCCAGCTATCCGCCGTGCTCTCGAACAGGGCATAGCGGTCATGTTCCTGATCGCTCAGGGGCGGGGCACTGAGAAACGGCACCTCCTCGGACAGGATCGAGGTGTCGCCGGTGGCCTCGACATAGGCGGCGGTGGCATAAGGCAGCCACAGCAGATCGTCCGAACAGCGGGTGCGCACGCCGCGCCCCTCGGGCGGATGCCACCAGTGCAGAACATCGCCTTCCTCGAACTGAAAGGCGGCAGCGCGCAGGATATGCGCGCGCGCAATCTGTGGATCGCCATGCAACAGCGACAGCACGTCCTGCAACTGATCGCGAAACCCGAAGGCGCCGCCGGCCTGATAGAACCCCGCGCGCGCATCGATCCGCGAACTGACGGTCTGATAGGGCAGCCAGCGGTTGACCATGATGTCCAGCGCCGGATCCGGGGTCTGCACCTGCACCGCATTCAGGCGCGCGGCCCATGCCTCGCGCACCCGGTCGAATTCGGCACGCACCCGCCCGGCCTCGCGCCAGCGCCCGGCAAGCGCGGCGGCGTCCTCGGTGCTTTCGCCCTGCCCCAGCACGAAATGTGCCTCGACACTCTCGCCCGGCGGAATGTTCAGGTGAACCTGATAGGCCGCGCAGATATCGCCGGTGCAATCGCTGGCCTCGCCCAGATTCCAGCGCTGCAGGGCCTCGGGGCTGGCCATGTTTCCCTCTACGCCAAGGAAATCGGGGCGCGAACAGGTCACGCTATGCGCATCGTGGCTGGCCGCGAGAAACGCCACGCGCCCGGCAAAGACCG
The DNA here is from genome assembly GCF_003350345.1 of Alkalilacustris brevis. Taxonomy (GTDB): domain Bacteria; phylum Pseudomonadota; class Alphaproteobacteria; order Rhodobacterales; family Rhodobacteraceae; genus Alkalilacustris; species Alkalilacustris brevis. The sequence continues at coordinate 31,769 of NZ_QNVJ01000033.1, forward strand.
GGTTGCGCGCGTTTCGGGCAATCAGCGCACGCGCCGCGCTGTCATAGGCGGCCCTCAGGAACGGATCAGGCCGCCCCGCCACCGCGCCCAGGAGCCAGTCGGCGAAATAGGTCGCGGTGATGCGGCGCGGCTGTGCCGAGCGATTATGCAGGCGCAGATGGACCAGCTTGACCGGATCACGGGTTGCAACGCAGACCCGCAATTCCTGCTCGAGCCCCTGCCCCGCGCTGTGCCATGTCGTGGCGCCAGTGCCGTGGCGCACCCGAAAGGCGCCACCGCCGCCAGCGGGAAGCGGTGTCGGCGTCCAGACATGCCCGCTCACCTCGTCGCGCAGATAAAGCGCCTCGACCTGCGGGTCGCTGACCGGATCGTTGCGCCAGGGCGTCAGCCGGTTCTCGCCGCTGTTGAGCGCCCAGCTCCAGCCCAGCCCGGCCTCGGTGACAATGGTGCCGAAATCGGGGTTGGCCAGCACATTGGCCCAGGGCGCGGGGGGCGGCCCAGCCTGATCGAGCGCGATGACATAGTCGCCGCTTTCGCGGCAGAACCCGCCGAAACCGTTGTCCAGCATCAGCACCGGGGGCGGTGGCAGTTGGGCCGGGGCGCCTGCCCCATGCGCTGTGTCATGAACATCCGACGGCGCGAAGCGCGGCGGCTCGGGCCGGTCGGGGCGCAACCCGGCAAGCTGTGCCTCCAGCGCGCCGTTGTCGACATCAAGCATGACCGAAGCCACCACCTCAATCGCCGCTGCAGAGCCGGGCGCGGCGGGATCGACCGCCACAAGATGCACCCCGCCCCGGTGGCCCTGCAGCTCCTGCGATCCGGCGTCGCGCAATTGCGCGACAAGGCGCTCGCGCACCGGCTCGACATAGCCCGGAATGCCCTCATGCAGAATGACAAGATCGATCCGCAAGCCACTGTTGCGCCAAAGTTTATGCGCAGCAAGAAGCATTGCGGTCAGGCTGCGTGCGCGGCCCTCGCCGACCCGCAGGGCCAGGATCGGCGCGTCGCCCGAAATTCCGTGCGCCCAGAGGTCGGGCTGCGCCGGGGCCGCCGCGCGGATATCCGTCAAAGGCCCGCCGAAGCGCGGGCCGGGCCGCAGCAGCTGCGACAGCAAGGCCTGTGCCTGCGGCAAATCCGACGGTGCCAGCCCGCAGCCCTGCACGCTGCGCGCGACTTGCCTGCCTGCCGCCTCAAGCGCCCAGTCGAGTGTGCTCAGCGTGGCGAAGCGTCGTGCCGCGTCCTCGGCATCGGCGCGGGTTTCGCCTGCGATGGTGACGAATGCGATCTCGCTATGGCCATGGGGCGCAAGGGTCACCTCGGCCTGCAGGGCGATCACCGGGTCAAGCGTCCAGCCCGTGCGCGCGCCCAGCTGCGCGTCACCAAGCGCCGCAGGGGCCGCCGCGGTCCCGTGACGGCCCAGAAAGGCGCGGCGGTCGGTCTCGTATCCCGACACCTTCGCCGTTCCATCATCGCAGACCATCCGGTGCGCCAGCGCAGGGTGCAATTCCTCGGGGCGGCGGCCCCTGCGATTGAAGATCAGACCGCCCAGTTCCGGCACATGGGTGCTGGCCACGAACAACCGGCTGAAGGCCGGGTGGCGATCGTGGTCCTCCATCGGCGCCAGCACCACCTCGGCGCAGCTGGTGATCGACAGCTTGCGCGGGCGGTCGGTTTCATTGACCAGCGCGATCCGGCGGATCTCGATACTGTCGCCGGGCGCGATGCCGATCAGCAAGCTCATGGCGATGCCGTTCTGGCGGTGGTGGTATTCGACCATATGCTGATGCAGCACCACCCGCCGCGGGTCGTCGGTGCTGCCATTATCGGCCGGGCTGTCAAGGCTCCACAGTGCACCATCCTCGCTGTCGCGCAGATACAGGCTGCGCCCGCCAACCCCGTCCACATCGCCGCCGATTGCCCGCGTCAGCAGGTGCCGGTGCCACCAAAGGCTACCGCCGGCACCATCGCCCAGCCGTGCGGTCATGTCGGCATTTGCAATCGCGTGGAGCAGGCGGTCACGGCCATCCGCGGGCGGCAACCAGGGGTGCAGTGCCGGCGCCGCCTCAGGCGTGTCCTCGGGTTGCGGCAGGGTTTCCTCGGCGCGCATTTCCTCAACCGGCAGTTCCCACGGGATCCGCTCGCTCAGCAGCAATTCCACCGTGCGGATATGCGGATCCTGCTGAAACCAGTTCACCAGCATGTCATCGCACAACGCATTGCCCAGCGCCGCAAGCCCCATGCCGTGATGATGCGCCATATACGAGCGCACCGGCACGAAACTTTCCCCCACCGGGACACGATCGGCAGTGTAATCGACCGCCTCGAAATACCCGTAGCGCCCCATCAGCCCCATCCCGGCCAGCCTGCGCAGGTTGGCCAGCGCGGCCTGCGGGCGCAGTTGCAGTGCCAGAAACGTGGCATAGGGCGCAATCACCAGATCGCGCGCCAGCCCGCGCCGCACGCCCAGGCCGGGCACCCCGAAGGCGTGGTAACGGTACTTCCCTTCAGGGTCCTGCGCGGCATAGCCCGATTCCGAAATACCCCAGGGCACGCCAAGACGCGCGCCATAGGCGCGCTGCATGTCGACGGCGGCGCGGTCGCTCTGCCCCAGCAGCGTCGCGGCCGGGCTGCTCTTGAAAAGGCGCGGCATGAGGTATTCGAACATCGACCCGTTCCACGACACCAGCGCAAGGCCCCTGCCGTCGCCAGTTACGGGCCGGCCCAGCTGGAACCAGTGTTCAAGGCGCACATCGCCCTTGGCGATGGCAAAGTAACTGGCCAGCCGCGACTCCGAGGCGAGCAGGTCGTAGCGATTGGGATCAAGCCGCCCGACGCCGACATCGTAGCCGATGAAGAAAAGCCGCGTGCTTGGGTCAAGCAGCATGCGGAAATCCATCCCGTGCGCCCAGTCCCGCGCCCGCGCCGAGATCGCGCGCAGGGCCCGCTCCAGCCCGGCATGGGCTTGTGCCGCGTCCTCGAGCGCGCGGTCCAGCGCGTCGATCCATTCCCGCGAGGGTTCATCCTCCAGCAAGGTGCCGTGTTCGGATAGCCGGTCGCGGGCCGTTGCAAACGCGGTGCTCGTGGCGGCCAGTGGCAGATCATGGGGCAACGCCTGCGCCACTGCCTGTGCCCGCCCGGCGCAACCCTCAGGCGCCTGCGCCAGCACCATGCGCCAGCCCTGCTGCGCGTTCAGGTCGCGCCGCATTGCGCTCAGATGTTGGCGGCCGCGCTCCAGCCAGGTCTGCACTTCGCGCAGAGAAGCCGTTGGCAGGGTCTCGCTTGCCGCGATGGCCTCGCGCACGCAGGCCTCGAGCGCCGGCATCAACGCGTCGCAAAGCCGCGCCAGCGCCTCGGGCCATTGCGCGCGCTGGTCGCGCAGCCGCGCGGCATCCGCCTGCATGTCATGCAGCACCTGCGGGCACCCCGAGGGAAAGAGCTGGGCGTTGTCCTCCATCGCCATCGCTTCGGCCAGGAGCGCAAGCGTGTCGTGCAGCCCGTCCCAGCGGGCGGGGCTGAAGGCGGGCTCAAGGCGGGCGGCCTGCGCCGCCTGGCCCAGCGTGATCAGGCTGACCGCCAGGTTGCCGCTGTCCACCGTCGAGACATAGCGCGGCTCCAGCGGCTCCAGATGCCGGGTTTCGTACCAGTTGAGCAGATGGCCGCGCCAGCTTTGCAGCCGGTCCATTGTGTCCAGCGTGTTGCGCGTCCGCATCACCAGTTCGGGCAGGCCGAGATATCCCAGACGCCACGCAGTCAGCGACGACAGAAGCATCATCCCGATATTCGTGGGCGAGGTCCGGTGCGCGACCCCTTGCTGCGGCGCCTCCTGGTAATTGTCGGGGGGCAGCCAGTTGTCTTCGGGGCGCACGAAGGTTTCAAAGAACAGCCAGCTGCGCCGGGCGATCCGCCGCAGGAAGGCGCGGTCGCGCGCGTCGAACGCGGCCTCGGGCTCCTCTGCCGGGCGGCTGGCGGCCAGCGCGATCTCGGGCGCGGCAAACCACAGCGCCAGCAACCCGGCCGCGGCGGGCAGCGCCGCCGGAGCGATCATGGCAAGCCCGGCACCGGCCAGAACGGCAACCGCGGGCGCAGGCCACATCACCGCCCATACGGCGCTCCGCGGTCCGCGCCGGGCAAGGCGCGCCGCGACCTGCGCGGCCGGTGTCCATTCCAGCAGCCGCTGGCCGCGCCACAGCCGCCACAGGGTACGCAGAATGGCATCGAGCGCCGTCACCGCATCGTTGACGAGAAAGATAACCGCCAGCGCCCAGCGGCCCGCATGTTCACGCGCGCGCAGGAGTGCAGAGCGCACCGCCCCCCGCCTGCGCCCCTGCGTGAAGCCGGTGACCAGATCGGTGAACAGATGCGCCCCCGGCACCAGAACCGCCAGCGCCGTCCAGACCCAGGGGCTGCCCGGCAGCACCGCCCAGCCCGCCAGAACCAGCGCCAGCAGGCTGACCGGCACGAGCGACCGGCGCAAATTGTCCAGCAGTTTCCACCGCCCGAGATGCGTGAAGCGACTTGCCAGTTTCACGCCCTCGGGGCCGGGAACGCGCCGCCCCAGCCAGGGCAGAAGCTGCCAGTCGCCACGAATCCAGCGATGCATCCGCGCGACCTGTTCGGGGTAGCCTTGCGGGAACCCCTCATAGACCACGATGTCACTGGTCAGCCCGACACGGCCATGCAGCCCTTCGAACAGATCGTGGCTGAGGATGCGCCCCTCGGGCACCCGCCCCTCCAGGCTGCGCGCGAAGGGGGCGACCTCGTAAAGACCCTTGCCGGTGAAGCTGCCCTCGCCGAACAGGTCCTGATAGACGTCGGAGACTGCGCGCGAATAGATGTCGATCGCAGTGTCGCCGCCATACAGGCGCGCGAACAGCGATTGCGTTGCCGCCTCCGGCGAAATTTCCACCCTGGGCTGCAGGATGGTATAGCCCCCACGCACCTGTCCGGTCGCGACGTCGAAGCGCGCCGTGTTCAGCGGGTGCGCCAGCGTTCCCACCAGCCGGTTGGCCGAGCCCGGCGGAAGCCTGGTGTCGGCATCAACTGTCAGCACGAACCGGACCCGGCGCAGCGCACGAGTCTCGCCGGCGCGGCAGTGAAAGGCGTCGCGATCGCCGCTCAGGATCAGGGCGTTGAGCTGTTCGAGCTTGCCGCGCTTGCGTTCCCAGCCCATCCAGCAGCCTTCCGCCGGGTTGTAGAGCCTTGCGCGGTGCAGCAGGTGAAACGGGCCGCCGCCGCGCCCGTCGCCATAGCGCGCGTTCAGCCCGTCGATGGCCGCGACCAACGCGCGCTCGACCTCGGCATCTTGCGGCAGCGTGCGGGCCTGTGCGTCGGCGTGATCGCTGAGCAGGACGAATTGCAGCATCGGATCGGGGTTTGACAGCCGGTGCGCCTCGAGCGCCTGCGCCAGTTCCTTCGCATCCTCGGGCTTGGACACCAGCGCCGGAATCGCAATCGCGGTGCGGCAATCGGGGGCGATGGCACGTCGGAAATCGAGCTTCGGCAGGCGGCGCGGCGCAACCAGAAGCGTGACCAGCCAGTTGACCAGCGTCATCCCGAGAACCGTTGCCGGCACCAGCGCCAGCGCAATACCCGCAGCCCAGGCCACCGGCCCAGCGGACACAAGCCAAAGATAGGCCGCGGGAACCGCCAACGCCCCCAGCCACGCCAGTCCCAGCGCCCCGGCGTAAAGCTTGCCCGCCTGCCGCCCCGCCGCGTGACGCAGGCGGTGCATGACCGACCGGTGCGCGCCGAGGCGTGCCTCGAAATCGTGCCGCCCCTCGCCCAGCAGCCACCAGCCGACATGGCCGCGAAGCTTGTCGCCCGGATACCCGGCGCAGAGCGTAACCAGCGCCGCGGCAACCTCGCGCTCGCTGTGACGGCATGATCCGCAGATCGTCTCGATGGCCTTGCGATAATCATCGCGGCTGCGAAACTCCATCAGCGGGTAAACCCCGGCAGGATCCAGGGCCAGGATCTCTTCGACGAGGCTCGAGGCATCGAAAACCAGTTTCCAGTCGATCGTTTTCAGCACCGACAGCGTTGCCATTGCCCTTGCGACGCATTCCGAGGCGTCAAGCCCCGCGGGCAGCTCTGCCAGCTGCTCGGGCGACAACGGCGGCGCGACGTCCGCAAAGCGCTGGCTGACGGCTGCGATCAACACCTCCAGCGCCGCGACCCGCAGCATCGTGGGAAAGGCCCACAGCTCGGCAATATCGAGCGGCGCGCGATCCTGATAGGCGCGCAGGAAGCGCACGCAGACCGGCAGCGACAGCTGCATCTGCGACGCCGCCAGCAAACCGTGGGCCATGGCGTGAATGCGCGGCGGGCCGGCGCGGCGGCCAGCCTGATCCGGCCCGGTTACGACAGCCTGCGGCGGCAGAGCACGCAGCCGGTTCAGGAACGCGGGGGTCATGTCTGCACGGATTTGGCGCAACGCGCGGCGCAGGTGATAATCGTTGTCGAGCATCCACTCGGCAGCGGTCAGGTTTTCGGGGGCGGCCGCGCGCGCGGCAGTCAGCGCACGCGGCACCCAGTCGCTTATGGCACCAAGCTCTGCCAGGGCGGGCGGCGGGCGCGGCGGCCCGTCATGCAGATGATGCCGCGCAGCGAGATCCCATGCTGCCCGCACCTCGGGCGGTTGAGAGGCCGAACCGGACGTGGTCTCGGACGTGGGCTCGGTCATGCGTGCAATGCCGCGGGTGGCGGTGCGGTGGCCACCGCGCGCCGTCCGCTGCGGCGCTGCGATACATCCGTGTCAGGCCGAACGAACAGCAGCGGCGTGGCGCTGTGAAGGCTCAGATGGGCGGCGACGCTGCCGAAGTGAAGGCCCGGCAGATGGCGAAAACCGCTTCCCCGCGCCGAGAGCACAACGAGATCGTAAGCATCCTCGCGCAGCAGTTCCAGCAAACTTCCGCGCGCATCCGCCCCGTCAACGACCCGCTTGCGCACCGTAACGCCCTGTTCGGCAAGCATGGCGCGCTGGCGCTCAAGATAGCCGCGTGCAGCGCGATTGTTGCGCTCCGTGATCCGCGCGCGCAGCTCCACATCTTCGGGTTCGGGCGGCGTGGGACAAACGAATTCGGGGGGCGTCATGATTTGCGCCAGCACGATCTCGGCATTGGTCGAGCCGGCAACGCGCATCGCAGTCGGTAGCGCGCTTTCGGCCCAGCAAGACCCGTCCAGCGGCACAAGAATGCGCCGGAAGCACGGCACCCGCCGGTCGCCTTCGGGCACCAGCAGCACCTTTTCCTGCGCTTGTTCGAGAATGGCGCGCGCCGTGGCGCCGATCCCGGCTGTGCGGTCCATGTCTTCGACCTCTTCTCCGAAACGGCCGAGAACGATGTATTCTGCGCCCAGGCGGGCGGCCTCGTGGCAGATCTCTTCGCTGGGGCGGCCCTGGGCAAGGATGATCCGGGCATCGATACCGCCGCGTTCGGCCATGCGGGCAAGCGCGTATCCGGCCTCGCGGCGGCGCACCTCCCAGTCGACCGGATCAGGGGGCAGATCGTTGCCCGAATGGGGGTCCAGCACCCGCATGAGGATAATCTGGCCACCAACGGCCCTGGCCAGCGCGCCCACATGCGCCAGCACCCGACGCCCATGGCGCGAGCGATCGACGCAGGCCAGAATGACGGGCTTGGCCCTGTCGGCGCCTGCAAACTGGGAGAGTGTAACTTCGGCAACGCCGGTAGCCGTGTTCGGTCTCGTGGTCTGTGGCATGGTTTCTCCTCCGGGGTTGCACGCAGCGCCGGCAGGCGCGTTGTGCTCTGGACAAGTCGAAACGGGCGGGGCGCCCGCCTTGTTCGTGCCTTACGTCCGAGTCCCTGCCCCAGCCGCACCGTCATTGGTGCAGCCTTGAGCCTCGGATCCACTGTCCCCGATGTGGTTCTGCGCCGGTCGCTCGTTAAAATGCTGGCGTTCCGATATGCGGCGCAGTCTTTAACTATTCGATGCTATGCCAACCCAAGAGGCAAATAATCGTTCCCCATTGGGTCCTGATACATAACTGATACTCCTCCTTCCGTCTGCATTCAATCGAGTGCATCGGCAAGATACCGCACCGCATGTCCGGGTGTCGCGATCTGCGGATAATCGGCCTCGGGCACCGAGACGCCAAGGCGCTTGTGGAGCGCCGCGACCAGATTGAGAAAATCCATAGAGTCGAGGTCCAGATCGTCCTGCAGGTGATCGTCATCGCCCACCGTCGCCGGATCGATATCAGGGGCGACGGAGGCGAGTTCGTCCAGAAAGGCCTTGCGGATTTCGGCATCGGTCATAGTGTCTCTGGCTCCTTCAGCAGGCGTTCGATCTCGCTCAGCAGGCGCGCCCCGCGCCGGCCATCGCTGACCCGGTGATCAGCTGACAGTGTGACAGTGACGGTGGTGCGCGGCTGCAGCGCGTCATCCACGACCCAGGCGCGGCGCACCGGCGTGCCAAAACCCACAATCGCCACCTGCGGCGGGTAGATCACCGCATAAAGCGCGTCGGCCCCGCCCTCGCCCATGCTGGAGACGGTGATCGTGCCCTGGGTGATCTCGGAATTGCGCAGCCGGCCGGTGCGTGTGCGCGCCACCACATCGCGGATCGCCGCCATCATGGCATCGAGCCCCAGCGCCTGCGCATCGCGGATCGCCGGGGCGATCAGACCGCCGCCGCGCAGCGCCACGGCCAGCCCGGCATGAACAGCCTCGGAGGGCCGGAATGCGCCGTCTTCGTAATGGCCGTTGAACTCGGGCACCTTGGCCGCCGCCAGTGCCGTGGCGCGCAGAAACAGCACGCCCATCAGCAGCCGCGCGTCGGGATCGCGCCCTTCGTTCTGCACGGCCAGCCAGTCGGTGGCGGGCTGAAGGTCGATGGTGCGCTCAAGGTAGTAATGCGGGATTTCACGCTTCGAGCGGCTCATCGCCGCCGCGATGGCCTGGCGCATGGCGCCCATATCGAGGCCCGGCTTGCCCGTGGCCGGCGTCCCCCCGCCGGCAATCCCGGCCGGTTTCCCGCCGGCTTCGGGGCGCGCGCCGGGCGTATCTTCTGCGCTCTGCGCGCCGCGGGGCGCGGCGAGACACGCCTCCACGTCCGACAGCAGAATCGCGCCCCCCGGCCCGCTGCCGGTGATGTCGTCCAGCCCGACCCCTTCCTTAGCCGCCAGCGCACGGGCGGCGGGCGAGGCGGGTGGCGGACTTTCACCGGTGCGCGGTGGCGGCGGTGCGGCGGGCTTTGCCACCGGCTTTTCCGGCGCAGATCTCGCGGGCGCGGGTTTCCCTGCCGGTGTTTCGGGCGGCGCGGCCTGTTTGCTTATCTCGGCCTCCTCAGTCTCTTCTGCCGCCTCCTCGCCCGGCGCGCGCACATGCGCGAGCGGCGCGCCAACGGGCAAGGTCTCGCCCGGCTCGGCCAGCAGCTTTTCGACGGTGCCGGCCTCGAAAATCTCGATCTCGATCGCGCCCTTCTGGGTTTCGACAACAGCGACGACATCGCCATGCGCCACCTCGTCGCCGGGCTTCACCAGCCATTCGACCAGCTTGCCTTCCTCCATGTCCGCGCCCAGCGAGGGCATCTTGAATACGCTCATGGCTGCCCCCCCAACGTCGCGCGGGCAGCGGCCATGATATCGGCCACCTGCGGGATCGCGGCCGCTTCCAGGTGTTTGGGATAGGGGATCGGCACTTCGGCCGAGCACACCCGCCCGACCGGCGCATCCAGACGCCAGAAGCCCTGCTCCATGATCCGCGCGGCAATCTCGGCCGAGAGCGAGCCGGTTCGCCAGCCCTCGTCCACCACCACCGCGCGGCGGGTGCGCGCAACCGAGGCCATGATCGTCTCGTCATCCAGCGGGCGCAGCACGCGCAGGTCGATCACCTCGGCCTCGATGCCCTCGGCGGCCAGGGCCTCGGCGGCCTCCAGCGTCTTGTAGAGCGAGCCGCCATAGGTGATCAGGCTCAGGTCGCGCCCGGGCCGGCGAATGGCCGCGTGATCGATCTCGACCGCTCCGGCATCGACCGCCAGATCGCTCGTTTGGTTGTAAAGCAGCAGGTTCTCGAAGATCAGCACCGGGTCGGGGTCGTGCAGCGCCGTCCAGAGCATCCCGCGCGCATCTTCCAGCGTGGCCGGCGCAAGCACGCGCAACCCCGGAATATGCGCATACCACCCTTCAAGGCTGTGCGAATGCTGCGCGGCGAGCTGCCGCCCGCCGCCCGTCGCCATGCGGATCACCACCGGCGCAGCAAACTGCCCGCCCGACATGTGCCGGATGGTAGCGGCGGTATTGAGGATCTGATCAAGCGCCAGCAGGCTGAAATTGACCGTCATGATCTCGACGATGGGCTTCATACCCACCATCGCGGCCCCGATCCCGGCCCCGGTGAAGCCGGACTCCGACAGCGGCGTGTCGCGGATGCGGTCTTCGCCGAACTCGGCCAGCAAGCCCTTGGAAACGGCATAGGTACCGCCATAGGCGCCCACATCCTCGCCCATCAGGAACACGCGCTCGTCGCGCAGCATCGCGTCCATGATCCCCGCGCGCACGGCCTCGCGATAGGTGGTCTGCGCAACCTCGCCCGACGGTTTGGAGGGGGCTGGCGGCGCGGGGCGCTCGGCGGCGACGACATCGCGTTCCAGCTCCTCGACCGGCTCCCACGGGGCCTGTTCGGCGGCCGCGACGGCATTGGCGATCTGTGCTTCAACCTCGGCCTCAATCTCGGCGATCTCGTCCTCGTGGATCAGGTTGTTTTCCAGCAGCCAGCCCTTGAAGCGTTCGATCGGGTCGCGCTTGCGCCATTCCCCGACTTCGGCCTTGTCGCGGTAAAGCTCGGGGTCGAACATCGAATGCGCGCGGAAGCGATAGGTGCGCGCCTCGATGAACTGCGGGTGCGGGCTCTCGCGTATCGCGGCCACGGCGCGGCGCGTCGCGGCCTCCATGGCGGTAACGCTCATGCCGTCCACGGCCTCGGCTGGCATGCCGTAGCTGGCCGCGCGCATGGCGATGTCGGTCTCGGCCTGGGCGCGCTCAAGTGCCGTGCCCATGGCGTAGAGGTTGTTTTCGCAGATGAACAGAACCGGCAGTTTCCACAGCGCGGCCAGGTTCATCGCCTCGTGAAACTCGCCCTCGGCCACCGCGCCATCGCCGAAGAAGCACACCGTGACGCGGTCTTCGCCCTGCATCATGTCGCCCAGCGCCAGCCCGGTGGCCAGCGGCAGCCCGCCCCCGACAATCGCGTTGCCGCCGTAGAAATTGGTTTCATGGTCGAAAAGGTGCATCGAGCCACCGCGCCCGCCCGAGCAGCCGGTGGCCTTGCCATACATCTCGGCCAGCGCGGCCTCCATCGAGATGCCGCGCGCCAGCGCATGGCCGTGTTCGCGATAGGTTGAAACGATGCGGTCGCGCTCCTCCAGTGCCGCCATCACGCCCACGGCCACGGCCTCTTCGCCATCATAGAGGTGCAGGAAGCCGCGGATCTTTTCCTGGGTGTAAAGCTCGGCGCATTTGCCCTCGAACCGTCGGATGCGCAGCATTCCGCGCAGCAGGTCGCGGATATGGGCGTGATCGAGCTTTGGCTTGGTGGGGTCGCTCATGTCTCGCCCCTTTCGGCACGGGCCACCTGCTCTTTCACGCGGATGAAGCTGTCGGGCGTGACCGAAATCGAGTCGATCCCACATTCGACCAGAAAGCGGGCAAATTCCGGGTGGTCGCTGGGCCCCTGGCCGCATAGACCGATCTTTGCCCCGGCATCATGCGCCGCCGTGATGACATGTCCGATCATCCATTTCACCGCCGGGTCCTGTTCGTCGAACAACTCGGCCAGCGCCTCGGAATCGCGGTCCACGCCCAGGGTAAGCTGCGTCAGGTCGTTGGAGCCGATCGAAAACCCGTCGAAGCGTTCCGCGAATGCGGGCGCCTGCACCACGTTGGAGGGGATTTCGGCCATGACATAGACCTCCAGCCCGTCCTTGCCGCGCTCCAGCCCCTCCTCGGCCATGACCGCCAGCACCCGGTCGGCCTCGGCCACCGAGCGGCAGAAGGGGATCATCACCACGACATTGTCGAAGCCCATTTCATCGCGCAGCCGCCGGATGGCGCGGCATTCCAGCGCGAACCCCTCGCGGTAGCGCGGCGAGGTGTAGCGCGAGGCGCCGCGAAACCCCAGCATCGGGTTCTCCTCGTGGGGCTCGAACTGCGCGCCGCCGATCAGGTCGGCGTATTCGTTGGTCTTGAAATCGCTCATCCGGATGATAACCGGCTTTGGGTGCAGCGCCGCCGCGATCCGCGCCAGCCCGCGCGACAGGCGGTCAATGAAGTACTCGGCCTTGTTGTCGTGGCCTGCGGTGATCCGGGCGATCTTCTCCCTGGCCTCGGCATCCTCCAACTGGTCGAAATGGATCAGCGCCATGGGGTGTATGCGCACATGGTTGTTGATGACGAATTCCATCCGCGCCAGCCCCACGCCATCGGCGGGCAGCCGCCACCAGCGAAACGCCGCTGCCGGATTGGCGAGGTTGAGCATCACCTGGGTGCGGGTTTCGGGCACCGCCGCGGGATCCAGCATCTCCTCCTCGATCTCGGCCGTGCCCTCGTAGACGAAGCCCTGATCGCCCTCGGCGCAGGAGACGGTGACTTCCTGTTCGTCATGCAGGACATGCGTGGCATTGCCCGCGCCGACGATGGCCGGCAGACCCAGTTCGCGGCTGACGATGGCGGCATGGCTGGTGCGCCCGCCGCGGTCGGTGACGATGGCGGCGGCGCGTTTCATGATCGGCACCCAATCCGGGTCGGTATTGCCGGTCACCAGCACGCCACCATCGACGAACTTGTCGATGTCGCGCGGGCTGTCCAGCAGACAGACCCGCCCGGCCACCGCCGCGTCGCCAATGCTCAGCCCTGTGACCAGCTTGCGGCCCTTTGATGTCACGCTGTAGCTGCGGTAGGCGCCGGCCTCGCGGCGCGATTGCACGGTTTCGGGCCGGGCCTGAACGATGAACAGCGCGCCGCTTTCGCCATCCCTGGCCCATTCGATATCCATCGGGCAGCCGTAATGATCCTCGATCACGCAGGCCCAGCGGGCAAGCTGCACGATTTCGGCGTCGGAAAGCACATAGCCCGCGCGCTCGGCCTTCGAGGTGGGCACGGTGCGGGTGGTGCCTTCGCCCGCCCGCGCATAGATCATCTTCTGCGCCTTGGCGCCGAGGCGCTTTTCGACAATCGGCACGACGCCATCGCGAACTAGAAGCGGCTTGAACACCTGGTATTCATCGGGGTCCACGGTGCCCTGCACCACCGTTTCACCCAGGCCCCAGGCGGCATCGATCACCGCGACACGCTCGAACCCGGTTTCGGTATCGATGGAAAACATCACACCCGAGCCGCCAATGTCGGACCGCACCATCGCCTGCACGCCGACCGACAGCGCAACCTTGAGGTGATCGAAGCCCTTGGCCTCGCGGTAGCTGATCGCCCGGTCTGTAAAGAGCGAGGCATAGCAGCGCCGACAGGCATCGAGCAGCGCATCCGCGCCGCGGATATTGAGGAACGTCTCCTGCTGGCCCGCGAAACTGGCATCCGGCAGATCCTCGGCCGTGGCCGAGGATCGCACCGCGACATCGGCATCCGCACGGCCGATGCGGTTGCACAGCGCGTCATACTCGGCGCGGATCGCGGCGGCTGTCTCTTCGGGCCAGTCGGTCTTGAGGAAGGCATCGCGCAGCCTCGATCCGGTCTCTGCCAGCGTGGCCTTGCCCGCGTGCATCATATCCAGCGCCCCGGCGACAACCTCGCGCAGGCCGCCTGCATCGACGAACTGCCAGTAGGCGTGCGACGTTGTGGCAAATCCCGGCGGTACCGCCACGCCCTTTTCGCCCAGATGGCGCACCATCTCGCCCAGCGAGGCATTCTTGCCCCCCACCCGCGCGACATCGCCGCGCCCGAGGTCATCAAAACGGATGATCTGTCTGCCGGTATCGTCCATGCATCCCCCCGACGCGCTGGAACAGGCCGCGGCTGGCGGGGCGCACTGCCAAACCATCCGCCAGCAAACGTCAAACACCGGTCGTTCTTAACATGACTATGCAGAAACACTTTGATGTGCATCAAGGCGGCGCTCCGCACCGCGCGGCTCCGGGACGGGCACACGCTGCGAGGAGGGCAACGGGGTCTCCCCCGCACCCGTCTTGCCAGACAATCAATGGACAAGGCGCTATCAGGCTGCTGAAAAGTGTCGCGCCAAACCGATTCCAAACTCGGCACCGGGAAACTGTTTCACACCACGCCCGCCACAGGTCCCGCCCGGGTGACCAGCCCGGGCCGCGCCCGACCTTCCCCCCGGGAGGGCGCATTGCGACGTTGCAAATAGCA
>NZ_QNVJ01000035.1 GCF_003350345.1 Alkalilacustris brevis
GTGCAGCGCGCCGTGCCAGACATAGGCGACATCGCCGGGGAACAGCGCCCATGCCTCGCGCCAGTCGGCCCGGTCGTCGTTCAGCACCTTGCCGGTGCGTTTCGTTTTGGCCGCCCCCGCATGGTTGCGCCAGGAGGGGTCATACTCCACGCCGTAGGGCGGGTCGGTGACCATCAGCAGGGGGCGGACATCACCCAACAGCCGCCCGACCACATCGGCCGCGGTGCTGTCTCCGCAGATCAGCCGGTGTGCACTCAGCTGCCAGAGGTCGCCCTGCACCGAGACCGGCGTGACCGGCATGTCCGGAACATCGTTCTCGCCCTCGACCGGGCCTTCGCCGCCCAGCGCCTCGGGATCCCGCAACAGGGCGTCAAGGTCATCGTCGCTGATCCCGAGCAGGGTCAGGTCGAAATCCTCGGCCAAGAGCCCCGCGATCTCGTCGCGCAGCAGCGCCTCGTCCCATGCGCCCAGTTCCGTCAGCTTGTTGTCCGCGATCCGGTAGGCCCGGCGTTCGGCTTCGTCGAGATGGCTGAGCCGGATCACCGGCACCTCGGTCAGTCCGAGCATGGTGGCGGCCAGCACCCGGCCATGGCCCGCTATCAGTTCACCATCATCAGCCACCATGCAGGGCACGGTCCAGCCGAACTTGGCCATGCTGGCGGCGATCTTTGCCACCTGGTCGTCGCCGTGCATCTTGGCATTGCGGGCATAGGGGTGCAGCCGGTCGATCGGCCAGGTTTCGATCTGGCTCGGCGCAAAGACGAGGTCCATGGGGTGGCTTTCGGAGATGGGGCAGGGTGGACTGGCGCCAGCACGCAGCCAGGATGGCTGGCAGCTGAACGGGGTCCGCGATGTCAGGAAAACGAAAGCGCCCGCGAGGGGTGTCCACCGGGCGCAATTCTTCGATGATCAAGGGGTAGGTCAAGGGGGGTAGAAATGTCAAACCATTTTTTCGCCTGGAATCAGAGTGTTCGCCGAAGAGCGGTCAGGAATGTAGCTCACATGTGCTCCGGCCCCTTGTCGTGCTAGGCTTTCATCAAGACGTCGGAGGGTAGCAGATGCTTGAGGGTCAGGACCTCGTTCTTGAAGAGATCGTTCCCGCGAGGCAGGGCTGGGCGCATCGGGTTGGGTACGGTGAGACGCTCGTGATCACCGATCTCGAGGGGCGGCAGGCGGTGGACTTCCTCTGCTTCGATACGGATGATCTCCGTGATCGTTATTCCGCGACGAACACGATCAAGGTTCAGGGCAATGTCTATGTCGGCCTCGGTACGGTGCTTTATGCCGATAGTGGCAGGGCGCTGATGACGGTGGTCGAGGATACCATCGGCCGGCACGACACGATCTATGGCTGCTGCAGCAATCCGAACAACCGGCTGCGCTATGGTGTCGAAACAACCGAGTCCTGCTACTCGAACTTCGAGGCGGTTCTGGCGCCCTTCGGCCTTGGCCGCGAGGCGATCGTGGCGAATGTCAACTGGTTCATGAGCGTGCCGATCCTTCAGGATGGGTCCGCCGGCGTAGCAGAGGCGGCCCTCAAGCCCGGAAGTCGCGTTGCCCTGCGCACCGAGCGCGATGTGCTGGCCGCGTTGTCGAACTGCCCACAGATGCACAACCCGTGCAACGGCTACAATCCGACGCCGATCCTGGTCCAGGTTTATCGCGCCACCCGGGACGACACGTCCTTGGCGCGTTGAGAGCCTGCTCGTCCGAGAGAAGTGGCTTCCTCTGGCTTGCTCGGGGTGGATTCCCTGGCTTCCCGGCGGAATCCAACTGATCTATTGGGCTATCGCGTAAGGGACTGAAAACGAGTCAGAATTTCAGATGCGCTGGCCAAAGTGGCTTCCAAGTGGATTCCCCGGTGAAAAAGCCAGTCGCTGGAAAACTTGCGCGCTCAGCCCCCTCGTATACGAATTTGGCCCGGGAGGAACCATGCCGGGGGGGATCACGCGATGTCTGGATAGGTGTTTTCCGCGAAATACGCGGCAAGCTCTTCGATGCTGATCTGCCCGGCAACGCGCGCGCGCAATCTGGCTTCAAGCTCGGTTTCGGGAACGTCAAGAAACTGACCATTCATCGCGATAAAAGTCAGCGCGGCGATCGCGCCTGCGCGTTTGTTCCCATCCCTGAGGGCATGCCGCGTCGTGATACCATCGTACATCAGAGCAGCCAGATACGCGACGCTCGCATCGGTCTGGTAATCTGCGGCAATTTTGGCGCGCTCGAGGCCCGCTAGAAAAGCATTGCGGTCATTGAGCACCATGCTATGGCCCATGGACTCCATGAACGCCGCCGTTTCGTCCAGGATCGCATCTGCGTTCGGCCAGCAGTATACGTCGTCGTTGCCTGTCACGCTGCTCAGCCTTCGCGGCCCAGCATGATGAGCGTGCGCCGATAGCGAGCTGCTATCCTCGAAGCTGCTTCACGGGTCGAGTCGTAGGTATCATCGACTGCACGCACGATCAGCTCGTCTTCATCTGTCGTGAGGGTGACTTCCTGTCCGGCGCGAAGATTCAGCGATTCCAGCGTCGCAGCGGACAAGGGAAGGAAATGACCGTTACCGATCTTCTTGATCTTGTTCGTTGTCGTTGCCATGGCGGGCTCGCGGTCTGGGTTGCAAGAGTTGAGTTTATACGGCCCGTATATACTATTTCGTGCCCACAGTCAACTGAACCCGACGGGTTCATTTGGGTCGCTATGCCTCGTCTTCCTTGCCTCGCGATCAAACGGCCAAGAGCCGGGGCTACTGCCAAGGCTTCGCCTTCGGCATCGCCATGGAAATCTCAATGTCACGTAGCATTCCGCCAGTGACGAGTCCGTCCCGAACCCAATCCAGCGCCTGCCACCAGTCGTCATAGGCGCGCCGTGCAGCCTCGATCTGCTGCGGGTGCGGAGAGTAGGTGACGGGGCAGGCCAGAACCTCGATTGTGCGCCACTTGCCTCGGGCGAGCACGCGTTGGGTGCCGACGACGATGGTGCTGGCCCGCTCGCCATACCGGTTGCGCCTGACGTCTACCGGCACGCAGCGGGGTACAGCCCCGGGCATCCAGTCCGGTGTCAGCCCCGCACGCGCCAGTTCGGCCACGCGGATCGCCATGCGCTTGCCGCCCAAACTGTCGGGCATCCCGGCGACGGTGGCGGCGATCACCTCGGCGTCCTCGTGGGTGTAGCCGCCGATCTTGTGCTGGCCGCCGTCGATCTTGCAGCCCAGCGCGGCGCGCTGCAGCAGGACGTATTCCAGGCCAAAGCCGAAACCCCGCTCGCGCTCGGGATCCGGGCGTTCGGGAAGCTCCAGCTGGGCTTTCTCGACCCGGAACGTCCATTCCAGCGCCGCCTGCACGCCCAGCGTGCGTTTCACGCGTCCGCCGCCTGCGCGGCCGATCTTGCTGTGGAAGCTCATGGTTTCAATCCTTCAAGGAAATCCATCTGCACTGGGTGCTGGGCCGCATCCGTCGGCCGCCAGATCCACGGGCCCGAGGCCATGGGCTGCTGCGAGAGAGCGCCACGCATGTGCTGCTGCCAGTGGATGAACTCCGTTGCCGAGCAGGCGCAGAGCGCGTGCCCGATGGGCCAGCCCATCA
>NZ_QNVJ01000070.1 GCF_003350345.1 Alkalilacustris brevis
TGAGCCAGAAACCCTCCGTTCCGCAATATGCCTAAATTGTCCCATGGGCGCTGACTTCAGACATCGGCGCGCGTCACGGACTCCTCCTCGGGCGAGCTTTTCGGCGCGGCCAGCAGCGGCAACGTGCATCTGATCGCCGACGGCAGCATCGTTCATTATGACGACGATCCCGATAACACCGTGCCCGATAACACCGTGCGCGGCGCGAATGTCACGCTTGAGGCGCAGTCCGGAAGTATCGGTAACAACGGCGAAAGCCCGCTCAGAGTCGAGACCGAAGGCGGGCGGCTGAACGCACGCGCCACCGGCGACATCGCCATCACCGAGATGGAAGGCACCGACGGCGACCTGCGGGTTGAACTGGTTGAGTCGTCGGGTGGATCGGTGACGCTGATCGCCGATTACGGCTCCATCCTCGACCGCAACCAGGTCGAGGAGCGCGACATCCGCACCGAGGCCGAGCTTCTGGCGCTTTATTTCGACGAACTTGACCTCAAGGACGAGAATGGCGAGCGCGCACAGGCGCAGATCGACGCCCTGCGCGAGCGGCGGCAGCGCGAGTATCTGGAATACTGGCAGTTGCGCACCGGGGAGGAGGGCCTCGATGCCACGGATACCGCCCCGATCACAAAGGCAGACGTCGAGGCAATGGCAGGGGAGATGTTCTCCGGCCTGACCCAAAGCTATATCGACATTTACGGCTGGTCCGACAGCGCGGCGGAAGAAGCCGCCCAGCAGTTCATTGATGCCTTCGTCGATGAGCGCTGGGGGCTTTACGATCAGTGGAACGAGACGGCCCAGTTCGACGATAGCTTCACCTACATCCTCACTTCCGAGGAATACGAACCCTTCCTCGAGGGCATAAGCTGGACCGAGGAGCAGCTTACCACCTCCATCGCCGCCGGGCTCGTGCGGCAGACGGGCGATACCCGCACCCGCGTGCAGGCCCCCAACATCATCGCCCATGGCGACATCACGCTGAGAGCGCGGGATTCGGTGGGCGAGTTGCTGGACGACTACGAAATTCACCCGATCGACCCGAATGCAGAGAATTTAGAGTATCACCTGAGTGCCGAAGACCTCATGGCGCTGGCCGGGGCCGATCGGCTCGACCTGCGCAACCTGATCAACCCGACGGACGAACCCGACGAAAACGACAACGGCCGGATCACATATTCCAAAGACGGGATCATCCGCATCGTCCAGCGCGAGGATTTCAACGTCGAGTTTACCGGGCCGAATGGCGCGCTCACGGTTACTACCGACGAGCACGAGATCTTCCTCGGGTCGGATGAGGACGTGCGCATCCGCCAGGTGCACGGCACGAACGACGTGCAGATCCTGATCGACGGCGCGATGACTGATGTTTCCGGCTACGATCCCACGAGCGGCACCGCCGAGGCCGAGGATGTGGCCGTGATCGGCACCAACCTGGTGCTGGAGTCGGGCCTCAACAATTCCATTGGCACAGTGCAGACACCGCTCAGCGTGCATATCCTCTCCGGTGGTTCGCTCAACGCGCGCGCCGGAACGCCGGGGCACCAGAACGTCTACATCACCGCCTTTGGCGACCTTCCGGTCGAGGCACTGTTTGCGGGCGATACTGCCTCGCTCCATGCAACCGGCGCGATAACCGATAACGTGGGTTCGGACCTGCCGCGTGTAGTGGCCAGCAATGTTTATCTCACAGCGGCGCAGATCGGTTCCGATGACAACCTGTTCGGGATCGAACTGATCGACGAGGACGAAGGCCGCGTCACGCTCGAGACCTTCGCCGACGATGCCTATGATGGCGATGTCTATCTTGATGTGGTGAGTGAACTTAACCTGCTCTTTGGCCGGATTGACCAGGGCGGGCTGATCAACGCGCGCAAGGGCATCACCCTGTTTGGCGACGAGACGCTGGTCTTTGGCGACACTGCCGAACTGGAAATCCGCACCGCTCTGGGGATTGATACACAGTTCTCCACCGGCACTGACATCACCGGCCATGACCTGCTGCTGAATTCCGGCGGACAGGTTGGCAGTGACGAGCACCGTCTGATGACCGCGATCGACCTGTTCAGCTACTATGGCAACCACTTCGCGGGGAACGAGGAAATTACAGCGCTGTGGCTGCGCAACCTGCGTTCCATCGACATCGGCGAGATGATCCAGAACGCCAATCTGCTCTCGGAAACCGATGTGGAAACTGTCGGCGACATGACGCTGGGTCTTGCGCAATCGCTGTCGCGCACGCGCCTGCAGGCCGAGGATAACGCAGGCGAAGGCAGCGCGGGCGACATCACACGCGGCACCGTGATCGCCGAGGAAACCGAACTGTTCGCCGATGGCGGCATCGGCACCGACACGCGGTTCGAGGCGGTGACGGGGCTGTTCCGGGCTGAAGCGGGCAGTGGCGACGCCACGCTGCTCCTGCGCGACCGCGCGGTGGATATCGACTATATCTCGCTGCAAGGTGGCGCACTTGACCTGCTGACGCGCGATGCACCGGTGCGGCTGCTGGAAGAAGGCGCCGAATGGTCCTTTGCGTGGACGGATGAGGGCGCCGGGCTGGGCTCGGGGCGCGGTATCATGACGCGCGGCGGCGATATGCGCTTCCACCTTGTGAACTCCGATCCGACAACAACGCGCACCTCGCTGTCGCTCGGTGCAACGATCGACACCAGCGCTTCGGGCACCGGGTTCGGGGCGGGCGGCGATATCGACATCCTCGTCGAAGGCAGCGCCGATCAGGACGATGGCCAGCGCATCATCGCCGGCCAGGGCACCATCGCGATGGAAGTGGAAGACGATTTCACTCTCGCCTCGATCTGGAGCGAAAACGCCACCGACGACGCGCTGCGACTCACCGTGGGCGGCACGCTTTTCAACACCGGGCGGCTGGCGCATCTGGACCTTCTGGCCAATGCGAGCGGCGCGCTAACCACGCTGCGGCTGGGCGCGCTGGACCCGGCGGGCAATGACGACCCCGATCTGGCCGATGGGTTGCGCACCGATCTCGACCGGCTCGATGCGGTGGTTCAGGCGGGCGACATGCATCTGAACGATGTGGGCCGCCTGACGCTGGAAAGCGTGCTGGTCGAGGCCGGCAATATCGACATCTTCGCTGGCAGTGATGCCAGTCATGACATGCTGGTCAACCTGGTGGAGGCGCCGCAGGATGATGCCACGGTGGTGCTGTCGGTGCTGGGCGATCTGCGCTCGGGTGCTGATACGCGGATCACGGGCGACAACCTCGCGCTGTTCTCGTTTATGGGCAATATCACCGGCGAGGGCGCGGGCACCCAGCTTGGCAGCGGCGGCTTCTTCGAGGCGACGACCTCGGCGGGGGCCGAACTGCGCATGATGGCGGGTCAGGATCTGCGCTATCGCGAGCGTGCAGACGATCTGCGCGTCCTGTTCATGTTCGCGGGCACCGAGGATGGTGCGACCGGCCACATGGAGGTCGAGGTCCAAGACGGCAGCCTCACCGTGGGCCTGATGGGCGCTGCCGAGGATGTGCGGATCGAGGCGCAGGACGCCATCGACATTAATCTCGCCGGCAATACCGAGTTCGACATCATCGATGCGGGCGCGCCGCTCAACCTGGTGCGTTCGGCCTACTACGACGACGTCTATCAGGCCCACGCGCCCGGCATCGCCACGCTGACCGCATTGGGCGCAGGCAGCTCGATCGACGTTGGCCTGATCAACCTGCGCGACCGGCTGCAGCTTTATGCCTACGAGCATATCGACGCGCGCGCCTATGACGTGAACCCGGACAACGGGCTGTTCCTAGAGACTTCAAACCCCGAAGGCGGGTTCGTGGGCAGCGAGGATATCCCGCTCTACATCCGGGTGATCGGCGACGGGCCACGCATCCTGCTGGATGACCCTTATGAGGATTTCCAGCATCTGATCGACGACCGGCTTGAGGCCGATGGCACGCTCTGGCTCGAGAACAGCCGCATCGGCTGGGGCGAGGTGATCCACGCCGGGCCCTATTTCGTGGGCCTCGACAACAACCGCATCGACGGCGATGTCTACTTCCGCCAGCGCACTTTCGACCTTTATGCGCACATCCTCTATCGCTTCCTTGATGTGGACGCCGACGCGCAGATCTACGCTTTCCAGAACGAAGGGCGCGTGGGCTTTACCATCGAGGACGAGATCATCCTCACCACGGCCGAGGACGTGCTGGTGCTCAACCGCAAGCTCGCCGGCGTCGATCTCGATGGCGGGCAGGGCTTCACTTATGATGTCGGCTCCGAGACCGAGACCCTGGGCGGCACCTTCATCCGTGGCACGGCGCCCGGCGGGGTGGTGCGGCAGATCTTCCAGGTCATGGAACTCTTTGACGAGGACGAGGAAGAACTTGTGGAGGACAGTGAAGAAGACGGCGAAGAAGGTGAAGGCGCGGGAGATGGAACTCCGCAGCTGATTTCACCCGAGCTTGCCGCGCATCTTCAGGCATCGGTGAACTGAACTGCGGCGGGTTTGCCGGAGGCTGCAGTTTTTTGCGCGGGATGGGAGCATCATGAGCAACCCGGTGTGCAGCTGGCCGTAGTTTTCCAGCGCACTGTCGATGCCTTTTCGCAGCCCTGCCGAGCCTCTTGAGGAAGAGACCACTCAGCAAGCATGAGGTTACTGCGCCCGGGTTTGCGAGTGGCCGGCACAAGACTGCCGCGCGTTGCTACGACAGAAAACGGCGCGGGCAAACGAACAGTCGCGAGAATCCTTTTTTCGGCTGGCGCCAGCGGGGCAGGTCACGCGCCATTTGCCCGTCGCCCAGCCAGAAAGGATTGCGCATCATGTCCCCTCAGTTTGGGTGCTGGAATCATGCAGCCACAACCGCTTAAAGCCGGTTAATGGGTCTGACCCTGAAAAATGTGCGAAGGATTCTGGACACGATCTTGTCGCCGGATCAAGGCCGCTTCAGACTCCGCGAAGATCATTGATACGGCCCGGACATCGTGGCCAGGGCGGAATACAGGATCAGCGCCAGGAGCAGTGCAAGTAACAGCACAAGCCCGAGGCTGCTGCCCAACCGCTTGTGCGGCTGCGGCGTGCCGCAGGTGGGGCAGGTGGCGGTGAATCGGCTCAACGGTCGCCCGCAAGCCAGGCAGGAGACCTGTTTGCCCCTGTTCCGATTGCTCATGCGCCAGGCGCTCCGGCCGGTTCCAGACGGGTCTCCAGCCAGGCGGCTGTCGCCAGCAGGGCCGGATCGCCCCCCGGGCGGCCCACCAGTTGCACGCCAAGCGGCAGCCCGGCCGGCCCGGTCCCATGCGGCAGGGCGATGGCGGGGAGGTGCAGCGCCGTCCAGGCCCGGCAGAACACCGGATCGCCGGTGGTCATGCCCTCGGGGGCCTCGCCCGGGGCCGGCAGAGTAAGCCAGACTTCGCCCTCGGCCATCAGCGCAGCGATACGACGCCGGCCCTCGACCAGTAGGCGCCTGTCCTCCAGCAGCCCTTCGAAAGGAATGTCGGCCACGCTTTCGAAGTGATCGCGCAGCCCGGGGCTGAGGCGGTCGAGATGCGCCATGCGCTCCCAGGCAAGGGCACGGCGCCCTTCGCAAAGCTGGATGCGCTCCTGGGCAACCAAGAGCGCGGTGATCTCATCAGCCAATTCATCCGGCAGTGGGCTGTCATCCACTGGCACGCCCGCCTCGGCGACGCGCTCGGCAGCGGAGGTGAGGGCAGCAAGGGCCTCCGGCGTGGCGCGATCCCAGGCCGGGGCGGGGATCAGCCGCACCCGGGTTGGCGGAGCGGGTTGCGGATCGGCCAGCGCCTTCCAGCCAGACATTGCCGCTGCGAAGAGGCCTGCGTCACCGACGCTGCGGGCGAATACGCCCAGCGTGTCCAGGCTGGAGGCGAAGTGATGCATGCCGGAGGTGTCGATGGTGCCGAAGCTGGGCTTGAAGCCCACCACGCCGCAAAAGGCCGCCGGCCGCACGATCGAGCCCGCAGTCTGGGTCCCGATCGCGAGCGGCACCTGAAAATCGGCCACCGCCGCAGCCGAGCCGCTGGACGACCCCCCTGGTGTGTGCCCTGGCGCGTGGGGGTTGCGCGTGTCGGTGGGTGTAAAGGCGGCAAATTCAGTGGTGGCGGTCTTGCCCATCACCAACCCGCCGGCAGACCTGAGTGCTGCCACGCAAGCCGCGTCGCGCCCGGTGTGGCGCCCCTCATAGATGGGCGAACCGCAGGCGGTGGGCATGTCGGAGGTCTCGAGGATGTCCTTGACGCCGACCGGTAGGCCAGCCAGCGGTCCGGCGGACGGATCGACGCAGCCGGCGGCAGCGCGCGGCACCGCCGGATCGAGGAACGCCCAGGCCTTCACCACCGCGTCCCTGTTGGCGATGCGGTCCAGGCAGGCTTCCACCAGCGCCGCGGGCGAAAGCCGGCCGGCGCGGATGGCCGCAAGCGCCGCGCGCGCGCTCAGGCGGGCAGGGTCCGACAGGTTCGACGCCGTGCTCATTGGTGGTTCCTCATGACAGGTATCTCCGGCCAATTTCGGCAAAGGCACGGGCGCAGGCGGTGATCAGGGCGGTTTCGCAGTATTCGTCGGTCTGATGGGCCAGCGCCATCGGACCCGGGCCCATGATCAGCGTCGGGGGATGCCCGAAGGCCGCGGTCAACACCGAGGCGTCGGTGAAGTAATGCGCCGTCTCGTCGCCTGCCGAGACGCCGGTGATACTCGCGGCCAGTGTGCGGGTCTCGGCCATCCAGGGGTCGTTTGCGGGTGTGAAGACGGCCGCCATGTCGGTCAGCGTCTCGATTTCGACCTCGGCCCCCACCGCCGCGGTCACCAGATCGCGCGCGCGGGCATTGGACAGTTCAGGCGTCGTGCGAATGTCCACGCCCAGCGTCGCCAGATCGGGCACAGAGTTGATGTTGAGCCCCGCCCGCAGCGTCCCCAGGTTCAGCGTCACGGGCCCCATCACCGGATGCGCCGGTGCATCGAAATCGAGGTCCCGTAGCGCGGCGACGCTGGCGCAGGCGCCAAAGATCGCGTTGCGGCCCTTTTCGGGCATGGAGCCATGTGCGGTGACGCCGCGATGGTTGAGATGCAGCCAGAGCGCGCCCTTGTGGCCAAGAAGCGGGCGGTTGTCGGTGGGTTCGGCCACGATCAGCGCGCCGGCGGTGCCCAGCAACGCTTTGTCGCCGGCGAGTGCCAGCACCCCTTCGCAGCCGGTCTCTTCACCCGCGCTCAGAATCAGGCGCAGGTCAGCGGCTCGGTCCGGTTCGGCGGCCAGGTCCAGCGCGGCGCGCACGCAGGCCGCCACGCCGCTTTTCATGTCCGAGGCGCCGCGTCCATAAAGACGGCCATCGCGCTCCAGGCCCTCGTGCGTCGGGACAGTCCAGGGCGCATTGCCCAGAGGCACGGTGTCGACATGACCCGACAGCACAAGCGGCGCGCGAGCCGGGGCCCTGGTCGCCGACAGGGTGGCCAGCAGGTTCGCGCGCCCCTCGCCCATCTCTTGCCAGACGATCTCGAAGCCTGCGGGGGCCAGCAGCCCGGCAAGCCATTCCAGCGCCGGACGTTCGTTGCCCGGCGGGTTGATAGTGTCAAAACGGATCAGGCGGCGGGTGATTTCCACCGCGTCGAGGGTCGTCAGGGGGGTATCGGCGTTCGTCATGGGGCCTTTCGCGTGGTTCAGCGCAGGTGACAGGCGGCCATATGGCCGGGGGCGAGTTCGCGCAGTTTCGGGGTTTCATGAAAGCACCGGTCCACCGCCAGCGGACAGCGGGTGTTGAAATGACAGCCCTTGGGCGGGTTGATGGGGCTGGGCACGTCGCCGCGAAGGACCTGCCGCTTGCGCCGCCGGCGCGGGTCGGGCACCGGGACAGAGTCGAGCAGCGCTTCGGTATAGGGGTGCTGCGGGTTGCGGAAAAGCTCCCGCTTGGGCGCCAGTTCCACCAGCCGGCCCAGATACATCACGCCGATCCGGTGCGAGATGTGCTGCACCACGGCCAGATCGTGAGCGATGAACAGATATGAGAGCTCGAACTCCTGCTGCAGGTCCATCATCAGGTTGATGACCTGCGCCTGCACCGATACATCGAGCGCCGACACAGGCTCGTCGGCGATGATGAGTTCCGGGTTCAGCGCAAGCGCGCGGGCGATGCCCAGCCGCTGCCGCTGCCCGCCGGAAAACTCGTGCGGAAAGCGGTTGAGCGCATCGCGCCGCAGGCCGACCCGGTCGAACAGCGCCGCCACCTTTTCCAGCCGCTCCGCGCGGCTGGCGTCCGGCTCGAAATTGCCCAACGGCTCGGCCACGATGTCCTTCACCCGCATCCGCTGGTTGAGCGAGGCATAGGGATCTTGAAAGATCACCTGCATCACCCGGCGGTGGGGGTGCATCTGCGCCCGGCTGAGGCCGGTGATATCGGTGCCCTTCAGCCGTATCGATCCCGATGTCGGGTCTTGCAGCTTCAGGATGACCTTGCCGGTGGTTGACTTGCCGCAGCCCGACTCGCCCACCAGCCCCAGCGTCTCGCCCTTGCCGATGGTGAAGCTGATGCCATCGACGGCGTAGACCCGCTGCACCTCGCGTTGCAGAAGGCCGCCATGGATGGGGAAATGCTTGGTCAGGTCGCTGACCTCCAGGATCGGGGCCTTGCTCATGCGGTCCACTCCGGCAAGTTTTCACTCTCCCAGCAGGCGGCCAGATGGCGTTCGCCACGGTCCACCAGCGGCGGGTATTCACGTCGACAGCGGTCGGTGACAAAGGCGCAGCGGTCGGCAAAGACGCAGCCCTTCGGCAGGTTGTTCAGCGCCGGCACGATACCGGGGATTTCGGACAGACGCTCGACCGCGCTGGCTTCGCCTCCCGTCACGCGGGGGACCGAGCGCATCAGTCCACGCGTATAGGGGTGTTGCGGGCGCTCGAACAGGTCGATCACATTGGCTTCTTCGACCTTGCGGCCGGCATACATCACCAGCACCCGGTCGGCCATTTCGGCCACCACGCCCAGGTCGTGGGTGATCAGGATGATGGCGGTTTGCAGCTTGTCGCGGATCTCTTCCATCAGGGCAAGGATCTGCGCCTGAATGGTCACGTCCAGCGCCGTGGTGGGTTCGTCCGCGATCAGAACCGACGGGTTGCACGACAGCGCCATGGCGATCATCACCCGCTGGCGCATCCCGCCGGACAGCTGGTGGGGGTATTCGCGCAGGCGTGCTTCGGGCTCGGGGATATGTACAAGGTCCAGCATCTCACGCGCGCGGGTCATGGCGCCCTTGTAGCCCAGACCCTGGTGCAGGATGATCGCCTCGGTCAGCTGGTCGCCCACGGTGAGCACCGGATTGAGCGAACTCATCGGATCCTGGAAAATCATCGAGATCTCGTTGCCGCGGATTCGGCGCATCTCATCGGGCGAAAGCTTCAGCAGGTCGCGCCCGTTGAAGCGGATTGCGCCACTGGCGTAGCGGCCCGGGGGCGTCGGCACCAGCTGCATGATCGAGAGCGACGTGATTGATTTTCCGCAGCCGGATTCACCCACCACGCCCAGAATCTCGCCGGGGCGCAGATCAAAACTCAGCCCCTCGACCGCCTTGACCACACCGTCGCGGGTGTCGAACCAGGTGCGCAGATCCTCGACTTCGAGCACCGGCGCGGCGTTCCTGTCCTGCAGCGCGGCGGCATCGGATTCGGGGGCGTTAGACATGAAGGCGGCTCCTTGCGGGCGTCGTTGGGAAGGCGGCGGGCAAAGGTCAGATCCGGCGCTTCATGCGCGGATCCAGCGAATCGCGTAGACCGTCGCCGAAGGTGTTGATGGCGAAGACCGTGATGGCCAGGAATATCCCCGGATACATGATGATCCCGAAATTCTGGAAGAAGAACATTCGCCCCTCGGCCATGATATTACCCCAGCTGGGGATCTCGGGCGGGGTGCCGGCCCCGACGAAGCTGAGATAGGCCTCGAAGATGACCGCCTGCGCGCAGATGTAGGTGGCCTGCACGATCAGGGGCGGGATCGTGTTGGGCATGATGTGGCGAAACAGGATCCGGGTGGTCGAGGTGCCGCAGGCGATGGCGGCCTGCACGAAGGTCTGGTCGCGCAGCATCAGCACGACCGAACGCACCAGCCGCACCACACGCGGCACTTCGGGAATGGTAAGCGCAATGATGACATTCTGCACGCTCGACCCCCAGAGCGCGACCAGCGCAATAGCCAGGAGGATCGACGGAATGGACATCAGCGCATCCATGAAACGCATCACGATCGCGTCCACGCGGCGGTTGAAGCCGGCCACCAGCCCGATGACCAGCCCCACGGAGGTCGCCATCGCCGCCACCGATAGCCCCACCACCAGCGATATCTGCCCGCCATGCAGCACCCGCGACAGCAGGTCGCGACCATACATGTCGGTGCCGAACCAATGCGCGGCAGAAGGGTCCTGCAGCCGGTCGATGGGCGACTGGCGCATCGGCTCCGGCAGCCCGAAATAGGGCGCGCCGAAAGCCAGAAGCGCCATCACCGTCAGCACCACCAGCCCGAACAGCATGGTCGGGTTGCGCCGCAGCGCGTCTGCCATGGCAACGGCGTTTTCCGTCAGTCGGGCCGAAAGTGGCGGGTCCTGCAGCCTGTCGTGGGAACGGTCGGTCACGGGTGGGTCATCCTCGGGTCTCGGGGTTTTAGGGCGGGGTCAGGTGCCGTTGGCGTGGAGGTCAGTAGCGGATGCGCGGATCGAACAGCACATAGGTCAGGTCGATCAGCAGGTTGAGCAGCACATAGGTCAGCGAGAATACGAGGATCACGCCCTGGATCACCGGATAGTCGGTGCGCAGCACCGCATCGACGGTCAACCGGCCCAGCCCCGGAATGGCGAAAACGCTTTCGGTCACCACCACCCCGCCAATCAGCAGCGCCAGCCCAAGCCCGATCGTTGTGCTGATCGGTACCATCGCGTTCTTGAGGGCGTGCTTGATCAACACCTTGCGGGTGGGCAGACCCTTGGCATAGGCGGTGCGGACGTAATCTTCGTTCAACACCTCCAACATCGTGGCCCGTGTCATCCGCGCGATCAGCGCCATGTAGACCAGCCCCAGCGTCAGCGCCGGCAGTGTGATGTGCCGCAGGAAGCCGGGAAAGCTGGTGAAGATCGACGTATAGCCCTGGACCGGAAACCAGCCCAGCCGGACCGAGCCGCCCAGGATCAGTGCATAACCCAGCACGAAGACCGGCAGCGAAAAGCCCAGCACGGCCACTGTCATCACCGCCCGGTCGATCCAGGTGCCCACTTTCCACGCCGCGATCACCCCCAGCGGAATCGCCAGAGTGATGGCGATGATCATGGTCGTGAGGGTCAGCATGAAAGTGGGTTCGATACGCTGGCCAATCAGCCGCGACACCGGCAGGCCGGAATAGATCGAAGTGCCCAGATCGCCGCGAAAGAGGCCTGCGGCCCAGTTCAGGAACTGCACGTGCAGCGGATCATTGAGGCCCAACTGGGTGCGTATCTCCTCGACCTGAGCGACCGAGGCAAAATCGCCGGCAATCACAACGGCCGGGTCGCCCGGGCTCATGTGCAGCAGCATGAAGACGAACACTGCGACCAGCGCCATGATCGGAATGGTAGCCAGAAGACGCCGGACGACGTAAGCAAACATGGCTCATGGGCTCCTTTTCACAACCCGCGGCGGCACCGCGTCGTGGTGTGGGGCGGGGGGGGCACCGGCGCCCGGGTCGCAGGCGCCGGCAGGGGACGCGCCGGTACGGCGCGTCCGCAAAGGTCAATCGACCGTGATGTTCCAGAAGAACGGAACCGGGGCGACCAGCACGTTGCTGACGTTCGAGCGCCAGGCGGTCGGCTGGTAGTACTGACCGGTGGGGATGTAGGGTACAAAGTCGTAAAGCTCTTCCTGCAACTCCACCACGATGGCGCGCTGTGCGTCCTGGTCGGTCTCGCGGGCGAACGCGTCGCGCAGTTCCTCGATGCGCGGGTTGTCGGGCCAGCCGAACCACGCCGTGTCGCCCGACGCCGCCACCGAGATGTTGGTGATCGGGTTGAGCTGATCCACCGCGAGCCACCAGGTCGGGAAGATGTTCCAGCCGCCGTCTTCCGGTGCATCCCGCACCGCCCGGCGCGAGGTCATGGTGGCCCAGTCCAGCGCCGCAAGGCGCACGTTCATGCCGATCTCGCGCAGCGCCTGTGCGGTCACCAGCGCCTGGCCATGCGCAACCGGCACGTCAGTCGGATCGAGGATCACCACCTCGCGGCCGTCATAGCCCGATTGCTCCAGCAACTCGCGCGCCCGGTCCAGGTCCTGCCCGCGCAGGATTTCGCTGCCCACATCGGTCTCGAAGGGGCCGCCGCACATGAAGTAGGCGCCGCAGAACTCCTCGAAATATTCGGGGTTGCCCATGATCGAGTACATGTAGTCAGCCTGCGAGACCGCGTGCATCGCCGCCTGGCGGGCATATTTGTTGTCAAAGGGCGGATGAAGGAAATTGAACCGGATCACGCCCTGCGTGCCCAGCGGGTCCACCGTTTGGACAGTGATGGAGGGGTCGGCCTGGATCATCGGGATCAGGTCCACGGCGGGCTGTTCGTAAAGGTCCACCTCGCCGGCCAGCAGCGCCTGGGTGGCGGTGGCGGCATCGGGGATGTAGCGCCATTCCACCCTGTCGACATTGGCCAGCTTGCCGCCGGCGGCGTAACTTGCGGGCTCGTCGCGCGGGACGTAATCCTCGAACCGCTCATAGACCACCAGGTTGCCGGGCTGCCATTCGGCCTCGACAAAGCGGAACGGGCCGGACCCGATCACCTCGGGGATCTGCTCGCTGGGGCTGGTCTCTGCCAGGCGGGCCGGCATGATGAACGGCACGTTGGACGAGATCTTGCCAAGCGAATCCAGCACAAGCCCATAGGGTTCGGAGAGCGTGATGGTGAAGCTGAGGTCGTCCACCGCCTCAATGCTGTCGGTGACACTCATCAGCTTCTGGCCCATGCCGTCGCGCGCGCCCCAGCGGCGCAGCGATGCGACCGCGTCCGCGGCGGTTACCGGGCTGCCGTCATGGAAGGTCAGGCCAGACCTTAGCGTGATGGTGTAGGTCAGCCCATCGTCACTCACCTCATAGCCCTCGGCCATCTGAGGCTGCACCTCAAGATTTTCATCGAGCGCGAAAAGCGTGTCCCAGACCAGATAGCCATGGTTGCGGGTAATGTACGCAGTGGTCCAGATCGGGTCGATGTTACGCAAGTCCGCGTGCGGCACGATACGCAGCACCGAACCGTCCTGGGCCTGGGCAGGCTCAGACATCAACCCGGCAGCCACAACAGGTGCCAGCGCCAGCCCGGCGGCAAGGCCGGACAGTGGGCGCAAACCCTTCACGATTCCAGTCATCAAAAAAACTCCTTTTTTTAGCGACACCCAAGACGATCCGTGACCGTTCCGGTCACGATATCGCTGTCGCAACTCTCCCTGTCTCAGCGGCACCGTTCGCGGCATCGCGCTGGCCCAACCACCTTGCGACAGACTTTCATGAAATGCAACTTTCTTGCATGTGTTGATGAAACCGGGCAGATTCTGGCCGCAATGGCTGGCCGCATCGAGCGATTCTTGAGCGAGTTGAATGTTTATTTGGCAGTCGTAAAATGCTCCCACCGCCGAGAAAGCCATGAATGTTGAGATTGGCGCTGACCAAGTCGGTGCAACGTGGTTTGGAGACTTGCATGCCGGGAAAGAAATTGCGAGACGCTCGCCGCCGGCTGGGACGCACCCTGAAGGACGTTGCGACCAGCGCCGGCGTGTCCGAAGGGCACTTGTCGAAGATCGAGACCGGCAAGGCTGTGCCATCACTGCCAGTGTTGCACCGCATCGCCAGCCGCCTCGGGATCAACCTTGCGTATCTGTTCGATTACACCGGCGACGAGAAAGCTGTTGTCCTGCGCCCCGGGCGGCGCCCGCTGATCACCCTTGATCCGCTACGCAACGGCCGTGGCGTCACGCTCGAGCGGATCATCGCCCATGCGCCCGAGAATGCGCTGCAATGCAATATCCATATCCTTGAGCCCGGTGGCGCCTCGGACGGGCAGATCTCACACGAGGGCGAAGAGGTGGGATATGTTATCGAGGGCCGGGTGGAACTGAAGCTCGACGACGAAGTGCATTTGCTGGGCCCCGGCGATGCGTTTCACTTTCGCTCGAACCGTGACCACGGTTATCGCAACGTCGGTGACGGCCGGGCGCGTATCTTCTGGGTAAACACGCCCCCGACCTTCTGACCTGTCGCCGTGATACCAGCGGGCGGCTCAGTGCGGCCCTCGGCTCCAGACCGCCGGGTCGTCAAGAATGTCCGACAGGCCGAGCACGTGGCAGTAGATCATGTTGATGACCCGAAGTTCGTGCTCGTGCAGCGCCTTGGTCGCAGCAGCACAACAGTCCTCGACCACCCAGACGTTGAAGCTTTCGTCAGCCAGGCTGCGCACCGTGGACGAGATGCACTGATCGGTAAAGATGCCGGCCACAATCACGTCGGTGATACCCATGTTGTGCAGGATCAGGCGCAGATTGGTGCCTGTCAGCGCGCTGTCGGTAGACTTCAGCACGCAGATTTCGTCGCGCTCCGGAGCAAGTTCGGGAACGATCTGCGCCTCTTCGGTGTCCTTGGGCAGCAGCAAGTAGTTGAACCCGGGTTTCTTCTGGCTCAGCGAGCGGTCTCTGCCATCCTCCTTGAGGCAGGCGATGCGTGCGTGGATGACCTCGACGCCACGGTTTCGGCAGTCGGCTATCAGCTTTGCCGTGTTGGGGATCACCACCTCACGCATCCGCTTAAAAAAGGGCTGCCAACGGGCGTTCTCTTCCGGGGTGTCCTTGGGGGCAAGGTATGTGTTTTGGATATCGACAACCAGAAGTGCCGTGCTTGTGTGATCGAGGCGCAGATCATCAGGCTGCTCGGCGCCCTCGTAGTAAAAGGATCGGTAAGCGGTTTTCCAGGACATGGAGCCTCCTTGCGTGGACCGGACAATCCACGCAGTTCATTCCAGCTCGGCCTCCAAGTAAACCCCGGTTATGGCTCCACCGGGTTGATGTCAGGCAACCGCGCAATTGTTGAGCAGGATACTCGGCACCGCAACCGACCAGCAGCATTGGCGAACGACTTCGCCGGAACAAACACGAATGGCCGAGTTGGGAATCCGGTCTGGAAAGCCGGGCTGCCGGATGTGCGCATCCATGACCTGCGGCACACCTTCGTCGCGCTGACGGATTATCCGGACACGAAAACGCCGTGCGGCCTACACGCCTTGATGCGCGTCTTTTCCCGTCATTTCCATCCGCTTTGAATGGATGACGCGCGCTTGCTTGGTGTGATAGGGTTAAACACGGGTTGTTGATTTCGATCAATGCCCACTTCGGATTGAGTGAATAGAATCTGGATAATGCTCAGGGTCATGCTGTAAATTTTTGATGTGCTTTACTGTTTGTCTTTGATGCCTGAGTTGCAACAAGGCAGGAGTGCCAACATGCAGAACCCGAAGCTGATCGGCGCTGTCGCGCTGTTTTCGGGCGCATTGCTCGTTTCGTGGGTGACCCACGGCACGGGAGTCGTGCGCGATGACCCCGAACGCAACATAAGCATCCCCGAAACGCTGACTGTGCCGCTTCAGGTGCAGGCGGCCTATAACAGTCAGGACATCTTTTTCCGCTACCGCTGGCCCTCGGACAGCGTCGGTATCTTGCACGACGTTGTGCGCTACGAGGACGGTGCCTGGATCAGGGAGGGCGGTGATATGCCCGGCCCCAACCCCTTTGGCACACACGAAGACCGCGTTGCGATGATGCTCGATGACGGCAGCGTGCCAGAATTTGGCCGCTATGGCGGTTACATCACCATCGGCGCCGGTCTGGCCGGTCTGACCGACGAGGCCCCCGAGGAGGTCACGAAATACCTGCCGATGACGCGCAACACGCTGGGTCAGTGGGATGACATGGCGCCCGACAGTGAGTTGGCGCGGCTGCGCGCGGCGGGTTATTTTCTCGATCTCTGGCACTGGCGCGGCGCGCGCTCCAACCCGGTCAACGAGGCCGATGACCAGAATGTGGGCACCGGGCGCGATGGCGATGCCGGATCTTCAACCTACACCACGAACTGGGATTCCGATGCCGAGCAGCCGATCGTGATGTTCGATGTCGCCACGGCCGGGTATCGGGCGCTGAGCTGGGACGATGTGCGAAACGGGCGCATCTCGCAGGAGCAGACCTATGCCCTGATCACCGGCGAGGCGGTGCCCTTCGATCCGGATGCCGGCTGGCAGAATGGCGACGTGCTGCCACGCCGGATCATCCGGCCAGGCAGTGGGTCGCGCGGGGATATCCGCGCCGACGGTCGCTGGGCCGATGGATACTGGGATGTCACGCTGGCGCGTGCGCTCGATACCGGCAACCCGCTGGACGACAAGATCCTGCAAGATCATGGCACCTATGACGTGGCCTTTGCCGTTCACCGCGATGCGACCGGCGGGCGCTGGCACTATGTGTCGCTGCCCTTCAGCCTGGGACTGGCGCATGAGGCCGATATCATGGCCACACGCTTCACCGGCGCCACCCCGCAATGGAGCGATAGCTGGAGCGATGTCACGCTGTTCTACCCGGGACAGGTCACCTGGCCCTCGCTCAACAGCGCGGTCCATGGCGGCGCCAGCGGCATTGCCGCGCGGGTTCCGGTGAGCGCGCGTCACAGCCCCGAACAGCTGGCGCATTACGGTATCGAGCATGAGTTCAGAAACGAGATCCGGCGACAGTGGCTGTTCACGCTTCTGGCGGGGGTCTTGCTGATCGCAGCCTTCGGCATGGCGCTGAACGCAACCATCGCTTCACGGAAAGGAGCCTGATCATGGCCGCCTATCACGTTGTTCTGATACACTTTCCGATTGCTCTTTGGATGGTCTCTGCGCTCTGCATCGTCATCCGCGCCTTCAATGACGGCGCGCTTGGCCAGGCAATGGACCGCGCCTTGCCGGTGTTTCTTGTGCTGGGTGTGATCCTGGGCGCTCTCGCCTATGTGGTCGGCCTGTTGGTCTGGCCGTGGGAGACACTCTCATCGACGCCGATGGGACGCAACCACATGCTCATGGCAAGCTGGTCGCTGGCCTATTTCACGCTGCTGACCTTCATCCGTTATCGACATGGTGAGGCGATCTGGCACGGTCTGTCGCGCTGGGTCATGGTTCTGCTGGCCGGGATCGGTGTGGGCCTTGTCGGTATCACCGGCACTCTTGGAGGGCATCTGGTCGGAAACTATACCGAGGTCAGCGAACTTCTCCGGGCCATGGGGTGGGAAGTCTACTCCACCTATTATCTGCCGAACATGACCCTGGCGATTATCGGCGTCGTGGTGCTGATCCTGATCGCCATAGGCCTGATGGGCCGAAAGCGATCGACCACGGCTTAAGCCTGCCCTTCGCGCCAAGGCGTCAAGGCGCGGCGAAGGAAACCAGACGAGCAAAGGCGCTGCACGGAGCCGTGCAGCGCCTTCCGTTTGCCCGGTTGTCGAGGAAGCGTGCTTTTCGCCGCACCGCGATTGCAGATGCGTTCGAGATGCTCGTCAGCGATCAATCCGAATGTCTGCCGGCCCTCGGTTTCGGCACCCTCCAGCAACAGCCGTTTGGCTGCGCCCCGCTTCGTGCGTGCCTTGGAGATCGTGATCAGGGGTAAGGGCCGAGTGACAGGAGCTTCTCCTTGCCCCAAACCGTTTCTTCAGCCACCACAGCTTCGAGCCACTGGGCTGAACCAGCACATGCAACCCGCTGCCCTCGGCCAGTTTATAGGCCTTATCGCGGGGCTTTGCCTTGCGCAGTGCGAACTCTGAAAGCGCCATCTGGGGGTATCGCTTCTGCGGTTTTCGCCGATACCCCCGAATAATACCCCCAAGTTCATGCGAAACAAGGAGGAGAAATGCGCACCGGAATCTCGCCAGTGCACTGAAAGTAAACGGTTTTTTACCTTATGTGTTCAGCCGTGCAAGAGGCTAATGGTGCCCGGGGGCTGCACCAACCTGTTGTTTTGGAATGTTTGTTCCTGTCCGTTTGTGATTGTATCCCCCTTTAAAACAAACCCAACCTGTCCGATCATGTATTGCCGCGCCCGACCCTATCCATTAGCGTAAGGTGGATAATTAGGGGGATAGGAAGTGCGGGCGAGGAACAGGCTGACGGCGGGCTTCCTGCGTTCGGCCCCGGTGGGCAAGCATTGCGACGGCGCCGGGCTGTGGCTGGTGAAGCGCGAAGATGGCGGCGCGCAATGGGTGCTGCGCGTGACGGTTCACGGGCGGCGGCGTGAAATGGGCCTGGGCGGCTTTCCCGCGCTCGGGCTGTCTGACGCCCGCAAACTTGCCGAACGTTGGCGCAATGTGGTGACGGCTGGTCGCGACCCGGTGAAGGAACGCGAAGCCGAAGAACGGGCGGCACGGCGCGAAGATATATCGCTTGCGGTGCTGACCGCTGACGCCTTCGAAGCCCGCAAGGCGGAACTGAAAGGCGATGGCACGGCCGGGCGGTGGCTTTCGCCCCTGACAATTCACGTTCTGCCTAAGCTGGGCAAGGTGCCCGTAACCGATCTTGATCAGCGCGACATACGCGACACGCTGGCCCCGCTCTGGCACACCAAGGCCGACACGGCGCGGAAGGCGCTCAACCGGCTTTCAATTGTGCTGCGCCATGCGGCGGCGCTGGGCCTCGATGTGGACCTGCAAGCAACCGACAAGTCAAAGGCGCTGCTGGGTAGATCGCGGCACGTGCCCAAGCATATTCCCGCGATGGCTTGGGCCGAAGTGCCGAACTTCTATGAAAGCCTAAAAGAACCGACGCTGACGCATCTTGCCTTGCGGTTGTTGGTTCTGACCGGCGTCCGCTCGGCCCCGCTGCGCCATATCCGGCTGGAACAGATTGACGGCGACGTGTGGACCATTCCCGCCGAAGCGATGAAGGGCCGCAAGGGTGCGACCGAAGATTACCGCGTGCCCCTGTCGCGCGAAGCCCAGCGCATAATCGGCCTTGCGCGCCCGCACGCCCGCAACGGCTTTCTGTTTCCGAATAACCGGCGCGGCGTGATTAGCGACATGACGCTTTCGCGGCACATGGAGAGGCGGGGCCTTGAAGCCCGCCCGCATGGCTTCCGCACGTCTCTGCGTACATGGCTTGCCGAAGCGACCGACGCACCACACGAAGTGGCAGAAGCCATGCTGGGACATGTGACCGATTCCGGGGTGGTGCGCGCCTATCGCAGAACCGACTTTCTCAAACAACGGCAGGTGCTGATTGAGCGCTGGGCCGACCATGTGACTGGAGGCGCTGGGCAGGTGGTGAAGCTGACAGACGCAAACTGATCTGCGAAGTTCACCGAACTTGCCGGCGCGGGCGACATCGACGCTTTGCGCGCCTTCCAGATCAACCCGGTATCTTCCAGCCCAAAGGCGATGGCCCGATATCGCGACCTCTGCGTGATCGCCCTTGAGGCCCGGGCGGAGGCAGCAGCGTGAAGTTCATCCGTAGCTTCGAGCCCGGCGGTCGGTATCTCTACGATTTCGGCATCCGCAGCCCGGCCCGCGGCTGGGCGTGATAACGTAAAGAATCTTTCGCACTTTCAGGTTTGACGGCTCCTTCTACAGTGACGGAAGGAGCGAAAGGATGGCTGACGAGAAGTAGGACGGTGCGATGGGTCAGGTGATCCAGATTGATGAGGGCCGGATCCGGGATCACCTTGGCGAGATGGTGCGCGGGACGGTCGAGGAGGCGCTGAATGCGATGCTTGACGCCGAAGCCGATCAACTGTGCGGCGCAGGGCGCTATGAGCGCAGCGAGGGTCGCCAGGACACGCGCGCGGGTAGCTACGAGCGTGCGCTGCACACCAAGGCCGGCGAGATGTTGCGCTGATGGCTGGTCGCTTATTGTCGAAAGCTTTAATCGACTCGCTCGGTCAAAGACGGAAGAGGAGGTAAAAAGACCCCCGAGCTCGCAACGTCTGAAGCGAACTGGGCTCGAAAGTACGGATACGACGCAAATCTCCCAATCTTCTCAAAATATAGCTTTACGTATTCAGGATCATGATTCTGCAAACCAGAATAAACCAATAAATACCTGCACTTCGAACGTATCGCATTCTTGCGACCCGCCTTTACCGCAGCCACCCATTCATAAACCCCGAAGACCCTGCCGTCTTCATTGGAAAAATCGAAGGCAGACGCACTTCCCTCAAAAGAAAATTTCGGACTAAGCTCGTGAAGCGAATTAAACAACGCCTCCGTGGAAGCCTTGTAGTCAACAGAGATCAGTCTGAGTTCAGACAGCTTCGCGTTTTGCGAAACGCCTGCATACTTCGCTTGGTCGAAATCACCAGACGTGAAAGAGAGCTTGCCTGTTCTGGATTTCGTGTCACTCATGCTGCAAGGTCTTTGAGCGGTTTCATCTTGGAGTTAGCGTGCGTTTCCTCCCAAGGGTTCGCTCTGGAATCCTGAAGCGGTTTCCACATCACAGCAACAGGCTTCGTGCGGACCTTCTTTCGCCTCCGCAATTCTGCAAGTTCATTCTTGGAAACAAGATCAAAATCCTCGCCCAATGCATTGGCAATTCTAGCGATGGTTTTGAGTGTCAGATTGGGGCCGCCTTTGGAAAA
This sequence comes from Alkalilacustris brevis, assembly GCF_003350345.1. GTDB lineage: Bacteria > Pseudomonadota > Alphaproteobacteria > Rhodobacterales > Rhodobacteraceae > Alkalilacustris > Alkalilacustris brevis. The sequence goes on from NZ_QNVJ01000070.1 coordinate 20,600, forward strand.
CACCTGGGACACACGGCCCGGCGTCATACCCAGCTTAGCTGCGAGATCAGCTTGAGAAACCCCGGACCGGCGCATCGCTTTTTGAAGAGCGATCTGAACCGAGAAAACGAGATCCTCAATTGCAAACTCTTCAACTTCCGAAGCGTTCCGAGCTCCGAAAATTTCCTTATTGATCGTCATGATGTTCGCCAACCTTTTTTGCTACCCTTCGCAGCAGCTCCTGATCTGCCTTGTTGGTTTTCTTTATCGCAACTTCAGGGCACAAGAATACAAGCGGGTGTTTGCTCCAATACCCGCCATAGACACGAAGCTGGTACGACTTGACCACCCACACCGCAAGCTTGGTCCCCGTTTTTCCTCCCGTCGGAAAGCGTCCCTCGAACTTCAACTGAGTGTCGACGAGGTCGTCCGGACCGTTCGTAGCAAGTTCGCCTATGATACTTTCGACGCGCGCCCGGTCTTTCGCAGGTGCTTTCCTGTATACTTTCAAAGCCTTATCGGCGATGTGTACCTCGCAGTAAGCTCCGGCAGCCATCCTTGTGTATCCTTCGATCACAGTATTCTGCCTAGTTCAAGTTAAGATAAAGCTAAACATGCGGGGTCGTTTGTCAATGCGCTAGGTGTCGCTGGTTGCCATAGGTTGGTACACAAGAAGGTGGGCCTATCGCAATGATTTTTCCCAAAGTGGTTCGGGCGTCAACGTACGGTTGTGCCTCACGCCTGCGTGACAGGCGCCAAGTTCCAGAACACCACCCGGACCGATCGATGCCGTGCAAGGCAGACCTCCCATGTATTGGCATCATATTGCGGATCACTTGGGAGGGGCCGGGCGATCTTCGCCACCTTCCCGAACGCCAGCGGATAGCGGTGCACTTGCGCGCCGGCGACTGCGCGCGGGGTGAGATCGTGGCCGACCTGCACGACATGGCGCCGGGCATTCGGCCATGCGGCGGCAAGCCGCGGGCCAGCACGCCTAAGCCGGCGGCGCACCAGACCTCTTCGGGGTCGAGCCCGGTCGATCGCGCGGCCGCGGCGATCGCCTCCACCGCGCCGGCGATTTCGGCGCCGAACGGGATCAGGAAGGCACCGCTGTTGCGGCAGTATTCCCTAGCGCGGGATTTGCACGACCTACAGATAGCCGGGGGTCACGCGCTCCCCCTTGGCACCTCGCCGCGCCGCTTCCAGCGTGGGGGCAGATTCCGGTCTTTCTGAAGGGACAGGATGCTACCCTTAAGTGGCTGCGAAAAATATGAAAATTGGAATGGAGAGCGATTCGCGGCAGTGAGGGCTCGGATGAACGCCGCATTTGATGCGTCTTTGAGCGGCGGAAATCGTGGTTCAAACGGCGCTGGACGCTGAACGTTCGGCGCGACTTTTTGGGCAAGTTTTGCCAGACTCGCACTATCGAGGACGACATTGGATGTTGTGATGGATCGCTACCTGACACTTGCCGAACTGCGGCGCAAACTTGGCAATCGCAGCCGGAGTGCGATCTACTGCGATCTTCAGGCTGGCCGACTACCAAAGCCGCTAAAGCTTGGCGGCCGACTCCTGTGGTTCGAGCCGGATATTGATGACCATTTGCGTGCTCTCGTCGATCGTACGGCCGACCTTGCGACGACGGGGGCTCATGGCAGATGGCCGTCCAAGTAGCCTTCAATGACTGACGCGCGCGAACTGACCCTGGCGCTGGGCGGGCGCTGGCATGGCCGCTACGGGGCCGCGCCTTGCCCCGTATGCCAGCCGGAACGGCGGAAGGGGCAGAACGCCTTGACCGTGGCCGATGGCGACGGCGGGCGGCTGGTGCTGCATTGCAAGAAATCCGCCTGCGCCTTTCTCGACATTCTGGCGGCGGCTGGGCTGCGCTCGGGGGACTATGCGCCCCCGGACGCGGCAACCCTTGTCCGGCGAGAAGCCGAACGGCGGGCCGAAGCCCAGCGCAAGGCGGAACAAGCAAAGCGGCTGTGGCAGGAAGCCCAGCCCATCGCGGGCACGACCGCCGAAGCCTATTTGCGCGGGCGCGGTATCACCTGCCAATTGCCCCGAACGCTGCGCTTTCACGGCGCTTGCTGGCACGGGCCAACTGCGAAGCGCTATCCGGCAATGGTGGCGGCGGTGCAGGGCGCGGGCGCGGCATCTGTGCATCGCACATGGCTGCGCGCTGACGGCTCGGGCAAGGCCGATATTGACCTCGCAAAGGCGATGCTGGGGGCAACCGCTGGCGGCGCTGTGCAACTCGCTGGCGGGCCTTCGCGGCTGGTGGTGGGTGAAGGCATAGAAAGCACGCTGTCGCTGCTGTGCGGGCTGCTGGATGACCCCGCGACGGTATGGGCCGCGCTTTCGACCTCGGGCCTGCGCGGGCTGCACCTTCCAACGCAACCGGCGCGTCTGACCATTGCTGCCGACGGCGATAAACCGGGCCGCAACGCTGCGCACGCCCTGGCCGAACGGGCGCACGCGCTGGGCTGGCAAGTGTCGCTCTTGCCTGCCCCGGATGGCTTCGACTGGAACGATTACATTCAAGGAAAGGCGGTGGCAGCATGAACGTGCAAGCCAAGCCGAAGGAAACCCCTTTTACGCCTTCTTGGCTGGCCCCTGCCCCCCGCCTCTTACGTGCCGAACTGCCCCCCGCCCCGGAACTGCCGCTGCGCGACGTGCTGGGGCCGCGCCTGGCGCAATGGGTGGCGGATGCAGCCGAAGCCAAGGGCGCACCCGCTGACTATGTTTTCGCGGCGGTGCTGGCCGTAGCGGGCGCGACAATCGGGAACGCGCGCTGGGCGGCAATCTGGCAGGGCTGGGCCGAACCGCCCGTCATCTGGGCAATGTGCATTGGCCTGCCCAGCGCGGGGAAAAGCCCGGCAATCGACGCGGCGCTGCAACCGCTGCGCAAGGCCGAACGCCCCCTGCGCGAAGCGGCGGAAGCCCAGCGCAAGGAATGGGCCGAAAAAGCCGAACTTGCCAAGCTGGCGGAATCGACATGGAAGGAAGCGGCGAAGGCGGCAATCAAGGCCGGGGAAACGCCCCCCGATAGGCCGACCGGCTGCGATGCAGGGCCGCCCCCGCATATCCCCCGGCTGGTGGTGAACGATGGCACCATTGAACGGCTGGGCGCGATTCTCGACCGGCAACCGCGCGGCACGCTGCAAATGCGCGATGAACTGGCGGGATGGCTGGAAGGAATGCAGCGCTACTCCGGCGGTGGCTCTGACCGGCCTTTCTGGCTGGAAGCCTTCGGTGGCCGTGGCCACACGGTTGAACGCATGGGCCGCGAGCCGCTGACAATCGAGCGGCTGTCGATCGGCGTGCTGGGCGGCATTCAACCCGACCGCCTGAAAAGCCTGCTGTTCAAGAGCGATGATGACGGGCTGCTGGCGCGCTTCCTGCCCATCTGGCCGGAACCCGCCCCCCTGCGACGCCCGCAAGCCTGGGCGGATGAAGCGCTGATGGAAGCGGCGCTGGCGCGGCTGCTGAAGCTCGCCCTTGTGACCGATGAAGCCGGGGAAGCCCGCCCGTGGTTTATCCCCTTCACGGATGACGCCCGCGCCCTGATGGATGATTTGCGGGTGGCGGTGCGCGGCTGGGAAGCCGGGGCCGAAGGGCTGATGCTTTCTTTTCTGGGCAAGCTTCCGGGCCTGACCGCCCGGCTGGCGCTGGTGCTGGCTTTTCTCGAATGGGCCGCTGACGAGGCCGAAGAACCGCACGCAATCACTGTGAAGCACTTCGGGCGCGCGGGACATCTGGTGGAAGCCTATCTGCTACCGATGGCACGGCGGGCCTATGCCGACGCGGCAACGCCAAAGGCCGAGCGGGCCGCGCGGCGGCTGGTGGGCATCATCCGCGAACAGGGCTGGCAGCGCTTCACGGCGCGCGACGTGTTGCGGCTCGACCGCTCGGGGCTGGGGACAGTGGCGGAACTCAACCCGGCACTGGCAATGCTGGAAGATGGCGAGTGCGTCCGCCCTGTTGATCCGCCCGCGAACCCGCAAGGCGGAAGGCCGCAACGCCTTTTTTCTGTGAACCCGGCAATTCTGGGGGGCTGACATGACGCGATGGCTTCAAGCGGCGCAACGGGCAACCGACCGCGGGACAAAACCGACACAACTGACAAAACCCATGCCAAAGGTTGTTGAAGACGGTGCTGATACAACCGGAAAGGAGGTTTTGTCAGTTTCGTCAGTTTTGTCCGAAGGGGGAAGGGCTGAACGCGCGCCCCCGGCTCGGGCCGATGGGCTGGACTTGGACGCGAGCGCATTCCTCGACCGCCTACGCTTTCACGGGCCTGCAACCAATGGCGCGATGGCAACCGCTATAGGCTGGAGCGCGAATCGAGCGTGGCGGGCCGAGGCCAAGCTTCGTGCGGCGGGGCTGGTGCGCATGAACGAACTCGGGCAGGCAGTGCCAACCGCAAGGCGGCTGTCATGATACGGTACGCGCTGGTCAAGGCGAGGCGCGAACAGCGCTGCAATTGCGTTACGATTGGCGCAAGCGACCGCGCGTGCCGCTGACCTTCAGACCGCAGTCGCAAGCTGCAGGTATGCATGGAACCTGCCAAAACGGGAAGGAGCGCTGGGCGGTCCCTTTCCCTGACCCGTTCGGGTCCTTCCCGGCGCCGGGCGTATGCGGGGGGCATAGGCGCGTCAAACCACTAGCGCCAAAAGAAAAATCTGGGTTCGCACTTTGGGTTCGCAGGTTCGCACTTCGATGCGAGCCACTCCGAAGCTGCGCGGGTCGTTTTGGTTGTGTGCGCTGAGCGAGAGGAGAAAGCAGCTGTCCCGCCTCCCGCGCTAGGTGAGCCCACCGTTGCCACGCACGTTTGCAACGAAGCAAATGTGTAGATCGCATCGGCAAAGCCTTTTCAAAAACGGTCGGCGATGCCCCATGAACTTGGAAAACTCGCTTTCACGTGCTGGAACGGCGACGTGGTGCTTGGCGCACTCGACCATTGTTCTTGAACCACTGGCGAACAAGGTCTCGTTCATCGACGCGCATGATCGCGACGTCATCGCCTGGCGCGCGGTGGTGAATGCCGGCATCAGAGGATCGGACATCCGCGACATGATGCTGGAGGCCGTGGAGAAGCGCTTCGGTACCTAACAGACGCCGTATCTCGTCGAGGTGCTCAGCGACAACGGCGCGTCCCAAAAAGGCGAAAGACACGCGCATCTTCGCCGAGCAACTCGGCCTGCGACCCTGCTTCACGCCGGTGAAGTGCCCGCAAAGCAATGGCCTGTCGGAAGCCTTCGTAAACGCGCTGAAGCGCGACTACGTGCGCGTCACGCCATTGCCAGACGCGGAGACCGCGCTTGAATTGATCGATGGGTGGATCGAGGATTACAATGAGAACCACCTGCACTCAGGGCTGAACCGAAGGTCCGCGAAGCGAAATGGCGCTCGCCCCGCGAGTTCATCGCAGCTCAAACCGCAACCGCCTGACTGTCCGGTGAAACGGGGGCAAGATCAGGCTCCGCGCGGAAAACTCTTTTGCGACGCAGGCCGCGGCGTCCATCACGCAAACAGCCGTACGCTCAACCGAAACATCAAGCCCTATGGAATAAGTCATGGTCATCTCCTCTTTGCCGTAAATCACTACGACAATGGTGGCAAATCGGCCCGATGACCGCATCTCCGTTATACAAACTGCCTAATCTGTCACATAAGCGCGGGAGACAGAGATCTTGTCGCTCGCCCCTTTTAGCGGCTCAACAGATGTCGACACTGCCCTGGGCATCGACAGCGCGCGCGGTCATCACCTTGACCAGAGCCGCGCGATACTCGGCCGAGCCATGCAGGTCGGAAAGCATCATGCCCGGATCAGGTTGCAGCGCTTCAACCGAGGCAGTCTCGAAACGATCCGCAAGCGCCTGTTCAGCATCAAACCAGCGAAACACGCCATCCTCACCCGCGCCAGTTACAGCGACACGCACCGAACCGTCCGACCCTCGCGCCACGAAACTTGCCGCGATCGCGTATTTTGACGCCGGATTGCGTAGCTTGGCATACCCGGCGCTGCGCGGAACGGGAAAGTCGATGCGCAGGATGATTTCGCCCTCTGCCAGATCGGTCGCGTACATGCCCGTGAAAAAGTCGTGGGCCGCGATCTCGCGCTGGTCAGTGATGATCGTCGCGCCAAGCGCAAGCACCGCTGCGGGGTAATCGGCGGCGGGATCGTTGTTGGCCACCGATCCGCCGATTGTGCCCATGTGACGCACCTGCATGTCGCCGATCGAATCCGCCAGCAGCGCCAGTGCGGGGATGCTTTGGGCCACTTCGGGGCTGCCCGCGACTTCGGCATGGCAGCTCGCCGCCCCGATCCGCAGCCGATCGCCATCGCGCGTGATGCCCCGCAGTTCGGGAAGGGCGCGCAGGTCGATCAGGTTTTCAGGCGCCGCAAGGCGGTTCTTCATCGCCGGTATCAGCGTGAAGCCGCCGGAAATATAACTCGGCTCAGGCAGTTCGGCATGGAGCTTGCGCACCTGATCCAGCGACTGACCCTTGTGATAGGTGGTCTGATACATGGCTTCCTCCGGTCAAAGGTCAGTTGGCCGTTGCCTGGGCTGGCGCCTTGGAGCGGCGATAGACCTCGGCGGCGGCCAGCACCGCCTTGATGATATTGTGATAGCCCGTGCAGCGGCACAGGTTGCCTTCGAGTTCGCGCCGCACTGTCATTTCATCGAGAACGCCTTCGTGCCGGCGGATGATATCGGTTGCGGCCATCACCATGCCCGGTGTGCAAAACCCGCACTGAAGCGCGTGGTGTTCGTGAAAGGCCTGCTGGACGAAATTCAGCCGCTCGCCTTCGGCCACGCCCTCGATGGTCTGGACCTCGGCCCCATCGGCGGCCGCCGCCAGGATCGTGCAGGATTTGACGGCCCGCCCGTCCATCAGCACCGTGCAGGCACCGCATTGGGTCGTGTCGCAGCCGATATGCGTTCCTGTCAGCCGCAGCTGATCGCGCAGGAACTGCGCAAGCAAAGTGCGTCCCTCGACCTTGCGCGTATAGTCCTCTCCGTTCACACGAAGTGTCACCTCTTGCATGGGTTCACCTGTCATCATGAATTAAAGGCAAAGAGCAGGCCGACGATCAGCACTGCGGTTGCGGCGAGCAGGATCAACATGCGTGGCCGTGCCGCCACGGAGCCGGCTGACGCGGGCGCCTGTCTGGTATCTTCGGCGGGTCTTGCCGCCGTGGCATTCACGGTGCCCGCCTCATGCCGGCTCAGGGCGTGGTCTTCGAGGTTGGAAAAGAACTGCCCGGCAAGCCTTTTCGCAGTCGAATCCACCAACCGCGAGCCAAGCTGCGCCAGCTTGCCGCCCACCTGCGCGCGGACGTCATAGCGCAGCCTTGTGCCCTGCTCGGCGTCGCTCAGGCGTATGTCGGCGCCGCCCTTCGCAAAACCGGCTACGCCCCCCTTGCCGCTGCCCGAGATGGTATAGCTTTCCGGCGGGTTCAGGTCCGACAGGGTGACCTCGCCCTTGAAGGTTGCCTTGACCGGCCCGATGCTTTGCTTGACCGTGGCGGTGAAGCCCTGCTCCGGGCTCCCCTCCAGTTCGGTGCAGCCGGGGATGCAGGCCCGCAACACGGCAGGGTCGTTCAGCATTTCCCAGACCTTGTCGCGGGGGGCCGGGATGACGTGTTCGCCGGTCATCTCCATGGGGGTGCCTCCTGCCTGCTCATTCCGGGGCCGACTCTAGCAGCGACAGATCAAGATAGCGCTTCGGGTTTTCAAGGCGCGCGCCGCCGCCATAGGTACTGCGCAGCTTGAGCACGGTGCGCATGCCCTCGGGCAGGATCGCGGCACCCGGCGTCAGCCCCGATCGGGGCGACAGCAGGCTTTTCATGACGGGCGTCACGGCCTGGGGCAGAATCTGCGGCATGCGTGCTTGCAAGATGGTTTCCGCCTCGTCGCGGTTTGCAGGGTTCTGCACCCATTCCAGCCCGCGAAGATACCCGCGCAAGAACGCTTGCAACGGCTTGGGCGATTGCGCCAGAACCGACCGGCGCGTCGCGATGATCCCGCCTTGATAGCTGTCGAATATGTCTGACGAACGCGCCAGCACATTGAAGCCCGCGCGCTGCGCAATACTAGTGAATGGCTCGATGGTCAGGGTTCCGACATGTTCGCCTGCCTTGAGCGATTGCCACCGCTGGGGTGTGGCGCCGACTTCGACCATCTCAACATCGTCACGCGACAGCCCGTGACGCGCGAGCATCTCGTAGAGCACGAAAGCAAATCCGGTCGCCACCGCATCAAGCGCAAGCGTCTTGCCGCGTAGATCCTCAAAGCTGGTGATCTCGGACGCGACGACCAGGCTCAACTCAAGCTGCGTGGCACCGGCGATCACAACATATTCGGGGTCCACATCGGGCCCGGCCGCACCCTGCCCTTCGGCGTAGGCCACGACATTGTCGAAGGCCGTGCACACCACGTCGAATTCGCCCGCGGCGGTGCGCTTGGCCTGCTCGATCGAGCTGGCGGTCAGTTCCACGGTGACATCAAGGCCCGCTTGCGCAAAATAGCCTTTCTCGATCGCGGCAAAGGTCGGCAAGTTCGGTGCGCCGGGAAAGGCGATCACGCGAAGCGGCTGTGGGGTGTCACTCATCGTCCATCTCCTGCTCTCATTTCTTTGCTTGCGTGTTGGCGGCGTCCTGCACCGCCTGCCAGACAGCCTGGGGAGTCAGCGGCATCGCGATGTCCTCGACTCCCATGCCGGCAAGCGCATCCAGTACCGCCAGCGTCACGGTGGCGAGCGCGGGGGTGGTGCCCCCCTCGCCCCCGGCCTTCACCCCAAGCGGGTTGGTTGGCGATATTACCTCGGCGATCTCCGAGATGAAGAACGGCATGTTGTCGGTGCGCGGCATCCCGTAATCCATGAACGAGCCGGCAATCGGCTGGCCGCTGTCGTGGTCGATCGCGCACAGTTCCCACATCGCCTGGCCAACCCCTTGGGCAATCCCGCCGTGGGTTTGACCATGCACGATCATAGGGTTGATGCAGCGCCCCACATCATCGACCGAGACATAGCGCGTGATCGCGACGTGAAAGGTGTTCGGGTCGATCTCGACTTCGCAGATCGCCGCGCCGTTGGGAAAGACCGGCGTGTGCATTTCATTGTCCGTCACCACCCGCAGGGGATCGGCCAGGCGTGCGGCCAGATCCTGAAGGCTGACAGAGCGGTTGGTGCCGCGCTGGTGAAACACACCGTCTGCATACGCAAGCTCATCGGCGGCGGTCTCCAGCATCTCGGCTGCGTGACCTCGCGCCAGCGCCAACAGCTCGGCCGAGGCCATCGCCATCACCGTGCCGGCATGGCGCATCGAACGGCCCGAATGCGATCCGCCCCCCACGCTGACGACATCGGTATCGCCGATGATGATGAAAACCCGCTCGACCGGAACTTGCAACATGTCGGCCACAACCTGCGCAAAGCTTGTCTCGTGCCCCTGGCCGCTAGGCTGGGTGCCGATGACCACCTCGATCCGGCCGTCGTCGAACACCTCGATCTCGGCGCGTTCCTTCGGCGATCCGATGGAGGACTCCACATAGTTCGCAAAGCCGCGGCCAAGCAGTTTGCCCCGCTGGGAAGCTTCGTCCTTGCGAGCGGCAAAGCCGTCCCAGTCGAACAGCTCCAGCGCCCGGTCCATGTTCTGTTCGTATTCGCCACTGTCGTAATACTGGCCGACCGCATTGCGGTAAGGCATCTGTTCGGGGTGAACCAGATTCTTGCGCCGCAGCTCCAGCGGATCGACTCCCAGTTTCCGCGCCGCCAGCTCAACCAGTCGCTCGATGGCATAGGTCACCTCGGGCCGGCCCGAACTGCGATAGGCCTGCGTGCACATCGTGTTGGTGAACACCGCCCGCGCCCGCAGCGCGGCCACCGGAATGTCATATGAGCCTGTGATAAGGCCCGCGCCCTTGCTCAGCGGTGACAGCGATACGCAAAACGCGCCTACATTGCTCAAGTTGTCCGCCCGCATGGCCAGGAACTTGCCATCGGCGTCAAGCGCCAGCGCAACCTTGGTGCGCAGATCGCGGCCCTGGTAATCTGTCAGGAATGCCTCGGAGCGTGTCGCGGTGAACTTCACCGGCCGTCCTGTGCGGCGTGCCGCCCACATGACAAGAGCGAACTCGGGATACACCCGATTGCGCGCCCCGAAATTGCCGCCGACATCATAGGAATGCACCCGGATGCGATTGGCGTCGATGCCAAAACATCTGGCCAGCTCGCCCTTGTGCTTGACAGCGCCACCGCTTCCCGCAAACAGCTCGTAGCGGCCGGTCTCGGGGTCGTATTGCGCCACAGCGGCGCGTGGCTCGATCGTCACGGCCGTCACGCGGCTGACATGGAAATCCGCCTCGACGGTATGCGCGGCGGTGGCGAAGGCCCTTTCGGTGGCGTCCCAGTCGCCAAAGGACGATTCGACGAAAACGTTGCCGGGCACTTCGTCCCAGATGACCGGTGCGCCCTGTGCCGCGGCTTGGGCGGAGTCGACGACATGGGGCAGCGCTTCATACTCCACCTCGACCAGTTCCGCCGCATCCGCCGCCTGGCCGGGCGTCTCGGCCACGACAACGGCGACGGCTTCGCCGACATGGCGCACCTTGTCGATGGCCAGGGCGTGATGCTCGCCGACAAAGGGAATGCCGCCACCCGGTGCGCACAACTTCATGTCGAACTTGGTCGAGGGCAGCGGATTATGGGCCAGCGGGCCAATGCCGTCTTGCACCATGTCCGCACCGGTCAACACCTCCAGAACCCCCGGCGCGGCCAGGGCGGCGTCGGCGCTGATCGATATTATGCGCGCATGCGGATGCTCCGAGCGCACTATCGCGGCGTAGGTCTGCCCCTCCAGCAGGAAGTCGTCGGTGAAACGCCCCTTCCCGGTCAGCAGCCGATGGTCTTCCTTGCGCCGCACAGGCTTGCCGACATGACGAAACAGGGCATCGCGCACCATCTTCATCTCTGGGCCGGTTTGATCCCAGTTCATTTGGGGTATGTCACCCGCGCCCAGGGCGTTCCCTGACCTGCCGCCATCTGGATGCGCATTCATCCGCCGCCCTCCGTCGTCGCCTTCAAATTCCATGCTGTTGCCGCGCCGCACCATGTTGCCTACCATTGTCTGCTGTATTAATGTATGACAGTATGGCTTACAAGCAGAAATTCATGCGAAGCAAGGTGCCAGCGGCAGGCGCGGCAAGTGGCGATCCGGGCGGACTGACGCCGAAACGAGGGGAACGGAATGAATTTCGACAACGGAATGCGCCGCGTCGAAGACAATGCATTGCTGCGCGGTCAGGCAGAATTCGCCGACGATCTCGGGGCCGATAGCGACGGGCTGCATATCGCCTTCGCCCGCTCGGTGAGCGCGGCGGGCTGGATCGGCAAGGTTCAAGCCGATGCCGCGCGAGACATGCCCGGCGTTGCCTGCGTCCTGACCGGAGAAGACTGGGTTGCCGATGGCATGGGCATGCTGGAAAGCCGACTGAACCACCCCGGCCCCGACGACGGCAAGATGCGCCGCCCCCCGCACCCGCCGATCGCCACCGACTGTGTGCGCGCGATCGGTGAGATCGTGGCCGTCGTATTTGCCCGCACACGGGCGCAGGCCGAAGACGCCGCGGAACTAATCGAGTGGGACATCGACGAGACCGAAGCCGTCACCGATCTGGCCCGTGCCATGCATCCCGATGCGCCCCGCGTCTGGCCGGAATATCCCGACAATCTGTGCTTTCGCCTGCACAAAGGTGACGCTGAAGCGACCCGCGCAGCGCTGGCAGATGCGGCGCATGTGGTGCGCCACACGCTGCCCATCTCGCGGGTCACGGCCGCGGCGCTGGAGCCACGAGCGTTGCGCGCCGATTTCGATGCGGCGACGGGCGTCTACACACTCGATCTGGGCAGCCAGGCCCCGCACCGCATCGCCAGCGATCTTGCGGCGACGTTGGGGCTCCAGCCCAAGGATATTCGCGTCATCAGCAGAGCCTGCGGCGGCTCTTTCGGGATGAAGAACTTTGGCTATCCCGAATATGCGCTGGCGCTCTGGGCCGCGCGCAAGACCGGCCACACCCTGCGCTGGACCGCCAGCCGAGTGGAATCGTTCAACAGCGATTCCCATGGCCGCGACCAGCTTGTCGATGCCGCGCTGGCGATCGATAGTGACGGCCACTTCCTGGGCCTGGACGTAACCATACGTGCTAACCTAGGTGCGCGCCTCGGCCCCTCGACCGTGCATCCCCCGGTGGCCAATATCGGCGGACTGGTCGGTGTCTATCGCACCCCCGTCGCGCATGTCACCGTCGAAGGGTATTTCACTAATACGCAGCAAACCGCGCCCTATCGCGGTGCCGGTCGCCCCGAGGCCACCTATGTCATCGAGCGCCTGATCGACCTGGCCGCCGCCGAGCTTGGCATCGACCGGGCAGAGCTGCGCCGGCGCAACATGATCACGGTCGATCAGTTCCCCTATCAGACACCGCTGGCATTCAACTACGACTCCGGGGATTTTGTCGCGATTCTGGACCAGGCGCTTGATGCGGCGGACTGGGCCGGGTTTCCCGCACGGCGGGAAGCCGCGCGCAAACGCGGGCGGCTGAGGGGGATCGGCATATCCAACCCCATCGAGATCGCCGGCGGCCCCGCAACCGGACCAAACCCCGAATACGCGGCGATCGAGCTGACCCCGCAGGGACGTGTCATGTTGCGCGTCGGCTCTTGCGATGCCGGACAAGGGCATACCACCTCATTTCGCATGCTGGTGGCCCAAAGACTGGGCCTGGAGCCTGACGAGATAAGCATCCTGACCGGTGACACGCATCTCGTGGCGCGCGGGATCGGCACCTTCGGGTCAAGAACGCTGGCAGCGGCGGGCACCTCGATCTTTGCCGGGCTGGATGAAATCATAGCCATTCTCAAGCAAGACGCAGCCGACCAGCTCGAGGTCGCCCCCGATGACCTTGAACTGATCGGGGGTGAATTCCGGGTGATGGGCACGGATCTCACCGTTGCGTTGCGCAAGGTGCTGGCGCAGCGCGACAGCACGATACGGACCGAACATTACCAAGCCACCGACGGCCCGACCTATCCGAACGGCTGTCACGTCTGCGAAGTCGAGATCGACTCGCAAACCGGCGTCGTCACGCTGCTGCGCTATGTCGTGGTCGATGACGTGGGCACTGTCCTCAACCCGATAATCGTAAAGGGCCAGATCGTTGGCGGTGTGGTTCAGGGGGCGGGTCAGGCCCTGGGCGAGCAGATCGTCTACGACCCGGACTCAGGCCAGCTTCTGACTGCAAGCTTTATGGATTACAGCATGCTGCGTGCCATGGATGTCCCGATGATCGAGGTCATCAGCCACCCGGTTCCGACACGGAAAAATCCCCTTGGCGTAAAGGGTGCGGGCGAAGCGGGCACTGTGGGCGCGTTGGCCGCAGTCGTCAGCGCGGTTTCGGATGCGCTTGCTCCACTAGGTGTGCGCCACCTAGATATGCCCGCCACGCCCGCACGGGTCTGGCAAGCGATCCGCGACACCGAAAGCCTTTGATCCGCACTTCTATTTACTGATTGCAAGCGCGGCGCCGAGGGCGGCTAGCAAACCTAATAAGGCACCATGCAAAGGACATCACATGCGGCGCATCATCATCGGGCTAAGCGGTGCTTCGGGTTCCATCTACGGAATTCGGGCGCTGCAACTCTTGCGCGAGGTCGAAGACATCGAAACCCACGCCGTCATATCGCCGGCGGCACTGCGCACGGCGCTGCACGAAACCTCCATGGCTGCCAGCGACATCGAGAAACTGGCCGATCATGTCCACAGTCATCGCGACATCGGCGCCTCGATCGCTTCGGGGTCGTTTCGCACCGAGGGTATGCTGGTGGCGCCCTGCTCGATCAAGACTTTGAGCGGGATCGCGCATTGCTACAATAACGAGCTGATCGTCCGGGCCGCCGATGTCTGCCTGAAGGAACGCCGCCGCGTCGTGCTGATGCTGCGCGAGACACCGTTTCATGCCGGTCACCTGGCCTTGATGCAGCAAGCCGACCGCAATGGCGCCATCATCATGCCGCCGGTGCCGGCGTTCTACAGCAAGCCTGCCTCACTGGACGAGATGGTGACACAAACGGTTGGGCGGGCCCTGGACCTGTTCGGTATTCACTTGCCGATGGTGCATCGCTGGACCGAAAGCTCTTGAGCGCGCTGAATGCCGCGCGCACGCCCCCCGGCAGACAACGCGCCCCGGTTCGCTGCCGCAAGACCGTCGGCCTATCCCTTGGCTTGCTCGATTTCCGAACTGCGCGCCAGGCCGAGGGCTGAATTGGCAGCGCTGTTGACATGTTCCCACGCCATCCTTCGCGCCATCGCCACATCGCGCGCGAGAACGGCGTCGCGCATGGCCTCGATCTCGCGGATGCTCTGTGCCTGCCGGTCGGCACGATTGAGCGAATTGCGCCGCAACTGCGCCGTTCGCAGCGTCAGGCGTGACAGAAACTCAAGCGCGACATCGTTCTCGGCCACCTTGCACAGATGCCGGTGCAATTCTCGTTTGGCACCGGTGATCATCTGGAATTCTCCGGCGCGGTAGCTATCGAGCAATTGGCCGCAGATCTTCGTGAACTCGTCCATGTGCGGATCTGTAGCACGCTCGATGAACTGCTGGACAATCAAGGCCTCGATATCGGCGCGTATCAAATAGATATTCTCGGCGTCGCGCAGTGATATCCGCGCCACGGTCAACCCGCGTGAAGCCGCCTGCCGGACAACGCCTTCTGATTCGAGTTCGCGCAGCGCCTCGCGCAACGAAGTGCGGCTGACCCCAAGTTGCTGGCAGAGATCCTTTTCGACAAGGCGCGCTCCGGGTGTCAGCAACCCCAGTTCAATCGCCTTGCGCATGGATTCGATGATGCGCGCCCTGAGTGGTGCAGATTCCTGATGGATCGGCGCCAACCCGGCAGTCCCTGATTCCCGCTGCATCATCCGACTTGATCCTCTCACAATCTGAAATTGCAGAATTTGGCATGGTCATACCGTCCCACAAATAAGGATAGGCATAAATCAGGCTACTTTCCAGAGAAACGGCGCCATAACCGGAAGATCAAAGGCGCAAAAGCGACCACGCAGGCAACCCGCACCACATGGTGGCTGGACACATATCCGACATCAACGCCTATCGCGAGGGCAATAAGGCTCATCTCGGTCAGCCCGCCGGGCGCGAACGCCAAAAGAATTGCAAGAAAGTCGCGTTGCAGGACGCCCATCAGCACCATGGCGAAAAGGACCGTCAGGCCCAGCAAAAGCGCAGCCGCTCCAAGGCCCATGATCAACGCGCCCCCAACCACGCGCGGACTCATGCCAACAAAACGACAGCCGATGATGGTGCCCAGCAGCAACTGCGCCGCGAGGACAAGCTCAGAAGGCGGGGGCGCGCTGACGATGCCCGACACATACAGCCCCGCGCTCAGGATCATCGGCCCAAGAAGAGTGGGCGCCGGAAGCCGCAGCCTGCGCCCCAGGAAAAATCCCGCCACCCCGACGGCAGACAGCTTGACCAGCTCCAGAGACGGAGTGTCGCGCACGCTGGTTCCACCGCTTATGCCGTCGCCCAGGTCCAGCCCCGAGAACAGCCGAAACCAGACCCCCAGCGAAATCACGACAATCAGGATGCGCGACGCATGCGCCAGGGCGATCCGGCGATCGTCCGCTCCCATGGCCTTGCCGATCACGGTCATCTCGCTCAGGCCGGCGGGCATCGCGCAGAAATAGGATGTGGCGGGATCGAACCCGCCGATCAGCCGGTAGTAGGGGATTGTAATCAGAGCGGCGCAGGCCAGATACACAACCGCAAAGCCCAGCGACACGCCCCAAACAGCGAGTCGGTCCAGCAGGTCCGGCGTGAAGCCCGACCCAAGCATGACGCCGATGACCACGATGACATAGGGCCTGATCGCCACCGGTCCCTGAACGGGGGCCCGGCTAAGCGCGGCGATCGTATTCAATACCATCGGCCCCAGCAGCCAGGGCAATGGCATCGTGAGCCAAGTGAACAGCAGGCCGCCAACGATACTGATGGCGACCGCAAGCGCGAACCTGCCGGGATCGAATTTCTGGCGCGCGCCGCTGCCGGGCTGCATGGCTGCTTGGTTCCTTTCCCGCCTCCGCCGCGTACACTGCTCGTGCGGCTGCGATCTTAGCCGTCGACGTCGCGCACGGGAGTTTCCGGCTTGAACCCGTCGCGCCGATTCTCGAAAGTCTCCTGCCCGGTCTCACGCCAGCCTCCAGCGACGGCACGGTTGGCATATTGTGTCCAACGTTCATCCCAGTCGCCCAGTTCATACCCGTGCCAGGGCGGCTGTGGGGTAAGGCGGGGCAACTGAAGCTCTTCCCAGATCTTGCGAGCGTTCTCCATATACTGTTTGCCGGGAAGCGCCAGGGGCGGCATATCGGCCTTGAGCGTTGCATCAATCAGCAAGGTGCCATCGGGCACGCCGCGGTTCGACTTGGGTCCATGTCCGCCCGAGCGATAGGGCACCGTCACCACATCCGTCGTGATGTTCGACCGGTAGGCGATGGACCAGAAGATTGCATCGGCGTTATTGGGCTCGATATCCTCGGAGACAGCAATCACCACCTTGCCGCATTGCGCCTGCAAGCTGGCCGCCCCGTGCAGCCCGCGCCACACTTCGGTTTGCGGGGCCGACCTGTCGAACTGCAAGAAGATCACCTTGCGGATGTTCGTCAGCGGCTCATGCATGACCACCCGCTTGATGCCCTTGACGTTCAGCGCCTTCTTGAGGTGATCGAAAAAGAGCGGCTCGTAGGCGACTTTCTTGAGCACGGAGGATTCGCTGGGTGTCACCTGGCTGACGATCGAGACGAAGACAGGTTTGCGCCGCATGGTGATCGCGGTAACTTTCATCGACATGTTGAAATCTTCTAGCGCCACATGGCCGTGGCTCTCGCCGAAGGGGCCTTCGGGCTCTAGGTAGTCGGTCGCGATCTCGCCCTCGATGACAATCTCGGAATCGGCGGGAACGACCAGATCGCAGGTCTTGCACTGCGTGACCTTCACAGCTTGCCTCATCAGTCCGCCCGCGACAGTAAGCTCATCCACATCAATCTGCAGCTTTTGCGGGCCGGTGAACAGCACCGCAGGCGCCGTGCCGATCACGATGGCGACAGGCATGGGCTGCCCGCGTTCCTTGTATTTCAGCCAGTGCACATAACCGCCCGCCCCGCCAAGCCGCGAGGCCATCCGAACCCCCAGCCGGTCCTGCGCCTTGAGCTGGCCGCGATAGGTGCCCATGTTCTGCACGCCGGTCTCGGGGTCGCGGGTCACGACCAGGGTCGCTGTCAGATAGGGCGCGGCGTCAAAGCCGGGGGTCGATATGGGCACCGGCAGCGCCGCAAGGCCGCCGCCCGGCCGGGTCAGATCCTCGCCTGTCCAGACGATCTCCTGGCATTTCCCCTCCGAGACGTGCTCGGGCGGGATCGGGTTGGCGATGGCCCTGCTCCAGACGCTACCGATCTGGTCCACGGGCACGCCCAGGCCCATTGCGTAGATCTCGGGATTTGCCGCTAGGGCCCCGACCACCACGGGGATGTCATATTTCCGCCCATCCCCATCGGTGACATCGGTGAACAGGAACGCCCGGCGGTCCTCGGCGGGCAGCCCGCCCTGAAACTGCCAGCGTGCCAGGGGGTGCAGTTCGCTGTCCTTGTCGATGGCGCGCTGGATCCGGGTCAGCAGGCCGGCCTTTTCCAACCTGCCAAGGTGATCTTGCAGATCAACGGGGGCGTGATCGGATGTCTGTTCGTTCATGTTCGGGCCTTTCATACACTCATGCCGCATTATGACGCCCGTCATGCCAGACCCGCTGGCCTTGTCGCGAGCTTTTGGACGTGCAAGGGCCGGAAAACCGGCCCTTGCTGATGGTGTCTTCGATTGTGGGGTGCCCCGTTGTCGGGGCCAACGCCCGGTCTTATTGTGCGACGACCTCTGCGTCGGAATCGTCCATCGCGCTCACTGCCTTTTCCAGCAGTTCCGGCGAAACGGACATGATATCCTGCATGATCGCCTCGACTTCTTCGCCGGGCATGTAGTCGATCAGCGCCTGGCGGCGTTCGGCCTCGGCCAGGAAGTCTGGATCATGGATCATCTCTTCAAAGGCGGTGCGCAGGGCCGCGATGATCTCTTCATCGGTGTCGGGATGCACCATCATGGAGCGCCCGACCGGTGAAGCGGCTGAGATGAAGCGCAGGATCTCCTTGGCTTCCTCGTCTTCCACGACGTCTTGCATCAGAGGGACATCGGGGATGTTGGGGTCCGGTTGAAGGCCGGCTTGCAGCACGATGATCATCTCGCCGCTGTCGACCGGCTCGGGTGCGGCAAACACTGACGCGTAGTTTTGCGTGACCATGTCGACTTCGCCGCGCAGAGTGGCCAGTTCGGTCGCCGCCGAGCCCTGATACCCACAGATCACCCGCAGCTTGAGCCCTGCGACATTGCGCATGGCGGTGGGCTGCTGACCACTGCGCGCGCCCTGACCGGTGCAACCGACAACGATCTCGGTATCGCGCATTTCCTCGATGGTGGTGGCCGGCGCGCCCGCGCGCACGAGGAACGCGGCATTTGCGTTGGCGAAGCGGCCGACATAGCGGAAATCCTCGGCCGACCAGGCCGCGATGTCGGGCGAAAGCAACTCGATATGCCCAAGCGTGTCAGGCAGAATAGCCACCGTCAGGCCATCGGGTTGCGTGTTGTTGATGAAATAGGCCGCCCCCTGCCGCCCGCCGCCGCCCGGCATGTGCTGAACGATGACGTTGGGGTTGCCCGGCACGAAGTCGCCGAAATACGCCGCCGCCAGCTGCGCATACAGATCATAGGACCCACCCGGCGGGTGACCGATGAGGATTGTCAGCGTTTGCCCGCTATAGATGTCTTCGACGCTTTGCGCCTCTGCATTCGGGGCCGCCGCAATCATCAACGCGGCCGCGCCGGCGGCAATTGTGGTCCTGCGTGTGAAGTTGAGCATTTTTTCTCCTCCCAGACAAATCAAGGCGCCGGCCTGCCGGAACCTGCTTTTGAACGTTGAAAAGCGTGCCCCGAAAAACGGGATCCGCAAATAACGTCTGCAAGTATGCTTGCCATACATTATGACAATAGGCAATATGCGATCCAGCGCGCAGCCAACCACATTGCGGAGGAAACGACCTTGGTCCTAGACGCGGCACTTGATGCACTCATCACATTGTCGGACCCGATGCGGTTGGCATTTGTGGTCCTGGGAACGCTACTTGGATTGATGGTGGGGGTGATCCCCGGCATCGGCGGGCTTGTGGGATTATCCCTCCTTTTGCCCTTCACCTTCGCGATGGATCCTTTCACCGCATTGGCGTTTCTCGTTGGCGTATCGGCAGTTACGACCACTTCTGACACAATCCCTGCAGTGCTGTTCGGGGTGCCCGGCACCACTGGCTCGGCGGCGACAGTGCTTGATGGCCACCCCATGGCACGCCAGGGCCAGGCGAGCCGCGCACTGGGGGCGGCGTTCTCGGCCTCGGTGATCGGCGGGCTTTTCGGTGCCTTGATCCTGGCGGTCTCGGTGCCGGTGATTCGGCCTTTCATTCTTTCAGTCAGCACTCCGGTCATGCTGACCATCTGCCTGCTGGGGTTGACGCTTGTTGTCACGCTTAGCAAGGGCGCGATGGTCAAGGGGCTGATCGCCGCCGCTGTGGGGCTGCTTCTGGCCACCATCGGCGACGAAGCACAGACCGGCACCATGCGCTGGACCTTTGGTACCTTCTACCTTTGGGATGGCCTGTCGCTGGTCGCGGTTGCCCTGGGGCTGTTCGCTGTGCCAGAGATGCTGGACTTGGGGGCCTCGAAACGCAAGATTGCCCGCGACGACGTTCAGACCGACTTTCGCCAGCAGTTCGAAGGCGTGCGTGACACCTTGCGCAACTGGTGGCTTGTCTTGCGCTGCTCGAGCATTGGCACCTTGCTGGGGTCGATCCCCGGTGTGGGCGCAAATGTCATCGACTGGGTCGCCTATGGCTTTGCCGCGCAGGTGACCAAGAATTCATCCGAGACCTTCGGAAAAGGCGACGTGCGCGGCGTCATCGCTTCAGAGAGCTCCAACAACGCCAAGGAAGGTGGGTCACTGGTCCCCACGCTCGCCTTCGGTGTGCCCGGCTCGGCAACCATGGCGATCTTGCTTGGTGCCTTCCTTATTCATGGCATTTCACCCGGTCCCGACATGCTGGGGCCACGGCTGGATGTGACCTTCACACTGATCTGGACCGTGGCGCTGGCCAACATCCTGGGCGCGGGCCTTTGCCTGCTGCTGGCTGGACAGTTCGCCAAGCTGGCCCTGATCCGGGGCGGCATTCTGGTGCCGCTCATCTTCAGTGTGATGACGATCGGGGCCTATCAGGCGTCGCGGAGCCTGGGCGATCTGGCTGTGTTGCTCATCTTTGGAATCATTGGCTGGATGATGAAGCGTCTAGACTGGCCGCGCGCGCCCCTGATCCTGGCATTCGTGCTGGGGGCGCTGATCGAGAACTACCTCTTTATCTCGGTGCTCAGGTACGAATTCGCATGGGTGACCATGCCGGTACCCGCCACGCTGCTGACCGTGATGGCGCTGATGCTGCTGACACCCATGATCAAATGGGCCTATGCGAGCCTGACAAAGCGGCGGGACACCGCACAGTCCCCCGCACAGCCCGCCGCTGTTCCCCGCCCAGACGGCGCGGGCGTGGCTCGTCGTGCGGACCACTACGCGGATATCATCTTGCTGGTGGGCGTGATCGGCCTCTTCTCTTATGTACTCTGGTCTTCGTGGGACTGGCGATTTTCGGCGCGGATGATGCCGCACGCTCTGTCTTACGCTGGGTTGCTGGCGGGAGGGCTACTGGCCCTGGGTTTCCTGACCGGACGTGCCCCCAGGATACGGCCCTCCACGGCCGAGCCGCTTGCCTTGGTGCTGCGGCAGATGGCGTGGCTGGTCGGGCTGCTGGTGAGCATACGCCTCGTTGGGATGCTGCCCGCCATTGCGCTTTTTGGCATCGTCTACATGCTGACCGAAGGGCGCACGCGCTGGCACCACACGCTACTGATCGTGGTCCCCTTCGTGCTGGCCTTGTACCTGCTATTTCAGAACATGCTGAACATTCCCTGGCCACAATCGCTGTTAGGCGACCTGTTCCCGGCGCTGCGAGCCACTTTCGGCCGCATCCTGTGAACGGCGCACTGTCCAACCCCGAAGAAAGGATACTAAGATGAACAAGCCGCACGATCCGAAGGCGGACAACCAGGCGAAGACGCTTTACGGCTCCGACATCATCGCCGATGCCCTGCGCGAGCAGGATTTCCCCTATATCTGCCTCAATCCCGGCGCCAGCTACCGCGGCTTGCACGACTCGCTGGTCAACTATCTGGGCAACGAAACCCCCCAGATCATCACCTGCATGCACGAGGAACACGCGGTCGGCATCGCCCAGGGCTATGCCAAGGTGACCGACAAGGCGCTGGCTGTCGCGGTGCACAGCAATGTCGGGCTGATGCATGCCTCTATGGGGATTTTCAACGCGTGGTGCGATCGCATTCCAATGGTCGTCATCGGCGCGACCGGGCCGATCGACGCGGCCAAGCGCCGCCCCTGGATCGAATGGATCCACACTACCACCGACCAGGCCGAGATCGTGCGCGGCTATACAAAATGGGACGATCAGCCAGGCTCACCCGAAGCGGCGGTCGAAACCATCCGTCGGGGCACCCAACTGGCCAATACCCGCCCGATGGGCCCTGTCTACCTGACGATGGACGTCAGCATCCAGGAACAGGAACTGACCGAGCGCCCGCAATTCGACCCGATCGAAAAATTCCGCACGCCCGAGAACCCGGAGCCACCCGCGGGCGCGCTTGAGGCCGCGATCGACATCCTGGCCAAGGCCGAGCGGCCTTTCATCTTCTGCGGCCGCTCCAGCCGCTGCGAAAAGGCATGGGCCGAGCGCATTGAGCTGGCCGAAATCCTGAATGCCCGCACCTGCGCGCACATGAAACTGCCGGCAGGCTTTCCGACCACACACCCAGCCTTCATCGGCGAGACCGGCTGGCGACTGAAGGGCAAGGTGCTTGAGGCGATCGAGAACGCAGACGCCGTCCTGATGCTTGATTGGCTGGATGCCGGAAACGCGCTCAAGCTGGCCTTCCCGCAGGGCAAACCGCGCCCGCCGGTCATCACCGTGTCGAACGACTTCCAGATCCACCGCGGCTGGAACATGGATTACGGCGGGCTGCCGGCCGTTGACGTGAACATCCCCACGGTGCCCGAAACTGCCGTGACACGCCTGCTGGAAGGCCTGCGCCCGCTGCGCAAGAAGCCCGCGCCCGCCGCAAAACGCGTCTGGAAGGCCACCGCGCCCGCGAAATCCGGCCCCATCGGGCTGATGGACCTGGCCCATGCCTTTTCGCTCGCCAGCGAAGGGCGCAAGATCACCATCACCGGGCGTCCGCTGGGCTGGCCGACCAATGCCAATGTCATCGAGCATCCGTTCGATTTCCTAGGCCACACCGGCGGCGGCGGCCTTGGTGCCGGGCCGTCGATTGCGGTAGGCGCCGCGCTTGGCCTGCGCGAGATCGGCTCTGACAGGCTGACCGTGGCGATCCTTGGCGATGGCGACTATACGATGGGCCTGACCTCGATCTGGAACGCCGCGACCGAGAAGCTTCCGCTGCTGTTCCTCGTGGCCAACAATCATTCCTACTACAATGACGAGGAGCACCAGATCAAAGTCGCGCACAAACGTGCCCGCCCGGAAGAGAACGCGCCCATCGGCCAGCGGATGCAAGGCCCGGAGCCAGACCTCGGCGCCCTGGCGCGCGGCCTTGGCCTGGAGGCGCCCGAGCCAGTGACCGATCTGGCCGATCTGCCCGCCGCGCTAGAGCAGGCGCTCGATCGCGTTGCCGCCGGTGCCGCCGTGGTGCTCGATGTGCGCGTCAAGCAGGAGTACATTCACGCACCGATGCAGGAATTCGACTGACAAACCATGCCTGCGGGCTGCAGAACAGCAGCCCGCCGCGCACCGACACGATGGGAAGTCACCACCACCATGCCTGCGGCCTGCGGTTCAGCACAGGCAATTTGCCGGGGGGCCCGCTGTCCCTCCGAAGCCAGACACGAGGAACATCTCCATGACGCTCAAAGCCACGGCCACTGACGGCGCCACCCTTTACTATCAACTGCACGGGCCGGACACGGTCGCCGACAAGCTTGTCCTCATCCACTCGCTCGCGATGACTGGCAGTTTCTGGCACCCGGTGGTCGAGGCACTTGGCGATCGGTTTCAGGTCATCACGCTGGATTGCCGCGGCCATGGCGCCTCCGACAAGACCCCCGGCCCCTACTCGGTCGAGCAGTTCGCCGATGACGTGGCTGCGGTTGTAGCCCACGCCGGATGGCAGAAAGCCTTTGTCGCGGGCGCCTCGATGGGAGGGTGTGTCGCGATCGCTTATGCCGGGCGCCATCCCGAGGGGTTGCGAGGGCTGGGCTTGATCGACACCACCGCTTGGTATGGCGATACAGCCCCCGCGGACTGGGCCGGTCGCGCCGCCAAGGCGCGTGACGAGGGCCTGGAGGCCCTGGTCGGGTTCCAGCAGACCAGATGGTTCGGAGATGCCTTTCGGGCTGCGCACCCCGAGGTCGTTCAGCAGGCCGTTCAGGTATTCCTGCAAAACGACATCGATGCCTATGCCGAGACCTGCAACATGTTGGGCGCCTGCGATCAGCGTCATGTGCTGCCCGGACTTACGGTGCCGGTCGAGATTGTCGTCGGCTCGGAGGATTACGCAACGCCGGTTGCCATGGCGGAGGCCATGCACGCGCAGATCCCCGCTTCGGCGTTGCAGGTGCTCGACGGCAAGCGTCACTTGACCCCGCTCGAAGTGCCACAGGATATTGCGGACGCGTTGATCCGGCTGGCGGATCGGGGCTAAAGAGGCGGCGGCGCCGCGCCCCCCCCGGGCCGGCCCGCCCGCAAGGCGCGGGCGGGAAATGACAGCCCAAATGCGCGCGCCTTGCTCAGAGACAGCCCGCACCGCCGCGATGCGGGCCAGCGTCGCCGCTCAGATCAGGTCGGCGTCCGAGGCGAAGAGCTCGTCCAACGCCTCCGCGCGCTGTGTGTCGCGGTCGCGCTTGTACCGGAACAGGTCTTCGGCCCTGATCCGGCGGTGGCGGCCGACCTTCTCATGCGGGATATCGCCAAGCTCCAGCAGCTTCACCAGATAGGGGCGCGAGACATTGAGGATATCGGCCGCCTGCTGGGTGGTCAGCATCTGCCCTACCGGCACCAATGTCACGGCCTCGCCCCGGCTGATATGGCGCAACAGATCGGCGATCAGGTCGACCATCAGCGGCGACAGCACGATCTCGGCGGTCTTGCGGGTCTCTGGGTCACGAAAAGGCAAGCGTGCGCCGTTCTCGTCACGCAGCACGGCGAGGATCTGCTTCAACTGGTCGGCCGTGGCGCGGTCACGCGCGCTCGGCAGGCCATGCCCGAAGGGCTCGGCCATGTTGGCGTTGATGGTCATGGTTTCGCACTCCCTTTCGCGGCGGCGCTGGGCGCTGCGTCGCATGTGGCAGGCCATCCGCCGAGTTAACATAGCATCAACCCGGACCTTCACCAAGAGCATTCGAAATATTCGAAACAAGTTGACGCAGCCTTGCCCGGCCGCGCGGCGGTTGCGGTCGGGCGCCGTTGGGGGCAGAGTGCGGGAAAAACAGCACTGGACAGTCCCTTATGCCCATTCTGCAATGGTTGACCCGCGATCAGGATCTGAAGGCGGCCGACCGCGTGCCTTATCGGCTACTCGAGGAAGTGCCGGAACTGTCACAAGGTGAGGGCGATAACCTGCTGGTGCAGGGCGACAACCTCGAGGCGTTGCGGGCGCTGCTGCCGCTCTATGCCGGGCGGGTGAAATGCATCTACATCGACCCGCCCTACAACACCGGCTCGGCCTTCGAGCATTACGACGACAGCCTGGAGCACACCAAGTGGCTGGCCATGATGGTGCCGCGGTTGCAGCTGCTGCGCGAGTTCCTGAGCGAGGACGGCTCGATCTGGGTCAGCATCGACGACCGCGAGGGACATTACCTCAAGGTGGTGATGGACGAGGTGTTCGGGCGGCGGAATTTCGTAGGCGACATCTCCTGGCAAAAGAGGACGTCGCCCGCAAACGATGCCCTCTATTTCAGCAAGGACCACGACCATACGATAATTTTTGCGAAGTCAAAGGCAGATTGGCGGCCCAACAGGCTGCCCCATTCTGAGGCACAGGCATCGAACTACAGGAACCCAGACAACGACCCGCGAGGCGCGTGGAACTCGGCTGCCTATACATGCGCGAAGTCAATTGAGGAACGGCCGAACCTCTACTACCCGATTACGCAGCCGAACACTGGCGAGGCGATCCTGCCAAAGAAGACCCGCGTGTGGGCTTACGGGCCCGAGGCGCACGCGAAGCATGTTGCCGAGAACATGATTTACTGGGGAAAGGACGGGCTCTCTCGGTCCCCAAGGATTAAGAAGTTTCTCCGAGATCCGAAGCCGGTTGTTCCGAGAAGTATCTGGCTGAACTCGGACGTTGGGCACAATCAAGAAGCACGAAACGAAACTCTGGCTCTGTTCGGCGAAACACCGTTCACTACCCCCAAGCCCGAACGGCTGATCCAGCGCATCCTGCACATCGCCACCAACCCTGGCGATCTGGTGCTCGACAGCTTCCTCGGCTCGGGCACCACGGCCGCCGTCGCGCAAAAGATGGGGCGGCGCTGGATCGGGGTGGAGATGGGCGATCATGCCCGCACCCACTGCGCACTCCGCCTGCGCAAGGTGATCGAGGGGGAGCACGGTGGCATCTCGCGCGATGTCGGATGGGAGGGCGGCGGCGGTTTCCGCTTCTGCACGCTGGGTGCCACGGTCTTTGACGCCTCGGGCCAGATCAACCCCGATATCCGCTTTGCCGATCTGGCGCGGCACATCTGGTTCACCGAGTTCCGCGTGCCCATGGCCACGCCCGATGCCGGCCCGCCCGCCGGCCCCTTCCTGGGCGCGCATGACGGGCGCGGGCTGGCGCTGCTTTACAACGGTATCCTCAAGGACCGCACGCCGGGCGGCGGCAATGTGCTGACCCATGCGGTGCTGCGCCTGCTGCGCGAGGGCGCGCAGGCCGCAGGCTGGGACGGGCCGATCACCGTCTATGGCGCGGCCAACCGGCTGTCGGAGCGCACGCTGCAGGGCGCGGGCGTCACCTTCCGCCAGACCCCCTATGACATCAAGGCGCGGGTGTGATCATGGAGTTGAAGAAATACCAGCAGGCCGCCCTCGACGCGCTGTCGCGCTTCCTGACAGCAGCGCCTGCCAAAGGCCCCGCCAATGCCTTCGCCGCCGAGGTCGCCCGGCAAGAAGAGGAGGCCCGGCTGGAGGGCCGCAAGCTGGAGCCGCGCCGCTATGAGCCCCTCTCGGGCATGCCCGAAGTGCCCTATGTCTGCCTGCGCCTGCCCACGGGCGGCGGCAAGACCCTGCTTGCGGCCGAGGCGATCCGGCTGGGCGCCGATTTCGTGCAGAAGCCGCACCCGGTGGTGCTGTGGATGGTGACGTCGGATGCGATCAAGCGCCAGACGGTCGAGGCGCTGAAGGATCTGCGCCACCCCTATCGCGCGCGGCTGGAGGCGGTGACGGGCGGGCGCACCCGGGTATTCGACATCGAGGAGTTCGAAACGCTGCGCGCGGCCGATATCGGGCGGTTCACCTGCGTGGTGGTGGCGACGATCCAGTCCTTCCGGGTGTCGGACACCGGCCAACGCAAGGTCTATGCCTATCACGAGGCGTTCGAGCCCCATTTCGCCGGTCTGCCTGGCGAGGGGATGGAGGTGGTCACCCCCGAGGACGTGGCGCGCGAGCCCTTGCTGGCCGGGCGCGAGGGGCAGGTGAAGTTCAGCTTCGCCAACCTGATGTATCACCATCGCCCCCTGATGATCGTGGACGAGGCGCATAACACGGTCACGGGGCTGTCGCGCGAGGTGCAGGCGCGCCTGCGACCCTCGGCGATCATAGAGTTCACGGCGACGCCGCGCGGCGTGTCGAATGTGCTGTTCTCGGTCACGGCGGGCGCGCTGAAGGACGAGGAGATGATCAAGCTGCCGATCCGCGTGCGCCCGCATGAAAGCTGGCAGGAGGCGGTGCGCGGCACTGTGGCCACCCGCAACATGCTGGAGGAAAAGGCCCGCCGCGAGGCCGAGTTCCTGCGGCCCGTGGCCCTCTATCAGGCGCAGGCGAAGAACGGCCACCCGACGGTGGCGGAGCTGAAGCAGTACCTGATCGAGCACGCGCTGGCCCCCGAGGAGTGGATCAAGGTCGCCACCGGCGAGCAGCGCGAGCTCGATGGCGTGAACCTGCGCGACCCGAACGAGCCGACGCGACATGTCATCACCGTGCAGGCGCTGCGCGAGGGCTGGGATTGCCCCTCGGCCTATGTGCTGTGCGCCACGCAGAAGGTCGCCTCGGCCCGCTCGGTGGAACAGCTTCTCGGCCGCGTGCTGCGCATGCCCTACGCGAAACGGCGGCGGGACGCGGCGCTGAACATGGCCTATGCGCATGTGGCTGAGCCCTCCTTCGCCGAAGTGGCGGCAAGCCTGCGCGACAAGCTGATCGACATGGGCTTTACCGACGAGGAAGTGCGCCAGTCGCTGCGCCCCGCAACCGTCGAACAGGATGATCAGGGCCGGTTGTTCGACCCCGACCCGGTGGCGCCGAAACCGGTGATGAGCTTCGAGATCCCCGACACGGAAGAGGCCCGCGCGGCGCTGGGCGGACTCGCGGATGACGGCGCGGAATTCATTAGAACCGGTGAGGGCACGCTGAAGGTTGGCGTGAAAGGGGTGGTCACCGAGGCGGTGGCGAGCGTACTCGAGCAGCACACGCCCGAGGCCGAGCGCCCGACTCTGCACGCAGAGATCGGTCGCCATGCCGATCGGGTGCAGGCGGCGCTGTCGCCCGCCGAAAAGGGTGCGCGCATCGAGGTGCCGTTCCTGATGGTCGAGATGGAGGGAGACCTGTTCCAGGCCGACAGCGCGCTGATCATGGAACGTGTGGAGTGGTCGATCCTGAACCACCCCGCCCAGATCACCGAAGCCGAAATGAGCTTTCGCCGCGCCGAGAACGTAATCGAGATCGACGTGGAAGGCGAGAAGCTGGTCTATTCCCAGACGCAGACCGCGCAGTTGCCCCAGTCCGATCTGGGCGAGCCCGACAGCGCGGCGCTGGAGGCGACGCTGGTCCAGTGGTTGGAAGGACAGTGCCGTTCCCAGCACATCCCGGGCACGGAACTGGCACCCTGGCTGGCGCAGCTGGTCTCCTGGCTCATGACCGAGCGGAACCTTTCGGTGCGCACGCTGATCGACTGGCAATACCCGCTTGCCACCCGGATCCGCGCCAAAATAGATGAGATGCGCGCCGGCGTGCGTGCCGATGCTTATCAGATGGCGCTGTTCGACGAGACCTCCGTGCTGGGCACCGACCCGTCCTGCATCGCCCGCTTCGACGCGGAGAGCTATGCCAACGTGCCCACCACACCGACCGGAGCGTTTCGGCTCAAACGCCATCTGCTCGGCCCAGACCGCGTACCGCTGATCGACGGCGACCTCGGAGGCGACGAGTTTCAATGCGCCTGGGCACTGGACAGTCTCGAGGCCGTCGATCTGTGGGTGCGCAACTTGCCGCGGCATCCGTCCAGCTTCTGGCTGCCGCGCGTGCAGGCGCGTTTCTATCCGGATTTCATCGCCCGCCTGACTGATGGCCGGATCTTCGTGGTCGAATACAAGGGCGAGCACCTGGTAACGGCGCAGGAAGCGCGCGAGAAGGACATCATCGGCAGGCGCTGGGCCGAAAAGACCGGAAACGTCTTCCTGACCGTTCGACGAATGCAACACGGCGCCGGCCCGGCGGAGCAGATGCAGCATGCAATAGTCGGGTGAATTTCGGTCGGTGGTTGCTCCGGCAAGATGCGGTTCCTGCCTGAACGCTCGGCTTTCTCGGCACTGGGGGCCGCTTGATCGGGATAGATCATTCGCCGACCCGGGGATTCAGGCTCAGCACGCCCTTAGTTTGCTGGGCTCGGCACATCGAGGGCTTGATCCCTGCGGCCAGGGTGCAGACCTTCACTGGATGCGGCATCTGCGTCTGCAGTTTAGACTGCCAATCCCTCTGTTCCAGCAACGCAAATTGCATGGAGTAATTACCTAGCCGATGCGTCGGACGGCCAGATTTCCCTGACTGATCCCGATGCGAGGGCCATGGCTACCAGCGCGCGCAACAGTGGGCTGGTGGGCTACAATGCGCAATGCGCCGTGGACACCGAGACCCATATCATCGTGACCCATGACGTCACCAACAAGGGTTTCGACCGTGACCAGCTCAGCCTGATGGCAATGGCAGCTAAAGATGCGCTCGGGCGTGACAAGCTGCATGCCCTGGCCGACAAGGGCTATTTCAGCGGTGCCGAGATCGCCGCCTGCGACAAGGCCGGCATCACGGTGACCATGCCTCGCCCGGAGACCTCCGGCAATCGCAGCAAGGGCACGTATGTGAAGGCTGACTTCAAACACGATCCCGACCGCGACGTCTATTTCTGCCCGACAGGGGACGAGCTGACCTATCGCTATAGGCGCGAGGAAGACGGGCTCAGGGTCGCGCGATACTGGACCAATGAATGCCAGCACTGCCCCGTGAAATCGCGCTGTACGACCGGCAATGAACGCCGCATCACCCGCTGGGAATACGAGCACCTGGTGGATGAGATGCACGACCGCCTGCGCAGCGACGCCGATCCCATGACCCTGTGCCGCAGCACGGTCGAACACCCTTTCGGGACAATCAAAGCCTGGATGGGGACCACCCATTTCCTGATGCGTCGCCTGAAAAACGTGCGCACTGAGATGGCGCTGAACGTGCTCGCCTACAACATCAAGCGCATTGGTCGGCATCAAGCGGCTGATTGCCGCCATCCCCGCCTGATAGGGTGAAAATCACCCCCAAAACCAGTCAAACTGCCCTCATCGGCGCGATATACGCGCCTGTGGCGGCTTGCCGGAACCCAAGCAGTCCCGAACATCTCCTACGAACCCTCCAGAACGCAGGTTCCCTGTGGCGCAGGAGTTTCCACACAGCCTAGGCCGACAGCAACCGCATGAAGCGCGATCGGGCAATCCGGGCCTTGAAGATGGCCATTGCCTTCAGATCGCCGCCCAACGGCTGCATCTTCCACAGCGATCGCGGCAGCCAATACTGTTCGCATGACTATCGACGCATCCTGCGCGAACATGGCTTCCAGGTCTCGATGAGCGGCAAAGGTAATTGTTATGACAATGCGGCCGTCGAGACGTTCTTCAAAACTATCAATGCCGAGCTGATCTGTCGGCGGTCATGGGCAACCAGGCGGCAAGCCGAGATGGCGATCTTCGAATATATCAATGGCTTCTACAATCCGCGTCGACGGCACTCAGCACTGGGCTGGAAAAGCCCAGTCGCCTTCGAACGGAAAGTAGCTTAAACGAGCACCTGGAGCGGCGCAAATACGTGACAGGTCCACCGCGTCGGAAACACCGCACAGGTCGGCCTCAGTCAACCTTCCGCTGAAGTCGTGCGAAGAACAGCGTCGCCCGTTTGGCGAAATCTCGAACCTCTGGGCGGTCGGCGCATTTCTCATGTGTCCAGAGCGCGATGTTGCGGTCAGGAAATGAGGCGTCGACCTCAAGTTCCGTGGGGCGGAACTGATCATGTAACAAGCGGGTCAGTCCGACCGGAAGAACCGCCAAGGCTCCGCTCTGCCGCATCAGCGCCAATGGTGTGGCAATATCGCCCGAGAATGCGAGACGTGGAACAACATCGGACACGCCAATTGCCCTGAGCACTTCAGAGTGACCACCATGAATGCGAGACAAATCCCCTGTGCTGATCCAGGGCTGCGCGGCCAGCTCTTCGATCGAAACCTGCCGTTTCAGACCGACCAGAGGTGACTGGGCGCCCGCAAATATCCCGAGGCGATCACGGAAGACCTCAGTTTGCACCAATTGCTCCATATGCAAGGTCATGCGGCTGGGAGCTACGGCGACATCAAGTTCGCGGTCGCGCAACCGGGTTATCAGCCGTGCAGCAGTAGTGGTCGTGACACGTACCGTATATTGCCATTGGCGGTCGATCGTCTTGGACAGCAAACCTGGCATCACCGATACTGCCAGCATGGGGCCCACGCCGAGCCGGAGCTCGCCCTGAAGCCCTGCACGCCAGCGATCCAGCGCCTCGTCTGCGCGCTGCATGCTGGCGCGAATTTCCTGCCCCTGCAAGGCAAGTTGCTCTCCGATCTCGGTTGGCACCACTCCGTACCGGCCCCGCTTCAGCACCGCCGCGCCTACCCTGGTCTCGATGATCCGGATATTGCGGCTCAATGTGGGCTGGGTGACGTTGAGAACCTCGGCCGCCCGCGAGAGCGAGCCAAGCTCGATGATCTCGGCGAGTTGAAAGAGGAGTTTCGGATCCATGTTTCCATAGAAATATGTATGGGAGGTGTATTTTATTCTATTTTACTTATGGAAGGCAATCTCTGATTAAGGGGTGAGTTCAGAGGGAGGAACGAGATGCTTCATTTTCGTAAAATGGCCGCCGCCGCCAGTCTTGTCATCGCGACTGCCAGTGCGGGGAGTGTTGTGGCCCAGTCCACACAGTTGCGCGCCGACGGCGGTTCGGCGGCGAGTTTGACCGCAATCGTGCCGCAGCTTCTCAGCCGCTATGCCGATCAGCACACCGATTACAGCATTCGCGTCAGTGTCGATCAGACGCTTACGCGTTCCGCGCTTCGGCTTGCGGCCGGTGCGATCGATATCAGCACAGTGCCGACGGCCGCCTTCCATGCGATGACCCAAGGCACCGGGCCTTACGCCCAGATGTCGGACGAGGCGATCGAGGCAGCGGGGAACATCCGCGCGCTCTTTGCTTTTCTTGGTGGTCACATCCACCCGATCACCCGCGCCGATAGCGGGATCGAAACCTTTGATGACGTTGCCGGGCGGCGTGTCTTTGTCGGGCCGCCGGCCGGCACCGCGTCGGCGCAAGCCCGTGATCTGATCGAAGCGATCACCGGCTATGTCGCCGGCGAGGATTATGAGGCGATCCAGCTCGATTTCAGCGCGGCCAACCAAGCATACGAGGACGGGCGCTTCGACCTTTTCATGCGGACCGGTGCGATGGGATCGGCCGCCATCGACCAGTTGGGTAGCGCGCAGCCCTTCCGGCTGCTGAATGTTCCCGCCGAGGTTGTAGAAAGCGATAACTGGGATACCTTCATCACGGTTCCAGGCCGCGCCGTGGATCCGATCCCTGCGGGCACCTACAACAACCAGGTCAACAATGACGAAGACGTGCTTGCCGGGGCTTACTCGATGATGCTGGCCGTCAATGTCGATATGGACGAAGAGACTGCCTATGCGCTGACCCGCGTGATGATGGAGAACCTCGAGGATGCCTATGGCGTGAATGTCGCCATGCGCTCCCTGCGGCCCGACACAGTGTTTACCAGCCTGAACGCGCCGCTGCATCCGGGTGCGGTTCGCTATTTTCGCGAGATCGGGCTTGATGTGCCCGAGGCGCTGATCGCGGACTGAGCCCGCTACCGATCTCCGCCGTGGTTAAAACGGCGGGGATCAGACTGACGTCCCCCTGAGACTGGCCGCCCGTTTACCCAAGGCGAATTGTCGGCGGTAAATTGCGCAGCGGCCCGCCGCCGTTGCAGCCAAGCGTCTCATGCTGCTGCATACCAGCCCAAGGGTAAACCCCATGACCGCGCAATCCAATTCAACTGCCGCACGGACCGACAGCCGGGGGCCCAGCACCGCGATGCCGGCTCAGCCCGCGCAGAGCGGCCCGGACGGGCCTCGCAGCAGCTGGCCGCGCCTGTTTGCCATGGTCGTGGGAATGGGGCTGACCATCTTCGGGCTCATCAACATTCTTCCGGCCTATGCGTTTCTGCCACGGATGCCCTATTTCCCGACGCCGATGCTGCATTCGGTGATGTTCGGGGCGAGCCTCCTTATCGCGATCCTGATGGTGACGCCCGTGGTGCGAGAGGGCCGCGTGCCGCCTGCTGCGATCTGGGTAATGGATGTCGCGTTTCTGGCAATCGGCTTCTACGCGCTCTACCGCTACTACACCGACGTCACCGCAATCATGGAGATGGGGCTTTTCTTCTTCGCGCCCGAACACGCCTGGATCGCGATTTCGGCCTGCGCGGTGATCATCGTGATGTGCTGGAGGCTGTGGGGGGCGCCGCTGGCGATCGTCGGGATGCTGGGGTTGCTTTATTTCTTCACGGGCGAGCACTGGCCGGGCATCTTCCGCCACACCGGCATGCATTTCGTCGAGGACACTGCAAGCGAGCTTTGGTTCAATACCGGCACCGGCGTTCTGGGGCACATCCTGGCGATCCTAGTCAATACGGTCTTTCCCTTCATCATTCTCGGCGCGATGCTCGAAGGCACCGGCGGGGGCAACTCGCTTATCAAAATCAGCTTTCATGCGATGCGCGGCTTTCGGGGCGGGCCGGCCCATGCCGCGATCCTGTCGTCTTCGATGTTCGGTACGGTGTCGGGCTCGGCCGTGGCCAATGTGGTGGGCACCGGCGTCATCACCATCCCGATGATCAAACGCAGGGGCTTCAGCCCGTCCTTTGCCGGGGGCGTCGAGGCGACGGCTTCAACCGGTGGGCAGATAATGCCGCCGATCATGGGGGCGGCGGCCTTGGTGATGGCCGACTTCATCGGCATCAACTACCTTACAATCATTGTCGCCGCCGTGGTGCCTGCACTGGCCTATTATGCGTCGCTGTTCGTCACCGTGATGTTCGAGGCGCGGCGGCTGGGTGTCGAGGCGCGTGACGACGAAACCGCCGAAGACCCGATCATGCTGCAGGACTGGATCAACCTGATCCTCGTGATCGTTCCCGTAACGATCGTGGTCGTGTCGCTCATCGGGGGGGCATCCCCTGCGGGTTCGGCCGTGAACGCCTTGTTCGTGCTAATCGCACTGAGCCTGCTCAACCCGGTAATCCGCCGAAGGCCGCATCTGATCATCGTGGCGCTGGCGCGT
Organism: Alkalilacustris brevis; assembly: GCF_003350345.1. Taxonomy (GTDB): domain Bacteria; phylum Pseudomonadota; class Alphaproteobacteria; order Rhodobacterales; family Rhodobacteraceae; genus Alkalilacustris; species Alkalilacustris brevis. Next base: position 54,789 of record NZ_QNVJ01000070.1, read on the forward strand.
GGCGGCGTGAATTTCGGCCGCCTGCTGATGGCGGTGGGTGTGGTCGGCATCATCGTCAGCGTGCTCAGCGCGACGGGTCTGCCACTGGAGTTTGCCAAGCTTATCTCGGGTGGTGCGGCGCAATACCTGCTGGTCACGTTGTTGCTGGCCGCTGTCGCGGCGCTGGCACTGGGCATGGGTATGCCGACGCTGCCGGCTTATCTGACGATCGTCATCATCATGGGCCCTGCACTTCGCAATATGGGCCTGACAGACCTGACAGCGCATTTCTTTGTCTTCTACTTCGGCGTGGCTTCGGCGATTACGCCGCCGGTGGCGATCGCAGCCTATGCGGCGGCGTCGATCGGACAGGGTGGCGCGATGGCGACGGCTATCCAGGCCACGCGCATCGGCCTTGTGATCTTTGCCATCCCGTTCCTGTTCGCCTTCAATCCGGTGATGCTGATCGTACCCGAGGCCGGCGGCACGTTCAGCTATCCGGCCTTCGGCTTCATGCTGCTGCAACTCGCAACCATGGTTTACATGCTGGCAAGCGCGGCGGCCGGGTTTGACCGCGATCGCATGACCCCGCTTGTGCGCCTACTGCGTGCAGCGACAGGGCTGGCGGTAATTTCTCCTGATCCGATGGTCAGCGGGGTTGCGGTGGCGGCGGCCGTCGCTCTGGTCCTGTCGCACCGTCGGCCTGCAACACGAAAGGCCCTGACATGAGCGTGTCGACACGTCCGAACTTTCTCTACCTGATCACCGATCAACACCGGGCTGATTGGCTGGGCTGCTATGGGCATCCGCTGGTAAAGACACCAAACATCGACCGGATCGCATCGATGGGCACTAGGTACGAGAATTTTCATGTCGCCAGTCCCGTCTGCATGCCCAATCGAGCCAGCTTGCTGACCGGGCGCCACCCCAGCACCCACGGGCTTCGCTACAACGGATGTGTCCTCAGCCACCGGGCGAATACCTTTGTCGACCTACTGCGCGCGAATGGCTACCTGACGGCGAGCATCGGCAAGAGCCATCTTCAGCCCTTCACCGATTACGAGCCGACCATCCACGACACGCCGCCTGCTGACGACCCGCTGGCCGAAGCATGGAAACCCGACAGCGCGAACTACAGTCAGGAAGAGCCGGGCCGCTATGAGGCCGACGGTCGCTATGTCTTTCAGACGCCCTATTACGGCTATGACCATGTGGATATGGTTACCGGGCACGGTGATCGAGCAGGGGGGCACTACCGGCAGTGGTTCCGCGAGGCGGCCCCCGAATGGCAGGCACTGGCTGATCCGACCAATGAGCTTCCACACAACTATTCCTGCCCGCAGGCCTATCGCACGCCGATCCCGGAGGATCTGTATCCGACCTTCTACATACGCGACCGCGCGCAAGATTTCCTGTCCGCCCGAGCGGGCAGCGATGCGCCCTTCTTTGCCTTCGTCAGCTTCCCCGACCCGCACCATCCGTTCAATCCGCCGGGGCGCTACTGGGACTTGTATGATCCGGCCGATTTCACCCCCGAGGTGCGCTACGACGATCACGCCTTTCCACCGCCGCCGCTGACCCATGCGCGCGCCATGTTCGAAAGCGGCAAGACGCCGGCGCATCAACAGGTCTCGTTCATGGCCGATACCCGGTCTTTGCAGGAGGCGATGGCGCTCAGCGCGGGCATGATCACCATGGTGGACGATGCAATCGGTGCCATCCTGCAGACGCTTGAAAAGACCGGGCAGTTAGAGAACACGGTGATCGTCTTCAACTCGGATCACGGCGACTATCTGGGCGACAGCGACCTGCTGCTAAAGGGTGCTTGGCAACGCGACAGTATCTCACGTGTGCCCTTCATCTGGTCCGATCCATTGGATCGCCGGGCGCGCGTCAGCCAGGCGATGGGGTCCACGATCGATATTGCACCAACTATCCTTGCCCGGGCCGGACTGCAGCCCTTCAACGGCATGCAGGGGATTGCTCTCGCTGAATGTCTGCAAGCTGAGACGGAGACCACACCCTCCACCGTTCCGCGCGACCGGCTCTTGATCGAATTCAACGACAGCGGATTGCGCATGGGGTTTGAATCCCCCGCTCGGGTGCGGACGCTGATTCATGATGGCTGGCGGATATCGGTCTATCGCGATCAGGAATGGGGCGAACTCTATGACCGCCGCAACGACCCGTTAGAGCTGAGCAATCTCTGGGATGATCCGCAGCATGCTTCAGAACGTGCCCGGATGACCGAAGCGCTCGCGCACAGTCTGATCGGACAGATGGACGAAAGCCCACGTTCGCGCCGGCGAGCATGAAGGGAACGACATGAAGGAACTACACAACTTTATCAACGGAACGTGGCGCAGCTCAACTGAGGTTTTCGACAAGTCAAGTCCGTTCGACGGGCGCCTGGTGGCTCGGGTCCACGTTGCTACTGACTCGATGATAGACGAAGCCGTCATGGCCGGGCGTCGTGCTGTGGAGACCGGTTGGGGGCGAATGCCGCTGCGCGCCAGGGCCCAGATCCTGCGCGATTTGAGCCGGGCGCTCATGGCGCGCATGGATGATCTGGTCGAGGCCGATATGGCAGATACGGGGCGGTCGCTCTGGCAGGCGCGGAACTTCGATGGCGCACGGGCAATCCGGCAGTTCGATGCCTACTGCGACCTGGCGCTGGCGATGGAAAATCGATCTGCCAGCTTCACCGGGAGCGACGGGGCACAGGGCCTTTGGTATACGCAACAGCGCCCGCGCGGGGTGATCGCTTGCATCGCACCCTGGAATATGCCGCTTCTGTTGATGATCATGAAACTGGCGCCGGCGCTGGTAATGGGCAACGCGGCCATCGCCAAACCCTCGGAGGAGACGCCCGGGTCCGCCACGGTTCTGGCCGAGGTTATCGCGCAATCCGAGGTCCCCGACGGGGCATTCGCACTTCTGCATGGAGCGGGAGCCACTGGCGCGGCATTGACCGCGCACCCCGGTGTGGATGCAATTAGCTTTACCGGGGCAAGTGCCACGGGCAGTGCGATCATGCGAAGCGCCGCTACTGGGCTTCGCGAAGTCGCACTTGAACTTGGGGGCAAGAACCCCGCGCTTGTCTTCGAGGATGCCGATGTCGAGGCGGCGATCGCGGGCACCGCGCGCTCGGCTTTCTTCAATTGCGGCCAGATCTGTTTCTGCACCGAGCGAGCCTATGTTCACCGCAGCCATTTCGACGCCTTTGTCGAAGGTATTTCGCAGGCAGCGCGCAAGGTGGTGATCGGCGAGCCGGCCCATGATGGTTTCAGTATCGGCCCGCTGATCTCGCAAGGGCACAGGGCCAAGGTCCGCGACCTTCTGGACAGTGTCACCGCCGATGGCGGCGCGTTTGTCGCCGGGGGCGGCGTGCCGCGCTTCGGAGACAGCCGCGATGCCGGGGCGTTCATTGAGCCTTCGGTGGCCGTGGGGCTTGCTCCGGAAGCGCGGTTTCTGCGCGAAGAGGTGTTTGGCCCGGTCCTGCATGTCGCCCCATTCGATAGCGAAGATGAAGCAATCGCCCTGGCCAATGACACAGAATACGGCCTCGCATCGGTGATCTGGACAGAGAATGTACATCGTGCCCATCGCGTCGCGTCCCAATTGCGCGCAGGCCATGTTTGGCTCAACGCATGGCAGTTTCGTGATCTGGCAAGCCCTCTGGCGGGGGCCGGGCTTTCCGGGGTCGGAGAGCAATTCGGCCGTAGCAGCCTGGAATTCTGCACCCAGCCACAGACCGTGACGCTGCGCGTCGCGCCACTTGAGGAGACCGTTTGATGCCACGAACCGGCGCATCGGCCCTGTTGCGCGGGTTGCGCAGCAACGGGATCAAGAGGCTGTTTGTCAACTCCGGCAGCGATTTTGCGCCGGTGATCGAAGAGTACGCCGCAGCGCACGAAGATGCAGATGAGCCCTTTCCCGAGCCGATTCTGTGCGCGCATGAAGCGCTTGCCGTGGGGATGGCCCATGGCGCATGGCTGGCCAGCGGAGAGACGCAGGCAGTTATGGTTCATGTCAATGTGGGGCTCGCCAATGCCGCAATGGGCGTGATCAACGCTCGCTCTGACGATGTGCCGCTGGTGATAATGTCGGGTCGCACGCCTTTTACGGAACATAACCGCCTTGGCGCACGCGGCAGCCTAGTGCAATACGGACAAGAGATGGCCGACCAGACGGCGCTGGTGCGGGAGTCGGTCAAATGGAGCGCGGAGCTTGTCTATGCCGAGCAGGCCGAGACGATGGCGTCGCGCGCTGTCGCAATCGCCAACTCGCATCCGACGGGTCCGGTCTATCTCAGCCTACCGCGGGAGCCGCTGTGCGAAACCCTGCCCGAAGCGCCCGACCCGGTTGCCTCGGCGCGGCCCTTGCAGGTTTCAGCAACCGCCCCCGCCCCAGACACCGGCGCAGTTGGCCAAGCAGCGCGCCTGCTCGCCCGCGCCGAGGTCCCATTGGTAATCGCGCAGCGGGGCGATCGCGCCGGACGCGCGGGCATCGTGACCAGCAGAATGGCACATGCCTTCGGGCTGGCAGTGCATGAAGCCGTGCCCACGTGCAACCTGCTTGCGGGCGACGATCCGATGCGCGTCATGGGTCAGGTGGCTGAACATGTGGCCGCCGCAGATGTCATCTTGGCAATTGACGCGCCTGTGCCCTGGCTGGAAAGCAGCTGCCGCGTCGGCCCTGAGAAGACGGTCATCCACATCGGTAGCGATCCGCTGCACATCAAGCTGCCGATGCGCAGCTTCCGCACTGATCTTGCGATCTGCGGCGACGTCGTGGCGACCCTCGAGGCGCTTGAAACAGCGCTTGGCCACGCCGCCGACAGAGCCGAGGTAGCGGCGGCCGCAATTGCCGAGCGTCGCGCGGCCATCACGGCGCGCCACAAGGCAGACCGGGACACAATGGCCGCGCGAGCCGCGCGCGGGACGGGAAGCCCCATGAGCATTCCCTGGATCGGCAAATGCCTTTCCGAGCGTATCGACAGGGGCACCTTGCTGTTCAGCGAGCGCGGGCCGACCTCGGCGCATCTCGATCTGCGCGTGCCGGGACAGCTTTTCAGCGTTCCATATTCCGGGGGGCTCGGGTGGGGTCTGCCCGCAGCCCTCGGCGCGCAACTCGCCGCGCCCGACAGGCTTGTGGTGGCGCTGGTAGGCGATGGCAGCTACCTTTTCGCGAACCCAGTAGCCTGCCATCAGGTCGCAAGTCACTATCAGTTGCCCGTTCTCATGGTCTTGCTCAACAATGGCTCTTGGAACGCGGTGCGGACATCGACCTTGGCGGTCTATCCCGATGGCGCGGCCGCTCGCAGCAACCGGATGCCGATGACCGCCTTCGCGCCGCCCACTGATTACTGCGCCATCGCCCGCGCGGCAGGAGGTGCGGCGTTCAAAGTGCAATCGGGTGCCGAACTGCCCGAAGCGCTGGACAGGGCGCTGACCATTATCAGGCAGGAAAGACGGCATGTGCTGCTCGATCTCAGCACGGATCTTGCCAACCCAAAGATGGGGTGAGGACTCTCGCCTCGCCAATGGTTCGATCTGTGTTGTTGAAAAAACTGCGGATCGGCTGCGCACGCAGGGACTGGGGGGCAAGCTAGAGAATCTGGAGGCACGGCTGGCGCAGCTTGAGGCGGAGCTCGCACCCCACCGCAGCCAAGGCGTGTCATCAATGACTAGCGCCATTGTCTCGTGGTCGTTCAACGCAAGCCCGGAGCACTACGCAATGGTGCTCCCTTCGTTGAAATGCCCGAACCCTTCCGCGTGCTGCAGGCAAAGATTCTGCGTCAGCCCGGCGGAGTCCCCAAAATGGTCGATATCTTGTCGCTGGTCTTGCACCATGACGAACAGGCCGTGCTTTGCGCTGTGGAATTGGCGCTGGAGGCTGGTGTGTCGACCAATACCCATGTGCTGAACCTGCTCCACAGGCTGCTGGATGGCAAACCGACTGACCAGCCTGATGTGAACCCTCCTGCAGCCTTGTTGCTGAGCAAGGAGCCGGAGGCCAACGTCCGGCTCTGTTGATGGCGTGGATGCCCCCTCCTGACGGCATCGCAATGTGCCAATGTGATGTGTGTTGAAGCCATTGCAGAAGGAGAGAGCACCCATGTCTGAGGTTACCATCATCGGGATTGATCTGGCAAAGCGCGTCTTTCAGCTACACGGGGCGCGCCACGATGGGTCCGTGGTATTTCGCAAGAAGCTTTCACGCGGTCAGCTGCTTGCCTTCATCTCGCAGCATCCAGGTTGCGTTATCGCCATGGAAGCTTGCGCGACGGCGCACGGATGGGGCCGCGAGATTGAGAAGCTGAGGCATGACGTGCGCCTGATCCCACCGATCTATGTCAAGCCGTTCGTCAAGCGCCAGAAAAACGATGCGGCCGATGCCGAGGCGATCGTGGAGGCGGCTCTGCGCCCCACCATGCGCTTTGTCGCACTGAAGACGGCCGGCCAGCAGGCACGCGCCACCAGAGGTGCTGGGTTCACAAGACCGCCAATGTTCTCAACAAGTTCCCGAAATCGATGCAACCGGCGGTCAAGGCCGACCTGCGCGAGATCTGGCAGGCCGACACCCGCGCCGCAGCCGAGGCCGCACTGGACACCTTCGCCGAGAAATATGGCGCCAAGAATGAGAAGGCGGTGACGTGCCTGACCAAGGACCGCGAGACCCTGCTGACCTTCTACGATTTCCCGGCCGAGCATTGGGATCACCTGCGCACCGGCAACCCGATCGAGAGCGTGTTCGCCACCGTCCGGCACCGAACCGTGCGCACCAAGGGCGCGCTGTCGCACAAGACGGTGAAGCTCACGGTGTTCAAGCTCGTTCAGGCCGCCGCGAAGACGTGGCGGCGGCTGAAGGGCGCGAACCAGTTGCCAATGGTCATCGAAGGCGTCACATTCACCGACGGTGTCGCCGCAACCGACACCAAAAACCGCGCCGCTTGATCACGCCGCGTCACCCAAAATCCCGCATAGCTCCCCGCCTTCACCACTGGACCCTCCCCACCGATGTACCGATGGGTTTGTGGCCGGACAAGAAAGGAAGCACTTCCTCAGCCGGCCACTTCGCAAAGGGTGGATAATTAGGGGGGTAAGATCAACGTATATGCCTGTATTTCTATTATAAAGCAGGCACTTGCTGCAAAAAAATGGTGCCCGGGGGCGGAATCGAACCACCGACACGAGGATTTTCAGTCCACTGCTCTACCCCTGAGCTACCCGGGCACGGGTTTTGGCGCTACCGCCTTGGGGTGGCGTTTTCTTAGGCGAGGGTCGGGATACTGTCCAGAGGTGTTGGCAAAAAATTCCGTGCCCTCGCGGCAGATTGTCAGTGGCGCGGGGCAGGCGGCGCGGGAGATTGCTCTTCGTCCTCTGCTTCGCTGCCGATCTCCTCTCCGGGGATCGCATATTTGCCAGAGAACCATCGCCCCAGGTCGACATCGGCGCAGCGGCGCGAGCAGAAGGGGCGGTACTTGCGGTCGGTTTCGCGATTGCAGATCGGGCAGTGCATCAGTCACCTTGCGGGGCGAGGGATGTGGCCAGCGGCAGGCGGTCACGCCGCCGCTGCAGCTCGTAATGGCCCAGCGGGGTCCAGCCTGCAAGGCTTGTCTCGGCGGCGCTGCGGCGAAAGGCGGCGCGCAGGCTTTGTTCAAGCACCTGCCGGTCGCGCCGGGGCATCGGGGCAAAATCGACCGTGACCTGTCCCCCCAGCCCGCGCAGGCGCAACTGTCGGGGCAGTTCACGCGCCGCCGCGATATTGGCCTTGAGGCCCGCCGCCGGGCTGGTGTCGTGGCCGGTGTTGATATCGACAGCAATCAGCGCGCGGGTCGGCTCAATCACCATGCCGGCACCGCCGGGCAGTGGCACCTCGGGGTGCAACAGGGCGGTGATGGCCTCGTCGGCGCCGTGGCGGGCGAGCGCGTCGGGGCCTTCGGCCATCGTGTCGGGGGCGGGCTGCGCCCATTCGCGCCAAGCCAAATGATGCGCATCGGGCGGCGCCAGAAGCAATGCGGGCGGGCCGTCGACATCGGCGAGAATGGCCTCACTGAGCGTGCGCAACTCGGCAATCTCGGCGGATACGTCCGCTGTCTCGGCGTCCTCGGCGGCGCTGCGCAAGATCAGCCCGAGATCGGGCTGGGCGCCGGCCATGGCCCGCGCTGCCAGGGTTTGCAGGGTCTGACGCGTCTCTGGTGCCTGAATGCCGCGCGCGATATTCAGCCCCGGCGCATCGGGCGTTATGATCGCATAGCGGCCTTTCAACAGCAGTCGCGTGGTCAGAGGCACGGCCTTGCCCGGCTCGGCATGGCTTGAAACCTGCACGAGGATCGGCTGCCCCGGCCGCAGCCCCTTGACCTGCCGCAGAAAGCCCGAGGCCCCGCCGGGCAGGTCCACGAACACACCGCCCAGCCCCTTGACCGGCCGGCCAACGGTGCCGCGAAACAGGGTCTCCGGCGCGGGGCCGGCGCTTTCGGGCGGGTCTATGAACAGATCATCAAGTGCGCCGTCGATCATGCGCACGGCGGCCGTGCGGCCCGACATCTGCCCCAGAAGAACGGCGACCCCCTTCATGATACCGGCCACACCGGATAGCCCGCTGCCCCGAGCAGCGCCGCGGTTTCAGCCAGCGGCAGCCCCACGACGCCGGTGAACGATCCCGATATCCACGGGATGAACGCCCCGGCCCGGCCCTGAATGCCATAACCCCCGGCCTTGCCGCGCCATTCGCCGCTGGCCAGGTAGGCGTTGAGTTCATTGTCCGAGAGCCGCTTCATCCGCACGGCTGTTACCACGTCACGTTGCCATATGCGCGCGCCCAGCCGCAGCACCACTGCGGTGATGACCCGGTGGCGCCGCCCGCCCAGCGCCGTGAGGAAGGCGGCGGCTTCACCTGCATCCGAGGGTTTGCCCAGGATGCGCCGGCCAAGTGCCACGGTGGTATCGGCGCAAAGCACCAGTTCGTCCTCCGCAGCATCAACCGCGCGCGACTTCTCCAGCGCGATGCGCATGCAGTAGTTGCGCGGCAGCTCGCCACGGACGGGGGTTTCGTCGATATCCGCCGGCGCGATGCGGTCGGGTGTCACGCCAAGCTGCGCCAGCAGATCCCTGCGGCGCGGACTGGCCGACCCCAGAACAAGCCGCACGGCCTTACTTGAAACGATAATTGATACGACCCTTGGTCAGGTCGTAGGGGGTCATTTCCACTTGAACCCGGTCGCCCGCCAGAACACGGATGCGGTTCTTGCGCATCTTGCCTGCCGTGTGCGCGATGATTTCATGGCCGTTTTCAAGCTCGACCCTGAATGTCGCGTTCGGCAGGAGTTCCTTAACGACACCGGGAAATTCGAGCAATTCTTCCTTGGCCATTGTCACTCCATCACCTTGTCGCTCGCCCATATTTGCGAACATGCGCTTAAATGCGCTTATTGGCCCTGTTTTTCAAGGGGGTTGTCGTCGCTTTGCCGGATTTCAACCTGCGCGCAGCGCGTGATCTGCTCATTCCAATGGCTGAAGTTGCGCACGCCCCCCTGGCTGCGGACCTCGGCAATCGCCTTGCGCGAGACCTTGGCGAAGGCCCAGCCGGGTTCATTCAACGCGGTTTCCGTCAGAATGCCGGTGTCTGGCCAGCCGGTATCGGGCGGTCCGTAAATGGCCGCGCAGCCGATGTTGTGATCGACTGGCGGGCACCATTCAGCGGCGCCGACGGTCGCAGAATGGACGGTGACGCACTGGTTTTCCAGCGCGCGCGCCATTGCCCCCACGCGCACGCGGGTAAATCCGGCGCGGGTTTCGGTGCAGGACGGCACAAGCAGAATTTCCGCGCCTGCCTCGGAAAATGCGCGGGCAAACAGGGGGAATTCGCTGTCATAGCAGATCAGGATGCCGATGCGCCCCAACTCGGTGATGAAGAGTGTCAGCGCATTCCCCGGCACGACATCGAGCGGTGCGCGTTCATAGGGGGTCATGACCTGCTTGTCCTGATGGCCAAGCACGCCGTCCGGGCCGAAGAAGGTCGCCCGGTTGACCGGGCGCTCAATCCCGTCGAAGACCGGGCCGGAGCCGCCCAGGATGTGCACCCGATGTTTCGCGGCAAGCGCGGCGAGCAGCGCATCGGCCTGCGCGCGCCGTTCGGCTGCCGCAGCCAGTGCGCGCTTCGGGTCGGCAGCCGCCGCCGCGCCGGCAAGCGAGGCCAGCTCCATCGCGCCATATTCGGGAAAGACCAGCAGATCGGCACCTTTGCCAGCGGCCTCGCCAACCCAGCGGGTCAGCTTTTCTTCAACCGAAGCCCAGCTTTCATGCCACTCCAGCGGGTAGGCGGCCGAGGCGATGCTGATCGTATCCCGCCTGGTTGTCATGGCTGCGTCTGGGCTGGCGCCTGACTGTTTCGCGGTGCCGAACGGGGGCCGCGAATCAAGCTGCCCGCGCCATGTTCGGTAAACAGCTCCAGCAGGCAGGCATTGGCCGCCCGGCCATCGAGGATGACCACCGCCCGCACCCCGCCTTCGATCGCGGCCAGGGCGGTTTCGGTCTTGGGGATCATCCCGCCTGCGATCACACCGGCTTCGGTCAGCGCGCGCACCTGTTCGGGTTTCATGTCGGTGATCACCTCGCCCGAGGCATCCTTGACCCCCGCCACATCGGTCAGCAGCAGCAGCCGGTCGGCCTTCAGCGCGGCGGCCAGTGCCCCAGCGGCGGTGTCGCCGTTGATGTTGAAGGTCTCACCCGCGCGGCCGTGCCCGATGGGGGCCACGACGGGGATCATCCCGGCATCGAACAGCCGCGTAAGCACTTCGGGGTTCACCTCGTCGGGGCGGCCGACAAAGCCCAGGTCCGGGTCATCCGGCGAGCAGGTGATCAGCCGCGCATCCTTGCCCGAAAGGCCAACCGCCTTGCCGCCCTGATCGTTGATCGCCTGCACGATGCGCTTGTTGATCAGCCCCGACAGAACCATCTCGACCACCTCGATGGTGGCCGCGTCGGTCACGCGCTTGCCGCGCACGAAATCCGACGTGATGCCCAGCCGGCCCAGCAGGTCGTTGATCATCGGCCCGCCGCCATGCACGATCACCGGGTTGACGCCGACCTGGCGCATCAGAACCACGTCGCGGGCAAAGCTGGCCATGGCATCCTCGTCGCCCATCGCGTGGCCGCCGAACTTGATCACCACGATGGCGCCGGTATAGCGCTGCAGGTACGGCAGGGCCTCGGAGAGCGTCCGGGCGGTGGCGATCCAGTCACGGGTCATGGCGGTCTGCTTCTTCATTGGCGGGGCTTTCGAGGAATGATCGCTCTGGTATCCGGTTGCGGCGCCGCTGCCAAGGGTGGCGGGTGCTGGCGTAGCGGTTTTGCCGCGCTCAGGCTTGCGCGGCGATGATCGCCCGCAAGGTGGGAATGCCTTCGCCTGTGACCGAAGAGGTCAGCACCAGCTCGGGAAAGGCCGCGGGGTGTTTGGCCAGCCCCGCGCGCACTTGGGCGAGGTTCTTTTCGCGGGTTGCGGCATTGACCTTGTCGGCCTTGGTCAGCACGACCTGAAACGTCACTGCCGCACGGTCAAGAAGGCCCATGATCTCGGTGTCGGGCTTTTTCAGCCCGTGGCGCAGGTCCACCAGTACGAAAGCCCGGCGTAATGTGGGCCGCCCGGCCAGATAGTCCTTGAGCAGGCGCTGCCATTTCTCGACCACTGCTACTGGCGCCTCGGCAAAGCCATAGCCGGGCAGGTCAACGATGTAATGGCTTTCGCCAGCGGTGAAATAGTTGATCTCCTGCGTGCGGCCGGGAGTGTTGGAGGTGCGTGCCAGCGCCTTGCGGCCGGTCAGCGCATTGATCAGGCTCGATTTGCCGACATTCGAGCGCCCCGCGAAACAGACCTCTGGCCGGTCGGCGGGCGGCAGCCCCGACATCGCCACCACCCCCTTGAGGAAATCGACCTGGCCCGCAAACAGTTTGCGCCCGCGCTCCAGTTCGGCCGCGTCGGGTTCCTCGGCGATATGGAAGGGGAGCGTGGTCATGTGGCGGCCCTCAGGGCGTCGATATCGGCACCGCGAATGGCGCCAAGGTTTCGGGTGATCTTTGCAACGGGCCAAGCCCACCAGGCAATGTCAAGCAACGCAGAGACGGTATCTGCGTCAAACCGCTGTCGCAACTCGCGTGCGGGGTTGCCGCCAACGACCGCATATGGCGCGACATCTTGGGTGACGACCGCGCGCGCAGCAATGATCGCGCCGGGGCCGACGGTCACGCCGGGCATTATCCAGGCCTCGCTGCCAATCCAGACATCGGCGCCGATGCGGGTGTCGCCACGCATGCCTTTCGCCCAGCTTTCCGGGTCGAAACCGGCCTCCCAGCCATTTGCGAAGATGTTGAAGGGATAGGTCGAGAACCCGTCCATCGCATGATTGGCGCCACTCATGATGATCTGTGCGCCGGTCCCGATGGCGCAAAACGGCCCGATGATCAACCGGTCGCCGACAAAGTCGAAGTGATAGCGCACGTTGCGGTCAAAAAATGCTTCGGGCTGGTCAGGGTCGTCGTAATAGCTGTAGGCGCCAGCCTCGACATTGGGCCGCCCTTGTGCAAGCGGGCGCAGGAACACCACGCGCGGGTGGCCGGGCATCGGGTGCAGTATGTCCGGGTCGGGGCCGTTATGCTGACATGCGTCTGTCATGGTATCAAAACCTGATCGCCGGGGCTGATCTCGCCCCCGTCAAGCACCGTCACATAAACACCGAAGTCACGATGACCATAGGCATCTTTCAAAGCCCCCAGCGTGTCGGCATCCAGCGCGCCGGTTTCGGGATTGGCGCAGGTGGCCTTGCAACGGGTGATGCGCCGCTCGACGCGCAGACGGGTGGCGCCGATGCATATCTCGCGCCCGACCAGATCGAACTCGACCCAGGGCGGCAGCCCGTCCACCCAGAGGTTGCCGCGAAAACGGTGGATCGAGAGCGGCACGCCCATCTGCGCCTCGAGCGCGCGCAACGAGCCGAGGCTGAGCAGCGAAACGAAAGGTTCCGGCCGGTCGGTCAACCCACCCTCCTGCAATGTGACAAGCGCTTGCGGCGCGGGCAGGTCAGCAGGCCAGAGCGGATGCAGCCAGGAAATCAGCGCCTTACCCGCGCCTGGCGCGGCGGGGCGAATATCCAGCCTGCCGGCCTTGGGGTGGGTCAGGGCCAGGCGCGCGTCATTGCCTTCCGCTGTGGCTTCCGCGCGGATGGCCATAAGCTCGGGCGCGGCTACCCCGCGCAAGAACCGCCCCTTTGGCACCCAGCTGTCGATAACGCCGCCGGGGCCGGGGGCGATGTCGGCCTCTGCATGGGCGACCGCCCAACGGCGATCCAGCGGCAACCTGCGGCCCGGCGCAAGCCGGACGCGCGCCAGTTCCTCGTGACCGATGGCCTTGATCGGGTGGCGACAGACATGGGCAAGCCGCCCGGTCATTTCGCCCGGTGCAGACCCACCCGATGCCATCACTCGGAGTCCTTGCTTTTTCGGGTGGGCAGGCTGCTGCGGATATTGCCCAGCAGATCAGGCTTGTGCCCGGTCGAACGCATGATCAGGTACTGCTGCGAGAAGGTGATCACGTTGTTGGCGATCCAGTAGAGCACCAGCCCCGAGGCAAAACCGCCCAGGATGAACATGAAGACCCACGGCATCCAGTTGAAGATCATCGCCTGGGTCTTGTCGGGCGGCGCGGGGTTGAGCCGCATCTGCAGCCACATCGACACGCCCAGCAAGATCGGCAGGATGCCGATGAAGATCAGCGCCATGATGCTGTTGGGATCGGGCGTGCCCCAGGGCAGAAGCCCGAAGAGGTTCATGAGCGAGGTCGGGTCGGGTGCGGACAGATCCTGGAACACCCCGAACCACGGCGCATGCCGCAGCTCGATGGTGACGAAGATCACCTTGTAGAGCGAGAAGAAGATCGGGATCTGCAACAGGATCGGCAGGCAGCCCGCGGCCGGGTTGACCTTCTTTTCCTTGTAGAGCCTGACCATCTCCTGCTGGAGCTTCTGGCGGTCGTCGCCAGCGCGTTCCTTGATCGCCTGCATCTCGGGTTGCAGCTCTTTCATCTTGGCCATGGAGACATAGGACTTCCAGGCCAGCGGCAACAGCACCGCCTTGATGATGAAGGTCAGCGCGATGATCGACCAGCCCATGTTGCCGATGAAGCCGTTGATCCAGTAGAGCACCGCGAAGATCGGCTTGGTCAGGAAGAAGAACCAGCCCCAGTCGATCGAGTCGACGAAACGGTCGATGCCCAGGTCGTTCTGGTAGTTGCGGATCGTCGTCCATTCCTTGGCGCCGGCGAACAGCATGGTGGTGACTTCATGCCCCGCGCCGGGCGCAAGGGTCACGGCGGGCATGTCGACACGGGTCTGATAGACATCGCGGCTTTCGACATAGCGCGACACCGCCGTAAAGGGCTGGCCCGGCTGCGGGATCAGCGTGGCCATCCAGTATTTGTCGGTGAACCCGATCCAGCCGTTCGATTCGACCTCGGTGTGCTCGGCATTGGCGCCTTCCCGCTCGAGGAAGCGGTAGCTGGTCATGTTGGAATAGCTGTCTTCGTTCAGTGTGCCATCCGACATCTGCAACATGCCTTCATGCAGGATGAAGAAATTGGTCGTATCGGAGGGCTCGCCATGGCGGGCGATGATACCGTATGGCGCCAGGCGGACATCGCCTTCGGTGCTGTTCACGACACTCTGGGTGACAGAGAACATGTAGTTGTCGTCAACCTCGAAGCGGCGCAGAAAGGTCATGCCGCGCGCATTTTCCCATTCCAGGATGAGCGGCCGGCCGGGGGCGAGGGTTTCGCCTTCGCGCAAGCTCCATTCGGTGTTGGGGCCGGGCACATCGGCGAAATCGAGCGCGCCGCCGGGCGCCCAGCCGTAAATCGCGTAGAAGGCCTCGGGGCCGTCGACCGGCTTGAGCAGCTGGACGATCGGCGAGTCCTCGTCCAGCGTTTCGCGATAGTCGCGCAGCGACAGGTCATCGAGCCGGCCACCCATCAGCGAAATCGTCCCGGTCAGGCGCGGGGTTTCGATCGCCAGGCGCGGGGTGTCGGCGGTTTCATCGGGGGCTTCGCTTTCGCCCGCAGCGGGCGCCTCGCCCGGTGCCTCACCTGGCGCGGGGGGCGGGGTGAGCCCGTCGCCTTCGATCACCGCCTCCTGTCCGGGGCTTTCCGGGGCCGGCTCGGGGGGCGGGAACACCACGAACCAGACAAGGATCACCAGGAAGCTGAGGACCGTGGCGAGGAGGAGGTTCTTGTTCTGATCGTCCATGAAAACCCGTGCCCGTCGATTTTGACTCGTGCGCCGTTCAACAGGGCCGCGTCGCCGCCGTCAAGCGCTTTTCCCCGACTCACCCGGCTGTGCGCGGGGCGTAGGCCCACGCGATGGCGCGGGGGCACGCCACCTTGGACAAGCTGCGGGGACGTAAATCGCGGTTTCGGGTGCCGCTGGCCTGGCTGTGATGCGCGGGCGGGATGCCATTCTGTCACTCTGTTTCGGCAGGATGCACATTTGGCGCGCGCCGGATGCCTTCGGCGAGGATATTTTCGCCAAGAAGAAGGGCCGTGCGCCCGGCAAAGCTTTGCCGGATGGGTGCCGCGCCGGGGTGTTCGCAAGATGCTCGCTCGGGCGCGTGAGGCGCCGGGGCGTCGCCGCCTGCCTGCAATTCCGGCGCAGGCAACAGCTGCCCCTTTTGGTGGGCGGGTGTGCTCAACCCAGGCGGCGGCCGGATGGGTGGCTTGCGATATCGGTTATGGCAAGGCGGTTGCGATGGCTGCGTATCCAGCCGGCAACGGCGTCGGCGGCCATCGGCCGGGCAATGACGAAGCCCTGCACGCTGTGGCAGCCCAGTTGTGCGAGCATGGCGTGCTCCTGAGGGGTTTCGACCCCTTCGGCCAGGGTTTCCAGCCCCAACCGCTCGGCCAGTGAGAGAATCGCGGCAACCATGCGCTGCTGGTCTCGGTCTTCGTCGATGCGGGTGACGAAGCTGCGGTCGATCTTGATGCGGGTTACGCCGAATCGCCGGATATTGCTGATCGAGGCCTGCCCGGTGCCGAAATCATCCAGATCGATCCGGCAGCCAAGGCGGCCAAGCCGCCGCAGGGTCTGCACCACCATGTCATCCCCTGCCTGGGCGACGACGGTTTCGAGCACCTCCACGGTCAGCCGCTCGGGGGCAAGGCCATAGCGGTCTAGCTCCCACTGCACCTTTTCAGGCAGACGGGGATTGCGCAGTTCCTCGGGCGCGAAATTCACTGCCACACCCGGAATGTGGAGCGCGCGCGCCTCCCAATGGGCAAGCTGACGTAGCGCGCCGCTCAGCATTACCTCGCCCAGTCTTTCGGCCAGGCCCGAGGCAAGCAAATCGGGCAGAAACTGTTCGGGGGTGAGCAGGCCGCGCTCGGGATGGTGCCAGCGCACGAGCGTCTCGAATCCGGTGACTTCGCCGGTATCGGTGGAAATCTGCGGTTGAAAGAAGGGGCGCAGTTCGCCGTTTTCGAGGGCGGGCGCAAAGCGGTTGCGCAGGGCCAGCAGGTCGGCGCGCGCCTTGCGCATGGCCGGGGTATAGGCCCGGATCGCGCCCGGCCCGCTGCGCCGGGCGTCATCCAGCGCGAGTTCAGCCGCCTCCAGAAGGGTCGCGCCATCGGGGCTGTTGATGGTATCGGGTAGCGCAAAGCCCGCGCTTGCGACCGGATGGATGGTGTTGCCGTTGATCGACAGCGGCGCCTCGACCACCTCCTGCAGGCGGGCGGCCAGTTGCAGCGTGCTTTCCAGATCGAGCCGGTAGCCCGGTGCCAGCGCAACGGCGAAGCTGGCATTGTCGAGCCGCGCCAGGGTGTCGCTGTCACGCAGGAATGTGGCAAGGCGGGTGCTTGTTACTTGCAGCATCTCGCTGAAACCGGCCGTGCCTTCATGGCGCGACACATCCCCGGCATTGTCGATGGAAAGGGTGATGCAGGCGCTCTTGCGGCCGTCATTTGCAGGCAACGCGAATGTTTCATCCAGCCGCTCGATCACTGCCTTGCGCAGGAAAAGGCCGGTGAGCGCGTCGCGCGCCTCGTGCCTGTCCGGATCAGACCGCAGCACCGGAGCCAGTAGCCCGGCCAGCGCATAGATGCCGGGGATCGCCAGCGCGGTCAGAATCAGGGCATCCTCGCCCCCCAGCCAGAACGCGGCCAGCGTGATAGCGGGCAGAAAGGCCAGCAGTTCGGGCCTGCGCGCGAATCGCAGCATCCTGATGAGAAAACGCGGCGCCGGGGCGTTGGCGGACATTGCGGGCGGCTCCTTCGCTCGGCAGATGGCGGTCATGCCACCTGATGCGCAGGCTAGCCGTGTCGTCTGGGGCTTTTGTTAATGTGCCAGGGGCTTTCTGTGCAGGATTTTCCTCAAATGCCGTCCTTCGGCGCGAGCGCCGCGAAATCGAACAGGCCCCTGTCGAGCAGGTGTGAGGGGCGCGCGTTCATCAGCGCCCGGAACATCACCTGCCGGCGGCCGGGGCTGCGTGTTTCCCACTCGTCGAGCAGCTTCTTGACCTGCATGCGCTGCAACCCGTCCTGGCTGCCGCACAGATCGCAGGGGATGACCGGATAATTCATGGCGCGGGCAAAGCGGGCGCAATCGGCCTCGGCCACATGGGCCAGCGGGCGCAGCACCAGAAGGTCGCCTTCTTCGTTGACCAGTTTCGGCGGCATGGTGGCCAGCCGCCCGCCATGAAAGAGATTCATGAAGAAGGTTTCGAGAATGTCGTCGCGGTGATGTCCGAGAACCACGGCCGAACAGCCCTCTTCGCGCGCGATGCGATAGAGGATGCCGCGCCGCAGTCGCGAACACAGCGCGCAATAGGTGCGCCCTTGCGGCACCTTTGCTGTCACGATCGAATAGGTGTCCTGATACTCGATCCGGTGGGGGATTTCATGCTCGCTCAGGAAATCAGGCAGCACGGTCGCCGGAAAGCCGGGCTGCCCCTGGTCGAGGTTGCAGGCCAGCAACTCGACCGGCAGGAGGCCCCGCCATTGCAACTCGGTCAGCGCGGCCAGCAGGGTGTAGCTGTCCTTGCCGCCCGAAAGGCACACCAGCCAGCGCGCACCGGGCGTGACCATGCCGTAATCCTGGAGCGCGGCCCGGGTTTCGCGGATGATGCGCTTGCGCAGCTTGCCGAATTCGGCGCTGTCGGGGGCATTGCGCAGCAGGCGGGGCAGCGTATCGGTTTCAGGCATCCTTGCGTTTGTCCCTGTCATGCTCGGGGTCGGTGCCGGGCACCGGATCATAGCCGGATGCGCCCCAGGGGTGGCAGCGCCCGATCCGCCGGATCGTCAGCCACCCGCCCCTGAGCGCCCCGTGGCGATTCAGGGCCTCCAGGGCATAGGCCGAACAGGTCGGCTGGTAGCGGCAGTTATGCCCGACCCAGGGCGAAAACAGCAGCCGGTAGGCCCGAACCGGCAGCGAAAGCAGCCAGGCGCCGGGGGTCATGACCGTTCCGCCTGCGGACGGGGCGCGTGGATACGTTCGAGCGCGCGGTGCAGATCGTCCAGCAGCAGGGCAAAGTCGCGCTCATTCGTGGCGCCGGGGCGGCCGACCAGAACATAATCCCACCCCGGACGCCCCAGGCGGGGCAACAGCGCGCGCGCGGCGGCGCGCAGGCGGCGCTTGGCGCGATTGCGGGTGACGGCGTTGCCGATCTTGCGCGAACAGGTGAAGCCCACGCGGATCACTTCGGCGGGCGCGCCCTCGTCGGGGCGGCGTTTGCGCGCCTGCAAAAGCAGGCTTGCCGCGCTCTGGCGGCGGGCGCGGGCGGCACGCAGGAAATCGCTGCGGCGGCGCAGGGTCTCGACCGCGGGCAGGGCCTCCGCACATGAAGAAACCGCCGGATCCGCATCGGTGGCCCCGGCGCGATGCCCTGCCACGTCTGCGTCCGGCGGCGTCATGCGACATGCCCCTTGCGGCTTGACGCGCCCGCGATCAGGCGCGCCTCGTGCGCGATCAGGCCGAGAGCTTCTTGCGGCCCTGGGCGCGACGCAGGTTGATGATCTTGCGGCCGGCCTTGGTGGCCATGCGGGCGCGGAAGCCATGGCGCCGCTTGCGAACCAGATTGCTGGGTTGATAGGTGCGTTTCATCGCTTGGTGTCCTCTGGTCTGCGCGGCCCGCCCTGACCGGAACGGCCACGCTGAAACTTTGAAGCCCGGTCTTTAGGCGAGCTTGGCGGCCAAGTCAATTGATCCGCTGCCTATGTGTGGCGGCATGCAACACCCGCAATCAAGCCGGCGTGATCGCAACGAAAAATCATAACCCCTGCGGTGCCCCGTGCGTAAGTACCCTCAGGAGGAAGTTGCCGCATGAGTGAAAGCATGACAGGTTTCCGCGCCGGTGTCCTGCGGCGTCTGCCACTGGCCATTATCATCGTGGTCGCGATATTCGGCGCGCTGTTTTTGCGCGACCAGGTCGGGTTCGAGGCGCTGGCCGCCCATCGCGAGGCGCTGGCCGCCTTTCGAGATGCCCATTATGCCTGGGCAGCGCTGGCCTTTGTCGCGGCCTATGTCGCGGTGGTCGCGTTTTCGCTGCCGGGCGGGACGGTTGCGTCGCTCACCGGGGGTTTTCTGTTCGGGCTGTTTCCCGGTGTCCTGTTCAACGTGACCGGGGCGACGCTGGGCGCTGTCGCCTTGTTTCTGGCGGTGCGTGCGGGGTTTGGCGACCAGCTTGCCGCGCGAATCGACGCAAGCAAGGGGCGGGCACGGCGCCTCAAGGCCGCGCTCGAGGAAAACGCATTCTCCACCTTGCTGACCGTGCGCCTGATTCCCGCGGTGCCGTTTTTCGTGGCCAACCTGTTGCCGGCGCTGGTGGGGATGCGGCTGGCGCCCTACGCGGCGGCAACCTTTCTGGGCATCATCCCCGCCGGGCTTGTCTATACATGGGTTGGCGCCGGTCTGGGCGAGGTGATCGAGCGCGGTGAAACCCCTGACCTGGGGATCATGTTCGAATGGCCCATCCTGGGGCCATTGTTGGGGCTGGCGGCGCTTGCAGCGCTGCCGCTGGTGGTGCGGGCGCTGCGGCGCCGTCCGCCGCTCGACTGACAGGGAAGGCAGGGAAAGATGGAGCGGATCAAGACGGACCTCGGTGTGATCGGCGCAGGTTCGGGCGGGTTGTCGGTGGCGGCGGGCGCGGTGCAGATGGGCGCCCGCGTCGTGCTGATCGAAGGCGGCGAAATGGGCGGCGACTGCCTCAATCACGGCTGTGTGCCTTCCAAATCGCTCATCGCGGCGGCGCGCGCGGCCCATGCGGTTGGGGCGGGCGCGCCTTTCGGGGTCACGGCGCCGGGCGGGGCGGTGATGGATTTTGCCGCGACCAAGGATCATGTCGCGGGCGTGATCGCCGCGATTGCCCCCCATGACAGCGAGGAACGCTTTGCAGGCCTTGGTGTGAAGGTGATTCGCGACTGGGCGCGCTTTACCGGCCCGCGCACGGTTGTTGCCGGGAATTTCGAAATCCGCGCGCGGCGTTTCGTGATCGCGACCGGCTCGCGCCCGGTGGCTCCTCCTGTTCCCGGGCTCGACGCGGTGCCTTACCTGACCAACGAGACCATCTTCGCCCTGCGCAAGCGTCCGGACCACCTGATCGTGCTGGGGGGCGGGCCCGTCGGGCTTGAGATGGCACAAGCGCACAGGCGCCTTGGCAGCATGGTCAGCGTGATCGAAGCTGAGCGCGCCCTGGGCCGCGAAGACCCCGAGCTGGCCGCGATCGTGCTGGAGAAGCTGCGTGCCGAAGGGGTCACGATCCACGAAGGAACGGCGCTGGAGGGGCTGCGCGGCACGGCAGGCGCCATCGAGGCCGAACTGGATACCGGCGCGGTGCTGCATGGCTCGCACCTGCTGGTGGCCGCGGGGCGAAAGCCGAATGTTGAACGGCTTGACCTGGATCGCGCCGGTATACGCCACGATGACAGTGGAATCACGGTCGATGCCGGGCTGCGCACGTCCAACCGGCGGGTCTATGCGCTGGGCGATGTCGCCGGACGGGGGCAGTTCACCCATCTTGCGGGCTATCAGGCGGGGGTCGTGCTGCGCTCGGCCCTGTTCGGGCTGCCTGCGCGCGTGCGCGAAGGGCACATACCGCGTGTCACCTTCTGTGACCCCGAGCTTGCCCATGTCGGCCTGAGCGAGCCCGAGGCTCGCGCCCGCCACGGTGATGCGGCGCTGACCGTCTTGCGCATACCCTATACCGAAAGCGACCGCGCGCGCGCCGAAGGGCACGGCAATGGCCTGGTCAAGGTAATGGTGGTGCGCGGCCGCCCCGTGGGGGCGGCGATCGCCGGGCCGCAGGCCGGCGAGTTGATCGCCACATGGGCGCTGGCCATATCGGCGGGGCTGAAGATGAGTGCCATTGCCGCAACGGTTCTGCCATATCCCACGCTGAATGAACTGAACAAACGTGCAGCCTCAGCCTATTTTTCCCCTAAACTCTTTGATAACCCTGTTGTGAAGAGGGTCGTCAGGACAGTGCAGAGGGTGCTGCCCTGAAGGCCCGCAAAGGGCGAGGGCATGTTTCTGAATACACTCTCAGGCCGTTTCCTAATGCTGACGGTGATCTTCGTCATGCTGGCCGAAGTGTTGATTCTCGTGCCCTCGGTTGCACGCTTTCGCGAGGATTACCTGCTCACCCGGCTTGAACGGGCGCAGATCGCCTCGCTGGCGCTCCTGGCAACCGAAGGGGTCATTTCGGAAGAACTCGAGGAAGAACTGCTGACCAACGCCGGCGTTTTCAACGTGGTGCTGCGCCGTGATGCACTGCGCGAGCTGGTGTTGTCCTCGCCCATACCGGCGCCGATCCACGCGACATATGACCTGCGCGACCCCGGGCCCTTTGAACTGATCCGCGACGGCATGTCCGTGTTGTTCGACCGTGAAAACCGGGTCATCCGCGTTATCGGCGACCCGGTGCGCGAAGCCGGGCTGCTGATCGAGGTCACGACCGAGACCGAGCCGATGCGGCAGGAGATGCTGGAATATGGCGCGCGCATCCTGATCCTTTCGGCGGTGATCTCGGTGCTCACCGCGCTCTTGCTGTTCCTGGCGGTGCGTTACCTGATGGTCACACCGATCCGGCGCGTGGTGAACCATATGACCGCCTATGCCGCGGCGCCCGAGGACGCGCGCCGCATCATCACCCCCACCTCCACCGTGCGCGAACTGCGCGAGGCCGAGGACGCGCTGGAAGGGTTGCAGCGACAGCTCACCACGGCGCTGCGCCAAAAGGACCGGCTGGCGCAGCTGGGCGGTGCGGTGGCCAAGGTCAGCCATGACCTGCGCAACATCCTTACCACCGCCTCGCTGTTCGCCGACCGGATGGAAAGCAGCGACGACCCGGCCGTGGCCCGCGCCGCGCCCAAGTTGGTGGGTTCGCTAGCGCGGGCGGTGAACCTGTGTGAAAGCACGCTCGCCTTCGGCAAGGCCGAAGAGCCCCCGCCGCGCCTCGCACGCCTGCCGTTGCGCCCGCTGGTGGCTGACGTGGTCGAGAACGAACAGCTTGGCGCGGCCGAGGGCGGGCAGGTCGAATTCATCACCGATGTGCCCCCGCACCTGATGATCCGCGCCGATGCCGAGCAGCTTTTCCGTATCTTGTCGAACCTGGTGCGTAACGCCCGCCAGGCGATCGAGGCGACAGGAGATCCGGGCACCATCGAACTTGGCGCGGGCGAGGATGACAACCACTGGTGGATCCGGGTGGGCGACACCGGGCCAGGGCTGCCCGAGAAGGCGCGCGAGCATCTGTTCATGCCCTTTCAGGGTGGTGCGCGCCAGGGCGGCATCGGGCTGGGACTGGCGATCTCGGCCGAGCTGGTGCGCGGACATGGCGGCCGGCTGGAATTGCGCCGCAGCGACGAGGACGGCACCGAGTTCATGATCCGGTTGCCGAAAGGCGGCGACTCTGCCGAAGTGTCGGGTTCTGCGGCCAACGGGCAGCAAGATGCGGATTCTCCCCTTGCAAAGCCCCGCGCGGACAGGTAGATCGCCCTCACCGCGCACCGGTAGCTCAGCTGGATAGAGCACCAGACTACGAATCTGGGGGCCGGGGGTTCGAATCCTCCCCGGTGCGCCATTCCCTCAATCTTAAGTAGCTGAAAATAAATATATAATTTAACCAAGACGGCGACGGGGCGATAATTTGCCGCCCATTTTGCACCCATTTTGCTGCACATATGCGGGCCACACAAGGGCTTGCCCCCAGCCCGGACATCGCGCAACAAAGGTCTCTATGAGAAAGCCTCCGGTCATCCGCCGCGGCGACACATGGCACCTGCGCAAGCGGGTTCCCAAGCGTTATCACCGGGTTGAACCGCGCAATGTCGTATGGGTCAGCCTACACACCGATTCCGAATCCATAGCCCGCCAATAGGCTGAGCACATCTGGGCCGACATGATCGAGGCATGGGAAGCGCGACTGGCCGGAGACAGCGCGGATGCCGAACGGAGGTTCGAGGCCGCCCGGGAACTCGCCCAGGTGCGCGGCTATCGCTATCTCACAGCAGGTCGCGTCGCCAATCTGCCGATCTACGACCTTGTTGAGCGAATCGAGGCGGTGGCAGCGCAGGGCCGCGGCCGAGATCAAAAACCCCGGGATATTGAGGCCGCTGCACTCCTGGGCGGTGCGGAGGCGCCACCGATCACGGTCAGCCGTGCGCTGGAGTTGTTCTGGACACTGGCTGCCGACCGGGTGCATGGCAAGAGCGCCGACCAGATCCGTCGCTGGCGCAATACGAGAAGCAGCACATCACGGACGAAGTAGCCGACAAGAAGGAGCCCCGCCGTCAGCAGGATCGTGTCGGTGTCGATCCAGCGCTGCTGCCTCATGCGGTTGCTTCCCCCTGCGGCGCGTCTCCGCGCCTCTGCAGAAGAACAACTTCCCGCGCTCGGTTCCGTTCCTACCTATCCGCAAGACAGGGCTGGTCTTGGGAATGGTTCGCGGCTTCAGCCATTCAAAGGCCGGAACGGCCGCCCACGGCGCGAGGGCGCAGTGCCGCTTCTGCACGCTCGGTTTCTTTCATATATCCTGCGGTCTTGAAGAGGCTGTAACACTCCTCTTCGCCGAACAGGTTGCACAGGTGGCCGACCACCGGCCAAGGCTCATCATTGGTTTGGGCGGCAGCCTTTCCAATCAGTGCCTTGCGCAGCCGGATTGGGCCGGCGCAGATCAAGGCGCTTGTGCGATTTCGGACGTGGAAAGGACGGCAGCAAGTTCGGCCGGGTCATGGACATGTACATCAAAGCGCATGTGGCCATGCTCCAGCCCGCAGAATTCGGCACAATGCCCCTCCAGCGCCCCCGGAGCGCCGGCTATCAGGCGCAGCACATTCACGCGGCCTGGCACGGCATCCATCTTGCCCGCAAGGCGTGGTACCCAGAAGGAATGGATCACGTCGCGGCTGGTGATGATGATGTCTACCGGCTGACCGCTGGGCAGATGCAGGATGTCCACCGTCTGCGTCCCGCCATGATCGGGGTAGCGAAAAGTCCAGTTCCATTGCCCGGCCTCGGCCTCGATCCGCGGCACAGGGTCCGATGGCAACAGTCCTACTCCCGCAATGAGCGAAACCACAACCAGCGGCGGCAGCACCAGCGCAGGCAGCACGAGCCCACCCCAGATGATCCAGCTTCGCCCCGACACCTGCGCGCCCCGCAGCGGTCGCCAGGCCGCAATCGCCCGAAGTCCCATCATCAGCGCAAGCAGCACTGCGCCGCCCGCGAACACCCACCAGCCAAGCTGGGCGAGGGGACGAGCGACCGGACCTACGGGTTCTAAGGTCGAGAGCGGACCGTCGCAGCCAGAAACCGTCAATACAACCGCCGCGATCACCCCGCCGCGCAGAATCCTGTCCAGCCCCGGCGTGGAAGTACCATCATACGACCCGAGGAAGAGCCACCCAGAACATCCGCGACGTCTGGCGCTGGCCAAAGTCCTGTCGTCGACGCCGTGAGACATCGTGACACCGAGTCTGCGGTTGCCCTCATTGGCCATCCGATCCACGCCATGCTGGTGCATTTTCCCATCCCCAAGACGCCGCGATGCCGGCGCCCGCCTTGGCCCCCGCCGGCAGAACTTCGCGCCGGAAGGCCAGCACCGCACCCTGCAGACTGGCCTGCATCAGCCAATAGCCCGGCAGCGCCCAGACCCGCCCGGTTGCAGACGACCGGCACATGCTCGGGCCAGAGCACGGCGGAGTTCACGGCGAACAGAGCGCTCAGCGGCCGCGGCGGCCGCGCCGGAAATGCCACCGCCAGCAAGGGTGACACGCCGGCGATAAGCAGTGCCGCGTGCAACAACCGATTTCTTGACCATGTTCAGCAATATTTGTCGCTTCAGCATGATCCGGCTCCTTCAGGCACCAGAACCGCAGCCGACGCCTTGCGATGCGCTCCGGCCGGGCGCGGCATCGCACTGGTGCGCGGCATTTGCGCATGATTTGCCGCCTCGTCATGCGCTATAGTCCGGTTGAGCGTGGCTCTGCCCCGACTTACGCGGCTCTTGATCGTGCCGATCGTGCATTGGCAGGCATCGGCGGCTTCCAGTTGCGAGAACCCGTAGGCCCCCATCAACACAAGCGGTCGACGCTGGGTATACGGCAGCAGGGCAATGGCTGAAATCAGCTCTTGCAGAGCAAGCGCATGATCTTGACGCGGCTCTTCGAACAGGGTTTCGGCCATGGCGCCCCCGGCGTCCTCGACTTCGCGACGATACTTGCGCAGCTGCGAAAAGAACGTGTTGCGAAGGATCGTGAACAGCCAGGCGCGCAAATGGCTATCGGGGCGGTAGCTGTCGCGGTTGACCCAGGCCTTCAGAAGCGTGTCCTGAACCAGATCCTCTGCCCGATGTTGGTTGGATGTGAGCTTCAGCGCATGACGGCGCAGCGACGCTGCTTGCTGGGGAAGAAGTGTGTGAAACGGATGTCGTTCGGTCATGGGTTGTGTCTCGCATTCAGTTGAGATTTGACATGAGTTTCCACCCCTGCCGTGTCGCCGGCAGCTCGAAACGTCTTGCATTCTGGGTTCCCGCCGGTTGGCCGGATCGGCTGCGGTCGAAGCTAGCCGTCAGGCCTGCCGCAACAGTGGCCCCCGCGTGGGAGAAACGTTTGGGGGCCCACCATCAGGGTGCGCATCAAGCTGCTGCGGCAGCGTTCAGGCGTTTCTCGGCCAGCTTCGACAGGGCCCGGTCGGCGCCATACTCTTCATCCAGCGTTGATTTCAGGAGTGCTGCCGCCTTCGGATGGCCGAGTTGCCTGGCCCAGGCGACCAATGTGCCGTAGCGCGCGATCTCGTAGTGCTCGACCGCTTGCGCAAGCGAGATGAGCGCGGCATCCATCGTCTCGGCGTCATCGATATCGGCCATCAAACCCTCGGCTTCTTCGACCAGGCCGACCATTGCATCGCATTTTGCACCGCGGGCCGCCTTGCCAAGGCTTTCGAACACATCTTCAAGCCGCACGACATGGTCTTCGGTTTCATCCCGGTGCGACGACAATGCTGCCTTCAGACTCGGATCAGTCGCCTTGCGCTCCATTTTTGGAAGTGCCTTGAGAATTTTGCGCTCGGCGTAAAGAACGTCCTTCAAGGTGTGAAGGAAGAGGTCGTCAAGGGTTTCGATCGTCATGGGTGTCTCTCCTGTGAGATGTGTGCTGGCATTTGCGCGATACGCTGGCTGCGAAAATTCCAGATGAGGGAAAATGGATAGCAGCGGCAGCCTTGGCCCCGGTCGGAGCGTGAGGCGGCGTTAGTTGACCCGTAGATCTTGAGTTTTCGCCGCCCCGCGGTGCGGAACGCGGTCCACTGGGTCGAGCGTGCGCATGGCATTGTTGAGGTCTGACCAGAAAAGCTCCATGAAGCGTTCCGTGCGTTCCTTGCTTCGCAGCGCTCGGATTGCTCTGTTTATCAAGCGGTCAGCTTCAATTGCTTCGGTGAGCGAGCGTATGAAGAGTTCCGACTGGTTTTCTTTGGGCATCTTGGATTCCTTTCTCCGTGACGTACGGAAGTGGATTGACGCGGTTCAGGATCTCACAGCAGCAAAGCGATGATGAGCACGACGAAAAGCGGTGCTCCGAGAAGCCAGGCGATGAGTGGTGTAGATATCGATGCGAAGCCGGGCATAACTCGACGGTCCCTGTTTTTTGACGGATGGGTCGATCAGTTGATGTGCCGTCACCGCGCCGCTGATTGGCGCGCGAACATTTTTAAAGTCGACTGGAGAGCCGGATTTTATCGCCCGCCGAATAGTGAAGTGGGAAGGGGGAGTGGGGTTCCCGTTTCACTAATCGTCGGCCTGGCCCTCCAGTCTTGTAAGACACTCGTGACTCACGGTGCCTCAGTGATTCGAAGTTACGTTTTTTGGGAGTTGGTGAGTAGCGACGGAATCTACTCATACCCTCGGCGCGTGGCAGCTCGAGGGCCCCGCAGCGTGCCGGTCAATTGAGTATTCGGCGGTGCTGAATCTTGTTATTTGTGATTTGTGTGACCAAGTGATGCCGAGGATCATATTCTGGTTGCCCCATGAGAAAACTCACGCCAGAACGGCAGTCAGCGCTCATTGGAGAAGGTCATGTCTGAACACGGAGCGCAATCAGACCTGCGAGTCATTGCCGTCGGCGCCTCTGCCGGCGGGCTGGAAACCTGTCGCGCGCTTTTGAAAGACATGCCCGGGGATGTGCCGGCCGCGCTGATTCTGATTTTGCACCTCGACCCGTCGCACGACAGCATGATGGTCGATCTGCTCGCCCGCCACACAAGGCTGAAGGTTGTACAGGCGTCGGAAGGCATGGCGCTGCAACCGGGGGTCGTGCATGTCATCCCGCCGGGCGCTTTCCTGACCGTTGCCCATCGGGTCATCCATCTGTCCGAACCCGAAGGCGGCAAGGCGGTGCGGCTTCCGTTCGATGTCTTGCTGCGGTCGCTTGCCAAGGATGCGGCCGCACAGGCGGCCTGCGTTGTCCTGTCGGGCACGGGCACCGACGGCAGCTTGGGCATTGCCGAGGTCGATGCCGCCGGCGGGCTGGTGATCGCACAGGACCCCAAGGAGGCAACCTACTCGGGCATGCCCGAAAGCGCCATTGGCACCGGTTCCGTGGCACAGGTTCTGCGCATCGACCAGATGATTGGCGCGCTCAAAGAGTTCTGGGGGGAGGCGTCGGAAGACTCAGCGCCGGAAACCGACGCACCCACGCGGCGCGACGACACCGCCCCCCGCGACGATCCTGCGCGCACGGCCGACTATGACGACCTGCTTTCTTATGTGAGCAAACATGCCGACCAGGATTTCGCACTCTACAAACGTGGAACCCTGGAGCGTCGCATAGCCCGCCGCATGGCCATTGTCGGCCTCGGGCCGGACGAGACGGCGCGCTATCTGGACATGCTTCGATCCGATGCCGAGGAACGCGCCCGGCTTTTGGCCGACCTCCTGATCCATGTCACCAGCTTCTTTCGCGACCCTTTGGTGTTTGACCACCTGACCGAAAAGGCCATTCCCGACCTACTGGCGGAATTGCCGGCCGATCGGCCGCTGCGGGTGTGGGTCGCCGGGTGCAGCACGGGCGAAGAGGCCTACAGCATCGCCATGACCTGCCTTGAGGCCATGGACAAGGCCGGGACGGGCACGCGATTGCAGATCCTTGCCTCGGATATCGACCCTGACGCCATCGCGACGGCGCGGGCGGGGTTCTACCCCAAGGAGATCGAGACCGCCGTGTCCCCCGAACGTCTGGCCCGGTTCTTCGTGTCCGAAGAAGGCGGCTGGCGGGTCACCTCGGCCTTGCGGGACGTGATCGTGTTCACTGTGGCGGACCTGCTGTCGGACCCGCCGTTTTCCAGGATCGACCTGGTGTCGTGCCGCAATCTTCTGATCTATCTGGGGCCGGACGCGCAGAAGCGCGTCATCGCGCGCTGCTGCTTTGCACTGCGCCCGGGCGGGCTGTTACTGCTGGGGTCTGCGGAGATGCCGGGGCAGAGCGATGACTGCTTTGCCGTCGAGGACAAGAAAGCACGGCTTTGGCGCCGCGTCGGGCAAAGCCGCCCTGGCGATCTGCATTTCGTGACCGGCAAGCGCGAGGAGGCGTCGCCAACACCCTCCCCCACGCCCGTGGGGCGGAGCACGCTGGCCGAACTGTGCCGCCGGATCGTGCTGGAACGTTATGCCCCCGCCGCCGTGCTGCTGAACAGCCGGCTCGACGTTCTGTATCTGCTCGGGCCGACCGAAAAGTACCTGAAGATTACCCAGGGCCACCCCGATCCTGGTGTTCTGGGAATGTTGCCCAAAGCCCTGCGCGCACGGTTTCGCGCGGCGGTGTCATCGTGCAACCCATCGAACCCCTTCGTGACCGTATCAGGCGGCCGCCTTACCGGCGGCACCGGCTTCAACATCGAATTTCACACCGTTTCGGCGGGGAAAGAGCCGTTATTGCTGGCCTGCTTTGTCGATACGCCGCGTCCGGGCCAGGGCGCTGGCTCAGAAGCATCGGAGACCGAGAAGACGGACCGCGCTTCGAATCTCGAGGCCGAACTGGAGGCCACGCGCAGCGACCTGCACGACGCCTTGCGCGATCTGGAACAGGAGGTCGAGGCACATGCCGCCGATTCCGCCGAAGCGCTTTCGGTGAACGAGGAGTTTCAGTCCACCAACGAAGAATTGCTGGCCTCGAAAGAAGAACTGCAATCGCTCAACGAGGAGTTGACCGCGCTCAACAGCCAGTTGCAGGAAACGCTGGAACGGCACCGCACCACCGCCAATGACCTGCAGAACGTGCTGTTCAGCACCGACATTGCCACGCTGTTTCTGGACATGGACCTGAATATCCGGTTCTTCACCCCTGCGGCACGTGAAATTTTCCGCGTGATCCCGAGCGATATCGGCCGCCCCCTTGCAGACCTTGCAGCTGTGTCCCGCGATGACGACCTGACCCAGGACGCCCGCACGGTGCTCGAGTCTTCCGACCCGATCGAGCGTGAAATCGAAGGGGGCGGGGGGCTTTGGTTTCTGCGCCGGGTCCAGCCCTACCGCGCCGAGGGCGGGCGTGTGGAAGGCGTCGTGGTCACCTATAATGACATCACCGAACGCAAACGGAACAATGCGGCCCTGGAGGCCGCAATGCACGAGGCCGACCGGGCGACCAGAGCGAAATCACGCTTCCTCGCCGCCGCCAGCCACGACCTGCGCCAGCCGCTGCAATCGATGGCGCTGCTGCATAATCTGTTGACCCGAAACAAGCGATCGACCGAAGGCGTCCGTCTGGCCAAGCTTCTGGATCAGACGCTGAATTCCATGACAGCGATGCTGGATTCGATGCTGGATAGGAACCGGATCGAATCCGGCGTCGTCCGGCCGGAGATGCGCCCCGTGCCCCTCGTCCCGCTGATGCAGCGCCTCGTGGATGAATTCGGCCCGCTTTGCAGTCGCAAGCACCTGAAACTGCGGTTCGTGCCTTGCAAGGCCTGGGTCCATACTGATCCGCAGCTACTGGAGCAGATCCTGCGCAACCTGCTGTCCAATGCCCTGAAATACACGCCCAAGGGCGGCATCCTGCTGGGGTGCCGGCGGCGCGGCGAGCATTTGACCATTCATGTCTGCGACAGCGGCATCGGGGTGGCGGCGTCGGAAACCAAGACCATCTTTGACGCCTATCACCAGGGTGACAAGGCCCCCGCGCTTGCCGAAGGTGGCCTCGGGCTTGGGCTGTCAATCGTTCAGCGGCTTGCACAGCTTATGGAGCATCCGATCGCTGTGCGTTCGAATCCCGGAAAGGGGTCGGCCTTCATGATTACGTTGCCGGTTGTCGATGCAGATCGCGATGACCGGCCCGACCCGAACATGGTGTCCGAGCTGACCGATATACAGCGGCAGACCGGAACGATCCTAGTGGTCGAAGACGAGGAGCAGCTGAAGGATCTGCTGGCGGAGGTTCTCACCAAGGAGGGGCACACGGTCATTACCCATACCAATGCCAAGGATGCGCTGGCATGGGCCAGTGGCGACGTCGCCAGGCCCGATCTTCTGTTGACGGATTTCGACCTGCGCGGAGGCGCCAGCGGCTTGCAACTGGCGCAGGATCTGCCGGACGTTCTGGGCGACAAGCTGCCGACCATCATACTGACCGGCGACATTTCCACCGCGACACTGC
The DNA here is from genome assembly GCF_003350345.1 of Alkalilacustris brevis. Taxonomy (GTDB): domain Bacteria; phylum Pseudomonadota; class Alphaproteobacteria; order Rhodobacterales; family Rhodobacteraceae; genus Alkalilacustris; species Alkalilacustris brevis. The sequence goes on from NZ_QNVJ01000070.1 coordinate 85,941, forward strand.
AGAACATAGCCAAGGCTGATTATCAGCAGGTCTCCAAGCCGGTGATGCCCGAGGTTCTCCTGGCGCAAATTTCCGATCTGATGCTCACGGCCCGGACTGCACAGACCAGGACCGTCCGACGCGCTGAGGCGTCCAGCACGACTGTGCATGTCATCGACGACGATCCGATGATCCGCAAATCCATGCGCCGCCTCTTCGAGGCCGAGGGCTGGATGGTTGCCACATATCCCTCGGCCGAAGATTTCCTTGCCCTGCCGCGACCCGAGGGGGACCACTGCCTTCTGGTCGATCACCGTCTGCCCGGCATGAATGGTGTGGCATTGATCGCCCAGCTGCGGGCCGAGGAGCTGCAGTTGCCCGCCGTCATGCTGACCGGCCATGGTGACGCCGCCATGGCGGTGGCCGCGCTGAAGGCCGGGGCGTCGGACCTGATCGAGAAACCGGCAAGTGCCGCCGACCTGCTGGCCAGTGTGCGCCACGCAATCGAGGCGCGCGAAGATGACCACGCGCAGTCCGAGTCGCGCAAGGCCGCGCAGAACCGGTTTTCGGATCTCACGCCGCGCGAGCGCGATGTAATGGCGCGCGTTCTGAAAGGCGCACCGAACAAGATCATCGCGGCCGATCTGGGGATCAATCAGCGCACGGTCGAGAACCATCGCGCCGCAGTGATGCGCAAGACCGGGGTGAACTCCCTTCCCGCGCTGGTCCGGCTCGCGATTGCGGCCGGCCTCGAAAGCGCTTGACGCAGGGGCGCGGTGCGGGATGCGATCGGGTTTCCTTGCGGCTTCTGCCCTACGCACCGGATGATGCTTGGAACGAGAAGCGGCCACGGCGCGTTTCGGAACTCGTACCCTAAGCGCGCGCATTTCCTTCGATTGTCGAGGGTGTACGCCTCCTTTCAAGGACTTTCTCATGTCACCCAGCTTCGCGGCCACGATGCGCCGCACAACCCGAATGATGGATCCACATAATCAGTTCAAGGTTGTCCGAAATCTGCAGAAGAGCATGGCGGAAGTCATGATCAACGCGGCCTTTGCCCCGTTTGCAGACCAGGCGCCAAAGGGCGCCAAGCGGCGCAAGGCCAGGGGCCCGAAGGTGGGTCGGTCGCTGGGGGGCGTTGTGCAGCAGTTGCGCGCGGCGCAACCGCTGATGGGCGGGGCCGTCGGCCGGCCGACCGGGCGCCAAGCCACGCCGCGCATTCCGACGGGTGCGCAGTATATGGCCCGCTGGCATCGCAGCGCTGCGGGATCACGCGGCTACAAGCTCTATCTGCCCGCCAGCCGGCCGAGGCGACCCAAGGGCCTGATCCTGATGCTGCACGGCTGCTCGCAAAACCCCGATGATTTTGCCATCGGCACCCACATGAACGCACTGGCCGAAAAGCATGGCCTCGCCGTCGCTTATCCGGCGCAGACCAGAAGCCGCTTCAACAGGGCGTCGTGCTGGAAATGGTTCCGGCCGACACATCAGCACCGCGGCGTGGGCGAGCCTGCCATTCTGGCCTCGCTGACGCGAAAGCTGATGCGAGAGTTCGGCATCCGCCGCGACGGCGTCTTCGTGGCCGGATTGTCTGCCGGCGGCGCGATGGCCGTGATCCTGGCGGACCTCTATCCGGAGGTCTTTTCGGCGGCGGGAATTCATTCCGGCCTTGCCCGCGGGTCGGCGCACGACGTGGTCTCGGCGATGTCAACCATGCGCAGCGGCGCAGCTTCCACGGGTTCCATACCGGCCGTCGATGCGCGCGCACTCCCGGTTCGGCGGATCATCTTTCAAGGTGCGGCCGACAGAACCGTCCACCCCTCAAATGCCGGGATGATCGTTGCGGCGGCGGTCGGGGATGACGTGGTGCCGACAAGAACTGACAACCGCTCGGCAGGCGGGCGCGAATATGCCCGCAGCGAATATGCCGGAGCTGACGGCACCACCCTGGTCGAGTTCTGGATGATCGATGGCGCGGGGCACGCCTGGTCCGGCGGGCGACCGGCGGGATCCTATACCGACAGAAAGGGGCCAGACGCCTCGACTCACATGCTCCGATTCTTCATGGGGAAATCCGCCTGAGACCAGTTCAGGTTGGAACGCCCGCGACCTCTCCGGAGTTATTTCCATGTGACCGCAACCCGAAGCGGACCCTGCCGCGCAAGACGACAAGAGGTAATGACGCTTCGGGTTGCGGTCACGACCCTGCAGGGGGCACCTGCTGCCAGCGATCCCGGCCTAGAAGGATCAAGGAGAATCTCATGATACATACACCAACCACACAGCACGGAGCTTCAGGTGACGGCGCCTTCGGGTTCGTTCGCAATGGCTATGACCGGGCGGAAACGCACGATCTGACGACCTCGGACGTCGATAGCGCAACCGTCTATGGCCGCAATGACGAGACCATCGGAGCGATCAGCTCACTCAAGGTCGGCACAGACGGCAAAATCACCGATGCCGTGGTCGATGTCGGCGGGTTTCTTGGCTTGGGCGCGCATTCCGTTCTGTTGCCGTTCAACCAGCTGACCGTTCTGCGCCAGACCAATGGCTCTGACGTGCGCGTCCACCTGGACACGACCAAGGAAAAGCTCAAGGCGATGCCGCACCACACCGGCGGCTGACCCCGCCGCCTGAGCGTTGAAATGAAAGAGGCCGCACAATCACTTGTGCGGCCTCTTTCGTCAGCTTGTCTCAGGATGTGTCGGTCAAATCATCGCTGCGTGGGCCGCAACGAAAAATACTGAAACGTCCCGAAGTATCAGTTCGCGGCCGAATACTGCGGCAGTTCCTGGATCTGTTCCTTGCTTGCATCTACATAGAGACGCACCGAGTCATAGCCCTCGGTCGACAAGATCGTCAGTTCGTCAAAGCGCAGCGAGGCCTGGCTCGTGCCGATGCCGAGAAAGCCGCCAAAATCGATGATGACATTGGTGATTGCACCGTCACCATCGAGAATCATGTCCGTGACAGAGCCGACATCGTTGTCGTTGATATCGTAGACATTCTCGCCCATGAGCATTTCGGTCGAGACATCCGTTACTTCAACCCGATTGTAGCCATCTCGCTGGACCTCGGGTGCCGCAAACGCGGTCCGCTCGGTACGGGTTTCATCGCGAACTTCAGCAGCGCCGGTCCGCGCAGCCTGGTCGTTACGAGTATCATCGGTGCGTTCTGCACGATCAGCCCGCGCCGCGGTGCGGTCATATGCAGGAGCGTCCAACAGCATGTCCGCCCCGGTATTCACCACAATGTACATCTGCGACCGGTCGTCGGAATCGGACGCGAAGGTGACCTGATCCATCGTCACCGCCACTTCGTGCTCGCCCATTCCGAGAAAGCCGCCGGCGCCGATCACGATCGCACGAACCTGACCATCGTTGGACAGAACGACTTCGTTGATCTGGCCGATATTTTCCATGTTCTCCAGTTCGGCGCGGTTCATCATCGCCAGATCGTGCGTTCCATCCGCGTTCACTGACGCGCGATCTCCGGACGCCGTCGTGTCGCCCTGGACGCGGCGCGCATAGACATCATGCCCGAGCAGGTCGGAAGCAAACAGGTCCGAGGAACTGCGCTCGGCGAGAAAGCTGCCCATTGCCGCATTGTGCTGTTGAGTTGCAGGATTGGCGGGGGGCGCCGTTTGAGCCAGCGTCACGGCCGGGAAGCCGAGTGCGACCACCAGGGCCGTGGTTGAAAGTAGCTTTTTCATTCGGAAATCTCCTTGAAACCTTCGTCAGCGAGAAGCAGATCGACAGCCGATCGCGTGCTCATCCAACAGGATAGAAATGCTCGCCAGTGCAATTCGTTCCGTTTTCTTTTGGTTCTTTTCGAGTAATGCCTGGGGGAGGCGTGTATGAACAGGCTTCTACATGGGGTAATCGCGGGAGCGGGCTGCCCCTGAACACCAACCAATTTCTTGGAGGGCGGCTGTTCCCGATATGACAGCAGGGGATCACGACTGGACGCCATGGCCCAAGCATCGAATGGAGAACAGCCATGAGGGAATATATCAGTCTCCATCTGACGCTGAACGATATGGCGGTATCGATTAGCCGTTATGCGGCGCGTTCTGCTCGTCCATTCCACAAATGATCACCCCCGCGACAGCTGTTGCGGGGGTGCCTCTTTTTTTTAAAGCTCTGTCGAGGGAAGGTTTTTTAGAAAACTGTTGATGACAGCAGTCTAAATCAACGAACGATGTGAATGATCCGGCGATCATCGCGCTTCACGATCACGCGCACGCCATTGACGTAGCCGTAATAGTATTCGCTTTCGGGCACTTCCGCCAGTGTGACCCCCTCGGGAATACCGGCACCAACGACCACTTCACCGTCCAGGTAAACCGGATCGACGGGATTGCTTCGAACATATGTGGTCACCCGCTCGTCGGGAGTCGCCGAGGCTCCGATTCCCAGGCCGATCGCCGTGCCAATGAGCGCGCCTACCGGACCCCCGATCATCGCGCCGGCGGCTGCGCCAGTGGCCCCCCCGACGGCCGTCGCTGCCCCCGAATCCTCATAGGTAACGGTACGCATCTCGATGCGGTCGCGGTTGGCGTAGATCGGAGCCGGGGCATCGTCGATCAGGGTGGTCAGGTATTCGCCCGAAGCCCACCCATCGACGCCGTCATAGTTGACCCGGCACCAGTTGGAGGCTTCGAGGCAGCCGTCGACTGTCACGGCTTCCGACTCCGGAATGACCGTCGCGATTTCGTATGTGGGGCCGGGGCCGACGCGGAGGTTCAGGTCGGTCCAAGCTGTTGCCGTGGTTTCGCCATACGCGGCTGTGGCCAGCAGCAGGCCGGCAATGGTGGTAGCGCCCAGAGAAATCTTGGTATTCATGGCTTGATCCTTTCGTCTGTTCCAGCGCCGCGGCGTACAAGCATTGGACAGATCGGGGGCTTGTCCGTTGCTCATTTGTGCAGATGCCTGAAAAGACTTTCAGCAACCGGAGATTCGGTTACCAGGTGTCATGATGGATCGATTGGCCCATGTCCGCACTGATCCATGTTGGTACTGGCGGCCCAAGCAAGAATGAAATCCTGAGCCTGTCGCGGATCGGATTGCCGTCAGCCAGGTCGCACCGAGTACGCCCGCCGATCAGGTGATTTCGGCCTAACGCAGATCAGGATGTATTGCGGTGAATGATGTCATTATCCGTTCAGTTTGGGGCAGATCGCTTCGCCGGTGCGTTGCGGATCCCTCATGAGAGGACGGCGTTATGGGCTATCATGGAAAGACGATTTCGATCGGCGTTGTTGCTGCGGCGCTGATAGTGGCTGGCTGCACGAATCCTGACGGGACGACCAATCAGCCCGTAACAGGTGCAATGATAGGTGGGCTGACCGGGGCGGCAGCCGGGCAGGTCATCGGCGGGGATACCCGGGCGACACTGATCGGTGGCGCGATCGGTGCTGCGGCCGGTGGTGCGATCGGTGCACAGATGGCCGCACAGGAGCGCGAGTTGCGCCAGTCTCTCGCCGGCACGGGCGCCGACATCAGGAACACCGGCAGCGACCTCAGGGTCATCCTGCCCGAAACGGTGACGTTCCGCACAGGATCGTCGGTTGTCGATCCCGCGTTCCGGCCCTCACTGAGGGCGGTTTCGGAAAGTCTGCAGCGGTATCCCAACTCCACGGTCCGCGTCATCGGCCATACCGACAATGTGGGCACGGCGGCCCATAACAACCAGTTGAGCCAGGACAGGGCGCTTTCGGTCGCGCGGCAGCTCATCGCCTACGGGGCACGGGCATCGCGGATCTCGGTGACGGGGCGTGGCTATTACGAGCCGATCGCGACCAACACCACCGCTGCAGGCCGCGCCGAGAACCGCCGTGTCGAGATCGTGATCATACCGAACAGCTGAGCGCACTCGACACCCGCAGCCATGGGACGGGACGGGTTCACCCCGCTCCCGTCCCGTTTCTTTCGCGATACCGGTGTGTGGGCGCATAAAATCTTTCAGTGACCAACCTGCATCAGTCTCGCCCGCGCTGTATCCGGGTATGCTTCTCGAGACGGCAACATATTCCACCGCCGGTCGTTTGTTCCGAGTGATGGCGAAGCTTCCCCGTCCGGCAACCGGGCTCTGCTGCAACCCGGCAGGGAGGCTTCGTCAATTCGGGCAAACCCACCAGGGACCGAGGCCAAGGATGCCAGATCTTCGATGCCAGGCACGTCCGACAAGATGAAGTCGGTCGAAGCGGCCTGAAACAAGGCTCCGGCCGGCCCCAGGAAGGACGCGGCGCTTGAAGCATTCCCAGACGGTCGAGAAGGCGCATACGGAGAAGAATGGCGGCGAATGCACCCGTGAGCCCGAAGCGGCCAGGCACGCACTCGCATGATCGACATGTGACGCATGACGACGCCTTTTCGGCAAGGGAACCCGCGCCAAGAGGCGCCCTCAGCGCAGCCGCGGCCCTTCCTGATCCAGATACGCCATGTCGAAACCCGCGATGTCACCAAGGCGGGCGAAATCGTCGAATGCCACACGCCCATTCCGGAAGGTCACGAGGCCATTCTCGCGCATGTGACGAAGAACGCGGTTCACATGCACGGCGCTCAGGCCCAGGGCATCGGCAAGATGATACTGCGTCAGGGGGCAATCGAAACCTGTCCTGTCGCCCAGACCCACCAGCTGCAGCCGCGCCCCGAGTTCGAGCAGGAAATGCGCCATGCGCTCTTCGGCCGAGCGTCGGCCCAGATTGACCAGATGTTCCACGACCATCGCCTCGTCCCGCGAGGCTGCCCAGAGGACGGCAGTGGCAAGCCGCGGCGCGTGTGCGAAAGCATCCAGAATGTCGGATCGGAGCACTTCGGACGCCTCGATCCGGGTTATGGCCTCGATTCCGTGATCCGAGGTGCGGAACAGGATGCTGCGCAGGCCCAGGAAATCGCCCGGTATCTGGAAGTCGACGATCTGCCGCTCGCCGTCCGACAGCAACTTGTAGGAACAGGCCCAGCCTTCAGCCAGGATGTAGGCCGATGCCTTTGTCTGCCCCTCATGGATCAGTTCGTGACCGGGCTGAAATCTGCGACGTCGCCGGTAAAAATGCAAAAGCGTTTCCTGGTCGGAGTCCGATAGCGCGACGAAGGCCGAGAGCTTTCGTGTCAGCGGGCTATCCAGGGTCAGCGTTCGGGTTTCCATACGGCACCTGCATCAGGATGTTCGCCGATTGCAGGCAATTGAGAAAATGGATGCCTCAGGCTGCTCTGCATCAGTCCAGTATAGCAGATAACGCCTATACTCGTGAAACGTTCCGACCAGTCGGTGCCGGTTCGGTTACCCAGAGATGAAAGTGAACCCGACCATGTCTATTCCCGACGATATTGCCGGAACCGCCGCGCTGGCCATCTGTGAATCGCTGCTGCTTGCGCTGAACGATCACAAGATTCTGCCTGAAAGGGAGATCCTGGGCGTTCTCAAGGATGCGGCGGCGGCGCACGAGAATGTTCCGGCGGGCGACAAAGATGCCCTGAACGCGGCCGTGGCCGCGCTGATTAACGGCATTCTTGCCGGCGGCAATTCCGTCCGCCGGCACTGAGAGCGCCCGCCGGTCAGGCCGTCAGATGCGCCCTGTGAGTACAAGAACGATCAAGATCACCAGAATGACCCCGACTGCGCCGCTGGGCCCATAGCCCCAGGACCGGCTGTGGCCCCAGGTGGGAAACACGCCGAGCAAAATCAGAACGAGAATGATGATGAGAATGGTGCCGAGCATGGTGCTGTCCTTTGTCCCGGTTTGAAATTGAGTGGTCCCGCCGCGCGAGGGAAGACGCGGCGGGACAATCCGGCAGCACGATCACCCTTTGCGCGGGGCGTCCATCGCCTTGCCGAATGCCTGCTTGAAACGCCACGTCGATCTGGCTGGACCTGCCTTCAAGCTCGAGAGACTAGTCGCCTGACGCCTGGCCCAGTTTTTCCTTGATGGAGCCTCCAGCCCGCTTGACTCTCCCCTTGATGCGATTGTTGTCCACGGCCCGAGGATCCCTATCTGGTGGCGGCACCACTCGGCACAGACCGCAGAAACAGGCTTGCGGAGGGCACCAAGTGAAGCATCTACGCAGGTTGCCGCTCGCACGGAACTAACCTGTGTCAGCGCGACCGATAGCCGCCTTGAATATGGTCGGTCCTAACCGTCAAACCTGTCGTATCCGCCATGCCGTTGGTATCGGACCCGAAGCAGGCCGGGGCGGCGCAGCTCTCCACCGTATCACCAGACCCCGCCATATCGCGCCGGATGGTTTCCCAGGCTCCGTCGGGGCGTGCGCGAGTCCGCTGTGCTGGGCTTCATCGCCGGGGTGGTCATCTTCGCGGCGATGAATGCGGCGATGTCATGACAACTCAGCCCTTCCTTGCCATCATGCCGAGCAGGAACCCGGCCCCCGCGGCAACCCCGACTGCTGTCATGGGATGGTTGATCACTGCATTGGTGGCCGTGGCCTGTGCGTCCCGGCTGGTCTGGCTGATCTGTCGCCCGGCCTTGTCGATTCCTTCGGACACGTCGTCCCTGACCGTTGCGGCGAGCTTCATCAGGTCGGCCCGCAGATCCTCGACCTGCTGGCTGAGCTCGTCAGGGGAAGGGATGGCTTTCTTGGCCGACTTCAGGGTGTCATTCATTCTGTATCTCCAGAAATGGATCGATCGCACCGACGATATGGATGGTCTGGTTCATAGATTCCTCGTCTGTTCGATGATCGGAAAATGGCCATCCGTGTGTTCCAGATGTCTAGGTCATTTGCCGATCAAACGACACAACATGGATCAGTGTCCGGGCGGGATCTCGACAGAAACCGACGCTCCCGCAGCCGCTGATGCCCGCGCTCACTCGGTTCACCGCACGGGCAAGACCAAAGGCTACACCGGCATGGGAACCCGGCTCGCCATAGCGGGCCGATGATGCCGGGGCAGGGAAACTGGCGAATGCCCGATGGCGCGAATTGCGTGCCAGAGATCGATCAGGAGATTGCCGTCAGGGAGGGCATCATGCCACCACCTGATTACGCCGTCGCCAGCTTTTGGGTGTAATTTTCCTCGTGGCTTCTCATCTGCTGTATTCCAGGAAGCGTTCGCGCCACCACCACTCGGGGTGTTCCCTGCGCACAAAACTCACAAGCTCTTCTCGCAGGCGCATTTCAATTGACCAGGCGGTAGAGGGATCTGGAGCCATTGCGTAGAATTCGATCGTCAGCCCGTTTGAAGATTGGTCAGTGACATAGGCCGCAAGCTTGTCGTGCTCGACCACCTCGGGGTCGGCTTTGGCGATCGCGTTGAACTTGTCGCGCAGGGCAGCCACCTCGGCCATTGGATCGAGAACAAGCCGAATCGTACAAAGCACGCGTTCATCGACGACCGACCAGTTCTTGAAGGGATACGACACGAAATATTTCACCGGCACAATGATCCGTCTCTCATCCCATGTGCGCAGCCGGATGAAGGTGAAGAAAATCGCCTCAACGATACACCAGGCTCCTTCGTAATGTATGCTGTCGCCAATCCGTACAGGCTTCGCAATCGCGATCTGCAGAGAAGCCACGATATTGCCGAGCGTGGTTTGCCCCGCAATTGCGAGAATCACCGTCAAAACGCCTGCGGAAGCAAGCAACGTGAGGCCCATGTCGGCGAAAATGTTGAACTGCATCAGCACGAAAATGATCGAGAATCCGACCGTGACAACCAGGATGATCCGCCTCAGGGCGTAGATCGAAGTGTAGAACTCGCGTTCAGACGAGTTAGGGGAATCGTAATTGTCGCCCAAGTATCGTCGGGTCACATGGTCGAGCAGTGCATCGATAACACGCAGCGCGGCAAGGCTGAAACCGACAACAACCAGCATAACCAGCGTCGGTGTGATGACAGCGGTCGCGGCCTCCGAAAAGGAAACGACGAAGCCCAGAAGCCACTGGGCCGCCACTGACGCTACCACCAGCGACAATGGTAGCGCCGCGCGCTCGAATGCGCGACGGAGCACGCGTTCATCGGACAGATGTCTACCCAGGCCGATGAGTCTTGAGGTTAGCAAGCCGACGAGTGTCAAGATGGCGACCACCAGTGGCAGTGCGATCCACTCCCAAAGCCGAAGCCAGCCGAGTTCTGCCTTCATCGCTTCGGGAATGTAGGCCTCGAAGGCTCTTGGCCCGAAAGCATCGTAAAGAAGGTCAACACTGTCGACCGTGTCGGGCGAGAAGAGCCAGACTGTGTTGGCGGCTTCGTCGGCCGAGGATTCTGCGGCATAACGGCCGAGGCGAATGGCGTAGATTTGCCCGTCCACTTCGAGTTCCCCGAGGAGGTAGTCCCGCCGAGGCTGTGATACATCATGACCGTTCGCGCTGTCGGAGGTCCGCGCATCGGGTTCGGGTGGTATGCTCGACCAGTTGATCGAGAGTTTGCGATCAATGGTCGACTCGAGTTTAGCCGCAAGCGTCGATCCACGCGTTTTCTGTTCGTCCTTTGGCAGGTTCGACAGGTTCAGGACGTGCGCAGCGGCTTCAAGATCGCCCTTCTCGGCAAGCTCGAGAAAGCTTCTGAGTGCGACGCGTGGGGAGCTTCGATCCACAACGTTCGGCGGCGCTTCAAGGCCCGGATTGATTGCTTCGGTTTCATACCAGAGCGCCGGGTTATCCTGCGCCGCAAGATGAACACTTGTCGCAACTGCAGCGGCGAGGCACGCGGCAAGGATTATAAGAATGCGTTTGACGTGAATGACGATAGCGTTCATTGAACCACGCCGGATTTATTGGGGGGAATTAAGCTCGTCATTTGAAAGACTTCCGACTTGAACTGGCGGATTTCCCAGCGCCCGGCGTCGAGAATGAAGCCGAAAATCGCACCGGCGACGCCCGGGTCTTTCCGAGGGTGGCAAGCAGCGCGTCGCGGGAAACAATGATCTCGGTGTTGAATTCATCGACACGGGGGTGAGGGCCGTCGGTTCGACAACGGCCGCCGTAGCTGCCACGCGTTGTGCCGGCCCCGCGCCTGTAGATGTTCGGCAAATGGCCATCCGTGTGTTCCAGACTGACCATTTGCCGACCGGATGGCACAACGCGGATCAGCTTCCGGGCGCATCCCCGGCAGGCGCGAGAGGCGCGATGCGGGGATGGGACCCGGGAAGCCAGTCAACCTCAGTACTGCCGCACGAGTGTGGTGATCCGGCGCACGGCGACCCGCCGGTTCAGGCGTTCGGCCTCCTGGGTCGGGATCTTGAGGTGGCTTTCGCCATAGCCCTGCACGACCATGTTCTCCGGCGGAACACCGAAATACTCGGTGAGCGCCAGCGCCACCGACTCGGCCCGCCTGTCAGACAGCAGCAGGTTGTAGCCGGCGGGTCCGATCGCATCGGTATGGCCCTCGACGAGGAACAGC
>NZ_QNVJ01000079.1 GCF_003350345.1 Alkalilacustris brevis
GCAAATTCACTGTGGCAAAATATCCCCGCCGGAGGCTTCGGTGCGGCGCAGCCGCGCCGAAAATCGGGCCCTTCCGCATCCCAGGCGCCGCGATAATCCGGAGAGTCGCGGCTGAACTTCACATCATGGAGCAGGTTTCCTACCCGGCGTTTTCCGGAAGGCTGATTTTCACCCCTCGCTTCTCCGCGCTGCCATACACGGCACTGCGAAGCAGTTCGTTGCGCGCAAGCAGCTTGCGGAAGCGAGTTTCATCCAGAACAAGCAGGGTCGAGTGGCTGATCGCGGTGACCTGGGTCCGGCGCATCTGCCGTGTCAGGAGGGCCAGCTGGCCGAACATCTCGCCCCGGCCCAGTTTCTGCTTCTGCCCTGCAGTCTCGAACTCGACAGCGCCCGAGGCGATGAAACAGACCTCGCGCGGGGACTCGCCCTTGCGCATCAGCACCTCGCCGGGCTGGACGTAACGTGCCCTCATAGCCTTGACCAACTGGCGGCGTGTGTTCTCGTCCATATCGGCGAAGAGCGGAAACTGCCGAACCAGTTCGGACTTCTGGACTGCAAGATCCAGCGCCGGGCGAGCTTCGGCGCGTTTGCGCCTCCCGGCGAGTTCCTGCTTGAGCGTCGTGTAAAGCTCACGCCCGATCAGCCCGTCCCCGTGGAGGATGTCGTATTCCCGCTCTTCCAGCCGCAACGAGGTTCTGCGGATGAAGCGGCGCTCGATCTCTTCGGCGTAGCCCGGGTATTGCAGCCGCAACCCTTCGAGCGCGGATTGGGTTTCATCCTCGCGGCGTTTGAGCAATTCGTGCAGAAGGTCCGCTACCCGGCGGCCATGGATACGGCGGATCTTGCCGTCGATATAGCCATGCAGGTCACGCAGGATCAGCCGCTGATTGAGCAGGATCTCGAACCGGTCGGCCGTCAGCCGCGCCAGCAGACCCGACAGCCGCAGCCGGTTGTGCAGGAAGACTGCCATGCGATACCACTGACCGCGTGCGAGGCTCATTCGGCCCGCCACGCGATAGGCGTCTCGCCCGCCCGCGCGTGTGCGCTCGATCAGCCGGTCGGCATCCGACAGCATCTGTTCGGCCAGCCGGGCCGAGACCAGTTGCTCGCGGAAGCCATCGAGGATCATGTCCCGCTCGCGGCCGGCAAGCGCGACCAGTCCCAGCGTGATCCTGTCGCGGTCGGGGATCTCGTCGGTGGCCTCGGCCTTTTCCATGGCGCTATCCAGCCGTTCGGCAAAGCGCTTGGCCTCGGAACGGACGATCTCATGTGTCAACTCGTGGCGTTTCGTGGTTGTGGAGACTTCTTCGCGCACATTCTGCAGCGCGACTGCGATCACCTGGTTTGAAAGCGCCCGGTCCAGCCGGCTCAGCTTGTCGAGGCCCAGAAACGAGATCACCGGGCGCAGGGTCATGCCCTGCACCAGCAGCGTGAACAGCGTGAAGCCGGTCGCCAGGATGCCCACCTCGCGCTGGATATCGAAGGGCACACGCGCGTTCTCGGTGACGGCCAGCGCAAGGGCCAGGGTCACGGCGCCACGCAGGCCGCCCCACAGGATGGCCACGCGATAGGGCCTGTCCACCCGCGGCGACAGGCGCAGCGCGGTCAGAAGCGGCAGCACGCCATACAGCATGACCACCCGCGCCACCGTCGCGGCGATCACCACAACACCGATCAGCGCCAGATCACGCAGCTGAATATCGCCAAGCAGCCTTGGCACCAGCAGCGCGGCCAGCAGGAAGATCAGCGCCCCCGCCCAATGCGCCAGAACATCCCAGACTTCGCGCAGGTTCGACCAGTTCAAGGGCGAAAGCCGCCCCGGCCCGAGATAGTTCAGAGTCATCCCGGCCATCACCACCGCAATGACCCCGGACACCCCCAGAAGTTGATCCGCGACCAGATATGTTATGTAAGGCAGCGCCACGCTCAAGGAGACCTGCGCCAGCGGGAAATGGCCCAGCCATCCGAACAAGGCCAGACACAGCCGCGCCAGCACCCAGCCCGTGCCGATCCCACCAAGAATCAGCACCGGAAAGCCCACCAGTGCATCGCGCAGCGTGGGGTTGGGCACCCCGAGCATGACATAGGTCAGGAAGAAGCCGAAAAGCGCGATCGCCGCGGCATCGTTGAGCAGGCTCTCGCCTTCGACGATCCGGGTCAGCCGCTGCGGGGCAGCAATGTTGCGAAAGATCGACACCACGGCCGAGGGGTCGGTCGTGGCGACAATCGCGCCCAGCATCAGGCAGGCAACCAGCGGCAGCGTGGTGAAAGGTGTCAGCGCATAGCCGATGGCAAAGGTCGCGACGACGACGGCCAGCACCGCCATCACCAGAATGGGCACCCAGTCGTCGGCCATGCGGCGCAGGTTCAGGCCCAGCGACACCTGGAACAGAAGCGTGGGCAGCAGCACATAGAGAAAAACATTCGCGCGGATGCCGAACTCGAACATCTCGACGGCCAAGGGCCAGCCGAGCAGATCCGCCCCGTGTTCGGCCATATAGATGGCGACGGTTCCGATCAGCCCGCCGATGAGGGCCAGCACCACCGTGTAGGGCAGCCGGGTACGGTCGGCCAAAGGCTCGCTCAGGGAAATGACGATGAACAGTGCGGCAACAATGCCGACGAGCGTGATGACATCCATGACATGGCCGATAGCCGCAGGCAGGGCTCTGGAGGAAAATGGGTTGGAAAGCCCTTTGTTGAATGCGATCTTTTAGGCTGTGCGTCAATCCCGCCGGCGCTGCGCCCCCCTTTCCAGAGCCTTGATTTGCCGCATCAATCCGACCGCCTCCTCGACGTCGACCTGGCAGGCGATGCCGGCCCCGCGCTCTTCCTCGATGCGGCTGACGGAAGCGATACGCGCCAGAACCTTCGGCGCGCTGCGATCAGAAACTGCCAAACAGCGTGCCCAGCACGATCAGCAGGACCAGCGCAAGGATCGGGATCACCACGGCCACCACTGCAATGTCGCGATAGGCCTCGCGGTGGCTCAGGCCGCAGATCGTCAGAAGCGTGATAACCGCGCCGTTATGCGGCAACGCGTCCAGCCCCCCCGTCGCCACCGCCGTCACCCGGTGCAGAAGCGCAGGCGCGATGCCCGCCTCCTCGCCCATCTGCAGATAGGTCTCGCCCAGCGTGGAGAGCGCAATGCTCATCCCGCCCGAGGCCGAGCCGGTCATCCCGGCCAGAAGGCTTGTGCCGACGGCAAGCGAGATCAACGGGTTGTCGCCACCCATCGTCACGACCCAATCGCGGATCAGGCCAAAGGCCGAGAGCGAGGCGATCACTGCCCCAAACCCCACAAGGCTGGCGGTGTTGAATATCGGCTTGAGCGAATCCGCAGCGCCGCGATCCAGCGTGTCGCCCAGTATCGCGCGCAGCCGGCCGAGATTCAGCATCACCAGCGCAACCGATGAAAGCGTCAGCGCCGCGATGATCGACCAGACCCCGCGCAATGTGCCGACATCGGTCGCGCCGTATTCGGGCAGCGCCAGATAGGCCGTGTCGAGCGCCGGGATGATGAGAAAGGTGAACGAGAGGTTCAGCACGATCACCAGCCCCAGCGGCAGCGCCGCGATGGCCAGCGATGGGGGGTTGCTCAACTTTTCGGTTTCGGGCGGCGCATCGTCATACTTGCCGTATCCGGGGCCGAGCGCCCGCGCCCGCCGCTCCAGCCATTGCCAGCCGAGCAGCAACATCAAAGCACCCGTCAGAATGCCAAGCCCGGGTGCAGCATAGGGCGTGGTGCCGAAATAGGGCATGGGGATCGCGTTCTGAATGGCCGGCGTGCCCGGCAGCGCGGTCATGGTGAAGGTGAACGCCCCCAGCGCGATCGCAGCCGGGATCAGCACCTTGGGCAGCTCTGCCTGCCGAAACAGCGCCGCGGCGATCGGGTAGACCGCAAACGCCACCACGAAGAGCGACACGCCGCCATAGGTCATCACCGCGCAGCACAGGATCACCGCCAGAATGGCCCGCGCGGCCCCGAGCCGGTGGATGATCCCGTCGGCCAGAACCTGCGCGCTGCCCGAGGCCTCCATCAGCTTGCCGAACACCGCACCAAGCAGGAACAACGGGAAATACTGGATGATGAAGCCGCCCGTCGCCGCCATGAACACCTGCGTGTAGCTGGCCAGCACGGGGCCGCCCTCGGACGCGGTGACGGCAAAGATCGCCAGGGCGGGTGCCAGCAGCAGCAGGCTGACCCCGCGATAAGCCAGATAGACCAGCACGCCAAGCGCCAGGACGATGACGGCGATGCCGGTCATGTCGTCAGGCTTCCGGCCGGGCAGACACGCCCGGATCGACAAACCACGCGTCCAGATCCAGTGTCGAGCGGGTGCCGATGGCGTCGAAGTTCCTGGCCAGCCAGGCATCGGCCCAGCCGCGACCGCGTTCGAACAGTTGGCTGAGATAGCCCCATTCGGCATTGGATTTGCTCGATGCCGACAGATCCTGCACCTCGGCGTCGGCATGGATCAGGTGAAGATAGGTCTGTCCGGCCGGCCCCAGATCCAGCCCCTTGCCGTCGATCATCTGCTGCATCAGGTGGATCGCGCGCAACTCCTTGATCAGCGAGGTGTTGAAGCTGATCTCGTTGACCCGGTTGATGATCTCGCGGGCGCTGCGCGGGGTCTCGTGGCGCACCACCGGGTTGATCTGGACGATCACGATGTCGGGGCTGGCGTCGCTTGTGACCAGTGGCATCAACGCCGGATTGCCGCTGTAGCCACCATCCCAGTAATCCTCGCCGTCGATCTCCACCGCCCGGCTGATCTGCGGCAGGCAAGCCGATGCCATGACCGCATCCGCAGTCACCGCCCCGCGCGAAAATATCTTCGCCCGTCCGGTGCGCACATGGGTCGCGGTGACATGCACGGCGATATCGCGGCACTGGTTCACATTGGTGAAATCGACTTGCTGCTCAAGGATCATGCGCAGCGGGTCCACGCCCATGGGATTGAGGTCATAAGGCGAAAACAGGCGGCTGAGCCCTTCCATGAACAGATAGCCGGGTGACAGATCCAGACTGTAGTTTCCTGTGGCCCGGTCCCACGGGCTGCGCTGGATCGGCGAGAACCGCGCGGCATCGCTGACCGCCTTCCAGAAACCACGCAAGGCGCTGCGCGCGCCCTCGCGTCCGCCGCGTTCAAAGCCGTCGGCCAGGACCACGGCATTCATCGCCCCCGCGCTGGTGCCGCTGATCTCGGCGATCGTCAGGCGGTCATCCTCCAGCAGGCGGTCAAGCACACCCCAGGTAAGTGCCCCATGCGATCCACCGCCCTGTAGGGCAAGGTTGATGCGCTTGCCGTGTGATTTCTTCGCCATGTGGGAATACCTTTTTGCTGCGCTGCAGCATAGGCGTCCCGGGGTGCAGGGTCAATGGCAGGGCCAAGCGATCATCAGCCGATGGCGGCCAGTGCCGGTCGCAGTTGATCGGTTTCGTCCAATTCCCGACAGCGGGGCATGCGTCCGCCGGAGATGGGCGCGAATGCGCACAGGCGACCACGTCGCCAACCCCGCGTCGCCGATAGATTCCACCACACCGCGCGCAGCCGCAAGGCGGCTCGGGAGCCCCTTTTGACGGTGGCACCAAGGGGCCAGACATCACAACGAATGTCGGATGTGGCCTGATCCATGTGCCGCCTCTCAGCTTTGGTCGCCCTCGCGCAAATGATCGGGTCCCCCCTCGCTGCAGCCAAGGGTCAGGTCAGGTTCCGGCTTTCGTGTTCGGAAGGGTTTGGCCGCGGCGGCCGGGTCATCGCCACATGCGTTTGGATGAGCGCATTGCCAATACCTTCGAATACTGCTGTGCGTGGTGAGGTTTTGCGCCATACCAACACCACCTCGCGCGGGTGGGCTCCGGGGAGCGGGGCAAGCGTAATATCATGCTGTGCCGCCATACCCGCCGCGACTGCCAGATTGGGCAGCAAGGTTATGCCCAGCCCCTCGCTGACCATGGAAACCAGCGTCGTCAGACTTGTGGCGGCGAAGCTTTCATCCTGCTCCAGCCGGCGTTCGGGAAAGGCGCTGAGCGCGTGGCGTTGCAGGCAGTGGCCCTTCTCCAGCAGCAGCAACTGCTCCCCATCATCGGTGAGTGTGCCGCAATGCCCGCGCGGCGCGGCCAGGTGATAGCCGTCGGTAAAGAGCTTCATGCAGGCCAGCCCACCAATATCGAACGGCAGGGCGATCAGCGCCAGGTCAAGCCGGCCATTGGCCACCCCTTCGAGCAGGCTTTCGGTCAGTTCTTCGCGCAGATAGACCCGGAGATGTGGATACGCTTCGCGGATACGCGGCAACGCCGGCGGCAGCAGGAACGGCCCCGCGGTGGAAATCGAGCCCAACCGCAGATCGCCCTCATCGGGGCGTAGCTGCGCGGCGGCGATCTCCTCGATCTCCTGCGCAGCCAGCAGCAACGCGCGGCCCCGTTCGGCGATTTCTGCGCCGATCTCGGTCATCATCACGCTGCGCCGGCTGCGCTCGACCAGCCGGAGTTCCAGTTGCTCCTCCAATGCCTGCACCCCGGCGCTGAGCGTCGATTGCGTGACATGGCAGCGCTCGGCGGCGCGGGTGAAATTCAACTCGTCGGCCAGGGCGACGAGAAAGCGCAGCTGGCGCAAGGTCAGCATTGGAAGGCCCCCGTAATCGCTTTTTTCGATCTTAGTTACCCTTTTTATTCGTTTCACAAATATACATCAAGGGGGTATCCCCATTGCCAGTGAAACAATCAAATGGAGCAAGACCATGACCGACATGACCCCGATTCCAATGCCGCGCCTGAACGAACAGGCCCCCGACTTCGACGCGCCCACCACACACGGGCAGAAGAAGCTCGCCGATTATCGCGGCAAATGGCTGGTGCTTTTCTCGCACCCGTCCGATTTCACCCCGGTCTGCACGACGGAATTCATCGGCTTCGCAAGAAGGCAGGATGACTTCGCAGCCCTTGACGCCGAGCTGCTGGGGCTGTCGATCGACAGTGTGCATTCGCACATCGCCTGGGTGCTCAGCATCAAGGAGAAGTTCGGCGTCGAGATTAAATTCCCGATCATCGCGGATCTGAACATGAAGGCCGCTTCAGCCTATGGCATGATCCAGCCCGGTGCCTCGGATACCGCGGCGGTGCGCGCCACCTTCATCATTGACCCCGAAGGCGTCCTGCGCGCCATGGTCTATTACCCGATGAACGCCGGCCGCTCGGTGGACGAGATCCACCGCCTGCTGGTCGCGCTGCAAACCGCGGACGAGAACGCCTGCGCCATGCCCGAGAACTGGGTGCCCGGCCAGCCGGTAATCGTGCCCGCCCCCAAGACCCCGGAAGCGGCGGAGGCGCGCGCATCGGAAGGATATGATACGGTGGACTGGTATTTTTCGACTCGCCAACTCTGAGCCGAACCAGGCGGGCGCCATTGAGGTGCCCGCCGCAACCCTCACTGGAGGGACAAATGACCGCGGCGCCCCATGACCACCTTGCCATTCGACGGCCGGCCTCCATCTCATTTGAGATGAGGTCGGAACTCGAAACATTCTGGCGGCAGGGCGAATACGGTCCCTTTGATTACACGAGGACAGAGCAATGGAACTGATGGATACCCTGCTGTTGTCGCGCATCCAGTTTGCGGCGAACATTTCCTTTCATATCCTGTTTCCTACCGTAACCATCGCGCTGGCCTGGGTGCTGGTATTCTTCAAGTGGCGCTACAACCGCACCGGCGATCAGGACTGGATGCGCGCCTATTTCTTCTGGGTAAAGGTGTTCGCGCTGTCCTTTGCGCTTGGCGTCGTCTCGGGCATCACCATGTCGTTCCAATTCGGCACAAACTGGCCGGGCTTCATGGAAAGCGTGGGCAATATCGCGGGGCCGTTGCTGGCCTATGAGGTGATCACGGCCTTTTTCTTGGAGGCGGTATTCCTGGGCATCATGCTGTTCGGCTTTCGCAAGGTGCCGGGCTGGCTGCATACCTTCGCCACCGTGGCGGTGGCGGTGGGCACGCTCTTGTCGGCCTTCTGGATTCTGGTGCTCAACAGCTGGATGCACACGCCGCAGGGCTTCGAGATGCGCGACGGCGTGGCCCATGTCACCAGCTGGATGGAGATTATCTTCAACCCCTCCATGCCCTACCGGCTGATCCATATGCTGCTTGCCTCTGGCCTGACCGTCGCCTTCCTGATCGCGGGCATCTCGGCGCTGCGCTGGCTGATGCGCGACCGCTCGGACGAGCTGCGAAAGACCATGCGCGTGGGTGTCTGGATGGCCGCACTGTTGATCCCGGTGCAGATCTTCATGGGCGACCTGCATGGGCTGAACACGCTGGAGCATCAGCCCGCCAAGGTCGCCGCGATGGAGGCCAACTGGGAAACCCGGGGCAACGTGCCGCTGGTGCTCTTTGCCCTGCCCGACGAGGAGGCGCGCGAGAACCGCTTTGCGCTCAGCATCCCCAACGGGGCCAGCCTGATCCTCAAGCATTCCGCCGACGGGGTGGTGCCGGGGCTCAATGACTTCGTCACCGAAGACGGCGCAGTCGAGCACCCCCCGGTCTCTCCGGTGTTCTGGGCCTTCCGCATCATGGTCGGCCTGGGCTTTGCGATGCTGGCGCTGAGTTGGGCAGCGGCCTTCGCCATGCGCCGCGGCCGCGGGGTGGAGGGGCTGCCACGCCCGCTGA
The DNA here is from genome assembly GCF_003350345.1 of Alkalilacustris brevis. Lineage (GTDB taxonomy): Bacteria > Pseudomonadota > Alphaproteobacteria > Rhodobacterales > Rhodobacteraceae > Alkalilacustris > Alkalilacustris brevis. Next base: position 8,664 of record NZ_QNVJ01000079.1, read on the forward strand.
TATGGCTGTTCGTGCCGATGGCGCTGTCGGGCTGGGTGGCCACGCTGGCGGGCTGGTACACCACCGAGATCGGTCGCCAGCCCTGGCTCGTGCAAGGCGTGCTGAGCACCGAGGCCGCCGTGGGAGACGTCGCCCCCGGCATGGTGATGAGCACGCTGATTTCCTATCTGGTCGTCTACGTCGTGCTGCTCGTCGCCTATCTGGGTGTGCTGATCTACCTCACCCGCAAGCAGGCGCAGGGCAGTGACCAAGAGCCCGGCAAAGACGATGCCGCCCGCCCCGAAACCAACCCAATTCCCGCGGAGTGATCCCATGACCCTGTTCGGAGACCCGACAATCTGGCTGCCGCTGGCCTTTGCCGCCCTGATGGGCCTGTCGATCCTGATCTATGTGGTCCTTGATGGCTATGATCTGGGCGTGGGGCTCTTGTTTCCCTTCGCCACGCCGAAAGAGCGCGACCGCATGATCGCCTCGATCGGGCCGTTCTGGGACGCCAACGAGACCTGGCTGGTGCTGGCCGTGGGGTTGCTTCTGGTGGCTTTCCCGCTCGCGCATGGCGTGATCCTGACGGCGCTGTATCTGCCGGTGGCAATCATGCTCATCGGGCTGATCCTGCGCGGGGTGTCCTTCGAGTTCCGTGTCAAGGCGCCCGCCCCGCACAAATGGGCCTGGAATACGGCCTTCTTCGTCGGGTCGGTGATGACCGCCGCCGCGCAGGGCTGGATGCTGGGCCTCTATGTCATGGGGCTGGACTACACCGCTATCAACGTCGCTTTCGCCGCGGCCTCGGCGGTGTTTCTCAGCCTTGGCTATGCGCTGATCGGCGCGGCCTGGCTGATCCTGAAAACCGATGGTGATCTGCAACGCAAGGCCGTGGGCTGGGCGCGGCACAGCCTGTGGGGCGTGGGGCTGGGCATTGCCGCCATATCGGCGGCCACGCCGTTGATGAGCCCGCGCATCTGGGACAAGTGGTTCACCGTGCCCGAATTCTTCCTGCTGGCGCCGCTGCCGATCCTTTCGGTGGTGCTGTTGGCGGTGCTGTGGATCAGCCTGCGGCGGTTGCCCACCGAGGACGATCATTTCGCTTGGCTGCCCTTCACCGCCACGATCGGGCTGATGGTGCTCGCCTTCGTGGGGCTGGCCTATTCCTTCTACCCCTATGTGGTGCCCGAGCGGATGACCATATACGAGGCCGCCGCCGCGCCGGGCAGCCTGTTCATCATGCTGATCGGGGTGCTGTTCGTGGTGCCGGTGATTATCGGCTACTCGGCGCTGGCTTACTGGGTGTTCAGGGGAAAGGCGACCGACCTGCGCTACGATTGAAGCGCGGCCACTGACGGTGCTGAAAGCGTCTGCGCGCCTGGTGTTCCATGACGTTCGTCGCACTCCTGGCAGAGCCAACGGACAGGCCGGCACTCCGCGCCGGATATGGCACCGGCGCGCGCGGCATCGCCACGCATTTCACCGGCACCCCCGAGGCGGCCTTCTGGTTCGTCGGCATCTCGATCTTCGGCTCGGGCGCTGGACAACGCTGGGCGCTGCCTGTCTGGTCCTGAGTGCGACCAATGCCGTGCAAACGCCACCTCAAACGGAGCTGCCATGATCTAACGGTGTGGGCTTGTGACTGACGAGTTCAAACACCGGAAGCTATGGCAACCATTTGCGAACACTTCGCCCGCCTTCAGCATTGCTTCGATGGCGCGCAAAGACTGTCCTTTTTGCACATCATCGCATTTCGCCTTGTTCCGGGTATGTCCCGTCCCGCGCCACCCTCGCACCAGCACGCAAATAACCGCCAAGACCTTGATTATCCGCCTCTGTAGTTCGGAGACTCGCGCGTTATCTGCACATCGTGCACATGGCTTTCCCTCAGCCCCGCATTGGTGATGCGCACGAAGTTGCACCCTCGGCGCATCTCTTCCACGGTCGCGTTGCCGGTGTAGCCCATCGCCGCGCGCAAGCCGCCCACGAGTTGGTGCAGCACTGCGCTGACCGAGCCCTTGTAGGGCACCTGCCCCTCGATCCCTTCGGGCACCAGCTTGTCGGAGGCCGCATCCTTCTGGAAGTAGCGATCGGCCGAGCCGCGCGCCATGGCGCCAAGGCTGCCCATGCCACGATACACCTTGTAGCTGCGGCCCTGAAACAGGATCACTTCGCCGGGGCTTTCCTCGGTCCCGGCAATGGCCGATCCGACCATCGCCGCCGAGGCACCCGCCGCGATGGCCTTGGCGAAATCGCCCGAGAACTTGATGCCGCCATCGGCGATGATCGGCACATCGCCCGCCGCGGCGGCGCAATCCATGATCGCGGTCAGTTGTGGCACGCCCACGCCCGCCACCACCCGCGTGGTGCAGATCGAGCCCGGCCCGATCCCCACCTTGACCGCATCGGCGCCCGCGTCGATCAGCGCTTGCGTCGCCTCGGCAGTGGCGACATTGCCCGCGACCACCTCGACCTTGCCCGAGAGCGCCTTGACGCGTTTCACCGCCTCGATCACCGACGACGAATGGCCATGCGCCGTGTCGATCACCACCAGATCAACACCGGCATCGACCAGTGCGGCGCTGCGCTCATACCCGGCATCGCCCACAGTGGTGGCCGCCGCGACTCTGAGCCGCCCGAGGTCATCCTTGCTGGCCTGGGGGTTGAGCACCGCGCGCTCGATGTCGCGCAGGGTCAGCAAGCCGGTGAGCCGCCCCTCGGCATCGGTGACGAGCAGCTTCTCGATCCGGCGCGCCTGCATCAGGCTGCGGGCCTCGGCGCGGTCGGCGGGTTCGCGCAGGATGGCCAGGTTGTCGGAGGTCATCATCACCCGCACCGGGGTGTTGTCATCGGTGGCGAAGCGCATGTCGCGATTGGTCACGATTCCCATGACGCGCCCGGCTTCATCGACCACGGGAAAGCCTGTCACCGAATAGCGTGCCTGCAGGGCCTTGGCGTCGGCCAGGGTCTGGTCGGGGCGCAAGGTGACGGGGTTGTAGACGATACCGGATTCGAAGCGCTTCACGCGGCGCACCTCATCGGCCTGGGTCTCGATGTCGAGATTGCGGTGGATCACCCCGATCCCGCCGGCCTGGGCCATTGCGATGGCCATCGGGCCTTCGGTCACGGTGTCCATCGCCGAACTCAGCAACGGGATGTTCAGCCGGATCCTGGCCGTGACGCGGGTGGACGTATCCGCAGTGGACGGCATCACACTGGAGGCACCGGGCACCAGCAGCACATCATCAAAGGTTAGGGCCTCGCGAATCTCCATGGGGCTCTCCTCGGGAGGGTTCGTTTGGCGCTTCCCTATTTCACGGGCGGGCAGGAATGAAAAGGGGCTTGGGGTGCGATTGTCCTCCGGGGTCCGCTTCCCCCCCCCGCGTGGGCAGGGGCAAAATACGCCCGGTCCCTTGTGTAGTGTAATCAAGGTTCCACGCATGGGAAACCGGCAAACGCGCCGGGGTGCCGGGCAGCGCCTGCCTGGGCTGGCGCATTTGCGCACCGGCGCCAGAGGAGCCCCCGTCGAAAAGCTCACGAAATTTCAATATATTGAGACGTTACAAGCGCCTGCCGGGGGGCAGGCAGGCGCTGCCCGGCGATGCCGCCGGGCGGGATTGCCCGGATTGCGCATTATGCAGAGGTTTCTGATATGACTTACGGCTCCACCGCACGCGCTTCAGGCGATCTTGCGCTCTGCCCCAGGGGCGCTGCGCCCCGGCGTATAGCTGAGGTTGGGCGCGAGCCAGCGTTCGGCCTCCTCCGGCGTCATGCCGGCGCGCGGGGCATAGTCGGCAAGCTGGTCGCGCCCGATCCGCCCCACCCCGAAATAGCTGGCATCGGGATGCGCAAAATAGAGTCCCGACACCGCCGCCGCGGGCCACATCGCGCAGCTTTCGGTCAGCGTCAGCCCGGTGTGGCGCGGCGCGTCCAGCAGATCAAAAAGCACGCGTTTGCCGGTGTGATCGGGGCAAGCCGGATAGCCCGGTGCGGGCCGGATGCCGCGATACCGCTCGGCGACCAGATCCTCGTTCGACAGCCGCTCGTCGGCGGCATAGCCCCAAAGCGCCTTGCGCACCCGCTCGTGCAGCGCCTCGGCGAAGGCCTCGGCCAGCCGGTCGCCCAATGCCTGCACCATGATCGCGTCGTAATCGTTGCCCTCTTGCTTGAAGCGGGCCGCTATCGCGTGCACCTCGGGGCCGGAGGTGACGGCAAAGCCGCCTACCCAGTCGGGCGTGCCCAGCGGCGCCACGAAATCGGCAAGGCAGAGGTTGGGCCGCTCTTTCGATTTCGAGGCCTGCTGGCGCAGCATCGGCAGGCGCGCGGCTTGCGAACTGCGCGACTCGTCGGCCCAGATCACGATATCGTCGCCGTCGCTGTTGGCGGGCCACAACCCCACCACCCCGCGCAGGGTGAACCAGCCCTCGCGCTCTATCCGCTCAAACATCGCCTGTGCATTGGCGTAAAGCTCGCGCGCGGTCGGCCCCTTTTCGGGATCATCGAGGATGTCGGGAAACCTTCCGCGCATCTCCCAGGTGGCGAAGAACGGCCCCCAGTCGATATGTCCGCGCAGATCACCGGGCGTCATGTCATCGACCACCGTCAGCCCCGGCGTCTGCGGCGCGGGCGGCGTGTACTCCGACCAGCCGCCGTCAAAGGCATTGGCGCGGGCCTCGGCCAGCGGGATCGTCGGACGTTCACCGCCGCGCGCGTTCAACTCGCGCATGGCCTCCTGATCGGCCGCCACATCGGCCAGCAACCCCGCCCGCGCCGTGGGCGACAAAAGCCGCGAGACGACGCCGACCGCCTTCGAGGCATCGTCCACATGGACCACCCCGTGCCCGTATTCCGGCGCAACCTTGAGCGCGGTGTGCTTTTTCGAGGTGGTCGCGCCCCCGATCAGCAAGGGCAGCGTGAAGCCCTGGCGCTGCATTTCGGCGGCGACATCCACCATCCGGTCGAGCGACGGCGTGATCAGCCCCGAAAGCCCGATGATATCGGCCTTTTCCTCGCGGGCGCGGGCAAGGATATCCTCGGCCGGGACCATCACGCCCAGATCGACCACATCGTAATTGTTGCACTGCAAGACAACACCGACGATGTTCTTGCCGATGTCGTGCACATCGCCCTTCACCGTGGCCATCAGCACCTTGCCCTTGGCCGAGGTATCGCCGGTGCGGCGCTTTTCCTCCTCCATATAGGGGATCAGGTGGCCAACGGCGGCCTTCATCACGCGGGCCGATTTCACCACCTGCGGCAGGAACATCTTGCCCTCGCCAAACAGATCGCCGACGACGTTCATGCCATCCATCAGCGGGCCTTCGATCACGTGCAGCGGCTTGTCGGCCTTCTGGCGCGCCTCTTCGGTATCCTCGATAACGAAATCGGTGATGCCATGCACCAGCGCGTGGCGCAGGCGTTCCTCGACCGGGGCCTCGCGCCATTTGGGGTCGGATTTCTTCTGCGCCTCGCCCGAGCCGCGATACTTGTCGGCAATCGCCAGCAGCCGGTCGGTCGCGTCGGGGCGGCGGTTAAGCAGCACGTCCTCGACATGCTCGCGCAGCTCGTCGGGGATATCGTCATAGACGGTGATCTGCCCGGCATTGACGATGGCCATGTCGAGCCCCGCGCGGATCCCGTGATAGAGGAAACACGAATGCATCGCCTCGCGCACCGGGTTGTTGCCGCGAAAGCTGAACGACACGTTCGAAAGCCCGCCCGAGACATAGCAATGCGGCATCGCCGCCTTGATCATGCGCGTGGCCTCGAAAAAGGCGTTGGCGTAGTCGTTGTGCTCCTCGATCCCGGTGGCGACGGCAAAGATGTTCGGGTCGAAGATGATGTCCCACGGGTCGAACCCCGCCTTGCCAACCAGCAGATCATGCGAGCGTTTGCAGATCTCGAACTTGTGCTGCGCGGTTTCGGCCTGGCCGCCCTCGTCGAAGGCCATCACCACCACCGCCGCGCCATAGCGGCGCACCGCGCGGGCCTGTTCGAGAAACGGCGCCTCGCCTTCCTTGAGCGAAATCGAGTTGACGACCGAACGGCCCTGCACGCATTTCAGCCCGGCCTCGATCACCGACCATTTCGATGAATCGATCATCACCGGCACGCGGGAGATATCGGGCTCGGCCGCCATCAGGTTGAGAAACGTGACCATCGCCGCCTCGGAATCGAGCAGCCCCTCGTCCATGTTGACATCGATGATCTGCGCGCCGTTCTCGACCTGGCTGCGCGCGACTTCCAGCGCAGCCGGAAAATCGCCCTCCATGATCAGCTTCTTGAACCGCGCAGAGCCGGTGACATTGGTGCGCTCGCCGATATTGATGAAACGGCTGATATCGCTCATGCGACCCTCCCGGCTTCGAACAGCTCCAGCCCCGACAGGCGCAGCACCTCGGCGCGCGGCGGGATGCGGCGCGGGGGCTTTCCGGCAACCGCCTGTGCGATGGCGGCGATATGCTCAGGCGTGGTGCCGCAGCAGCCGCCGACGATATTGACCAGCCCGGCCTCGGCCCATTCGCCCAGATGCGCGGCGGTCTCGCCGGGGGTTTCGTCATAGCCGCCCATCTCGTTGGGCAGGCCCGCATTCGGGTAGGCGCTGACGCGGGTGTCGGCGATGCCCGCAAGCGTGCGGATATGCGCGCGCATCTCGGCGGCCCCAAGCGCGCAGTTCAGCCCCACGGCAAAGGGCCGCGCGTGGCTGATGCTGGCCCAGAAGGCCTCGGGCGTCTGGCCGGTCAGGGTGCGGCCCGACCGGTCAGTGATCGTGCCCGAGATCATCAGCGGCGGCACGTCCATCTCGTCGCGCAATGACTCGATCGCATAGATCGCGGCCTTGCAATTAAGCGTGTCGAACACCGTCTCGATCAGGATCAGGTCGGCCCCGGCCTTGATAAGCGCCCGCGCCGCCTGCCCGTAAGCCGCCGCCAGATCGTCGAACGTGACCTTGCGATAGCCTGGATCGTTCACATCGGGCGAGATGCTTGCCGTCTGGTTGGTGGGGCCGATGGCACCGGCAATGAAACAGGGCCGGCCCGGCGCGGCCGCCTCGATCGCCTCACGCGCCAGGCGCACCGACTCGGCGTTCATCTCGTCCACCAGGTCTTCCATGCCGTAATCTGCCTGGCTGATGGCATTTGCGCCAAAGGTGTTGGTGGTCAGGATGTCGGCGCCGGCGCGCACGAAATCGGCATGGATATCGCGGATCATGTCGGGCGCGGTCAGGCTGAGCAGTTCGTTATTGCCCGCCACATCCGACGGGTAATCGGCAAAGCGCGCGCCGCGATAGGTGGCCTCGTCGGGTTTGTGGCGCTGGATCATCGTGCCCATGGCCCCGTCGAGCACCGCGATACGTTCCCGCGTGATCTTCTCCAGCTCTTCGATACCGGCCATGTTGCCTGTCCTCGCGTTTGCCCTGTCCGGCACATACTCGACTGCGCGATAACGGCAACCGCGCAAAACGGCAAGCTGTGCCCGGGAAATCTCAAAAACTCGCGCGCCCCGTCCGCAGGGGAACGGGGCGCGCGTCATATCCTTTTCATGGGCGGCCCTCGCTGGCCGGCCCGCTTCGCCCCCCGGGCTCAGCCGAAGATATCGTCCACGATGCCGTTATACCAGCCGATGCTCTCCTGGTAGGTCTGGCGCCGCAGTTCGGCATCTTCGCCGGTCTGGCTGATGAAGCTGTCCACCGTGGCGATCTTTTCCTCGGTCGGCTCGTAGGAGGCGCCGACCTTCACACCATCATCGGTGGCGATCAGCGACCAGCAGGTGTTGGAATAGCGCGCCGGGAACAGCCGCGCATCGGTCAGCTCGTGGCGGATCGCGTTGGACACCACCTTGGCCTGGCTGTTGGCCGAAAAGCCCGATTTCGGCATGTCGCCCTGCTGGCTCGCGTCGCCCAGGACGAAGATCGCATCATCCATGCGCGAGCGCATGTCTTCGGGCCGCACTGGCGCCCAGCCGGCCTCGTTGGTCAGGCCCGCGATCTCGGCGATGCGCCCGGCCTTCTGCGCCGGGATGACGTTGCAGACATCGACCTGCTCGACCAGCCCGTCGATGTCGATCTCCATCGTCTCGGGGTTGACCGACACCTTGTCGCCACCGAAATCCGGGCCGATGCGTTCGATCATGCCGGGGTAATGACGCTGCCAGCCCTCTTCGAACAGCCCCTGTTTGGAGAAGTTCTCCTTCGGATCCACGATCAGGATCTTGGCGGTGGGGTTCTGCTCCTTGAACACATGGGCGACCATCGAGATCCGCTCATACGGCCCCGGCGGGCAGCGATAGGGGTTGGGCGGCGCGACCATGGCATAGGTGCCCCCCTCGCGCATGTTCTCGATCTGCGATTTCAGAAGCGCGGTCTGGGTGCCGGCCTTGTAGGCATGGGGCATGCGGTCTTGCGCCGTGACATCCCAGCCCGGCACCGCGCCCTCGACGAAATCGATCCCCGGCGAGATGACAAGCCGGTCATAGGGCACGCTGCCGCCCCCTGCCAGCGCGACAGTGCGCGCATCGCGATCCACGCCAACGGCCCAGTCATGCACCACATTGACCCCGTAGCGCGACGCCATGGTGCCATAGCTGTGGCCCAGCCCGTCAAAATCCCAAAAGCCCCCCAGATAGAGGTTCGAGAAATAGCAGGTGTAGTAGCGCCGCGTCGGCTCGATCAGCGTGACGTCGATCTCGCCCTGGCTGTCCATGGCGATGTAGCGCGCCGCCGTGCCGCCGCCCGAGCCGCCACCGATCACCACAACCCGCGGCCGCACCTGGCCCATCACCATCGGCGCCGAAAGCGCGGCCGTGCCTGCCGCCACCGCTCCGATGAAACTGCGTCTGTTCATTGGCATCCTGATCCCTCCTGTCGCTAGCCGCACGCTGCGACGTCCGGCATATCATTGTGTAATCTAGAATATTTCTTCACGATGGTCACGCCACCGTGAAAAACCGCCCTGCCCTGATTGCCGGCCGTTGCGGTGAAAGTGTCCCACAAGCGACGGCAAAAACGGAAAGCTGTTCTTTTCGCGCGCATCAGGTCACGGCGCGCCTCAACCCACCTCGATTCGCGCCTCTTGCGTGTAGACGGAGCCATCGTCGTCATGCCAGGCGAAGGCGAACTCGCCCGACTCGTCCACGCGCACGTCGAACTCGATATACGGGTCATGGGCGAGCCCCGGCGCGATCTCCATGTCGACGACCGTCTCGCCGTTGAAGTCGCAGGTGAAGCGGTTGATGATGTGGCGCGGAATGATCTCGCCGCGCGCGTCTTCCATGAAGCCGGTATGCATCGGGTGGCTCACCAGCGTGCGGATCGAAATCACCTCGCCGGGGCTGGCCGATGCAGGCACGCGAACACGGGGGGTTACACTCATTGTCGAACTCCTTGTCTCCGGCTCAGCCCGTGATGCAGCCGCCCAGCGTCACATCGACATGTTTGCGCGCCTCCAGGAAACGCCCGTCGGCCATCTCGGCCAGGGCGATCACTTCCTGCGATTGCGCCAAGCGGATGCGCGTGGCCAGCCGCGGGCTGCCCGCCGCCGGGCCGAACCGCGCGGTAAAGGCGTGGGGCTGGAAATTGCCGGGCATGAGCATCATCAGCGCCACCGCGCCTTCGGGCGCGCGCAGCTCGACCGGGACCGAGGCGCCATTCTCCGCCAGTTCGGTGATGTTCAGCTCCAGCCCGCCGGCTTCGGTCGCGGCCCCGCTGGTGAAGGCCTGCCGCATCTCGTCGAGTGTCGGCACCTCGGCGCCCGCCCGCCAGGGCAGCAACGCCGCCACCGAGCAGGCCAGCCCCAGTTCCATCACGCCGCGTCTGGTCAGCATTGGCAAGTCTCCCGTCATAAGGCCCGGCGGCGGACGCCCGGGCCGCCTTTTCCCACCATTTAGTGCCCCGCGCGCAAAACGCCAGCCCCGGCCTTCCCTCGTGCCTTCTCCTGCGCCACCCGCCGTGTCACGCCAACGCCCCGGTATAGCTTATGCCTTCGCCGGGCTCGATCTCGCCGATGCGGAAGACGGTTTCGCCCGCCGCCTCGAGCTGCGCCTCGAGCTGCGCGGCCGCCTCGGGGGCCACCACCAGCGCCAGGCCGATGCCGGCGTTGAAGGTGCGCAGAA